>CAZBEQ010000030.1:0-23522 GCA_964490975.1 uncultured Oscillospiraceae bacterium | reverse complement strand
GCCTTCTCCACATACATAATTACGGCAAGCGCTGAAAAAATATTATGGCGCACCACTACCCGTTTTTTCAGTTTTAGAACAAAATTATACTGCTAGAAGGCCTATTTCATAGCCAATAGTCTATAAAACAAGACTTTTTCCTCCTAATGGCGTCCTAAAATTGTAATAACGAGTAGCGTGGTCTACCTCCCGTCATCCATACCCTATCTTTCACTCTCCTCCTACCATTTTTTTCAATACCTTTGTGTCCTATTGTAAAATCTAATACAATTACTAAAATTCTCTACATTTTAACTGGGTATATTAGGCCGGAAAATTTAAGTACTTGATATTTATGTTATAATATTAACAATAAATGCTAATTATAAAACAACTTACTTTAGTAATAAAATGTATTATTACTTTCAGGAGATTTATTTATGGACACAATGAAATACATTAGAGATTTGCTTCTGAAGCATAAGTACAAGTATGTTCTGGGCATTGTTTTTCTGATATGCGTAGATGTCCTTCAGCTGATAATGCCCTGGATACTTGGCGATGCCACCAACTTTCTTGAAAGCGGGGGTATGACAAGGGAAAGGCTGGCTTGGTATGCCATTGCTGTTACACTAACTGCGTTAGGCATCGCGGTATTCAGATTTCTTTTCAGATATACATTGTACGGCGTATCCCGTTCATTTGAATTATCCTTCAGAAACCGGCTATATGCTCATCTGCAAAAGCTTTCAGTCAATTGGTTCAATACTCACAAGACAGGCGACCTCATGGCTCATGCCACAAATGACATGAACAATGTCACAATGGCTACAGGGCAGGGAGTTATCTTTGCAGTAGACTGCCTGCTCCTGCCCGTTGCATCGCTGGTGATGATGTGGCGCACGGGTGGCTTCAAACTAATGGCAGCAAGCTTTGCCCCACTTCTCTTCCTCAGCATAGTGACATTTTTCTTCATGAAGATAATGCAGAGCACCGTTCAGAAGCAGCAAGAGGCCTTCTCGAATATGACGGAAACGGCCAGAGAAAACTTCTCCGGCATAAGAGTCATCAAGTCCTTTGTTCAGGAGCAGCAGGAAATTGAACGTTTCAGAAAAGCCAATGACGATAACCGGAAAATTAATCTGAAATTCACACGGCTGATGAGCATGATGTTTCCATCTGTCATGCTTGTTGCCTCTCTTTCTTACGTAATTGCCATCTGGTATGGAGGTGTCCTTGTTATCCAAGGCAGCATTTCGCTTGGCAGCTTCGTCGCCTTCAATAGCTATCTTGGAATGCTGATATGGCCTATTACTGCGCTCGGCTGGGTAGCTAACATATTCCAGCGTGGCTCGGTATCGTTGCAGCGCATAAACGTTTTATTGGACGAAAAACCGGAGATTGCGGACAGGGAAACCGCAGTAACTTCAAATGAAGGCTCAGCCGCTGGTACGGACGACGGCTCAGCTGTTAATGCAGACAAAGGCTCAGCCACTGGTACGGACGACGACTCAGCTATTAATGCAGGCAAAGACTCAGCCACTGGTACGGACGACGGCTCAGCTGTTAATGCAGGCAAAGACTCAGCCACTGGTACGGACGACGACTCAGCTGTTAATGCAGACAAAGACTCAGCCGGGAGCATCGCCAACTACACTTCAGCCGGCAGTCTGATTGACAAGCAGCCCCTGTCCGAAGGCGATATTGAGTTCAGGGACCTTACCTTTACATATCCCGGCAGCTCCAGCCCTGTTTTAGAGAATATCAGCCTTACCATAAAAAAAGGTCGCACACTTGCCATCATCGGCAGGACCGGGAGCGGGAAATCAACATTGATAAACCTGGTTCCCAGGCTTTTGTCGGTTCCAGACGGCACTCTTTTCATAGACGGCAGAGATATAAATGATATACCGCTGTCTTCCCTGAGAAGCAGTATAGGCTGCGTTCCACAGGAAACCTTCCTGTTTTCGGATACCATAAGCAATAACATCGATTTCTACCGCGGCTTTGACATGGATGAAATCGAAAAAGCCTCTAAAGTCGCACGTTTGCACGACAATATTGTGGAATTTCCAAAGCGGTTCGACACTATTGTCGGTGAAAGAGGAGTGACGCTCTCCGGGGGACAGAAACAGAGAACCGCTATCGCCAGAGCAGTGCTGGGGTCGCCTTCGATACTCATACTTGATGACTGCCTGTCGGCAGTAGATGCCAAGACAGAGGAGAGTATACTGCGTGATCTCAAAATACTTATGAAGCAGAGAACGAGCATCATCGTCTCCCACAGGATATCTGCAGTTAAGGATGCCGACGTGATCATCGTGCTTGATGAAGGCAGAATCATAGAACAAGGTGATCACGTTTCACTCATCAGGTCGGAAGGCTATTATCATGATCTATATACCAGGCAGCTGCTTGCCGACGAGATAGAGGAGGCTGAATAATATGGCTGATGATAACAACATCGAAAATACGGGTTCTGAAGAGGAAGAGCTTGATGCGAAGGCATACGATTCCCGTCTTATGAGAAGACTGCTAAAATTCGCCACACGTTACTGGCAATACTTCCTGGCCGCAGTATTCCTATTATTCGCATCGACGGCTGCAGACCTTGCCAGGCCATATCTGATCGGTATTACGATAGACGATTTTATAAAAAAGGGCGATACTGCATCTTTGAACAAAATGGGGTTATACTTCCTGCTGCTCGTGGTGGCTGCCTTTGTGTTCAACCTGCTGCAGATCTACGTTCTCAGCTATGCCGGCCAGTCCATAATATACAATATAAGGCAGCTATTGTTCTCCCACCTGCAGAAAATGCCACTTTCCTATTTCGACAAAAACCCTGTCGGCAGACTTGTCACACGCGTGACAAACGATACCGAAACACTGAATGACATGTATACCAATGTTCTTGTTACGCTGCTTAAGGATTTTGCAATACTGGCAGGTACAATCGTTATAATGTTCAGGCTGAACATCACATTGACACTTATCTCGCTGGCTGTAATGCCAGTTGTGATATTGCTCACAGTGCAATTTAGAGTCAGGATCAGAAAGGTATACAGAAATGTTCGGACAGCGCTGGCAAAAGTCAATTCCGCAATATCGGAAAACATATCAGGCATGCGGATCATACAAATGTTCAGCAGAGAAAAGGAAAACTACAACAGGTTCAATGAGACCGGAAAAGAATATCAAAAGGCCGTCATGAACGAGGTCGTCACCTTTGGCCTTTTCCGTCCTGTTATAGAACTGCTCGCATCTCTCACGATGTCGCTTCTGATATGGTTTGGTGGTGTCAACGTAATGGAGGGGGCTTTGCAGTTCGGTGTCCTCTATGCTTTCGTCAACTATGTAGGCATGCTCTTCCAGCCAATAAATGACCTTGCGGAAAAATATAACATCCTGCAATCCTCCATGGCTGCTTCGGAGAGAATATTCCTCATACTGGACGCGCCGGTCGAAGATGACTCCGGTAACATTTCACTCAGTAACGGGATCCGCGGGGAAATAGAATTCAAAAATGTCTGGTTTGCCTACAGTGGCGAAGACTGGGTGCTACGTGACGTCTCCTTTAGAGTTCCGGCCGGAGAAACCGTGGCAATCGTCGGAGCGACCGGCGCAGGCAAGACCTCAATTATCAGCCTTTTGAGCAGACTTTATGAGATACAAAAGGGTGAGATACTGATCGACGGCATCAATATAAAGAGTATCCACAAGGATGAGCTGAGAAGGATAACAGGTGTAGTGCTACAGGACGTATTCCTGTTCAGCGGCAGACTGAAGGATAACATAAGGCTTAATGAAGCAGATATCAGCGATGAAAGAATAAGAGAAGCTGCCTGCTACGTCAACGCAGATAATTTTATCAGCAAGCTGCCTGACGGCTATGATACTGAAGTGATGGAACGCGGCTCCACATTCTCTGCCGGCCAGAGGCAGCTGCTGGCATTCGCGCGGGCGCTGGCATTCGATCCGGCCATACTTGTGCTTGATGAAGCTACCTCCAGTATCGACACAGAAACTGAGCTGCTGATACAGGATGCACTTGGCAAGCTAACAAAGAACAGGACAACAGTAGTAATTGCGCATAGGCTGTCAACGATACAGCATGCGGACAATATAATAGTGCTGCACAAAGGCAGGGTAAGAGAGTCCGGCAATCACCAGGAACTGCTGGCTAAAAGGGGCATGTATTACTCCCTGTATCTACTGCAATACCAGAAGGACGAGGCCATTACTGCTACGGCCCCATAGTCACAAACGTGCAAGCTAAATAATCACAGCCCTGCAAGCGTCATGATCTCGTTAAGATCAGGCGGATCAAGTGCCATTGGAAATCGCCTGCAGACACATGCGGCAGTCGCGGCGGCGAATTTGACTATGTCATCGTCGTTCATTTGCTTAAGTACTCCGCAAACAACTCCGCCCCTGAATGTGTCACCTGCGCCTAGCGTGCCGGCAACCTCAACCATGTAGGGTGATAGGCTTTTTATACCACTGCCGCTTCTACCGTACATTATATCTTTAGAGCCAAATGTGAATATAACAAGGCCATTGCCATTTTCTGCATACATTTTAAATAACTGCCCGATTTCAATATTCTTATAATTATTGCGGATGTACTCTCCTGAAATGACCACAGCAGCTGCATTCCTGTGCAATTCTCCCCCCGGCTCACAGTCTATGGTGACATAGGGCTTGCTGTTTTGGCAGCAAAACAATGCCAGTTCATTTGATACATCGCCAAAGAAGGGATCGATAGATACGATTTTTGATGAAATAACGGAAGCCCTGTCAAAATCAGACCATCTTCTGCCCTCCCTGAAGTAGCTGCCAAATCTGCCGAATACCGTGCGTGTACTTTTGTCGACCAGAACCAGATCCTGCACACCGTCAAAAGTTGGATCATATATCATTCCGGAACAGTCAATACAGAATTTTTTACAATATGCTTCAATACCTTCCTTTGTCTTTGTTCCAAGATAAGGCCCGTCAATCTTAACCTTCAAGCCAGCTAGTGATAATATGATCGCCGAATTGCCTGTCTCCCCGCCCGGTATGGTGTATGAACGCGAAATCTCCCCATAGGAATCCGGCTCGGGGTAGGTTCCCTCCAGAACGTGTACAGTTGAGTAGACGGTCATTCCGTATAGATATACATCAATAGGCCTTGTAATAGTATCATTTTTCATTCGAAGTCCCTCCGATTGTACTGTACCTGCTATCTAACAAACGAAATTACCTGATAGTTTTCCCAGCAGAATTATATCATACTTCCCGTGAACACTTATATATTTCTAAAAGACCGATACAAAACGAGAATGACATTAAATACAATATCAGCCTTTTAATTAGAACGCCTCATTCCAGGGAAACTCTCCTGAGATGAGGCGTTTAATCTATCACTCGCCAAGCATTTGCAGAAGCAGCCAGACCTTAGGCTTATTTTCTCTCATGTAGTCCAATCCTTTTTCTTTCTTTATTTTCTGCACATTTTCAAGCCATTTTATACCCTGTATATATTGTTGTTTTGCGCCCTGCCGGTCATTTTCTCCACATACAGAATTACGCAAGCACTGAGAATTTATTGTGGCACACTACTCGTTATTGCAACTTTAGAACAGAATTATACTGTAAAAATACCCATTTTATAGCAAACCATCTATAAAACAAGCCTTATTTCTAGAAATATCGTCCTAAAATTGAAATATCGAGTAGCGCGGTCTACTTTCGCGGTCTACTTCCGCGGTCTACTTCCGCCATCCATACCCTTTCTTTCACTCTCCATCTACCATTTCTTTATTCCCAGCCATTCGTAGCCTATCGCAAAATCGAATACGATTGTTTAACTCCATTACAGTTCAACACGGCAAATCAGGCAGAGAGTGCTCAAATTATTTCAGCAACAGGCTCGTCAGGCTGTCCCTTATTATCTTCCTGGCGCTTCCGTAAATTGAGAAACAGAATATGACATCATCTATTTTCTCTTCCTTAATCAGCGTTTTTACATCAAAATCCAGACAGCCTTCATTATTGAAGCCCTTAGGGTCTATAACATAGACCACAGAATAGTTATGCACGAGGAACGGGATAAGGGCGCTTCCGTATGAATCCTTCAGGACAAGGACCTTGCGGCCGTTGGGATTGTCGGTTCGGATCTCCTCCAGATGCTGGTCTCCCCAGGCAAAACAGGCATATTTATAAGTTCCCAGGTTTTTGAAATTTGTATTGATTATACTGTCGACATTCTTCGGGCTTTTTCTGTTGCCCATTGTGTAAAGTGTCACCTTGTGTCCAAGCTTTGGTATATAATAATCGAGCTGTTCAGGATTGTTTTTGAGTCTGGCCGCCTGCGGCATTTTATATATTTGTGAGTAAAGACCGCCTAAAAATGGTTCATAGCTGTCCTTTGTAAAATCAGTCTCAATATCTGCAGCTTGTATCCCGGCGGACTCACAGAAAGCGTCGTACGCGTAATATGCACCCAGTGCCGACCAGTGGACATCAGAACGAAAATATATATATTCATCCTTGTGCTCCATGAGCTTGTCATAGGCCTTAACAATAGTTACTCCGTCTGCGCCGCCTTTGATGATGCTCTCGGCCTTCTTCTGGTCATATCCCCCGGTACTATATTTCTTTGAAGCGTAAAATGCTGCGCTTGTCGGCCCGGTAATAGAATAAACATTAAGCTCGGGCATCTTCTGAGCAAATTCCGACATGATCTCACCATACAGCTCAAGGTTCGCACTTGATCCTGTAGGCATCATGATCCTGTCACCGTAAATTATCAACGAATTGTTCAATTTGGTATCGGCCTGTTCCTTCACAGTAGTCCCGGCTGCAGTGACTTGTCCGCTCTGTTGTTGAGCAGCCTGTCCATCGCCTTGTGTCTGACCTGCAGTTGAAGGCTGTCTGTCTCCTAGCGCCTGGCCTGATACTGAAGTCTGTCCGTCTCCTTGCATCTGGCCTTCAGTTGAAGTCTGTTCGCCGCCCTGTTCCTGTGCTGTTCCTGCAGGCCCCCGCCCTTCCGGTTGCATTGCCACGCCGTCATTAATACCGTTATTTCCTGCCTGTAGCTGTGAACCGGTGTCTGCCTTGTCATCGCCGGCATCCGTCTGGCCCTCGCCAGCAGCTGTATGGCTGTCTGATGCCTGTGGTCCTCCATTCTGACCGTTTTGATCCAGATCAGACTGCCCCACTGACTGTATGGCTGATTTATCCCCGCTGCCTTCTGCAGCCAGTACACTCCCGTCATCCGTCTGCGGCTCCGAGCCCGGGCTTACCGGCCCTGAAGCAAAAGCATCGCCCTCCAAACCTTCCTGCCCTCCAGCTGTCACAAAAGCATCCACATCAACACTTGCAACAATAGTCTCATCATCTGAAAAAGCATCAAGAAACAGCAGGTTCGAATATGCCTGATATCCCATGATCAAAAAATCTCTGAACATAAAGTTATCAAGCAGGTAGGTCTCATATCTGTCGGTGAAATCACCCATAAAAAACTCTTCTGCAGAAAAATGCGGTCTGGCTGCCAACTGCCTGTTCTCAAAAGATGAAAAGCCATCACTATCCGCAAACAAAGAACAGCAGCATAAAGCAGCTAGTATTACTGAAAATGTTATAGTCACAATATATTGAATCTTTTTCATACGCTCCACCCGTCAATTAAAATCTAAAATAGATAAATGGATTATAACTGTTACTCACAATGCTCGCTGCAGAAACTATAAAGACAATAGCAATGCCAGTTGCCACTACTGCCGCTCTGAACCATTCCGGGAATTTAAACCTTCCTAGCCACCCCAGCGCATATTTTTTGACAGGAGTTGCACAAACCAGACATACTGCGATAAATGGAAGATAATTTACTGCCAGCTGAAACACCTCGGTTAGCGAAATGCCTGTACCTGCCGTCCCGAACATGACTCGGAGCGCCTGCAGATTCCTGTCAAATTTGTCAAAGTAAAAGAAATTAAACCCGAAAACAACCAAAAAGAACGAGTAGGCAATTCTGACCAGCTTCGGGACCTTCTTCAGCGCCTTGAGCATAAAGGTTTTCTCGATCACAAGGATTACTGCAAAATAAAGTCCCCAAATAACAAAGTTCCAGCTGGCACCATGCCACAGACCTGTCAACATCCAGACAATAAGTATGTTCCGGTATTGGAGCCTGCGATTCCCTCCCAGCGGGATATACACATAATCCCTGAAAAACGTACCCAATGTCATATGCCAGCGTCTCCAGAAATCAGTTATACTTTGCGAAATATATGGGTAATTGAAGTTTTCCGGGAAGCTGAAACCAAATACCTTTCCAAGCCCGATTGCCATGTCGGAGTATCCTGAGAAGTCGAAATATATCTGGAAGGTATAGCATAGCAATCCAAACCATACAGAAGGCGTAGATTGGTTCAAGAGATCGCCATCCAGAAATTTCACTGCAAGAGATCCGGCATAGTTTGCGATTAGCGCTTTTTTCCCCAAACCTATAACAAAACGCAGGATACCTTCATAAACGCCCTGTAATGTTGTCTTTCTCTCGGCCAGTTGATCCTCTATATCGGTATATCGAACTATCGGCCCTGCAACTAGCTGTGGGAACATTGAAACGAAAAGCAGGAAGTTGAAAAATGATTTCTGTACTTTGGCATTGCCTCTATATGCGTCTATCGTGTAGGAAACCGTCTGCATTGTATAAAAAGAAATACCTATCGGAAGTGATATCCCGGTACTTGGGATACTTATCCCCGGAATAACATTAATATTTTCTATAAAAAAGTTGCCATATTTGAAGAATGCCAGAAGACTAAAATTCAAAACAAGCGAAATGATAAGGAAAATCCTGCCCTTAGCAGTATTATGGTACTTTCCCGCCAATCCGCCGCATATATAGTCGATCAAAGAGCTATATATCAGCAATATCACCCATACTGGCTCGCCCCAGGCGTAAAATATCAGCGAGGCCACAATTAGTACCATGTTTTTGGCTCTCATATTTGGCATCAAAAAGTAAAGTAAAATAGTTATCGGTAAAAACCTGAGTAAAAAAACAAGGCTGGAGAATACCATAAAGCCTCCGAATTTTTCATTAAAGTATTTCAATGCTATAACACTTCGGTTCAAAGAAAATTTTTCGTTTCACGATCATTTGCTTTGCAAATTACGTTGAGTAGAAAAATTTTCTTACCCAAGCATAAAATTTCCGAAGGAAATTATTATGCTATAGCAGTGTTTCAACGAGGCGTGAGCTATACTCGCACCGTTTTCTTTCGATTAATTGAAAGAAAATATCTGAAAGTCAAATCGGTACCCGCCACTTATAGAAGTGGGTGATATTTATCGCCTCGTTATATATCACATTTCTAAATATTACAGCAAATAAGTAATAACATCAATATTTTGTTTAATGGGGGTCAGACCAATAAAATCTTCAGCAAATTCCCCCAATGGTCACAATTCATAATTGATTTACATAATATGTATTATCAATCAATAGGAAGTGATGTCATGGGTAAACCCGATCAAGTTGTATCACTGGAGTATCGTGTCAACAAATCCTTTGAAGGTAAGTACTTCATGGGCCATACACCTGTTTTGCCCCTCAATGGAAACAAAAATGCCTGGGGAGGTTTATACAATCCAAAAGGATCAAAAGTTAATTTGTTTGTGAATACCTTTACTGTCTCAAACTATTCATCAACGCCATTTACGGCAGAGCTCTGGCTTAATTCAAAGCTGATTGAGAAAGGAAAGCCTTCCCCATTTCTTTCACCTGCAAATACTGCTAAAACACCTCTCCCAAAATCCGAAGTCTCTATTTTATACAATCAGGGTGTAACCGGTAATCCCGTTACCGGCGCAAGTATTTTTAGCAGGATAGCAGAAGCAAATTCAACAACGGTTGGCAATTATTATGGCAAAATCATAATCCCTCCCGAAGGCTCATTCATTGTTTTCCTTCATGCACCGGGCTCCGAGAGCATCAATGCAGAAGTCGCTTTTGGGTATTGGGTGGATAAAACTTAAAAAATAAAAACTCCGCCTTTTAGCGGAGTTTTTATTTTGGAGCTGGTGGACGGAATCGAACCCCCGACCTGCTGATTACAAGTCAGCTGCTCTACCTGCTGAGCTACACCAGCATCATATGCTGTTTCGAAGTTTTCTCAACTGCGTAATTATAATAACACTGGTTTTAGTATACTGTCAACACCTTCATTGATAATTTTACTTAACATCATTTGGACCCATTGGCAATAATCTCATTATTTTTTACTCTGCACTCCAAGGTCTGGCGCCATTGGCAGCAGGCTAATATGCAAAAATCCCCCGGATTCCGGTAGTGAGGCCGGGATCCGGGGAATTTCATTGATGGGATGTCATTAGATTTTGAACCTCTTGATTCTCTCAGTCAATTCAAGCGCGCTCGCTTTGGTTAGTTTCGCATGATCCGTCACTTTGGAAGCCTTATGCACAATAGAAGTAGATTTTTCCGCTATGTTTGTCGAGCCCTCAGCACCTTCATTCGAAGCTGTAGTGATCTCATCGATTGCCTTTAGCATGCTCTCAATGGACTCATGCAGCTGTTTCGAAGTGTCAGTAAAGCTTTTCAGCAGGTTGCTTATCTGGTCAGCATCCGCACTATATTGCTCTCCGGTCTGAACCATCACTTTATAGTCTTTGATGACCTGACCTTCGACAAAGTTCAGGATACCGTTCGAATCCTTGATAAGACTTTCCACAGACCCCATTACGTCTTTTACGACAACTTGTATTTCATTGACAGTGTTTTTGGAATCCTCAGCCAACTTTCGGATTTCTTCGGCTACTACTGCAAAGCCTTTACCGGATTCACCGGCACGGGCAGCCTCTATTGCTGCATTCAGTGCAAGCAGGTTCGTCTGTGACGATATGGACAAAACAGCATCTGTAAGCTGGCGGATCTGTTCGATTGCTTTTGCCTTTTCAATGGATTGACGCAGGCTTTCATGCGCCTTATCGTAGACTTCGTAAGCACTTTTCTGAGATTCAACAGCCCCTGCCTTCAATTTTTCGGCCCGTGTCTTGATTTCCTGTGCTGACAGCATTCCGCTGCTTGCCTTATCCGCAACGTCGCCTATAGCATTTTCTATGTCATGAGAGGTAGCATTCATCTCTTGAGTTCCGGCAGCCGTTTCTTCCATACCGGCGGCGAGCTGCTCCGTTGTAGCGGATATTTCGCCAATATCTCCGTGGAGCTCTTCAATTTCTCTTGTAGAATTTATAACAGATTCTTCAATGTTTCTCGTTTCGTTCATAACACTTACTACGATGTCTCTGATCGATACCCTCATGTTTTCAACTGCCCTGGCAATAACACCAACTTCGTCCTTTCTCCCTGTAAACTTTTCGGTAATCGGTTCGGTAAAATTACCGGAAGCAATGATATCAACCTTTGCCATCAACCTTTTCAATAAACCAACAAACCAATTCGCTAATATAACAGTTAAAATCCCACAAACAACGAGCATAATGCCCTGCAAGATCACAATGTTCATAAATATTGCCTTTTCTGAACCGGGGCCCATTCCATTACTAAGTAGTTGTTTTATCCCTGAATAAGTGACAGAAGAAATAATTGAAAGCATAAAAAACATCATACCGCAGATAGCTAAGGTTAATTTCCACTTGAGTTTCATACTACTACCTCCCAATTTTTTGTCCTTGTATATATATCATGTTAATGTATTTACCATAGTACTTTTCAATCTAAACAAATTTCGATAAAATATTCCAATTATTTGTTGCTTCTCACTTCGAGCACGATCCCTCTGGTTCAATCCACACTCCTTCCTTTGCCCCCTTCCTTTGTCTTCCTCGTTTTCCTACTCTTTTTATTTTCAACACCGTCATCCCTCCGGACACTTTCCTCAGCATCCAGGCGAGATTCTTCCCAGTCCAATATCTCTTTCATATAATGCTCCATAAGCTCCGGATAGCCGTTCATGAACTCACATGCGGAACTATCAAGTTCATACATGCCGCGCGACACCTTGGTAAACCACCCGTAGTGGTTGTCCCTCAGAATATTCTGTGTTTTTTTGCTGGTACCCATTTTTCGAAGCTGGGCCGGAGACATGCCACCGTATTTAATCAAGCAGCATACGATATGAATTGCCTGTTCCCTATAAGACGTGATCAGCTTTGTCTTGTTTGAACCGCCTGTATTATAGTGCCCGCTTCTCCCCGCGGTTTCCTTGATAATACTGTACCTTTTCCTTTTATTCGAACGCATGCTTCTGAGGCGGTCAAAGGGATTCGGATGGAAATGTACTTCCACCTGTTCTTCCTTCTTGTTGAGAGCTACTGTAATAAGCCCGATTTCCAAGCGTCGCAGCAGCATGCACATCTCACCCCAGGCAGCCGTTCTTGAGCCCCCCTTTGGATAAGGTATCCCTACATAAACAGATTCAGTCACACGCTGCCTCTTTACTGCCTGACATAACAGCTTCATATTAAATGCTGTTTTCAGTTCAACTACGATCAGGTCGTCTCCCATTACAGCTACCAAATCGCAGCCGTCTACTTCCCCTTGCACCTGGTAACCCAGCGCCTCAAGGTAATCATGCACCGGCATGTATAGATCTGTCTCGCGTATCGTTTTCTTTTGTCCTTTGTCCATTTGATCACTCCTGTACCTGTATACGCTTTAAATTAACTTCGACAAAAAAGCAAAAAACTCCTTTGATTTTCATATCAAAGGAGCCCGCCAATTAATTCATTGGAAAAATCAGGTGTTCTATCGAGCAAGAACCTGTGCCGCCTGATGTGTACGGCATGCTTTATATATCTCCTCAGTTGCAAGGGCAATCTTGGTAACTGAAAAATCCTTACACTTTGGATATATATAGAAAGTATCTGTCAGTGTATTAAGATCGATACAGTCGCCATGCTTTCCAAGATAATTGTATTCTATATGGCATGAATAAAGAGACTTTGAATTGATCGAAACCGAATAGGGACTGCCATCATATTCACCCTCGAACAGAAAGCCGTTCATATCATGTGTAAGCCTGCCGCTTCCAAGATTTATAAAACCTTTCGCATTTGGGAGGGAATCGATGTCCACCTCGGATTCGAACCTGTAGCTACCGCTTTCCACCTCTTTACGAACCTGCTCCCTCTCCCAATCATACCAGTCCGGTATATGTGTATACTCAGTTTTCCCTTCCACTGCAGAAAGCTGGCCGTATTCAGACATTTCCCATTCCTTTTTGCAATTTTCGCACCAAAGCTTTGAACCTCCAGACCTCATGCTATATTGTGTCATACAGTGCGGGCACTGGTAAAGCACCTTGTGCAGGCCTTTTGCTCTTTCCGGGTAGTCGATACGGACTTGCTTCTCCTTCTGCCACGCAAAATCGTCATATTTGAAAGCTGTATTTATCCTATCATTTATTTCATTAAAATCCATTGTGTTGATTTCATCCTTTGAAACCAACTGAGTAAGTACCGCTTCCATATGCTTCACCTTTCTGTCCTTTAGGTTCCAGAAGGGTGCATTCACATGGTGTCCATGCATTATGAGCGATACTACGGGAATTTTGAGCAGTTTGGCCAATTTACCCAAGGAATCCGGCAGAACTGCATTCGTACCACAAAGCGAATAACGGGCTTCGGGATATAGTACGATAACATCGCCATTGTCAGCTACCTTCTTCATATGGCGTACCATTACCGTATCATTCGTAAATTTTCGTTTACAAATACAGCCGACATTTCTCAAGAGCCACTCCCTGCCTATAAAACCATCTATCGCAACCATATAGTTGGCACGATGAGGAAATATTGCCGCTGTAGTTACTTTAAAATCAATAAAGGAATTATGATTGCATAATAATAGATATGGCGGCTTTATTCCCTGCATACCGATCTTTGTGATCTTTACACGATGCGCCAGTACTGCGGGGTAGCTCATAAGCCATGTTACTGGTCTGAGAAAATGCCTCTGGCGTATGGGCTTTTTCAGCATGTCAAACCTTTTGACTTGGGGTAGCAGCATGTTTATGCTCCTCAACAATTTTTTATTTAATTATACTCCTTTCTCGACATAATTCACAACAATATGTATGTCATGAAACAAGTCGCATATTTAGCCCGGCATATTGCATTGACAAGGAAAGAGCCCTCGGTCACATTGTCGCGGACCCCAGGGCTCTCAACACCTAATAAGTAATAAAATTACAGAAATCACTTTACAACAGTATTTCCCGAAAGAATACCATCATTATTAAATTTGCCGTCTCCTTTAGTCTCAATCTGTGTGGCGTTTATTATAACAGCGCCCTTGTTGTTATTGAAAACTCCTCCTTCACCGATACGAAGGAAGAATCCATCCACGACAAACGTGGAATCGTTGTTGAAAGTGCCGCCCTCCACAACTGCCATGCCCCCGTGGGTATTGACCCTTCCGGCCTCAAGCAGGACGGCCCCCGGGTTGACGAATGTGCCGTCAAATACCCTGAGCTGACCACCTATCGGGCCTCTGTCCTCAGTATCCTCAAGTATGGCTTCCATCAGCTTCAAAGTTCCGTTATTAATGACCTTTCCGCCCTTCTGGACCGACATGACGGAGTAGTTGATAAAATCAGCACTTACAATTGCATCAGCACCCATGACCATTATTGTACCATTATTCGTCAGTGTCCCTTCAATATAAAAATCATTCCCCTTGTTTACTGTTAAGATAACACCCCTTGGAACGGTCAATTCACCGGTCACGATAACAGGTTTTCCTATGGAATCAATCGAAACGGCCTTGACATTCTTATCCGACAATGCCGCCGACAGCTCATTGTATGACGATACTGTCACCGTTGCGGGTCCCGATGCCTTCTCATTTACGAACTGAATTGCTGAATGAAATGCATCATCTGTAATAGTTCCATCTTTCAACAATATTTTCCCAAGAGCGCGTCCACCTTTCATATCTGCATTCAACGCTGCCCAGGAAACAAGCACTGCATCGGTCCGAAGAAAGTTATCCGTGTCCACAGCGTCCGGAAGTATAAAAGCAGCCCCGGCCAATGCTTCAGGGGCATCCCATGCAAAATCGCCCGCCTTATCATCAAAGCCCAATGCCCGAAGCATAAATGTGAGATACATATCAGAACTTGCGATATCCTTACCAAATTCGGTATTTGAAATACCCTTAGCAAGGCCCTTATTATATGCATATCCTACATACTTGTCAGCCCATGGTGCGACATCTGTAAAAGGATGTGCCCACTCTCCGTTTAATGCTTCCGACTCCTTGCCAAGCAGACGGATCAACATTACAAGAGCTTCAGTGCGCGAAGGCGCCCTGTCAAGATCAAAATCCGTATCGGAAACACCCTTGAATAGGCCAAGCTGTTTAAGGGCCTGGGCCTTTACCTCAGCTTCAGCAGCATTAGATGCGTACACCTGCAAAAGCATAGAAATACTCATTACGAACACTAGTATCACAGAAACGATGCCCTTCATCTTACAACTCATTAATCATCGACACTCCTTTTCATAATTTGTCATTTTTTCATTGACAAATTTATTGTAACATGGAAAAAATATATAAAGGTGTGCACGATGCATACATTCGGGTATTCATTAATTGCACATGATTTTAAACTTTACCGTGTCAGAAACAGAATTCGAAGCATCAAGCATGTCATTGCTTATGTAGACAGTCTGCAGCCTTGGAAGGTCAAGCAGCGGAGTAAGTTCGAGCACCGGAGCCTCCTTGATGGAAAGCTGCTCAAGCAAGGTGTGCGTACCTATATTATCAAGGGTTTTGAGCTGTGTTTTATCCAGCACAAGTGTCTTAAGCGAATCAAGTCCCTCAAGGGCAGTCATAGACCTTATCTGTGTACCTCCTGCATCAACTACGGACAGCCGTGTGCAACCTCTTAGACTTGTCAAATCAGATACATTGGTATCAAAAATCACTAGAACTGATAATGACTTGAGCTGCGACAACGGCGATACATCCTGTATCGGGTTATGCTTAAGCTCTGCATTTTCCAAATAAGCAAGCTCCCTGAGCGGTTTCAGGTCACTGATGTTCTGATACGAAAGAGACAGCTTGCGAAGGTTTTTCAGTTTGGCTATATCAGAAAGGGAACTGATACTTCCGCGTGTAACAAAGCCTCTTTCCTGCACATATTCATCCGCATAGGTCAGATACGATGCTTCGTCTGCTGCCGCCCTGTTACCAAATACATAAAGCTTTGTTACTGATAATAGCTCCTCCGCCGAAATAATATCTGTCTCACTTTTCCCAAGCTGCAGGCGGACAGCCTGTTCGATCAAAGGTTCATCGAAAACTACGGTTTCATACGCGTCTGCGGCGGGAAGTCCAATATCAGTAAACCTGCCTGCGGCAAAGCCAAGCATCGCTGATAACAGTAATGCTGCAGCCATGCACCCGGCTCTTTTTATTCGTTTGTCAACATGCCCATCCGCATTGGCCAATGCATGTTTTACACTTTTAGCATCTTTATAACGATCCTTCGGCGCAAATGAGACACATTTCCTGATAGTTCTCTTAAGACGCCTGTTGGTTATCTTGTCACATGCATTTTCCAGCCTGGTTTCACCGGTGAGCAGCCAGCAGAGCAGTACTCCCAGGGAAAATATATCCGCACGGCCGTCTGTCTGTGAAAAGCCGTATTGCTCAGGCGGCGCAAATTCCTGTGTTCCAAAGAAAACAGTATCGGTATTTGCGTTTTCATTAAACATGCGGGAAATTCCAAAGTCGATCAGCTTAATTTGCCCATCATCCTTTATAATGATGTTCTGTGGCTTTATATCCCTGTGTATGACAGGCGGTGTTCGCCCGTGCAGGTATGTCAGTATATCACAAAGCTGAATACCGATAGTTATGACCTGTTGCTCATCAAGAGGTTTTCCTTGCGCCAGTTTATTCAAAGGAATGCCCTTTACATATTCCCGCACCACACAAAGCATCACATCATTCCTGAATTCTGCAATAAAAGCCGGAAGTCCCGAATGATCAAGCTTTTTCAGGAGCTCACTCTCTGTAGTATGCGAGAGCATCGATAAATCGGTATAACATTTTGCTATAAAACTATCACCTGTACTCCGATCCTTTACAATCAGCGTCTCGCACGACTGATTATATGATAGACATTCCATGGTCTCATATGCCTGCAAAAAAGCTTCGGGATACCATCCACAGTCAAAGCTTTTCAAAAAGTCATCCTTGACAGTCTGTCTCATTCATTCACCCCCAGAAGCGAAAGTCCAAGATCATGCAGCAGATTTTGTGTTTCTATAATACTCATGTGATGATTCAGGCAGTACAAAATTGCTGCGTCACGCATAATGCGAGGATATAGGGGACTCTTGCGGGCAATTTTTAGCATTTCCTGTGAACTGCCGATATCCAGACAAAACCCGAATGCCAACTGTATCACCTTGTCCCGTGATGGTCTGCGCGTGCCGTTGAACAGCTGATGTCCATATGTCCGTTCAATGGCTGATTGCTTGATGATGCGTTCCGGTACAGTATCCTTTAGCCGGCAAAGTTCAGAAATATATTCATGGAATGGCGGCTGACATATTTCATCAGAGTTTTCTGTAAAAAAATCCTCAAGGTCTGCAGCTTTAAACAGCCTGTTGAATAGAGTGCTTGTCCTGACCTCTTTTTTATCCTGCTCATCCATGCCGAAATCTCCTTATATGCAATCCGTTACCAGCGGAACTTCTCAAGTTCTGTGATTTCAAGTATCTCCCTATTTAAAGTACTTCGGCAGTTCATAAGTATAATTTAGGCAGGGATTGATTTTGGGTGAATCTTTCGATCTTCACAGCAACATCTTCTTTGAATCTGTCTATGTATGCCGTGACATAACTTCCAATATCGAGGCGTTTGTCAGTTATCAAAGGCGTTAGATCCATTGCATAGGACACGGCAGAGGCTTCGTCTGTACCGTGCGATGTGGCAAAGGTAGCATTGCACAATCTTCTGCCAATAGTTGCGAGATCATATCTCTTCCCTCCGCAAATCTGTGAATCAAATACTTCCACCAAGGCAGAAGCAATATTGGGATGGGCCGACACATCGAATGAGACTTTTTCTTCGTCCATCACCCAGTCAAGATTCCTCCACACCTCGCAGCCGTATACTTTTATCGGCAGAGCTTCTTCCGGAAAGCTACGAAGTGCTTGTATGACCTTCAGTGCGACTGCCACATGAGTATCGTGCTTATCGGCAAGGTTATGAGTATAGATCACAGATGGCCTTGCCGCCATTATCAGCTGTGCGATTTCGTTGGCTACATTCATATTTTTCGGTTCTTTCACCTCATTGCTGTTATAATCGAGCAATGCCATAGCAGAATATTCTCCGATAACAGCAGCTTTCTTCTGTTCGAGCTTCCTTACCTCCCGCATCCTTTCATCTGTGAAATCGGCATAAAGCCCATTCCTCGGACTGCCGGAACCGTTTGTCACAACAACCCCCATAAACCAGCTGTCTTCTTTCCCAAAGCATTTGCCGATTCCATCATAAGCCAGGATCTCGATATCATCCTGATGCGCAGCAATAGCCATATGAGTCGTTCTTTCCAGCGCTTCTTCAATCGGCATATTGTCAGGTATATAAATTTCTGCTTCACTATTTTTCAGCTGCACTATAACCACTCCGATCGTGTTACAATAACTACTTTTAAATTGTACTACTATTCTCTACTAAAATCTAACAGTTTTAACTGCGACGAAATCACAGACCCATATTTTCACTGACTCCTACTCTGGAGTTTGTAAAAAACTGCTTAAAATTTGAACTAGGGGCCACTCAACTCCTATAAGTGGTTGTCATAAAGCCGCTATGCTCGTATTAAGTTACCTATTTATAGAAATTCTACAATAGTATATCAAAAAAGCTGGCCCTTACTCAAAAAATTGAGCAAAAAATAGGGTATGGGCTATCAATGTGGCCCTTACTCGAAAATTTGAGCAGAAAACGCCTCTTTTGATATTTTTTATAGGTAATGTTTTTAATGAGTTTACCGTACCTTCAGTGACACGAGTTTACGAGTTTTACTGCCCGTGCGTTTAACACTAAAAACTATTGACATCTATAAATGAATATCATAAAATAACCAATGGGAATGAAGTTCTCCCATGGTGCAAACCTAAAGCGCATTTTATGCTGATGACTTCTGCGATTATCCTGCAGAAATCATCAGTTTTTTATTTTTGAAGAGGTTATGAACAGCATTTTTTTACAAAGTATAAAACATGAAAGGACAATCCCTATGTTGATCAGTTTATCGCTAATTCTTATCTGTGGCTTCACGTTAAGCGGAATTTTCCAGAAGCTCAGACTGCCAGGATTATTGGGAATGCTTATTACCGGAATTATACTCGGGCCATATGCCCTCAATCTGATCAGTCCTAATATTATTGCTATATCCGCTGATTTACGTGAAATAGCTCTAATAATAATTTTAGCAAGGGCAGGACTTTCACTTGATATCAAAGACTTGAAAAAAGTCGGAAGGCCGGCAATTCTCATGTGCTTTGTTCCGGCAACCTTTGAAATAGCCGGTGCCGTAATTCTCGCCCCACCCCTGCTTGGCATAAGTGTTGTAGAAGCCGCAATCATGGGAGCTATGCTGGCTGCGGTTTCACCTGCAGTAATCGTGCCAAAAATGTTAGCTTTAATGGAAAAAGGATACGGCGGTCGCAAAAGCATCCCGCAGCTAATTATGGCAGGGGCATCAGCCGATGACATTTATGCGATCGTGCTATTTACATCCTTCATCGGAGTTTACAAGGGCGGAGCATTTAGTTTCATGACTCTCCTTAAAATACCGGTATCTATTTTAACAGGGCTGGCTGTAGGTGTAGGTGTAGGGTATGTTTTAGTCAAAATATTCAGAAAACTGCATATGCGCGATACGATCAAGGTTTTGATCATACTGGGCATATCCTTCCTGTTAGTTGGCTTTGAGGAAAATATAGCCGCGGTGATCCCGTTTTCAGGACTACTTGCAGTTATGGCTCTTGGGGGTACAATCCTCAAGTTATATGAAAACCTGGCCGCAAGAATTTCCGGTAAGTTCTCAAAGATATGGGTCGCGGCAGAATTGGTGCTATTCGTACTGGTAGGCGCGGCAGTAGACATCCGGTATGCCTACGGCGCAGGTCTCGCGGCAGTATTGCTTATTTTCGGCGCGCTTTTATTCCGTGCAGTGGGAGTATTTATAAGCCTAATAAAGTCTGGCCTGAGTTTTAAAGAGGTAATATTCTGCAATATCGGCTATCTTCCAAAGGCTACTGTCCAGGCAGCGGTTGGCGCAATCCCTTTAGCAGCAGGGGTCGCCGGTGGAAACATCATTCTTAGTGTAGCTGTTCTTTCAATTATTTTAACTGCGCCGCTTGGGGCTATCGGCATTGATTTGACTTATAAAAAATTGCTGAAGAATGATAAGAGTTCATGAAATCGCGGGAGCCGGAAATGGCATGCCCTGGGCACATGCAGGAATCAGAAATGGCATGCCCTGGGCACATGCAGGAATCAGAAATGGCATGCCCTGGGCACATAGCAGGGCTCAGAAATGATATGACCTGGGCACATAGCAGGACTCAGAAATGATATGACCTGGGCACATAGCAGGACTCAGAAATGGCATGCCCTGGGCACATAGCAGGACTCAGAAATGGCATGCCCTGGGCACATAGCAGGAATAAGCAAAATCACAGATTAAAAAAATACTGCGCTGGTGGATCATTAGTTGATGTTTTAATGTCGGCATGAGTATGGTAAAATAAAAATAAATCAAAATTATGTAATCCTTGCCAGAGGGGTAAATGTGAGTGAAAGTATTTAATCGAATAATATCCTCAGCATTGCTTTTTATTACAATAAACTTATTTAGCATTTTATTTCTTACAACCAGGTGGTGGGCGCTCATTCCACTTGCCATTGCTTATTTTCTGACAATCAATATATCTCCAGCCTTTAAAAAGCAGCCTTCCTTCAGAATGAAAATGCTTTCAGACGGGGCGGAGCTACTTAGACTTTTTCTGATCACAACAACACTAAGTGCCTTCTATATGGTCATTTTCGGAATAAAAACAATACCGGCGGAAACACATATATTTACTATTTCGCTGGTCACTGTAATACTGGCTGAGCTAATATTGTTCTGGAACGGAATTATAAGGGTATACTGCACCTCCGTCCAGCTTGGGATAAAGTGGCGCATAATCGGGATTGTCTGTGGCTGGATACCGATTGCCCACATCTATGTGCTGGTTAAAATAATGAATATTACAGCAGAAGAAGCCGAGTTTGAGCTTCAAAAACTAGAATTGAATTCGGCACGGCAAGAGAACGACATTTGCAAGACGCGCTATCCGCTTTTAATGGTGCACGGTGTATTTTTCCGGGACACCCGCTTTTTCAATTACTGGGGTCGTATTCCCGGAGAACTTATAAAAAACGGTGCCGTCATATATTACGGTCAGCAGCAGTCCGCAGCTTCCGTAAAAAGCAGTGGCGAAGAACTTGCTGAACGTATCAAAAGTATTATTAAAGATACCGGCTGCGAAAAAGTAAATATTATCGCCCATTCAAAGGGAGGTCTTGACAGCCGCTATGCAATAAGCTGTCTGGGCATGGATCAGTATGTCGCATCGCTTACAACTATCAATACACCGCATAGGGGCTGTATTTTTGCGGATCATCTTTTAGATAAGGTCCCCGAAAAGATGCGCAATTCCATCGCAAATAAATATAATACCACGCTGAAGAAGCTTGGTGATGCAAATCCGGATTTTATTGCAGCTGTTACTGACTTGACAGCATCCCGATGTAGAATTTCGAATGAAAAAGTTGCCGATGTCTCGGGCGTATATTATCAGAGCGTTGGTTCAAAAATGAATCACGCCCGCAGCGGAAAATTCCCATTGAATGTCGCCTATCCACTAGTACGCCATTTTGACGGTGATAATGATGGTTTGGTTTCAGTTGCATCGGCTCAATGGGGCGAAAACTTCACCATGATAGCTAACAAAGGCAACCGCGGTGTTTCTCACGCTGATATAATTGACCTTAACCGCGAGAATATCGGTAGCTTTGACGTAAGAGAGTTTTATGTGGGCCTGGTTGAAGGCCTGAAAAAAAGAGGGCTATAGGTTAATTCATTTTTTTGTGCAGTGACACTCCTTCAATATTCGAGTAACGATACGAGATTTATCCATAGACCTGAATTTTCAACGGTTCGCAGGTAGTTAAAAAGCAGTGCTCATAGTAACTTCAACGTGATTTTACCTGTTATAATCCGAAGTCCTGAAATCCTGAAATCCCGAAGTCCCGAAATCCTGAAATCCCGAAGTCCCGAAGTCCCGAAGTCCCGAAATCCTGAAGTCCCGAAATCCTGAAATCCCGAAATCCTGAAATCCTGAAATCCTGAACATTATCTTCAATTTTATATTTGCATTAACTATCGGCCAGTGAAAAAGGGTTCCTTTCCGGCAACATATTCCTTAGCAGCGAATGAGCCTCATCGAACTTCCTTGTGCGTATACGGATACGTTTTCCGATACGGGAGGCCAGATTATAAGCAAAATACCTGCATGCTTCCCGGTTATACAATTGGATCGTACCTAAATGCATCATATTTACTCCATTCCTTTCAAGCACAGCTGACCGCACCATATCCTTGCCTTGCTCCGCCGGGCTATTGTGAAACGCGAAGCTATCATACTCTACTGCCAATTTCTCCTTCTTGTAATAAATATCAATAAAGCAGCGATCTTGTCCAAGACACCTCCGCGCTTCACTTTTTAACTTTATCTCATAATTGAAAACAGCACCGGATAGCCCATATCCTCCCAAGGAGTGAGGCAATGTCAAAATCATAAAAGCAATCGATTCCATAATAGATGCAGAGCCATTTTCAATGTACTTTACAGCTCTTTCGGCTTTACGGTGTCCCAGGTGCCCCGGGGTTTTTACAAGAAATGTACCAAGCTTTTGCTTTGTTGTAAGCGCTTCAGAAGGGATGCCCTGTTTATGTGAGCACAACTGAAGGCCCAAAAGGATAAGCCTGTGTATACTTAGTTTACTTGCCAGTTCCAGAAACAATAATTCTGGAGACGCAACCATTTTCCCATTTCGGGAAACTACTGCACCATTCGGGAGAACAAGTTCACACGAATGAACTTTTTTTCCGTTAGTGCGAAATCTCGCGCATTGTTCAGAAACCGTGATATCGCAGGAACCCCGATTTTCGAATTCGGATCCGAATACGGCATTAATATAGGGAATATTCCACATTTCAGCAGCCGCAAAGTGGCTTACATATTTTTCCATACAGCTATTATATCTTAGGGCCGGACATATTTTCAAGCATAGGGCAATAATTTAAAAAAAATAATGAGCTTTAGTTGATTATCACCCAATAACGGTGCAAAATTTAAGATTATGTTGACTAAACCACTCCCTGCACTCAAAGTGCAGGGAATTATTGTTGCGACTGAAAGTC
>CAZBEQ010000029.1:0-44999 GCA_964490975.1 uncultured Oscillospiraceae bacterium | reverse complement strand
AGACCATTGTTACAGGTGATTTCATAAAGCTGGTGGCAGACAAATCTCCTAATATTTTTGACAAGCCCTCCCTTGTGGATACAGGTACCAATAACACACAGTTTTAGACCTAATAGTACAGAAACGAGGCGAATTAAGTGGAAATATTAAGAAATCCGACAACAGTTAAGCTTATGGCAGCACAAATCATTCTGGCGTGTGATGAGTATATCGCTAAAAAGCTGTCTGAAAAACAATTCAAGGAATTGATTATGCATTATGCTACAAACCACGGGAAGAAGCTCTTTGCCGTGAATGGCATCAATCCAACTATCGTCAATCGAGTCGGTAAGAAACGACTTGAGCTTGTTAATATTATGCTGGTGGGGTTTCAGCATCGAATTTTCTAATCTGAGTATATACAACTGTAGTCTAGCCTGTCGGACTGAAATCTACCTTGTCCTGCAGGCTTTTTGTCTTATCTGACGAATATATTGGATATGCCTAACTGAAGTGTATGTTGTCGAAGTCACTGAAAACTAAGTTGTCTTACAACAATAATCTGTAATATTCAAGCCTTCTTACAAGGCAATTTCAATCCACACTCCCCGCGAAGGGAGCGACGTAAGTATCTGTAGAGTGCTATTTTGATATGGTTTATTTCAATCCACACTCCCCGCGAAGGGAGCGACCAATTGATTCTAGAGGCATTTTTGGACGTTCTGTATTTCAATCCACACTCCCCGCGAAGGGAGCGACAAACAATGAAATACATGTAAAGCCGATTAACTGGATTTCAATCCACACTCCCCGCGAAGGGAGCGACTAAATGGCTGTAGGATAGTTACAAAAGTATAATATTTCAATCCACACTCCCCGCGAAGGGAGCGACACGTTATCTTATAGTCTGAGGGTATACGAGTAATATTTCAATCCACACTCCCCGCGAAGGGAGCGACATGTATCAAACTTTGATATATTCTTTAATAAGATATTTCAATCCACACTCCCCGCGAAGGGAGCGACGGAATATGCTGAAATCATATCATGCATATATAATATTTCAATCCACACTCCCCGCGAAGGGAGCGACTTGACTCCCGCCTCATCTGCTCCTGTAGACTGGAATTTCAATCCACACTCCCCGCGAAGGGAGCGACCTTGACGTACGTTTTTCGTCCGTGCTATACTCAATTTCAATCCACACTCCCCGCGAAGGGAGCGACAAAGCAAAAGAGCTATTTAATCAGCTTTGTAAAATTTCAATCCACACTCCCCGCGAAGGGAGCGACACGTTTACCCAATGTTCTGCGCCTCCTTTAAAGTATTTCAATCCACACTCCCCGCGAAGGGAGCGACCAACTAAGAAACCATATGATTCAGTATCATAATAATTTCAATCCACACTCCCCGCGAAGGGAGCGACGTGACATTTTATAACAGCAATTTACATTTTGCAAATTTCAATCCACACTCCCCGCGAAGGGAGCGACCATATTTCATTTTTCCACTTGCTTTACGGTAAATTTCAATCCACACTCCCCGCGAAGGGAGCGACACTCAACGATATGTTTGCTCCGTTTACATCTATTATTTCAATCCACACTCCCCGCGAAGGGAGCGACGGGCGGCGATGAACGAGGCAAGCTCCGAATGATGATTTCAATCCACACTCCCCGCGAAGGGAGCGACCAATACAACTCGTATCTACACAAGAAAGCCCAAGATTTCAATCCACACTCCCCGCGAAGGGAGCGACTGAACCTTAGGGTTGAGGTGTTGGCTGATGATAAATTTCAATCCACACTCCCCGCGAAGGGAGCGACTGTATTCTCCACGATTTTTATTATGATGGGTAGAGATTTCAATCCACACTCCCCGCGAAGGGAGCGACCAATGCGAGACAAAGCAACAGGGCGAATTATTAAATTTCAATCCACACTCCCCGCGAAGGGAGCGACCGTAAGGTGATTGCACCATACCCATCTCTGAGTTATTTCAATCCACACTCCCCGCGAAGGGAGCGACCCCTGGAGATCTGGAAAGGATACTATCAGCTGCAATTTCAATCCACACTCCCCGCGAAGGGAGCGACCCACTACAATGCTTATGATGGGGTATTCAATGCATTTCAATCCACACTCCCCGCGAAGGGAGCGACAAAAAAGAATTATCAGGATCCGGATGTAACTTTCATTTCAATCCACACTCCCCGCGAAGGGAGCGACTCGTTTGCTCTGTAGACTGCCGGAACATGTATGAATTTCAATCCACACTCCCCGCGAAGGGAGCGACCATTTTCGATAATAGATATAGTCTCATTTGCGATATTTCAATCCACACTCCCCGCGAAGGGAGCGACTTTGATAATGCCGGACTGAGAGTATTGTATAGAATTTCAATCCACACTCCCCGCGAAGGGAGCGACGCCAGTCGGCTCCCTTAACCTCGAAAATTACTCAATTTCAATCCACACTCCCCGCGAAGGGAGCGACTAGACCGGATAACTTGGAGTGGGGTACAGCAAAAATTTCAATCCACACTCCCCGCGAAGGGAGCGACTAGACCGGATAACTTGGAGTGGGGTACAGCAAAAATTTCAATCCACACTCCCCGCGAAGGGAGCGACAGCAAATATGCATAAAACTAGCTATGCATATGAAAACTATTTTGTTACTATTCACCAAGATGTGTCAGGGATAACTCTAAATAAAGACTTTTTCATAAAAAACTTAATAAGTTTCTTTTACTTTTTCGGTGCGAAAGCCACTGAAAAAATATGTACGCTTCTCGTTCGCACCTAAACAATAATCGGGCCCTCAATATCAAAACTTTCTTTTGCACCAATATGTTCTACTTTGCTTTTGTAATTATTTCCTAAATAGTAAAATCGTAAGCTATCTTTGTCCTTGTCAATTATCTTCTCCAGCTTGTGCTGTACTTCACGGCATTTCGCGGCATCAAGGACGCATTCAAATACCGAGTGTTGTACACGCTGACCGTAATTGCCGCACTGTTTAGCCACTTGCCTTAAACGCTTTTTTCCAGCCGCAGTTTCCGTACTTACATCATAAGTTATCAATACTAGCATTTTCCACCTACTTCCACAAAAAAGGAGGATACTCATCTAGATCTCCCCGGATATATTTAGCAAGCAGCATAGCCTGTACATATGGAACAAGTCCCCATTCAATCTTCTCTTCAAGAAAAGGATGTGTAATAGTATTTTGTTTTCTTTCCTGCCATGATGTTAGGATTATTTTCCGGGTATTATCGTCCATAATAACGGCACCATTTTCTTTTTGAGTAAACCCGCTTTCATTCACAAGTTTCTTATTTATAAGCGACAATACAAATCGGTCGGCAAATACCGGCCGTAATTCCTCCATCAAATCTAAAGCTAGCGATATTCTTCCAGGTCTGTCTCTGTGTAAAAAGCCAACATATGCATCCAATCCCACAGCCTCAAGGGCTCCAGCGGCATCATGAGCTAAAAGGGTGTATACAAAAGATAACATTGCATTTACGTTATCAAGAGGAGGTCGCTTGTTTCTATCCTTGAAGAAAAATTGCTCCTTTTGTTGTAGAATCAAGTCGTTTATAACACTAAAGTATTGACTGGCTGC
Source organism: uncultured Oscillospiraceae bacterium (assembly GCA_964490975.1). Lineage (GTDB taxonomy): Bacteria > Bacillota > Clostridia > Acetivibrionales > DTU013 > DTU013. The sequence goes on along the minus strand of CAZBEQ010000029.1, from coordinate 41,394 downwards.
TTCTCCTTCAAGCCCGCGTAATTGATCAAAAAATTCGCACTTCGAAACATTTTCAATGGTTTTAGCCATAAATTGGGAAACTCTTTTTAACTTATCAATATCCAGTCTTAATGCATAGTCTCTGGTTGCCCTTTCAATAACCCATCGTCCATTGAAAATCTTACCAATAATAAAATTTCTGGCAATACACACACTTTTCTCTTCACTGTCAGAAAAACGATACTGTGATTTTCTCAATGTCACATTGCCATAATTTTCGCCAACTATTCTCGCAAGAAACTTTCCGCTTTGAGTCATAAATGACAATGCTATACCTTTTTTTACACAAGCGCCCATTAAGGCCGGGCTAGCCCCTGTATAACCAAATGTAACAATACTTTCCAGGTTATGCAATGGTAATCTTCTGACCTCATCACTCTCTTTCAATATAACTACATTTTCACCATCAAGAGAAAGGTATGTGTCAGGCGAAGTAACATAAAGAGTATTTGAAAGTTTTCTCATTCTTTAAGACTCCTCTCAATATAATTTCTAGCTGACACATTTCTACATAACTGCGGTAAGCAAATATCTTTAAGTGAGCATGCATTACATCTTTTGCTGGTTTTAACCTTTTGTGTATAGCGTCTTTCATAAATCTGATGCATTTCTTTGCATATCTCCGCTACTCGGTTTTTTAATTCACCAGTAATATCAACCCTTATCCTATGATTGATATCACCATAGAACATATACCCGATATCAATTTCACAATTTAACATTTCGTCCAAACACATTGCCTGCGCTGTTAATTGTAATATATCAATATCATCTTCTTTTGGCTTCCCACGTTTATATTCGACAGGGACAGGTTTATATAACCCTTCCCTACCGAATATTGATACACCATTTTTGTCTTTATGAAGCTCTACAATATCACAAACACCATTAATCCCCAATGATTTGGAGAAAACAGCCATCCCGCGTGATATAATTAAATCACCACGTTTTTCTTTTAATAAATTATCGTGAGCCTTTTCGTGTAAAATCTCCCCCTCAACGGTTCTCAAGTTTTCTTGCCATTGCTGTTCAATATGAATTAGCGCCCATTGACGGCGACAAAATTCAAAATGCTGAATGCCAGAAAGAGAGAGGAAATCCTCCTCATTATATGCCATTTCTATATCATTTTGATGCATGTGACATCGTCTGGTACAGCATCTGCATCAACCTCAATGGCATAGTCGCTATATTTACGTGCAGGGGCATCCTTATTAATACGTTCTACCTTCACTATATCAAACAACTTATATGATGGTGAATTGCCCAGTGCACTATTATGTTTAAATACGATTAGTTCACGGACTGCCATTTTACCTCTTGCAGCTGAATGGTCATGTTCAAACATATTAATAATCGCATTCCAAAGCAAATCCAAATCCTCTTCGGAAAAACCGGTGGATTTTTGCGCAAGGTTTGCTGAAATAAATCCCTCAACACGGTATAGCGCATAGGGTATAATATATTTTCGTCCCATTTCGGTGCCTTTTTTCTCTGCATCCGCTTCTGTTGTAATGGCAACACGTGTAATAGTCACCTCCTGCTGAACAACCGGATCGATACTGCGGGCAAAGCCAAGCTGTACAGGCCCTCTTACCTGACCACAGTTGAGAGCTGCTTTAACAAAGGTTGTCATTACAGCCCCGAAGGTACGGATATCAAAAAAGTTTTTGCACATGAAATCTTTAATTTGCATATCAATATCTGAATTTTTCTTTTTCTCATCCTTAACAGTTTTTTCATCCACTTTGAGGTACTCAAAAGCTTTTCTATCACTTGTATTTAGTGCAACACTATCCTTTATATATATATCATAACCTGGTTCTCCGTCCTTAACGGTTCCAACATAGTTGCGGATTTTACGTTTCAGGCAAACATCAGTCACGATGCCATAACCTGTCTCAGGGTCAATCCGTGGCATATTCCCCGCATCGGGATCTCCATTGGGGTTGCCGTTTTCCACCTCGAAAAGAACTACAAACTCATATCTGTTTTTAATTACCTCTGCCATTTTACTTTACCTCCTTCTCTTTCTTCGCATAATTTGCTTTTTGTTGATGGTAATAGCCGAGAATAAATATTCCCTGGTCTTCAAGAGCCAAATGTGCCGGAAACGGTTTGTTCTCAACATCCAGTTTTTCCATAAGCTCACTTATTCTTCGTTCACTGATATATCCATAATCTGATTTCGAAGTATAATGGTTTGAAAGCCTGAGCAAAATTGGAAATACACTTGCCGGTGTCGCACAAGCCGATGTGAAATACCTATCCTTAATGGTAGCATTAATACCCGGGTTAGAATCCTGCTGTGCTTTTTCAAGTACGGCAAAAAGCCTGCCTAAAACATATGCTCTGTTTTCACTCTGCACATTTAGTGACACAGTTAACTCCTCCTCATATTTTTTTCTATATTTTCTTATTAAGCATGCCTTGATGATTGCTGCTCTTCCGCGGCTTATCTCTCGCTCCACACAGATTCTTACCATTACACTGTTATACAGCGCTTCGGGATAAGGTGCACCAGAAAAAATTGAGCGCAGTACAGAACCAGATAGAAGAGGTGACGATGATTTTTCCTTTGACATAGGCGAAACAGTTTCTGTCATAAGCTTCCAAAGAGGTAAATATTCAAAATCATTCTGCTGCTTCTCAATCTCCAAATCCCTGTAATGTTGAACAACCTTTTCCAAGATATTACCGAATGAGTTTTCCATAAAAAAGCGAACAGAAAGCCTGGCCGCATTTGGCGCGAGTCCCAATATATAAAACTGTGTATCCTTACTAAAATATTCTTTAAAATCCCCGATAGGCTTCCCATCTACAAGTTTTGCGAAGATGGTTCCAATAAGGCCTTCAGCACCTTTGTCTACCAATACCTCCTCAGTTGATTCTATTGGGTTGAGTGAAAATTCAAAGATGTCTCTGTAAATTGGCTTAGGACTTTTTGCCCAATAGACAACTGTTGTGTCCCCATACGATTGCTTATGTTCAATGTCTGACAGTAGGTGATTGAGTGCTGTTGTGTATGCAAAAGCGGCATATTCGCTGACCGGCGCATTGAGGCCTTGTTGATCATCATGTCCATAGGACTCATATGCCCTTGCGTTAAAGGACACAATGGAAGCCCCCATCGACTGGGCACCTTTTACTCCCTTAATGCTTGGATGTAAACGGGCAATGGGTCTTATTTCTCCGGTGACTAAACATTGCCTTTGAGTTGAATCGGATTTGCTTTCTCTGTATTGCTCCCATGCCTTTTTAATATTGTTGTCATCATGAACTAAACCTTTTCCTGAAATATTGAATACAATATTAACTCCTGAGGTTAGCTCATTCAAGTAATCCTTAATAATGGGACAATCAGCAGCGTGTTCCGGTTCCCAATTATCAAGAAATGAGAGTACAGCTTTTGCAGGCATGTATTCAACACTATCCATAATAATATGGTGCAATTTTTTAAATTCTTCAAAACATTGCCTTGAGCGTCCAGGTTTTCCTTTGTTGTCAATACCTAAAATATACCCTGAGTTCTCACAAAGAAAATTAGCTTTAACACCAACTGTCTTTTTCTCCTGTTCAGGCACCTCTAGATGCTGAGGGACTTCCAATGTTTTCTTACCACGGATCGAAGGAATCTTCAAAGGAATGACTCCAAGCAGCTCACCACTTTCAGACAAATCCAATGCATAGGATACATTTGCTATACAATACCCTGGTTTGGATATAACTCCTGCTGCAGCAAGAATTTCATAATAATCCACCAGCGATCCTAGTATCATCTGACCACCTCGCAATCTGTCAGGTCAATAATACTATCTCTCATTACTGCCCTGAAAAATATGTGCCTAATATCTTCCGGATCTGAAAAATCCGTGTCATATAGCATATATCCCATATCTTTGCTTTCACAGTAAGACCTCTCCACATTGTCGTCCTCGAATAGTCTAAAGCTTGCTGGAAACTCACGGCATCCGAAACAGGGTTGATGAAAGCACTGTCCATTTCTTAGTCTGCGTAGCATAATATTATAGTGTTTTTCCACCGTGTCACTTACACCTGCTTTATCAGTTAAATCAAAATGTGCTTCAATAACATATCGTACATTTTTTAACAGCAGTGAAGCACGTTGCTGAATGTCTGAGGTTGTATATATTGCATTCACTTTCGCCGTGCCGTTCATAGCCGCGTTTGCGTTGCTTGCAAGAAGCTTCGACTTAACCTCATTCCGACGCACATTTGTAAATTCAATTGGATTGCATACCTGAATCCTGTCGATGACCCATTTAATCGCAGGCTTCCAATATATGGCTTCTATTATGCCTCTTGCCGCTGATGGCGTTATCACATCATAACTTACCCGCTCAACCTTCATCTCCGGCCGAGAAAAAAGAGCATAATCACCCCAGACCTCCACTTTGATCCCGTAGCCCATTTACACGCCTCCTCCCTTTCATTGTAATTGAAGATTATATAACAATAGTATTCTAATAATTAGCAATTGTCAATTTTAAGTTCCTAGGTTATAATTAGTTAGTCAGATTATTTCTAATTGCTATAATCTGTGGGTTGAAAAATTGTGATTGACGATTATTTTCAAAATTATAAGCGGTAGATATTAGTTCTGCCACTTAAAATTTTGAAGGCTATACAAATACCGCTTGTCCGCTATCAGTATTCGCATTCAACCCGGTTCTCTCATCGTACATGTCCATATCAATCAATACCGCAATTTCTTTATCCAGTGGCTCAATACTCCCCGTACCATATAGAGCATCATAATTACACTGATATACATTTACTGAGTATTGTTGGACACAGCGTAAAAGTTGTCTGCTGCGTTCTCCGTTTCTAAGCCTTAGTACAAGATTTTGGGCTTCATCAGTATTCGGTATTATGATTGAATATGTAGCATTTTCAATCAAGTTAAATTTACTTGCTATTTCTGCAAACGGGAAGCTAAAACTTTTTTCAAAACCATTTTCAAAGCTCTCTACTATACCTTTGATATCAAGACCATTGCCCTCAAATTTATATAATTGAGTAAAATAAGCAGAGATTGCTTCAGGAGAGGATATATCCATATATTGATTTGTAATGGAACGAGTGATTTCCAAAGGTCGTTTAAGCATAGAAGGCATATGCTTTCGGTACTCCTCAGAGGGTTTGAAAATATATACGGGGCTTTCTTCTCTCTTTCCCTCACGGTTGCAACGTCCTGCAGCTTGAATCTCTGAATCAAGGCCTGCCTCGGCGCGATAAACTACAGGAAAATCTACGTCAACGCCCGCCTCAATCAGACTTGTAGATACAACACGGCATTGCATGCCATCTTTTAGCCTCTCTCTAATTTCTTTTAAAATCTTCTTCCTGTGTAGTGGATACATAAAAGTTGATAAATGAAAGCTATTTTCTTCATTTAACAGTTTGAAAATATTTTGAGCCTGCTTTCTGGTGTTCACTATACAAAGTACTTGATCTTCTAGGTTCAAACGTTCAGCAAGCACTGAGTCTTCTACTTCGCCTATTGAAATTATTTTTGTTCTTTTGAAGAACCTAAACAATTCCTCTGTATTTCCACATAGTTCTCTGATTGTAAATTCTTTCGAAAACAAATCACTTAACGAAGGTTGCGTCGCGCTGCATAATACAACTGTGCTTTTATAATTATATACAAGCTCTGATATCGCCCGGACACACGGCAGGAGATATTGGGTAGGGAGCATCTGAGCTTCATCAAATATTATAATACTATTTGCTATATTATGTAGCTTACGACATTTCGATGTTTTATTTGAAAAAAGTGACTCAAAAAACTGTACAGTAGTTGTGACTACGATTGGCATATCCCAGTTCTCAGCTGCCAATCTGTACTTCGTTAAAGCATCAGTTTTACCAGTGCCATCATTTAAAATATCATCGTTATCATAAGCGAAATTCGAATGGTGCTCTAATACATTCTCTTCTCCCAGTATTTCTTTAAAAACAGCAGCATTTTGTTCAATGATGGAATTGTATGGAATCACATAAATAACCCTGTTCATTTTATGCTCTTTTACATGTTTAAGCGCAAATGAAAGAGAAGAAATCGTTTTACCGCCTCCCGTGGGAACAGTCAGGGTATAAATTCCTCTTTCTAGCTTAGATTTTTCAATGCAGTTATTCAAAATTTCTGTACGTTTCTTATTGATTTCTTTTATTGGAGCTCCAAATGCTTTTATGTACTCATCAAGTTTAGTACATAAAACATCAAAGGTTTCTCCTGTATCTCTTTCTAAAGTATCAGACATAAATTTATCTGTGTCCAGGTAATCACCATCAACAAGACAAGAAAAAATCATTCGAATAAAAAATGATACAGAAAACCCGGTTTTAGCTAAAGGGTGTATAGGAAGCTCCCGTTTAGGCAAAAGTGTCTCAAGGTTAATCTCTTCCTTGAATTTACAATAAGGCTCTGTCTTTCGTCTCAATCTACCATAAAGGGTTGGTTCATCAGCAGTGTCAACCGGACTGCCGCCATCTGGTAACCCTGCATGATGGCCTGCAATACAGTAAGCCAGTAAAAATCCTATCGTTTGTAATATACTATTTATCTCAATTGCACCCGAAGTGGAATGATCTACACGATTACCACCTTCAAAGATTCTCTTTTGGAATTTTTCCGAATATTTTCCTATGTCATGGAGAAAGCCACATATGAAGGCGTAATCACCACTGTCAAAATTATTACCATACTCCTTTGCAAGCCGGGCCGTGCCTTCCAAATGTTCTTTTACTGACTGAATAGTTCCGTCATCTTTAATATGTGCTGCAAAGATTTCATTCATCACTCGCACCTCTTTTATAAGTAAGTCTGCTTTATTGACGAAGGATTTTTTGCTTTACTTGATATATGATTTCTTATGATAGCTATCTATCGACAAATTATTACGATAAACAATATTATATCATTGATGGATAAAAAGTAAAATTATATTATTTATACAATCTTTATGTATATCTAGTTATACATTCAAGTTTCAACTTGTCATTGATAACTACGATTGCAAGAGAAATTTTTTGTCAAAAGTTCTGACACTTACTTGCTAAAATCTATGACTTTACTTTCTCATTTACAGCAACATACTTATGTCAGAAATAATGTCAGACCACTCAAGAGGATAAAATATCTCAGTTTATAATTAGACTTCCATCTAGGCCACCTTGAAGAGAATTCATTAGAATGAAAGTCGTGGAGAGTGATCAACGGCTTATAATCCTTGCCGGTTACCTGTCCACGACCTTCTTCGATATGTTTGTTCTAACCTCCCCTTACTCCACGGTAACGCTCTTCGCCAAGTTCCTCGGCTTATCAACGTCGCAGCCCTTGAGTACGGCCATGTAGTAGGCGAACAGCTGCATCGGCGTGACTGCGGCGATTGGTGCGAGCAGCGGGTCGATATCGGGGATGGTGACTACCATATCGGCCACCTTGGCTGCGTCGTCGGCGTGCTTCTGCTGAGTTATTGCCATAACGACAGCGCCTCTGGCCTTGACCTCGCGGATATTGCTGACCATCTTCTCAAACAGGCTCTCCTGCGTCATCGAGCAGACCACCAGCGTGCCGCTTTCGATCAGCGCTATCGTGCCGTGCTTCATTTCACCGCCGGCGTATGCTTCGGAGTGGATGTAGGAGATTTCCTTCAGCTTCAGCGAACCTTCCATCGAAAGGGCGTAATCCAGCCCTCTTCCTATGAAGAAAATGCTTTTCGCATTATAATGCTTTGCCGCGAATTTCTGTATATCTTCCCTTTGGTAAAGTATTTTCTCTATGGATTCAGATACGGACTTCAGCTCCTCAATGATGCCTGCAAGCTTCTCTGTATCCATGGTCCCTTTCTTATATGCAAAGTCCAGCGCTATGAGCGTCAAAGCCGCAAGCTGGGTATTGTACGCCTTGGTAGATGCGACTGCGATTTCAGGGCCTGCCCATGTATATAGCACATCGTCGGATTCTCTTGCAATCGAGCTGCCTATTACATTGACGATGGACAATACCCTTGCGCCCTTCTTCCTTGCCTCTCTCAATGCAAACAGAGTATCAATTGTCTCACCGGATTGGCTGATGATAATGACAAGCGTCTTATCGTTTATGATCGGATCCCTGTACCTGAATTCTGATGCTACATCGGTTTCCACAGGTATGCGTGCAAGGTTTTCAATAAGTCTTTTCCCGACCATTCCGGCATGGTAAGCCGTACCACAGGCCACAATAAATATCTTGTCAATATTATTTAGATATTCGGGAGTGATACTGATGCTGTCCAGAACGATTTTTTCGTCCTTGATCCTGGAACCTATCGTCTCCTTTATAACTCTGGGCTCCTCGCACATCTCCTTCATCATGAAATGCTCGTAGCCTGACTTCTCTGCCGCTTCAACATCCCAGTCCACATGGAATACGTCCTTTTGTGTCAACGCGCCATAGTTATCGTAAACCATTACACTGTCTCTGGTCAGTACTGCAACATCCTTGTCCTCGAGGATGTATATATCACGTGTGTGCTCCAATATCGCAGGTATGTCCGAGGCAATATAATTCTCTCCGTTGCCAAGTCCGATTATCAGTGGGCTGTCCTTTCTTGCCGCAACCAACGTATCCGGGTAATCGTTGCAAATAACGCCCAAGGCATATGAACCCTCAAGCTGGTCAACGGTTTCCATAACTGCTGTTACAAGATCATCGCATTGATCATAATAATGCTCTACCAGATGCGCGACAACTTCGGTATCTGTATCCGACAGGAATTCGCAACCCTGCGAGATAAGAAATTTTTTCAGCTTCATATAGTTTTCTATAATACCGTTGTGCACTACAGCGATTTTGCCTGAATTGCTCAGATGGGGATGGGAATTGATATCGTTCGGCTCGCCATGCGTAGCCCATCTTGTGTGGCCAATGCCGATGCAGCTTTCAAGGTTATGGCCATTGTTTATGATGTTCAGCTTCTCTTCCAACGCCGAAAGCCTTCCCTTACACTTAACTACAGAAAGCTTTCCGCTGTCAAGCAATGCGACGCCTGCCGAATCGTAACCCCTGTATTCCAGTTTTTTAAGCCCGTTCACCAAAACAGGCACAGCTTTCTTTTCCCCTATATAACCAACTATTCCACACATAAAAACTCTCCTTTACAGTTCATATTTTTTTCAGATAACTTGCACAGAATTATCCCGTCAGCCTGCTTTAAGATACAGAAATAGCACAGCATCATAATACACACTCAGAATACCGGTATTGTATTTCATGCTTTCACGAAACAAAACAAAGCAAAACAAGCATGTTGTACTCTATCGGTAACATAATGCGCAAAAAGCAAACCATAGACTTTGCACGAAAAGTAAATGCATGATAGCATCGGCATCTCCAATTGAAACGCGACACTAAATCACTGCCATACCATAATAACGAGGCGAAAGATGTCCCCCACCTCTACAGGTTGCGGGTACCGATTTGGCTTTCAGATATTTTCTTTCGATTAATCGAAAGAAAACGGTGCGAGCATATCTCCCGCCTCGTTGAAACACTGCTATAGCATAATAATTTCCTTCGGAAATTTTATGCTTGGGTAAGAAAATTTTTCTACAAACGAAAAATTTTCTTCGAACCGAAGTGTTATAATGCAGCTGTCTTGCTGGGATATTCAGTTTTCTAAACGGAGAATTTGAATTTATGATAGGACTGCCACCTGAGCTCCTTCTGTTCTGCAGTTGCCTGCAGTTTTTGTTAAGCTCTGCGATCGTGGCCAACCGGGAGGTTTCCGCCGAATTTTTCGATAACTCACAGCATTAACGGCATTGCTGTATTACAGCTTTTACATGACCGCTGAGCTGTGACCTCCTCCCCCTCGTCAACACGCTGAAATTACAGCCGTGTCCAGGCGCCTTCTTTGTTACCCTTGCTAAATCTGCCGCCAACCCTCCTTTCCGGGTAATAATCCTTTTCAAATTCCTCACACTTTAGTATATTCGTATCATATTCCTAATGTCAATTAAAATTTGTTTACAAACTGTTTCATGATGTGGCCGGTGTATCTCAACAAAAATTGTGCTAGAATAATATTATGACCAATCAGTTTATAAAAAGTGTAGATATGAAAAGAGACCTGATCGGATCTTTCGATGAATATCCATTCTGTCTGCCTGCCGTGAAAAGCCTTGACAGTCTTGAGCTCCACCCCAAGGCAACCTATATCATAGGTGAAAATGGCACAGGGAAGTCAACTATACTTGAGTCCATAGCAACGGCATTCGGCTTTAATCCTGAGGGCGGATCAAAAAACTATCAGTTTTCCACAGCAGATTCCCATTCGAGCCTCTACAACTATATCAAGCTGGTAAAAGGCGTCAGGAGGCCTAGGGATGGTTTCTTCCTGCGCGCCGAGAGCTACTATAATGTGGCCTCCTATATTGATCAGCTTGACAGTGAGCTGAGCTTCGATCCGCCACTCAAGGATACCTATGGCGGAAAATCGCTCCATGAGCAGTCTCATGGCGAATCATTTTTTGCACTCTTTCAGAACAGGCTGAGAGGAAACGGTCTGTATATATTGGATGAGCCTGAGGCCGCGCTGTCGCCTACCCGACAAATGTCCTTCATTACCAGGATGCACGATCTGATAGAAACGGGCTCGCAGTTTATTATTGCCACTCACTCACCTATCATAATGGCTTATCCCGATTCATATATCTATGAAATAGGGGACGGAATAAGAAAGGTCAGGTACGAGGAAACAGAACATTATCAGATCATGCGGGCATTCATCAACAATAAGGACAGGATGCTGAAGGAATTGCTGCGCACATAGAGAAACTCACAGAAATTGATACTACACTTTTGTATGAAAATGGTGTATTATTCTGATGTTATTCCTTATACAAATTTTTTTCATGTTAGGCTCAACTTTTGAGAAAAGAGGATAAATGTATGGATGTGAGAATTAATGATCTTTTTGACCTTAACGAATGCTTCGAAAGGGACATATTCAACGGCTTGGAATATCCATGGGAAGCGCTAGCAAGAATAAAGCCCTTCCTGAAGGAATTTGCAAAAACGCTGCCTGCTGATTTTGAGCAGATCAGTGAATTTGTCTGGGTTGGAAAGGGAACGACTATTGAAAAAACTGTAACGATAAAAGGACCTGCCATAATCGGTTATAACTGCGAACTAAGGCAGTGCGCATTTATCAGAGACAACGTGATCATAGGCAATGAGTGTGTCATAGGTAACTCTACCGAACTGAAAAACGCGTTGTTGTTCAACAAGGTTCAGGTTCCTCACTTCAACTATGTAGGCGATTCGATCCTCGGCTACAAGGCCCATACAGGCGCGGGCGTCATCTGTTCGAACCTCAAGTCCAACGGCACCAAGGTAAAGGTGACTGATGGCATTGAAACGATAGAAACCGGCCTCAGGAAATTTGGAGCAATGGTCGGCGACAACTCCGAAGTCGGCTGCAACTCAGTGCTGAATCCAGGTACTGTGATCGGGAAAAACAGCATAGTATATCCACTGACTCCCGTCAGAGGCTATGTGCCGGCCAGCCACATACTAAAGAATAACGGGACCACGGTTCCAAGGGCATAGTCTGACTTTACCATCAAGGTCGCGCGCGTGATGCGAGCACAAAAAAAAGCCATAAAGGGGGCACTTAACCTCCCTTATGGCTTTAATTTTTAACGTTTCTATCAGCCCAGTCTTTCCTCAATGATTGCTGCGAGTTCAGCGGCACGTTTTGTGATGTACTCCTGATCCTTGCCCTCTATCATTACGCGCACCAGCGGTTCGGTGCCGGAAGGTCTGATAAGCACCCTGCCTTCGCCGTGGAATTCTTCCTCCAGCTCACGGCAAAGCTTTGCAACCAGTTCATCTTCCATATAGCTGTACTTATTTTCATTCTTGACCTTTGCATTCTTTAATACCTGTGGAAGCACCTGCATAATGCCTGCCAGCTCAGAAAGCTTCTTTCCTGTGGATCTAAGCACACAAAGCAGCTGGAGCGCTGTCAGAAGGCCGTCTCCGGTGGTATTATGCTTCAGGAATATTACATGGCCTGATTGTTCTCCACCCAGTACGTATCCTTTGTCGAGCATCTCTTCAAGCACATATCTGTCGCCTACTTTAGTCTTTGCAAGCTTTAAACCATTTTTCTGGGCCATTATATCAAAGCCCAGGTTGCTCATTACCGTAACAACTACAGTATCATTGGGCAGGCTTCCCGCTTTTTTCAGTTCAAGTCCGATTATTGCCATTGTCTGATCGCCGTCAACCAACTGGCCATTTTCATCTACAGCAAGTACCCGGTCTGCATCGCCGTCAAAAGCAAATCCTATATCCGCGCCTGTCTCGACTACATATTTCTTAAGCTGTGACATATGAGTGGAACCGCAGTCACGATTTATATTCAAGCCGTCTGGTTCATTATTGATGGTGAAAACCTCAGCGCCAAGTTCCTTGAACAGTATTGGAGCCGGAAGGTATGACGCGCCATTGGCACAGTCTATTGCAATCTTCAGTCCCTTCAGGTCACAGCTGCTAGTGCTCTTTAAGAAATCCACATAGTCCCTGAGTGCATTATTGCTCTCACTTTTCTTTCCTACACCCTCACCTGTTGGAAATGCTATGCCTCCCAGGCCGTTTTTTATCAACTCTTCAATTTTATCCTCTGTTGCGTCAGGCAGCTTATAGCCCTTTGAATCAAAAAATTTAATGCCATTGAATTCGAAAGGATTGTGTGAAGCTGATATCACAACACCTGCATCAGCCTTGTACAACCTTGTCAGATAAGCGATAGCAGGTGTCGGCAGCACTCCCAGGCAAACAGCCTCTGCTCCGACTGAGCATATGCCTGCAACAAGAGCAGCCTCCAGCATATGTCCTGAAATCCTTGTATCCATTCCTAACAGTATCTTTGCAGTATGTTTTGTCTCGGACGTCAGCACGTATGCTCCTGCCTGCCCGAGTCTATATGCCAGTTCAGCTGTCAGTTCCGTATTTGCGACGCCTCTAACTCCATCTGTGCCGAATAGTCTTGCCATATATACGACCTCCTGTTTTATGAATCGATTATTCTCCATTTAATGGTTTTAACAAAGCTAATTATATCTTTTAATTTTTATCATAACAAGTATTTACTTCAACTTTAATATGCCGTTTTTATACAGGTACTGAATACATCTGTATGATCTGTTCAGCAACACGCATGCCGTCTACGGCTGCGCTGATGATGCCGCCTGCATAGCCTGCGCCTTCTCCACACGGATAAAGCCCTCCGATGCCATCGGCCTCATATGTGTCTCCTCTTGTCATCCTTACGGGAGATGATGTCCTGGTTTCAACACCGGTCAAGACAGCGTCAGCCATTGCAAAGCCCTTAAGCCTGCGGTCAAAATATGTAACAGCCTCCTTCATCGGAGCCGTAACGAAAGACGGAAGGCAAAGGTTTATGTCGCTGAGTCCGGTTTTACCGGTGTAGCTTGGTTTTACTGTTCCAAGGTGCTTTGACGGCCTACCCTCAAGAAAATCACACAGCAGCTGTACAGGCGCAGCTCCGCAGCTCCCGCCTGCCCTGAATGCTTCATTCTCCCACTGCCGCTGGAACGCAACTCCCGCCAGCGGGTCGCTGCCTCCGAAATCCTCCGGTCCTACTGATACGACAAACGCACTGTTTGCATTCTCCCTGTCCCTGGCAAAATAACTCATTCCATTCGTAACTATCATATCCGGCTCCGAAGCCGCCGCAACCACTACTCCACCGGGACACATGCAGAAGGAATACGCGGTCCTTCCGCCGGTTTTATAAAACAGCTGATAATCCGCAGGACCGATTATCCCGCTGAAATCTGCGCTGCCATATTGCGCCCTGTCGACAATCTCCTGAGGGTGCTCTATGCGAACTCCTATGGAAAACGGTTTTTGCACCATCCGTACACCGCTTCCCAACAACTCGGCAAATGTATCCCTGGCGCTGTGTCCAAGTGCCAGTACAACCACTCCCGCCTTAATATCCTCATTACCATTTACAGTCACACCAACGGCACGCCCGCCCCGAAGCACTATAGAGGTCACTTTTGCTCCGAATCGTATTTCTCCGCCCATTTCAACAAGCCTGTTCCTCATGTTGGAAACGACAGTCCTCAGTACATCTGAGCCAATATGCGGCTTTGACCTGTAGAGTATCTCCTCCGGCGCACCCGCGCTGTGATACAGCTCCAATACCTTTTCACACCGTCTGTCGTTGATGCGGGTGGTCAGCTTGCCGTCAGAAAACGTGCCTGCTCCTCCCTCTCCGAACTGGACATTGCTTTCAGGATCAAGTCTCCCGGTCTCCCAGTATGTATCCACTGCCGCTGCACGCTTTTCAACGCACTCTCCACGTTCCAGCACCAACGGCCTGTACCCTGCCTTTGCCAGTGTGAGCGCCGCAATTATACCGGCTGGGCCACTCCCGACAACAACGGGCCGCCCGTCAAGCTTCACAGTTCCGGGAACGATGGGCTCTTCAAGCTCCTCGGCAACCTCCCTGACACTGCTCCCCTTCTTATATGACCGGGTGTCGCTGATCTCGGCCAGAACAGAATAAACCCGGCTCACGTCGGGTTTTCTTCTCGCATCTATAGCTTCTTTTGTTATTTTGAATTTGAGAAAATCAGAGGCGCCGACTCCAAGCTTTCGTGCCGCCATCCTCCGAAGTTCCTCGCTGCCGGCGTCGAGAGGCAGTCTGAGTTCGTTTATGATAAGCTTCATTTAAATATCACCTTTATTGAATTCTGCTTGTGTCCTTATTAAGTACTCGTATCAAGTTCTTGTGCTTTATAACGCATTGTTCTTACCTCTGCGCGTTTCAACGAGGCGGGAGATATACTCTCCACCTGAAAGGGAAATCGGTACCCGCCACCTATAGAAGTGGGTGAAATCTTTCGCCTCGTTATATTATTACCTGATGGCTGCACTTTATGACCGCCACTATCATGGATTTGTAACTGGTACCTCATCCTGTGGTTCCAATGGTATCCTTAATATTTTAACATCAACATAAGCCCTTTGTACCAGCGTTCCCTTTTGAGGCATACTGATATTCAGCTGCAGCCTGTGTACACCTTCACCAAGATTTGAAACATCCACTGCAGGCTTTAATGAATCAGTCTGTATCTCATCAAGGTCTGCCTGCCTGCCACGGAACTGCACAAGTGCATCGTCCGAAATGATATCATACATAAGTGTGCCATCATTCCTGGCATTGAGTATGGATATGTCGTCATTTGAGAACTGAAAGTTCCTCACGACAAGCTTTTCAACATCTATCCGTACATCTATCTCACTTGGTGAGTCAACTATCTTCAAGCCTTCGGGGACGATAAGAGGAACCGTGGCAGAAAAATTACCGCTTATCTTATCGATATCAACCTGTCCCGTCTTAATGTCCTTTACGTTATCCAATATGTCTGAAGGGCCTGTAAGCAGTACCTTAAGAGGTTCGATCACCCTCTGTGTCTCAATATAGTTGGTAGCAAGCCTTCCTCGTGTAACAAGTGAAACCGGCACTTCTTTTGCTATCTCAACGGATACCTTTACCATGAGATCCCTGCTGAGGCTGACGATTTCCCTTCCTGACTTGTTATAAACCTTGCACTGTACCTGTTTCACAGTGTCCCTGTCCAGATCTGTCAGCTCAATAAAAGCTTTTATTGAGCCGATACTGTCTATAGTCGCCTCTTCATTCAATATCTGTATTTTTTCTGGCGATACCGTTGTATTGAGCAGAACATAGCCGTTCTTCATCTTTATGCTGGGTACAAGATCTACTCCAAAGGTACCGGTCCTGTTTCTGGCCAGCTGTATATCGATCTCAGGAGGATTGTACGACTCTACTGTAACTTCCTTTAGCATGCATTCAGGCGGCGTCAGCTTGAGCTTTTCATCGTTTACTGATTCTATCTGGGACATATCCAACGTTGTTACAAAATCCGTAGATCTTACCTTATCAACTACATCCTGCCTTCCCCTGATAGTTACGTCGATAAAAGTTCTCAAAGTATTTTTCAGAGTGTAATCGTTCTGATCAAGGTAGTCCTCATTAACAACAGTTACAGGCACATTATATATAGTCACAGATTTAAATGGATTTGTCACATTTGAGACATAAAGCCAAAAAAGCAGTGCAAGCAACAATGCCACTATTTTAGTTCTTAGGTCTTTTTTAAACCAATCGCCGATTTTCACTTGGTTTTGCCCCTCCACAGAATAAGTTTTTTCGGATTGGTCTCCCGCTCGACCAGATTCTTGTTCAATGCTTTCCTTAGCATGTCAGGCGTGAGATTCCTGGTAAGTCCTCCGTTGAGTGCAAAGGAAATCTTTCCAGACTCCTCGGATACTACTACAGCGATGCTGTCTGATACCTCAGTGATGCCCAGCGCCGCTCTGTGCCTCGTGCCAAGCTCCTTGCTCAGGTTCGGGTTGTCGGTCAGAGGAAGAAAACATGCAGCCGCTTTAAGCTTGTTGTCACGTATGACAAGCGCTCCGTCATGTAACGGCGTATCAGGAACGAACAGGTTGATCATAAGTTCACTTGAAACATTTGAATCAAGCTGTGTCCCTGTATTAATTATCTCTCCTATTTTAACCTCACGTTCTATTACGATCAGGGCTCCGACATACCTCGAGGCCATGTCCTGGCATGCCTTGACGATCTCTTCTATAACAGCTGTAGTCTGTACCCTGAAATTTGCCGAATCATCAAAATTGAGAAGATCCTTGAATCGGCTTCTGCCTATCTTCTCCAATGCTCTTCTGAGTTCAGGCTGGAAAAGTACGATGGCGCCGATGGCCAATACCGACAGCATGGACTGCAGCATGAAATTAATAGTCTTGAATCCCAGAAAGCTGCTCATCTCAGTTGCCACAAGTATTAGCAAAATGCCCTTGATCAACTGCCATGCACGTGTTTCCCGCACAAGAATTATGAGCTTGTATATGACCCATGTGACAATACCGATGTCAATAATGGCCTTGATCATGTATAAAGGATCATTCAGGCCCATATAACCGGCAAAATTATTAAACAAGTCACGCAGATTTATACTGTCAAACAGATCCAATAAAACTCACACCCTTAAATGTTTTGAGCGAAATGCTTACATAATAGAATTATACCTTCTTTTTGATACATTTGTTAAGCGGTTTTTTAACTTTATAATAAAATTATTGTTGGATTATTTGTGCAATTTTCACAAATAGTACAGTGATCCTCTCAAATGTTGCCAAGGTAGACATTCTTAAGGTGTTCAAGAGCACTTTCCCGAGCATCTTCAAGTGTTTTACGCGGAGTGGGCATGATATTGTTCATATGGTAATTCGGGAAAAACCTCGATAGGTGGAGTACTATTTCAGGGTCGATTGAAGCCAGCCATGACACAAGACTTCCTATTTCCTTTGGAGAGTCATTTAATCCGGGTATGACCAGTGTTGTTATCTCGACATGACAGCTGCAGGCAGCCCTCTCAATAGTTGCCTTCACACTGTCGAGTCCGCCCTTGCAGTATTTATCGTAGAATTCACAGGTAAATGCCTTAACATCAATATTCATCGCGTCGATATAAGGCAGAAGCTCTTCAAGCGGCTCCTTGTTGATGTAGCCATTGGTAACAAGCACGTTAACAAGACCCTTTTCCCTGACAAGCATTGACGCTTCAAGAACAAATTCATACCAAATTGATGGTTCATTATATGTATAAGCCACACCAATGCTTCCCCGGGCGGCATAATCCTGCGCCAGCTCCGCCAGTCCTTCGGGAGTCAGTTCCATAGACCGGGCATTTGTTCCTGTATCCCTATGGGCTATGGTCCAGTTTTGGCACCAGCTGCATTTGAAGTTGCAGCCAAATGTACCTGCCGACAGTATCAAGCTACCGGGATGGAAGTGGTAAAGTGGCTTTTTTTCAATAGGGTCTAGAGCGAGTGAGGTGACAAGGGAGTAATTGAGGGAATACAGACTGCCGCCTATATTTCTTCTTGCGCGGCAAACACCTGTCCCATCCTGCTGCAATATGCATCCATGAGGACATAGCAGGCAGCGCACTTTGTTATTGTCAAGTTTTTGATAAAACGACGCTTCC
Organism: uncultured Oscillospiraceae bacterium; assembly: GCA_964490975.1. Classification (GTDB taxonomy): domain Bacteria; phylum Bacillota; class Clostridia; order Acetivibrionales; family DTU013; genus DTU013. The sequence goes on along the minus strand of CAZBEQ010000029.1, from coordinate 23,208 downwards.
TTCATATACCACCCTGTATCATGCCATATGCCCCGCGCCACATCCCGTCAAATGCCCGCACCCAATCACGTCAAACTCCTGCAACACATCACGTCAAATGCCCGCACCCAATCACGTCAAACTCCCGCACCCAATCACGTCAAATGCCCGCACCCAATCACGTCAAATGCCCGCACCCAATCACGTCAAATGCCCGCAACACTAACCCTGCGCTGATATATCATAGCTCCTGCGATCTCTATCAGCCATCCGGTATACGTTCATCTGTGCCTTATCACTTCAAAACGTTCCATGGAGTACTTTTCGTCCTGCTTAATACCAGCCTTCTGTAAAGCGATCGCAACCTGGTCAAGCGGTGTATCGATACCCTCCAGGTCAGGCAGCAGCAGGCCTGAGCGCCTTCCTGCCCTGACAATTACACCATACCTTTTCACATCCAGTTCATCCATAGAACTGATGGGTTCGGCATCCCCAAGGACATCCACGGAGTATACCAGACTATCCAGTTCATCTTCTTCCACAGGATCAAACCTGGGATCACTTGTACCAGCGCTTATGGCATTGTTTATTATTTCTGCGGCGATATTTTCCCTTGCAGGCATGATAGTACCGATGCAGCCTCTCAGCTTTCCCTGCTTCTTTATGGAAACAAAAACACCGGCCCTCTTATTTGCCATCTCTATCGGCAACACATCCGGCACTTCGATCACAATACGACTTGTAACATACATCTCCAGTGTTTTTCTTGCAAGCGCAGTATACGGATCTTCATTATTCCGTATTTCGCTGAGTTTTTCGATATCGCTCCTGTCCAGCTTGTCCAGCAAGCTTTCACCATCTTCTTTTCCAACTGGTGCAAATTCCGCTACAGCATATCCTATGCCAAACGGGCCCTCATATGAGTATACCTGTGATTTCAGCTTCAGACCGTCCAGCGCTCCGAACATCATAATAAATGAACGTAGTCCACATTCTCCGGCATCCTCCAGAAAGTTTTCATCAAACCCCAGCAGCCCTTCGGGATCCGGGATCTTCAGATAATCCACCAGTCTGCCATCAAACTCCGGCCCGCATTCGTTGAACCCATAGGGTCCGTCCGGTGAGAGCTTGTGGGACAGGTCACCACTGGCAAGGAATACCGCGTCCTCTCCCAACTGTTCGACCGCTTTTGCTATACAGCTTCCAAACCTGTACAGTTCTTTGAATGGCAAACCAGCAACTGAAATATGTACCAGCTTGAATTTGTTGAATTTCTTGCTTATATAATATAGCGGCACTGTAACGCCATGATCCAGTTCAGGCGATATCCTGTATTTGGATATGAGAGAATCATCCAGACCACCGCAGGGTATGCCCTGACTGTTAGCCAGCCTTGCAATCTCTGTGGCCAACTCAAGATTGTTCCTTAAGCTAAACTCTACGCCCGCAGCGCCGAACTTTCGTAGATTTCCTGATAACGTACGTTTTATGTTAATATGAATAAAATCTTTGAATACGGGGCCATGGGGAGTAGTAACGATAATAGTGGCAGGCTTTATCCTGCCAATCTCCTCAGCCATCTTGACAAGCGCATTCATTGTAGCGCCCGCTTTTGACTCTTCTCCCTTCCCGACCTCCGGAACAATTATAGGCGGGTGTGGTGAGATGAATGCCTTTTTAATTGTGCCCATTAGCCCACAACCTTTCTAAAAGCCTTCAATTAACGGAACAGAAGGTATCCCTGTCAATTAAACAGCAGGTATCCGATGAAACTGAAGGATGTCAGCATAAATACCAGTACAGTTATTATTGCTATCCATTTGACCATTTTTCTATCCATGTTAAAATCACCCTCATTAAAATCATATTTTAAGAAATTCAATAAAGAAGTTCATTTTTCCTGCATATCACAGTGGAATTCTGCCATTTTCCAGCCAGCCGATCACTTCAGCCACCGCATCATTGTTGTTATCCGTACAGCAAATATCAGCTACGGCTTTTACGGCACTGTGGGCATTTCCGACAGCTATACCTGTCCCCGCCTCCTCTATGAGCTCGATATCGTTAAGATTGTCTCCCATCGAAATGACGCGCGACCTTTCAAGCCCCAGCATGCCGATAAGCACTTTCAGGGCACTGCCCTTTGTAGCGCCCGGGTCCAACAGCTCAAGGAACTGCGGTTCAGAATAGACCTGCCTGAACGGCACACGGTTGTCATTCATGTTGCAGTCATACACGCTGCAGTAATGCATGTTGCTGTAATGCATGTCGCTGTGTCCGGGCACACGGTTGTCATTCACATTGCCGTCATACATGTCGTTGTGTCTTACCTCACCATTTCCGGGCCGGCAGCTATGCATATCGCTGCTATCCGCCTCATGAGGTCTCGTCCCGCTATGTTCCGACTCACTGCTTCCTGCCTTGCTACCTCCTGCCTTGCTACTTCCTGCCTCACTGCTTCCTGCCTTGCTGCTTCCTGCCTCACTGCTTCCTGCCTCACTGCTTCCTGCCTTGCTGCTTCCTGCCTTGCTGCTTCCTGCCTTGCTGCTTCCCAACTCACCGCCTCTATCCCGGTAGCATTCCGCCCCGCTATGTTCCGCCTCGTAGCCTTTCAAGAACTCTTCAACTTCCTTCAGCTTCGGAGGATCCCACGCGATTATGATCTTGAGCCATGGCACCGGCACTTCATCCAGCCTTGTCCTGACAGGCTCCAATTGTTCCCTTATCCTGTGATTCTCAGAATACTTGTTTTCAGCTACGAAATATGTCTTGCCCCCGTGATACACCTGCACGCTAATTTCCGGGAACCTATCAATCGCTTTCCTAACAGGTCCTGCAACAGCCGAGTCCAGTTCTTTCCGCCAAATTACCCTATCCGTTTTAAAATCATAAATAGCCGCGCCATTATATACAATTGCCGGAACATTCACCGGCAGCATGTCCAGATATGGAAGTACTGACTTCTCCATCCTACCTGTTGCCACTGTGAACATACCACCGCCGTCAACGAACCTCTCAAGCGCTTTTATATTCCCAGAACTCAATTTGCTGCTGCTATTGAGCAATGTACCGTCCATATCACAAACCAAAAGCCTGCCTTCAAATGGAAGCCGCCTCAAGCCAAAATACACCCTCTCATTTATGCTATGTCTGTTATTATCCTTTAGATTGCCAGTTATCTCAATATAGCTTAAGCCTGGTATAAGCTCTCTATAGCTGACTGGCTACAAATTATAGGATACCATAAGGTTGCTTAAAAACAAAGTGCTGAGGGCGTATCAATTTAACACCCCGTATCCGGTTACTATGCAGTTCGGCAGGTATTATTTATAGTAGAGCATTTTTTCTTTAATGTACACTTATACTTCACCAGGCATTATATACCATGGCGGAATTATGCATTTCGGCAGGTATTTTTTCACTTTGAGGCATTTCTTCATCGATGGATACTATTTTCATCGGGGCATATTCAAATTCACCGGGCACTGTACTTCACCGGGCACTGTACTTCACCGGGCACTATCATTACCTCTTGGCAGCAATGCCCTTATGAGAGCATGCATCTCATCGAACTTCTTTGAACGTATTTGTATACGTCTTCCCAGACGCTTTGCGAGATCATAAGCGAAATCTCTACAAACCTTACTATTGTACAACTGGATGGTGCTCAAATGCATAACCTCTACACCCAGCTTTTTTAGAATATCTGACCGCATTACATCTTTAAACTGTTCTGACGGGGTGTTATGATGGGTAAAGCTATCATACTCAACTGCCAGCATCGCTTTTTTATAGTATAGATCTACAATACAGCAACCTTGCTTAAGAAGTACCTGTGCATCACTTTTCAATTTTATCTCACAATTGAAAACTGCACCATCAAGTCCGTAGCCACCCAAAGCGTGAGGCAGTCTCAAAATCATATAAACAAGTGATTCCATGATTGATGCGGAACCATTATCCACATACTTTATAGCTCGCATAGCTTTTTTATGTCCCGGTACCCTGCAGTTTTTGCAAGAAATGCTTTGAGCCTTTGCTTTGTAGTTATTGCCTCATCAGGGAGTCCCGGTGGATGCGAACATAACTGCAGGCCAAGCAGGATAAGCCGGTGGATGCTCAATTCAGTGGCAAGTTCCAGAAACAATAGTTCAGGTGATGAAACCATTCTGCCGTTTCGGTTTACCATCGCTCCACTCGGAAGAGCAAGCACACATGAATGAACCCTCTTACCATTATCGACGAACCGTGCCTCATGAACCGTAACAGTAATATGAATTGAGTCGGTTTCTTCTATCTTGTAACCCATGACATTCTCAATGCATGGAATAGCCCATATCGTGGCAGCAGATAAATGACTTAAATATTCTTTCATATAATTATGCTATAACATATTGGACTATTTTTCAACAAGTGGGAAATTACGATTTACTGTTCTGCATAGCTCGACTTTTGGCTCATTTTTTGCGGTAAGGGTAATTTTTTTATTTACAACTCTGTTTTTTGCTCATTCTTTGCGGTAAGGGTAATTTTTTCAAGCATATCATTGAATTAAATCAGTAATTAGTGCACATAATTTGTTATACATAACTTTATGGTAACCATCTTAGCATTAGCGTTACCCTTACCGGAATTTTTGAGCAATTTTTAGAAAAACTGGTTCAAGTGTCATTCTGCAAATCCTTCATATCTCCATCAATAACAAGTTCGCTATTGGTATAGCCACATTAACGCATCGGGCAGTCATTTTGATGCGTCAGCCAATAAATGGCGTCAATTATCATCTATGACACACTTCAATTCATCACCCCCAAATCCATACCCCTTCAACCTCTTGCAAAACGTTGCCAGAGCATATTCAAAATCATCGACAAATTCGTTCCTGATTGTCCCCGGCAAGCCTGGCCGTTCCATTTTACCGATATCCATATATATTTTCATAGCATGTTTTCTTAAAAATATGGATTTATTGAATGTATTGGTATCAGATTCAGTGGTATTATAAAATGACTTTATGAAGGTAAGGCTAAATGCGCCTATTTTTGAGAATACATCCTGATATTTCATACCAATATACACAGAACAGGCAGCACCTGCGGAGAACCCCGCGATACCCGTGTGATCTCTTTGGGGAAGCGTCCTGAAACTGCTGTCAATAAAGGGTTTTAAGGTTAATACGATAAACCTGGCATACTCGTCAATCCTTGTTTCAGGACTGGTCTGCGTAACCTTTACAGGGTTTAGAACTTTTCTTCGGAATTCATCTGTATTATCTATTGCAACAACTATAATGCCTCCGATTCTTTGAGCCAGCAGAAGCTCCTCAAGAATCAAAGACGATGCTATACGTATCAGCGTATGCAGCCTTGAGACCAATGATCTTGAGCAGACCATGTCATTGACATTTCAATGTATTGAGAGGATGATGGCTTCGACTATTGGCATAAATATCCAGCATAAAGATTTTTATATTGAGTAGCCCAGATAGCTGTAGCCCAGATAGCTGCAATCCGGGTAGCTGTAGCCCAGATAGCTGTAGCCCAGGTAGCTGCAATTCGGGTAGCTGTAGCCCAGATAGCTGTAGCCCAGGTAGCTGTAGCCCAGGTAGCTGTAGCCCAGGCAGCTGTAGCCCAGGCAGCTGTAGCCCAGGCAGCTGTAGCCCAGATAGCTGTAGCCCAGATAGCTGTAGCCCAGATAGCTGTAGCCAGGCATCTGTAGCCACTCTACTGACCCGCTTAAGGTTCAGGGCCGGTTTTCTTTCCGACAGAAATTTTATAAAGTCGTAGACAGAGGCACACCGCAATGGTTCCCAAAGTCAAAGCCGGCAGCATATTATGTTAATAGGAATAAACCATCAACAGAAGGTGACAAATATGCCCGTTCAAACAGATCTTAATTATTTGATAAACCAACCGGTTGGCGTATCTCTCATGAATGGTCAAGGTGTATCAGGTGTGCTGTGCGATATAAGCGACACAGAAATATATTTACTTGAGTACTTGTATCAATCCCAATTCGCTTTAAAGCACTACCCTTTTAGTCAAATACAATTTGTACATCCATTTCCGCCATGCCGTACACCTGTTGTTTACTAAATTCGGTCAGAATCAAAAGTTTACTTAAAAGGAGTTCTCATGCACTCCTTTTAAGTAAACTTTGTTTATTATACCAACATAACAAAAAACATCTCAGGGTCCAGGTTCCATCTCATACCTCCCGAATACCTCCAGTAGGTCACTATGCTCCCCAACTCATCGACATGCGCTGTTCCTGCTATATCCTGCAGTGCCATCAACTTATATGGCTGGCTTCCATCAAACCTAACAGGATATAAATGAGGGAAATCAATTATAAAACCCTTAAGCGGCTTTATTAGTTTTCCTTCCTTGTTGTAAACCGTTCCCTCATAAGTTTCCTTTCTGTTGCTCACATCAATAATATAAGAATGATCAAGCTTACCACTTTTAACAAGTACCTTATAATCATTCTGATATATTACTTCGTAGTGAAGAGGCTCAGTTAGAGCCAAAAACTGCTGCGGGCCAAGTAAATATCCCGCATTATTGTTCCGGAACGATATTACATAGTAGTAAGTCAGCGCTCCGCTTCCCGGGGTAGGTAAATTGACAACGATCTCATCAATACCGGAGTTCGTGAAATTTCCAAGAAACAGCCACGGGTCTGTACCTATGTCGTATTGAGGATACAAAGGAATTATAAACCTTTGCATTGTCCTGCCATCCTGTACTATTACTCTGATGTTTTCATAGAAGGGATTTTCACCTTTCTCGCCTGCCAGGTAAACGACATCAGGTATGTTGTCACCATTTACATCACCTGTTTGTTTATCAAGTATTAAAACTTGTCTGTAAGCGTTGTAAGGACCAGGCATATTCCATCGGATATCATTATTCAATTTACACATCTCCAATTACACACTCTATTTAATTCATTATATTAATATGAATAAATTAAGTTACTACGTACTTTGTGTAACTGTTGTGCATGGAATTCCCTTGAGGCCTTGATTCATACCCGGTGCTTATGATTTTGTGAAAGCCCCATGGTTACCGGTTTCAAAACACCCTCCGGCTGCAATCTCGAAATTTGCTTTGGCAATCCCAAGATCCACCAGATTGAACCCATCCGTTTTATCAACATATGCGCAAACCGTTCCTGACTTATATGAAAATTTAGGCACATGGCGGTTCATTGCTGATGGGGCGGCTTTTACTGCTCTCATTCCTTTTATGAACCAGGACGGCAATTCCTGATCCGAATCAAATAATCCTTCCAGTTGGATTTGACCTTTATGGTTCATCTTGTGAATCATTCTTTCTTTCCATCCGGGTGAGTCATCGACATTGCCAATTGTGATTACACAGACCAGAGTTTCGTCATCCTCAACTATACAGGGACAGTTTTTCTTATCATATGTGGCTCCAACAAAACAGGTACCTAGCCCAATTATGGATGCTTCCAGAACAAGCAGTTCACCATAATAACCTGCCTTTTCCTGCAGATTCTGGTCGGATGTCTTTCCAACAAGGGCAATAATACTTCTGACTCCACTGAACATTCCATAGCTTTTGCCAAAGTTCCGGAATGCCTTGCTTCCATTTTCGATCAACTGAATAGACATGCCTGATACAGTATTATACTTTTGTATGGCTTCTTTCATTTTCACCATTTTTCCCGATTCAATCGCCGTATTTAGATAGCTTCTTCTGGAGGATCTCTTTTCAATTGCTTCAAACATTGTCATAAAGCTCTTCCCCTTCCCGTTCATATGCCTTTTGAAAGTATGGCCTCTCCTACTTTCCCGATCATATAGTTTTGGGATAGTGTGGCCACCTCACCTTTCCAATCATATAGCTTTTGAAAGCGCAATCTCTATTGCCTTTCTAATCACCGTACTCGAATTAGTCGCTCCCGAGACTGCGTCCACATCAAGGCTTTGCGCATCCATAATTTCATTGATGATACTTTCAGCGGAGGATCCTCTTTCATTTTTATGCTTTAGAAGGTCGATGACGGTTATTTCGCCGTCTTTGACAGTTACCTCTACCTTTGCATAGATAAGGCCTACATCGTATTCACCCGTATAGGTGCCATCCGGAACTTTACTTACGTCAATGTCGCTTATTTGAGTATTTGCAACTTTTTCTTTGTAGCTATTAACATTATTTAAGTATATAAACAAAGCTGTCAATCCGATAACTATAACGGCACCGATAATTCCAACCACAATCTTGACTTTTTTACTCATAAAACCCTCCTTGAACCCTTATATCATTTTGTGATCTATTGTTTTTGTATTGCCTGATACAATAATTCAAAACTGTATCGAAGGAAATCTTTCAGGTTTAGTTCCAGGCACTTTTCAAGATACTTTTTCTTCTGAATTGCCATACGTATGATGCCCTGAATACTAGCCCAGAAAATCAGCGATGCCTGCAGCGGCTTAACATCATTTTTTACGGCGCCTTGATCTATACCCCTTCGAAACATGGAAATTATTTCATTATTCAACTCTTCTCCAGTATCATATATCTCATGGTATATCTTTGGTGTATCCTCAAGTTCCAGATCTACATTGATTTCGGACAGAATACTCTCGCTATGGAATGGATGCTTATCCTGAAAATCCACAAATGAATAGCACAATGCAAAATACTGTGATTTGAAGTCCTCGTGACCAGCGATACTTTCCCTGACAAGGTCGAGGAGCATTTTCATTCCGATCAGTGTAATGGCACCGACAATTTCGTCCTTGTTTTTGAAATAAACATACAGGGTCGCTTTGCTATACCCGGACTCACATGCAATATCATCCATTGAAGTATTTCCTATGCCCCTAGCCAAAAAAAGCTTTTCTGATGCGTTTATAATATTGTCTCTATGAAATTTTGCGAGGGCTTCTTTTTTGCTTTCCTTCATAGTTGGTCTCCCTTGTAATTATAGTACAATATGCTATACTCTTGTTATAATACGCATACCTTCGTTTAATTTTTTATACCGTTGGTTCAATTTTAATACTCGTAGTATTATTTGTCAATGGCTACACAAAAAATAGCTCCAGTAATACTACCAGAACTATCTCTCATAAAACACTTTGGTTGAAAGAAAATTTCTCGTTACGCGATATTTTGCTTCGCAAATTACGCTTATTAGAAAAATCAGCAGTGTTTCAACAAGGCGACAAGTATCGATATTATTACAACAAATATAGATACTTTATTTTTAAGCCTGCTCATACACTGTCCTCCAACAAGTAACTGTATTCTCTATTTTACACTCTCAGATTAATATATTGCACATAAACTTCTTCCATTTGCAAATTCATACAGATCAATTTTATCTATACATCCCGCCAATAACTACAATTCCCTTCGAACCGTCAACTGTTACTGCATCCCCGTCCTCTAAAACCTTTGTTGCGTTTCCCGTTCCCAAAACCGCCGGCATGCCATATTCCCGCGCCACGATTGCAGCATGGGACAGAGGTCCTCCCGTATCACACACAACGGCACAGGCCACCGAGAAAAGAGGTGTCCACACAGGATCGGTAAAGCGGCAGACTAGAACCTCCCCCTTTTGAAGTTTACCAAACTCCTCAGGTTTGTTGATGATCCTTACCAGGCCCTTGGCAACACCGGGACTACCGGATAAGCCATGAACCAGGTTAGCTTTTGCCACAGCTCCGGTCCTGCCGGCAGAAGATGAATTCCATGCCTGCTCGGCCATGAACCGATGGGCCTTTCTGTAAACCGCCTTATCAGATAGCTTCTTGCCATCCGACGTCCCGGTCAGCACCTGTTTGAGCTCACTAAAGGTAATATAACGAATATCATCCGGTACAGAAATAAATCCAGCTTTGCATAAGCGGTTTGCAGCCTCAGCTATGCCATGGCGGGCCGCAACAAAGCATTGTTCCATCCTGTAAATAAGTTCTTCACGTCCTATATGGGCAGAACGGAACTGCTCGAGAAGATACTCAAAGCGCTTACTTTTGCGCTGTGACAGCTGGCTGTTTATCTTCTCCTTCAGATCGCTATACTTCTTTTCACCGCAGTTCTGTTGTTCCAGATGCTTTTGTATATTCCCTGCTTTCACGATCGATATCAATGTAACCAAAAGCAATTCCGGCCGTTCAGACCAGGACTCAGCTGAGAACGGTGTATATGCTTTCATTGTTGTAGCGCCATGATCCTTTATGAACCTGGTGAACTCATTATATAATGCACGATTTTCAGGATTTCCTTCGAGCAGCGCCAGGATTTCCTTTGGAGGTTTATCAAGAAACAACTGCCTTATACCAGGGGTCTTATCTATTTTTTCCGCAAGCCTGTAGAGCGCACGATCAATCTCCACAGTTTTATAGTCCAGTCCAGCCAAAAAATCAAATTGGTTAATGGATTGTTCAAGCTGCTTCACCTTACGGATTATCCGGTTGAGGAAGAAGCTCAGAATCACCATTGGGAATACGTAAGCACGAAAACGAAGGTATAACCATTTCATAGCTATGTCAACCGACTTATCTATGTGTTTGGAAAGAGCCTGATCATCAAGCTTTGATGTGTCTATGCCTTCAAGAGTATTCATTTCGCTCAGCAAACTGTTCACCATTTCCTTTACAGAACCGTTGGGATTCAGGCTGAGTATGCGCTGAATGGTCACAGGCAACAATAGTAACCGAATATTCGGATGCGGCAGCATCTTACCGACTGAAAGGACACCCTGCTCATCAATCAGAACCATTTTTTTCTCTGGGGGCATTGTGATACCTAGTTCATAAAATACCGCGTTCTTTTGTTCGTTCAGTAACAGCAGCGGTTCATAATCGAGTGGATATGGGGCGTCCGGGATATGCTCCTTAAAGTTATCCAATATTTTTTGCTGCATTTTGCTGAGCTTTTTGGTTTTCTTCGGCTTACCCTCCGACGGGGCCGATTTTGCCCCCGTGACGGACTTTGCCCCCGTGACGGACTTTACCCCCGTGGCAGACTTTACCCCTGTTGTTGTCGTAATTGGTCTTGTCTGTAGCAAATACAGCTTCTGTCCGGCTATCGCCCATTCAATATCCTGCGGCTTCCCATAATGAGCTTCCACTTGCAGTCCAAGCTCACGCAGCTCCTTCAATTCCGTCTCCTTCAGGCATTGTTGACCCCGCATTCCAACAGGGACCTCAGTTTCGATCGTAAGCCCCCCAGATCCTGTTATAATCTGTGTTTCCTTTGTACCAATAGTCTTTTCCTTTATCAATAGCTTCCCCTGTTTAAAAATGATAAAGTAATCGGGAGTGACACGTCCGGAAACAACACTCTCCCCAAGACCATATGACGCATTTACCATCATTTCGCCTGTACTCCCAGACATGGGATCAACGGTAAACAGAACACCGGATTTTTCAGACTTGACCATTGCCTGCACTACTACGGCCAAGGCAACCTGTTCATGTGCAAATCCACTTTTCTGCCGGTAAGCAATGGAGCGCGGCGTCCAAAGTGAAGCCCAACACTTCCTGACATACTCCAAAACCAGTTCTTCACCAGGGACTGAAAGAAAAGTTTCCTGCTGGCCGGCGAAGCTTGCCGTTGGTAAATCTTCAGCTGTTGCAGAGGAACGGACAGATACCAGCGGTGTACACATACCCGCCAGCTTTTGGTATGCTTTTCTAATCTCATGCTCTATATGTCCTGACATACTTGTTCCTTCAATCAGCTTTCTTACCTTGTCTGATAAGTCATTCAGCAACTGCATATCTTCGCTTTGAACCGATTCAGTCAGCTGTTCCATATATGGCACCAGTGCCAGCTTGCTTATATGCTCTCTGTAAGCCTCTGTGGAAATACAGAAGCCCGGCGGCACAGGAAAACCACTTCGTGTCATTTCACCAAGATTAGCTCCCTTCCCGCCTACTTCCGGGATCAGATTTTTGTCTATTTCATCAAACCAAAGGATCATTGTCCGACACCCCCACATTTTTATTTGCACTCTTTAAATGCCTGTTATTCTTGTTAGAATAAACAAAACCGGTAATACCAACTGCCGCAAGACATAGAAAAATGCCATTCATGCCGATCTTGACAGGTATTGTACCCGAAATAAGTATCCCCAACAGTGACACGCCTATCGTGCCGCCTAAATTACGGGATAGTTGTACCATTCCGCCGGACACGGAACGATTTGATGCGTCTGCATGAGTCTGAGATCCTCCCAGATAAAGCGGTAGTATAAGTCCCAGTCCAAAGCCTACAGGTATGGATAAAAGCACTGCAGCAAACCCATCAAGCAAGTTTCCCAACAACGTGATGCCCATAAAACACAATCCTATCATCAACCACAACAACAGACTAGCTTTATTCTGCCAGCTTTTTGACAATCTCCCGCAAAGAGCACTTGCAATTCCGGCTGATAACAGCATTGGCAGCATAAGCATACTGGCATTTGCTGCACTTCTTCCCAAAACATTTTGAAAGTACAGCGAAAGATACGTACTGGAGGAGTTATTGATAATACCAAGCAGAAAGACAGCTATCATGCCGTTCCTGATCGCAGGGGCAATCAACAAAGGGATGGGCAGCACCGGGTCCGCACAGTTTTTTTCGAGTCGGAACAAGAGCCAGAGAACAAATACTGATATTATAAAAAGACATATGCCCTCAATGTTTTTATCCCAGTTAATGAACTGAAGTCCTAAAATCATTCCGGTAAGGCCGGTTGAAAGCAACAGAGCTCCCTTCCAGTCCAAATCTTTGATTGCAGCTCTCGGTTCATTCTGCTTATTGTCGCCATCCAGCCTAGCAGGATAGCCATTTGGTACGCCAAGAAAGATGAGTACGGCGCACACCAGCTCCAATGGGAAAAATAGCAGGAAGCCATATCTCCATGATAGTGCTGTGCTTAAAAGTCCACTAAGCAAAGGGCCTATGAGATTCGCCATAACCTGAATCACTCCCATAAGTCCAAAAACCTTCGCGAAATCCTTCTCGCCAAAAAGCTCTCCCGTCATACCAAGTGCTGCCGGCGTTACTGCTCCGGCTCCAATTCCCATCAAAGCACGGCAGAATACCAACATGGGCATGCTGACAGACAGAGCAGAAGTTAATAAACCAGATGTAAATAGTATTAGTCCTGTAAGATATAGCTTTTTTCGTCCAAACATATCGGCCAGCTTGCCAAACAACGGTATACTTACAGTCGAGGCTAGCATATATGCTCCAAAAACCCAATTATACAGATACATGCCACCCAATTCGGCGGCAATTGAAGGCATGAAAATGGAGAGATAAGTTTGCATGATATTAGAGGTCCCCATACCGATCAAAATGCCCATAAGTGCAATCCATCGGCGCTTCATTGGTCAATACCCCTAAATAGGATTTCCAGATAATTTACAAGCTTGTTTTTTAGAGACCAAGTACCATTGTCATTGATCCAATCGTACATAACGGTAAAGAACAATCCAATCAACATGGAGGCCATATCTGCAGCATAAATATCCTTTGATATTTCTGCCTTCTGTTGTGCGCTTTCAAACACTGTTATCAACATTTCCGCCATAGCCAAACGATTGTTAGTAGTGTTGCTGCCCATAGTCGTCTTGTGCATGTCAGAAATCATAACCTGGCTGATAATCTTCCTGTTCTCTTCACACCATTCATCAACCACGCCTATGCAATCCAGAAAGATTTGTTTAACAGGACGGTTTTCTTTCAGACCGGTTTCAGCTATTTCCATAATATACTCTGTGAAAATACCGCCTACAGCAGAGTAGACAGACTCCTTTGAAGGAAAGTGTGTGAAAAATGTTCCCTTGCTGACTCCTGCTTTTTGAGTAATATCGGCAACACTGGTATTTTCATATCCATGTTCTTCAAACAGTTCCATTGCGGCTTTGAAAATTCGATCCTTAACTGCCTTCATTTTCTCTGGCGATTTTGACATGATACCACTCCTCACGTAACTGACTACGGTCAATTATATCATGGTAATCGACCACAGTCAATTACTTAGTTTCATTGTCAGCCAAAAACACGCGAAAATCGCAGCATTCGTTTCCTCTGCCAAGTGTAAAGTTATTCACGCACCTAATAGAAATGCAGCCGTTAGTATGATTCCGGTTAAATTTCCAAGGCAGTGAACAATAATTCCAATTCGGATGTTTCTATTATACCAAACCGCATAAACATATGGAATCATTGCCACAATACGTGTGATGTTTTCCCATGGTGTAAAGAAATGATATAAAGAAAACAAAACTACATTGATTAATGGCGCCAATTTCCCAAGCTTACTCATGCGCGGTAATAGAAATCCCCGGAAATATATCTCCTCCACAATCGGGCCCAGAAATCCATTGAGAACAAAGGCAAGTATAATTGCGGGCCATATAAATGATGGTTGCTGCTTTATTAAGTCTATGTTTATACGAAACCAATCAGGTATCCAGTTAAACATAGTCCACAAGGGTTTTTCAACTTCAGACAGAATAGCAAAAGCAAATCCCAGAAAGGTGAATAGAGGTAGTACCCATAAAACAGTTTTCAAAATAGATGTTTTCTCAGTAAAGCAAATAAGATCTTTAATTTTTCTGCCACTGCGCTTTGCCACGATATGCATTATAAGCAGTTCTGATGGAATAAGACCAATAGCGATCGCCAAATAAATTGACAGCATGAATGGCAGGCCTATACCCCAATAAGGATTGGATAATGCAAATGCAACAAATACTATAGGTATCCCCGGGGCCAGGTGTAATAAGATTATTTGCAGAATATTAAGGTTACTGTCATTATTGTTCATTCTTTATATCCTCTTTCCATATCAGACCTTTTTCTTTTATCAATAAAAGCTTGAAGTGCCTTTGCTTGTGCTTCTTGCGCAGTTTCATCCATTGCTATATTTTCGCACGGGTCATTTTCAAAACCATCTTGTTCCTTGCCATCAAACCGATAGATTTTTTTCAATAAATCCCATAAAGTCTGCAGTTCTTCACCGGTAAATTCATTGAACACCTCACCCAAAAACATAATGCCAATTTCGCCGGACTTAAGCATCTCATTAATGCCCGATGTAGTTATGCTTATATTTGTCGCACGTTTGTCAATGTCACTTGGTTTAATATTAATATAACCTTTCTTTTCCAACACAGTAATGAGCTGCTTTGTGTTTTGCTTTGTAGATCCCAATTTTTTAGCAATACTATTTATTGTTGTTTCATTTTCCGATAAATGAAGAATTGCAAGCATTGTCATGTATTGTCTTGATGATAGCGCCACAAAATGCTTATCGCTTTCTGTCTGCAATTTGTTGTAAACAGAAAATAGAGTTGCATATGTTTGCTGCATTAAGAATAGGTCTTTTAATACATTGTCATTATCCATGATTGCCTCCAAACTTTTAGTCAATATATTGTCTTTTATTAAAATAACATATAGTAAACATACTAGTCAATATATTGTCTTATTTTCTGAGCATAATAAAACCACACCGGATAAAGTGTGGTTTCAAATTTAACTGAATACTATTTTTCTTTTACTGGGATCCATATTTCACTGACATAGTCTTTACTGCTTGTATCACCTTCAGTATAGAACTCGATCTCATATCCGGGTATCAATTCATAATTTGCTTGTGGAAGCCATTCGCTGTAGATTCTCTTCCACATATTTTGAATAGCAGCCGGCATTTCACCAACACATTTAAAAATAGACCATGTGAATGAGGGTATTTCTAATGTCGTAAAACCCTCAGGGATCTGTTTCAAATACTTTTCCTCGCATCCGATGCCATATATAAAGTCTTTAGCACCTTCTTCGGTCGTCAAACAGATTCCGATCATGCCACAAACCTGCTGATGCATTCCTTTCGAGAAATACTCCTCCCAAAACAGCGGGATTTCCTTACTGCTGTCCTCGGACATGAACCTGCGCGTATTTGCGACCAGCTTGAATGATTCCTTTTTGACGATTTTGTAATCCATAACACTACCACCTTCCAAAATAATTCTTAGTGTAAGGCGATTAAATGATTTAAGTTCAGTTCCATGCTTCTTTACTTGTGACGGCAGAACCCCGTGAAAACGCTGAAATGCTTTTGCAAAGCTTTCCGGAGTATCATAACCATACTTTAAGGCAACATCGATCACTTTCATATCGCTATTCAACAAATCCTGCGCTGCCAGAGAAAGCCTTCTGTTTCTCACATACTCACTCACTGTTGTCCCGGTTAGCAATGAAAATGTGCGTTGAAAATGAAAGCTTGAGTAAAAAGTGCTTTGTGCGATATCATCGCAAACAATGTTATCACTTAAGTGCTCTTCTATGTACTCTATCGCAAAATTTAAAGAGCGAACCCATTCCATTCAATCACCGCCTCGCATAATTATTTTATAAGAACCGGCAGTCTTAATCCTGTCATTTCATGCTTCCACTGTCTATGGATATATTTATAACATATCAGAAATATTATATCATCTCGTCTTCAACCATGTGTGCATTTTTTCAAGCAATAAAAAGCCAGTGTGGTTATTGGTAAATAAAACTATATATGGTATACTGGCGTGGGCAGTATGGCACATTCCCTTATCACTTTTAAACAATCAAAGTCTTTTTTCAGTAAGCTTCATTGGTTGATGAAATGATTTCAGCTTGACACAAAAACGTACAGCAATTATAATTTCATTTATAACGAGGCGAAAGATGTCTCCCGCCTCGTTGAAACACTACTGAGGTAAGAAAATTTTTCTACTCAACGTAATTTGCAAAGCAAATTATCGTGAAACGAAAATTTTTCTTTGAACCGAAGTGTTATGATATAGAAATGTTGCGACTTGATAAAGTTGCAGCAAGCCATGCGGATGTGGCGGAATTGGCAGACGCGCTGGATTTAGGTTTGTAAATTTTACTTCCTGACCAGTTCTAACAAATTCTTACAAAAACTAATTAATCCTTAGAGTTGAAAGACTTTATAGGATTTTATTTTTGCTATTTTCTAAAGACCTAGATATGGCTACATCTACAAAAAGAAGTAAATTTTCTCTTATGTTAGAAGATTTGTTAGAAATGGTTTGTAGTCCGGGTATTTGATTCAGAACTTTGATTTGTATCTAGTATTAGGTCTTATGTATTATGTATCTTTACTTTTTAATTATTCAAACTCTTTTAAGCCCATATTTTATGAGGGCTTGATTTGTTTTTTGGGGTTAATTGTCCTTATAACCATTGCGTATGCTAATTTTGAAGGTTTTTTACTTTTTACTTGAAGACTTATGAAGTATTCTTAATTAGGAATGTTACTATAAGCAGACTCAGCAAAAAAATGTGAATAGCTACAAAAAATGAAAATACTATAAAGAAGATATGTTATAATTGAAAAAGTATTTATATGGAGTGATTAAATGAGTAATAAGAAACCTATAGTTTTATTATTAAAAGAACTTTTAAAACCTATAGAAAATGCATTAGTTGATATTAATGAGATTAACACAGATTTATTGAAAATAAATGAAAAATATTTGATAAATAGTCTATATGTATATGTTTTCAGCATATTTGAAGTATCATTAAAGAACTCATTAGAATATTTATTATTATCTATACCTGATAAGATTAAATCAAAGAGTTTTGATATTGAAAAGAGTGTAATACTAGAGAATGGGCTTACGCAAGATTTGATTGAGAATGAAGTAGAAAAATATATAAATGGGTTAACATATAAGAGCTTCAAAGAGTTTTTTGATATTTACTGTAATTGTATGGATATATGTAAACCTGATGAAAATTTCATAGATGATTTGATTGAAAGAAAAGCTACAAGAAATTTATTATTACATAAAGTTAGAGGTAAATTCTAGTTATTTAAGAACGGCTGGAGTAAAGAAAAGAGCAGACAAAATTGGCAAAAAGATTGAAATAAATAAAAAATATTTAGAAGATTCATTACATTTACTAGAAAATATATTAGTATATGTTAAAGACCAAATACATGAAAAATTTAAAGAATATACTTCAGAAAAAGTATTAACTGATGTATGGAGCTTCATGTTTAAAAGTCCTATGCTTAATTTTTATGACTATTGGGAAACTCAAGATGGTCAGATAATAGCCTTTAAATCGGAAATTGCTGAAAGACGAATGAAAAATCTTTCAAGTAGCGAGAAAACATTATTATCAATTTGGCTATTGCATTTTAGTAGTTCAATATTAAATAGAAATTTTTCATTCTATGATATTAATGGATGGTACTCATTGGATTCTGAAAGTAGAAATGAGATTATATTTCTAATCGAAATATTAAACAGACATCCTTATTTGTTATCTGGGAAACAATAGGTATTTGTATGCTAAAGTTAAATTAATCAATGAATATATTATTCATTAATATCACTTCTCTACATATACCAATGTTATCAATTACGATGCGATTACCCAATCATTTGACGAAAAAATGTATCCTATGAAACGCTTGATATATAAGGGCTTTATGATATTTCATTTTATGTAATTTTTAGCGATAAAAATTAGGAAAGCTTGAAAGCATTAAAAATACTGCGTTCTATCGAGGCATACACCGAATGAGTATATTTGTTGATTCGAATAACATAAAAAGGTATAATTGTTACTGAATCCATAAGGCGAATAATATCTTGAAATGTAGAGGAGGGATAGGATGAAGTCTAGTTCAAGTAATAAAAAAGATATCCTATTGGATAGTTTTGAGGTTCTAAAAAATAATTATGAAAAAAATAAAGGAACATATCGTAATATAATTGGTGAAATGTGTAATATCGACAAAGAGATAGCGACAGATATGTGGATATGGTTATTAAAAAAACACTTTGAACATGCTATAAATGGGGAAATAAGTTTATTTTTTTCAGAGGCATACGATTTAACAGAAGCAGTAACATCAAGTATTAGTGAAATTGTTGGTAAAGAAAATACATGTAAAATTGTACTAAGTAATGAGTATTTGAAGAATTTTCTATTTGAAAAATCTGGTTCATTATTTTGTGAGATTGGTATTTCAGGCTATGGCTGTGCTGGTATTATTGCCATGCAGATTAACGAGAATAATTTAATTATTGCTAATGAACTTTTCGATTTAATACTAAACAATAAAAATGCTAAATACGACCTTGCAAAGTTGATGCTAAAAATTATTGATGAAATATGCGGGAAAATAACAGAAGATGCTTTTAATATAATGAATGAATGGTCAAAACAAATTAAGGACATCGAGCTTAGGGCAACAGTAAATGTAAAATTACTAAGTTTTATTTAATAAATGAAATTGTAAAATCCATATTAAACAACTTATGAGTTATATACATATTTTTTTATAAAGATTAAATACATATTTGGCAATGCAAATTGGGGTTGAATAAGAGCATGAAAATA
This sequence comes from uncultured Oscillospiraceae bacterium, assembly GCA_964490975.1. GTDB lineage: Bacteria > Bacillota > Clostridia > Acetivibrionales > DTU013 > DTU013. The sequence goes on along the minus strand of CAZBEQ010000029.1, from coordinate 3,823 downwards.
AGTCTTGAAAAGCAAAAAGAAATTTTACTTGAAAGTTTTAGCATACTAAAAGGTAATTTTAATAAAAATACAAGCAAACTTGGAGATATTGTAAGTAAGATGTTTTCCATTGATATAGAAACAGCTATAGAGATGTGGACTTTTTTACTTAATAATAATATTGACTATGTAAGAGATCCTTATAATTCTGCTGTCTTAACAAATGGTATTTATTTGGGTTCTGCTTCAGTACTAGGGGTAAAACGGGTTGGTGAAATAGTTTTTGCAAATGATGCATTAAAGCAAATGTTATTTAGACATGCAGCTGAAAAGGGATATACTTCAATGGACATCATAATACACTTTATTTGTGAAGATGAACTTGATAAAGCTGATGAATTACTTGGTCTTGTATATTGTAAAAAAGGAAAAACAGAAGTATCATTTGGCGATTATCTGGAATTTTTGGTTGACCAACTAGGTGCTAGTTATAATAACCATAATATTAGTGAGCAAGGTGTAAATTTGATTTTGTCTTGGGCGGAGAAAGTCAAAGACCCTGAAGAAAAAGCAAAAATTAATGTTTCAATATTACAACTTATGTCTAATGAATAATATGTGATTAGAGGAATTTAAAATAATGCTTATAGACGAGATATTGAAAATAAGTAATGAATTCTTAATTGAAGCAAAAAGTTCTCCCCGATTAATGGAAGATATGGCAGCAATGGAAAAGTATATGGCTGAAAGTTATGGAAGCAGGATTTTTATTGAACTTCTACAAAATGCAGATGATGCTATGGCTTCAAGGGTTAAAATACTTAACTTAGGTAATACACTATTAGTAGCAAATAACGGAAGACCCTTTAATGAGGCAGATGTAATTGCAATAAGTCGTTCAGGCGCGAGTACAAAACAAAGAGGTGTTACCATAGGATATCGAGGTGTAGGATTTAAAAGTGTTGCATACTTAACTAATGATATCGTGATATATTCCAATAATGTTTATTTTACATTTTCAAAGAAAGTATGCTCTGAAGCTCTTGGCATAGAGTTTGATAAAGTTCCAACGATAAGAGTTCCATTTGTGCTTGATAAAGCTGATGTTGAAGATGAAATAAATGATATTGTAAGTTCCTTACTTCAAGAAGGTTTTACTACGGTTTTTGCTTTTAGAGATTCTAAACTAAATAAAATAATTGAAGAGATAAGCGAAATCAGTAATGGGTATTTCATTTTTTTGAGAAATATTCAGTTTGTTGAGTTCAATATAAATAACTTAATGAAGAATTTTAAAGTTCAAAGAGTTTTTACATCTAGCAATGCAGTAGTCAAAATTGAAAGTAGTACGTTTGATGAATGGCTACTTGTTAATCCAAAACACAGTGAACCAACAAGTATAGCTTTTAAACTAGGAAAAAATAAAATTATACCATGTGAAGAAAATGAAGCGGTTTTCCATTGCTTTTTGCCAACATTAGATAAAACTGGTTATCCATTTAAGATTAATAGTGATTTTTCAACTGATCCATCAAGAAAGCATCTATCGTATGATGAGATAACAGAAAATGCTATTAAAAAAAGTGCAAAAATCCTATTCGATGTATTAGAAAATGCACTGAATAATACTAATGATAAATTTGATGGTATATTTGATATATTGCTGAGTAAATCTTGTTTTTCAAAATTTGCCATAATTTTTAATGAGTATTTTAAGCAACTAGTTATTGGCAAGGAATGGATTAAACTTAATGGTGGAACTAAAATAAAGGTTAAAATGTATAAAATATTTCCTGACTGGATTGAGGAATCTGAAAAAAAGGTGTTAAGAAATCTATCAACTTATATTGGAGAAAAATCTATAGAAAACGAAGTATATGATAAATACCCACAAATTGATAAATTTCTACAAGATTTTTCAAATGAAAAATTTGAGACGAAAGACTTTATTGAAGTACTGAAAGATGAAGCCTTTGTTAAAAAGGCTAATCTGCTGACCATAGGGAAAATATTGGGTAATAGTATTAAATCAGCCAGGTCAAAAGAAATGATTTCAGGTGTTAAGTATCCGATGAAAGATTGCTATATAATAAACAGAAGTGGGGTTGTAAAACTTGAAGAACTAGAAAAGGGAAAATCAGTAGAGCTACCTAAAGAAATGAAAGAAACTATTAATCAAATTGTCTCAGCATCAGATTTACAATGGTTCTGCAATGAACACAATCAAGATGTTAAAGGATGGGAATTAAATAAGACCAAATTTGAAGTAAGTCAATTTTTTGAGACAGTAAGTTTAAGTAAAAAACCTGCTGTAAGCAAATGGCGGTCAGCAGAGCAACAATGTGTCGAAGTAGAGGAGATTTTTGGTAATACCGCAACAGATGTAAGTAAACAGAATTTAGGATATGATGTTTATAGCAAAAAACCAGATGGTGGAATAAGATATGTTGAAGTTAAAGCGCTTACAAAACTTGGTGACTCATTTACCATGACAAATAATGAATATACGGCAGCACATCAGTATGGAATAAATTACTATTTATGTTTAATAATCCAAGACAATGATCAACTAAAGCTTATATATATTCATAATCCAATAAATGCGTTGAAAATGGAGAAACGAGTTAGGCAATGGGAGTGGTTATGTGAAGCATATTCAGGAGAACAGGTTTTAATAGATTTAAAATAGTACTATTGCTGACCTTAACTCATAAAATAAGTGCAAGAAAAGATACCTCTGAATAGAAGTAACTATACTATAGCTAGCATTAAAGCACTAACTATTATTTTTATATGCTCATAAAGTATACTTTATGATACCTCTATAAATGTCATTAAAAACAGTATCAAAAAGTATACATAAGTAGTTTCAATAAGTCTCAATTATAGTGTTGACATTTTAAGACTATTCAATTATACTATGAATATAGCAATTGATTGGAGGAATTAAGAATGTCAAATGTATATGGATATCACAGAACATCAACAACAGACCAACATCTTGATAGAGGTATTATTGCAATTAAAGAGTATTGCAAAAACAACGGTATTAATCTAAATGAAATCTTTACAGACCAACAAACTGGAAAAAACTTCAATAGACCTGATTACCAAGCAATGAAAAGAATTGCTAAGAGCAAAGGAGATATCATAATCCTCTCAGAATTGGATAGGCTTGGGAGAAACAAGGAAGATACACTTAAGGAATTACAGCATTATAAGGCACTTGGAGTAAGGGTAATGATATTAGAAATACCTACAACATTAGTTGATTACTCCAAAATGGATAATAGCATGGCTACAATGATAATGGAAACCATAAACAATATGTTGATTGAAATGTATGCTACCTTTGCTCATGCAGAGATGCAGAAACGAGAAAAAAGACAAAAAGAAGGTATTCAAGCAAAGAAAGACCGTAAAGATTGGGATGATTATGGCAGACCTAAAGCGATTGACTTCAAAATATTTTCTAATGAGTATCAGAAGGTCAAAAATGGTACTTTAAAGCCGTTTGAGTGTATGAAGCAATTAGGATTGACTAAACCAACATTTTACCGTTATAAGAAGCAATATGAAGCAGAGCAGGGAAAATAAGCCCTGCTTTTTCTTTTGAGTATAGGGCGGCGTGGTTTACATAAGCTAAGATGATTTCATAACTGTATAGTTGTATAGCAGATGTGACCACGGCGAAGTGTTAGTATTTCACCGAAATGACCCGTTTTATTAGAATAAAACATAATAACGAAAAAAGAATTCCTTTTAGGATGCTTGGCTATATTGATTTATTTGAGGCTGAATAGTCATCCGTGTAAATGGCAATAATCTCCACATAAACGAAATG
>CAZBEQ010000028.1:0-45399 GCA_964490975.1 uncultured Oscillospiraceae bacterium | reverse complement strand
AAATATTGCTAGACCCGTTGAAATTCAAGGGCTTTGAGTTTCGCAATTAACTATTTATTAAAAGAAGATGTGAGGAGGAACATTATTGGATAATTATTCTCAGAAAAAGTGTGGATTTTGTGGAGAAAGCATCCCAAAAGATGCAACACGTTGCCCATATTGCGGCAGCATTCTTGAAGTGAGTGTAGACGAGCAATTCGGGATGCCCGAACAGCAACAAAACAGCGCTCCAGGCAACGGCTTTGGCGAGCAGCAGAAGAACACTGAAAATAAGTTTGGCGCTTCAGACAATATGTATAGCAGTAATCAACAACAGCCTGCAGAGCAGCAGTTTGGTTCAGCGCCCCAGCAGGATATGGGCCAAAGACCTGCGTACGGGCAGAGACCGGAATATGCTCAAAAACCTTACTATCCCCGCAACCAGCAAGCTCCCATATATAACAGCAATTACAGCAGCGAGAAAAAACCGTTATCCAACGGACTGAAGGTATTCCTGACAATGCTTTTTACTTTGCTGCCGGGTATCGGTCAGCTTGCAGGCATTATAACGGCAATTGTATTTATGAGCTCGGACGGAGATACTGACAGAAGGTCCTTTGGCATTGCGATCCTTGTGGCATCTCTGGCAATGTTTGTACTGTCATGTGTGGGCTGCTTTACATTAGGTATAATAGGTGAAAATTATTCTTTTTATTGATTGGTTATCATGGACGATATAAAAGAGTTTTTTGATCTGGTAGGATCATTGATATGCCATCAGCTTCCTGAAAGATCACTAGTGTCCCAAGGTATGGTCCTGCCCGTATGTGCCCGTGATACCGGGATTTATACGGGTATTTTCACAGCCTTCCTGTTCTTGCTGCTGTTTCGCAGAATGAAGGCGCAAAAACCACCAGGGCTTATCACGGCTGTGGTTATGTGTGTCTCAATGATCCCTATGATGCTCGATGGAGCCTTGTCATATACCGGATTGATTGAAACCACAAATACGGCCAGGATATTCACAGGCTTGTTATTCGGACTGCCGATACCGTTTCTGCTGGTACCGGCTGCAAATTTCAAGCTTGATGGCAATAACAAAGCTCCGGTACTGAAAAATGGTATTGAACTGATACCTGTCTATTGTACGGGAGTTTTACTGTGCTTTTTACTTTTGCATGGTATTATTCCGTATATTGTGGCAAGTTCTATTTTTGTTATAGGTTTACTGCTTTTGATATCAAGGATGTCCTACACTGTATTTGCCAGGGTCGTATTCCGCTCTAAATGGAAGCTTTATGGCATGACATTGCTTGGAACTGCTACTGCCATGATTGCTTTATACTTGCTATCAACGTTTGTTCTCCAGCCACTAAAGGAATTGTTGTACAAAGGATGATTGTATTTATAAGATTATTGGAGCATATTTAAATGGATACGAAGAAAGATATAAGGAAATCTTTTATTGAAAGAAGAAACCGGTTAAACGCAGGTGAAGTAATAAGAAATAGTGAAGATATTTTTAATAGACTCTGCTCTCTGGAAGAGTATAAAAACGCAGCTGTAATTATGGCGTATATGTCATTTGGCAACGAGGTTATGACAGGACCTTTTATTGAAAAATGCTTCCGTGATGGTAAAAGGGTAGCGCTCCCAAAGGTAATGTCAGCATCGAAAACCTGCAGGTCTCTGGCTGCGTTTGAGATAAAAGCTCCAGCCGGAAATTTGGTACCGGGCTATAGAGGGATACTAGAACCTGACGCATCGGTCCTGGAGATGCTTGAGCCGGTTGCCATAGATTTGGCAGTGGTTCCCGGAGTGGCCTTTGACAGGCTGTGCAACAGGATGGGATATGGAGCAGGTTATTATGACAGGTTTTTAACACAGCTGAGAACGGAATGCATTAAAGCCGGAGCTGCTTTTGATATGCAGCTGGCGGAGAGATTGCCTACAGATGAATTCGATTTCAGGCTGGACATGGTCATTACGGAATCAACGGTGTACAATTGCCGGACATATATACATGAAAATGAATAAGTTTATACTATTGCTTATATCATATATTACAATTATTGGTTGGAAAGGGCTTGGCGGATGAACAATAAATTGACTTTAACCGGTGCAAACAAGCTGTTTTTTGTATTTACAGCCGTATTCCTGCTTTATCAGATAGTTATAGCTGCTGTTTTCGGAACGACGATTATAATGGATCACATGTATGTGATCGTACTGATTAATGAATTCATAATAGCGGCATTTGTGATAATATACTGTCTTGCTAAAAAAATCAGTATTAAGGAAACGTTCAGGATTAAAAAGCTTGGGATCGTTCCGGCCCTGATAATTGCTGCCATATCTGTATCGGCTATGTTTGTTGCTTCTATGTTAAATAGTATTGTTGAATATCTTCTGCAATTTATTGGTGAAGTTCCTTCTACAAACATTCCTGTGCCCAAAAACCTTGCGGAGCTAATAGTTGGCATCCTGATAATCGGATTGTCACCCGGTGTTTGTGAAGAACTAATGCACAGGGGATTTCTGCTCAAGGCATATGAAAAACGCGGTTCATATAAAGCTGTGGTGATAGTATCGATACTATTCGGCTTTTTCCATTTCGATATTACAAATTTGTTAGGGCCAATTTTTTTAGGACTGATCATAGGCTATTATGTCGTGAGGACAGACTCGATATTTGCAGGTATACTGGCTCATTTCCTGAATAACTCTATTGCTGAGGTCATACAGTATATCAATTCGCTCAATCCTCAGCCGGAAACTACCGTATTATCCGGTGAGGGGTTGGTTGGAGTTATTGCGTTGGGCTTAGGTGGACTGATAATTACAGCAGGGCTACTATATCTTTTTACGATAGTCACTGAAGGCAAATCTGTTATCATACCTCCCATTTCCAGGGTACGGCAGGATTTAAAGGCTATACTTACACACTGGCCTATAATTTTAGTGATTTTCTTTTATATAGTAATGGCGTTGCTTACGATAGCTTCAATCGCATTGACAAAATTAATGGGCCTTTGAGACTGTCCGGCTAATTTTTAGGCCTGCCAGCATTACTAAAGTCGCCTCCGGGGTTATATAATACTATATAACCTTTTTCCGAGGTGATCATTCTTGGAATATAATATCGATTTCAACCATGTACGTTCACAGAAGCTGCTGTTATTTCCTCAATTGAAGCAGGCTATCGAAATACTTGAAATGAACGCATGTGAACTATTCCAATACATAAAAAAACAGCTTGAAACAAATCCGGCTCTTGAAGAGGCACTTGACACAGAGGGCAATTATGAGTACGAGCCCCAAATAAACGATCCTTCAATAGAAGCACCGGAAAAAAATCTCTCTCTCAAACAACATCTATTGCTGCAATTAAATGCGCAATGTCCGGATAAATTAACATATAGTATCGGAGAATACCTTATCGACAATACAGATGACAATGGCTATCTCAAGGCGAATACCGCTGAAACGGCATCATTTTTTGATATTCCTGAATCCGTCGTACTTGATGTTCTGGAAAGGCTGCAGTCATTGGATCCACCTGGAATATGCGCAAGAAATCTGAAGGAATGCCTGCTTATTCAGCTTAAACAGCTGGAGAAAATGGATTTTGATGCTATGCTGATAGCAGAAAAATATCTCAATGCAGTTGCCGAGAGTAATGTAGAATATGTCGCTTCTGCTTCTGGCTTAAGTATCGGACGTGTCAGAGAAGCATTCAAAAAGGTCAAAAGCCTTGAACCGATACCAGGACGCGAATATTTCACTAATGAAATTATGAACCGTACATTGCCCGATATAATTGTCAGGGATATGAAGGATGAGCTTCAGGTGGTTTATAATGGCGAAGCATTTCCTAATGTCTGCATATCAGAAGCCTTTACAGTCAAATCCTCGATCGTGGGAGATGAAAGGAGCAGTCTGGTGGGTGATTGGCTCAACAGAGCCGTCTGGCTCATCAAATGCCTTGAACAGCGAGAGGATATTATTTTTGACATTGCACAGAAAATTTGTGAATACCGAAGAGATTTCTTTAAAAATGGGCCAAAGGCTCTTAAGCTGATCGACAAGCACTCATTTGCTTCATCGTTATACCTGCATGAATCCATACTCGATAAGGCTTTGACGGGCAAGTATCTGCAGTGCAGATGGGGCATTTATGAATTGCGCAGCTTCTTCAGGTAATCAAGGGGGACGGGGGTTTTTGATTATCAATTAGTTCGTTGATTGATAATCAAAAACCCCCGTCCCCCTTGATTTATTAAAACGGCCAGACTGGCTTTTCGGGTTTGCCATGATCAGCTTTTAGATAGCCCGGGATCCCTCTGGTGCCAAAGTGCTCCTTCTCAATTTCAAGGATTCTTTCTGTGGTGTAATGATTTATCTCGCCTACCTTTTTAACCTCTTGTGCATATTCACGCAGAGCATCTATTTCCTTGGGTGACAGTGCTGCCTGACAATCATCCGAATTCAGGATCCTGTTCAATTCCGAGGCATATTCAAATCCATCGTCAACATCATCAAGGGCGGTTTTCAAAAACGATGAAAGATTGTTTGGGATCTCTCTGGACATATAGCAGACCTCCTTTTCAGAATAGATATATTATACAACTTTCTAGTATAGATAAACAAATAATTGTTTTATTGGACAAATATCACTAAATATATATATACCAGAGTTCGGTTGTGCGGATGTGCAGCTGGGAGGTGTTATCCAATGAAAGAGAGCAAGAAAGCAGAAAGAAAGATAATCATTAACCACACAGGAACAGCTGATACCGGCGATATTACACTGAAGCTTCTAAAGCTGATAGCTCACAGCACAGAGGGGTGTGCGGCATCTGATGGCAGGGAAGCTGAACAGCATAGGGATCTACGCCAGAATAAGCAGAGATGATAATGGGGAAAACTATGAGTCCATTGAAAACCAGAGGGACCTGCTTCTGGAGTATGTAGCAGTAAAACAGCTCGGCAGGGTTTATGACATCTATATAGATGATAACGTGTCCGGATCTGAATTCGAAAGAGAAGGCCTTGACAGGCTCAAAGGTGATATTTCCTGCGGCAGGATAGATATGGTGCTGCTTAAGGATTTATCGCGCCTGGGGAGGAACAATGCAAAGACGTTACAGATGATCGATTACTTTGAAGAACAGGGTGTAAGGCTGCTGTCGGCTGATGGCAGATATGACAGTCTGGTTGATAATGAAACAGTTGGGATCGAGACATGGGTGAATGAGAGATATGTCCGTGATATTTCCAGAAAAATACGGTCGTGTCTTCGTTTCAAGATACAACGAGGCGAGTATGTGGGTAAGGCTCCATTCGGATACAAAAAATCCTGCAGCGAAAAAAACAGGCTGGCCATTGATGATGCCGAAGCAGATATAGTTAGGATGATTTTTACTCTATATTTGTCCGGCTCGGGTTATTCAGCCATATCAAAATATCTTGATAAAAAAGGATACCCCTCGCCAAAGGGTGGGGGTTGGAATAGGATAACCGTCAGACGTATACTTTGCTCACGCGTATATAAGGGGGATACGGTACAGGGTGTCAGTGAAAAAATCAGCTTCAAAAGTAAAAAGACGCGGCGGCTTCCCGAGGAGCGCTGGGTTTTAACAGAAGGTACTCATGAGGCCATAATATCTGCAGAGGTATACGAGGAAGCACAAAGAGTTAGAAATACCAGGAGCAAAAGCGTAAATAACCGTGGTAAAGGCATACATATACTGGATGGCCTTATCTTCTGCGGAGACTGCGGCAACACAATGTATGCAAGGAAACGTAAGAATGGTATAGCATATGTCTGCGGCAATTATTGCAGATACGGCAGAACGGCATGCACAAGCCATTTCGTTTATGAACGGGAGATAGTACACCACATTTGCCGTGAGATTACCGGATTGTTTGAACAAAGTGAAAAGCTGTTACGGCTACAGGCCAAAGTAACGGCAGATGGAAGTAATAAATGCGATGCTGCAAGCGCAAAAATATACAGCCGATTGGAGGCTTGCCTGCGGCAGCAGGAGCTCCTTTACAAAGACAGGCTTGAGGGAAGGATATCGGAGCAGTTGTTTGAGAGGATGAATCCTCAGCTGGAGAAAAGGCTTGGTTCGCTTGAGAAAGAGCTGGAGGGCCTGAAAACCGGGAATCAATCTTCGCCGGATTTGTTGGGATTGGCAAAAGCAGCGGCTGAAATGCTCTTGAGGAGTGAATTGTCAAACGAAATGGCAGCTACAGTGGTAAGCAAGATTAGTGTGTACGAGGAAGTCATCATTGTTGATTTAAAATATTAAATATCGTAATATAAAAGAGAGAGAATATCCTCACTGAAATGCCGCAGAGGTTACTAATTTGCGGTATAAGTGGTTTGGAGAATTCGGAGGATTTTCATATGAAAAAAGTTTTAGTAGTATACAATCCACTATCGGGAAACAGAAATGTACCTAAAAAGCTGGACTATATCGTTGGCCGCTTCCTTGAAAAGGACATGCTTGCCATACCTTTCAGGATGAATGCGGACAGCGCTCCGAATCTTGAGAGGATACTCGCGGAGGAAAAATTTGAGTTTATCGTGGTTTCCGGTGGTGACGGGTCCGTAAATTTTATTGCCAGCATATTGCTCAATTCAGGCATAGATATCCCGATGGGGATCATTCCGGCAGGCACCTGCAATGACTTTGCCAGAAGTCTGAATATACCCCATGATATGAAAAAATGTATTGACATAATACTGGAAGGTCATATATCACAAATAGACGCAGGATTGATCAATAAAGAAAAATACTGCCTGAACACCTGTGCCGGAGGTAATTTTGTCGATGTGTCCTATAGTACCGACAGTGATCTTAAAAAGAATTTTGGACCTCTGGCATATTATCTGACAGCACTTGGCGAACTAACAAATCTTAAGTCGGTCAGGCTTAAGATCACTACTGACGATGAGATTGTCGAGGACGATTTTCTGCTGTTCCTGATCCTCAACGGAAAGCATGCTGCAGGTTTTTCAAACCTTGTAGGTGAAGCTGACCTGTCCGACGGTTACATGGACATCCTTCTTGTCAAAAACTGCCTGCATGTCGAGATGGCTGGGCTGTTTTTCAAAGTGCTGAACAATGATTTCGTTAATGACAGGAATGTAAAGTGGCTGAGGACTAAAAAGTGTAGCATTGAAGGCAATACCAGCTTCCATCTGAGCATTGACGGCGAGGAGTGGAAGGGCCTGCCTATCAGTATTGAGTTCATTAATAAGATACTTAAAATATACACACACGCAAAATCTAAATAAATGTATTCTATTTACCGCCTGCCCCCTTATCAATTTTAGTAATAATAGGAGTTTTCGGACATATATATTAATTGTGAATCCCGTTCTTTTTGCATATCCATAGATTAAGGGGGGTTATCGGGTGGAAAGATACAGCATATATCAGCAGATAGCTGAGAGGACGCAAGGAGATATTTATATAGGTGTAGTAGGGCCTGTCAGGACAGGAAAATCAACCTTGATCAAAAGGTTTATGGACCTGTTGGTCATACCGAACATAGAGAATGTCTACAGCCGTGAAAGGGCAAAGGATGAACTTCCGCAGAGCGCAACAGGACGCACGATCATGACGACTGAACCAAAATTTGTGCCGAATGAAGCAGTTGAAATCACATTGGACGAAGCCCTGAAACTCAAGGTTAGAATGGTTGATTGCGTGGGCTATCTGGTAAAGGGAGCATTGGGGTATCTTGAGAACAACTCTCCAAGGATGGTGTCGACGCCATGGTTTGATTACCAGATACCTTTTGAACAGGCTGCTGAACTCGGAACAAAAAAGGTCATTAACGAGCACTCTACAATAGGTCTTGTAGTAACAACAGACGGAAGCATTACCGATATTAACAGGGAAGACTATGTGGAGGCGGAAAAAAGGGTCATTAATGAGTTAAAAGCGATCAATAAGCCGTTTGTGATCGTGTTGAATTCTGTTATACCCAAAGATGAGGAAACTGAAAAACTCAGGCAGGAGCTTGAAGATAAATATGAGGTCCCGGTTATCAGTGTAAACTGCGCTCAGATGCGCAGCGAAGATATGGCTGCAATTATGGAACGCATACTTTATGAATTTCCTGTGTGTGAAATAGGGATCAATATGCCAAGATGGGTCGAAGCCCTTGAACAGGATCACTGGCTGAGGGTCGATATGCTGCAGGCAATTAGGGATACGCTCGCCGGTGTACAGAAGATCCGTGAAGCTAAGGATACCATCATTAACTTTTCTCAATATGAATTTGTTAAGAAGGCGGAGTTGGCTGAGATAAATGCCGGTGTGGGTAATATGCTTATCAATATGGAAACTCCCGACGACCTTTTCTACAATGTGCTCAGTGACACAACCGGCCTGCGTGTAGAAGGCGAGCATATGCTCATCAGCCTTATGAAGGATCTTGCAAGGATCAAAAAGGAATATGAGAGAGTGGAGTATGCGCTGCACGAAGTTAAATTGAAGGGATATGGTGTAGTAACTCCACAGATGGAAGAAATGACGCTCGATGAACCGGAGATAATCAAGCAGGGGAACAGGTTCGGAGTAAAGCTGAAAGCGAGTGCTCCGTCGGTACATATGATCAGGGCGGATATTGAGACAGAGATAGCTCCTCTCGTCGGTACTGAAAAACAGTCAGAGGAATTGGTCAATTATCTGCTAAAGGAATTCGAAAATGAGCCGGGCAAGATTTGGGAATCCAATATATTTGGCAAATCGCTGCACGAGCTGGTCAGCGAGGGATTGCACAATAAATTGCTCAGAATGCCGGAGGATGCCCAGCTGAAGCTGCAGGAGACGCTGCAAAGGATCATAAACGAGGGCAACGGCGGCCTGATTTGTATAATATTGTAGTTAGCATATACAGCGGGACGTGGAGCTTGGAAATGTAATAAGGAAGGCCCATTTATAGGGAAGTTTAAGTCTGAAGGCAGACTGTGTAACCAAAAAGGTTACATGGTCTGCTTGTTTTATTGTGTTGCTAAAAAATCTGCTCAAAATTTTCGGTAAGGGCAATAACAAAGACATCACAGGTAGTCATAAAGCTGATAATGCCGATTTATGTATAATAATTATAGATAGAATTCAATGAAACTTCAAAAATAATTGCCCTTACCGAAAAAATTGAGCAAGAAAGTTAATACTTGCAGAAATAATTGCCCTTACCGAAAAAATTGAGCAAAAAAGTTAGAAGCCTGGCAATTCAAGATGGCTATATAAATTGTTGATGTTTCTTTTCATTGTTATGTGGTAAAATAATCAAAAGAAAAGTAGTAGATAACAGAACATTTGGAGGATGGTTATGGATAGCAGGGCAATATATGATTTATGGCTTCAGAATGATTATTTTGATGCAGCTACAAAAAATGAACTGGAACAGATCAAAGACGATCCCGCTGAAATAGAGGAAAGATTTTATAAGGATCTTGATTTTGGTACCGGCGGACTCAGGGGTATTATTGGAGCCGGCACAAACAGAATGAATATATATACAGTGAGAAAGGCCTCAAAAGGGCTTTCCAATTATATTCTCAAAAATGTAAAGGATTCGTCGTCACGTGGTATAGCCATAGCATATGATTCAAGGAATATGTCACCGGAATTTGCACTTGAAGCGGCAAAGGTTTTTGCTGCCAATGGTATCATCGCCTATCTTTTTGACGAACTTCGTCCTACGCCTGAACTCTCATTTGCAGTAAGGCATCTGGGAGCTGCTGCAGGGATAGTCATCACCGCAAGTCACAACCCTAAACAGTACAATGGTTACAAGGTTTATGGGGAGGATGGTGGACAATTGCCACTGGAAGGATCGGAAGCGGTTTTGAATGAAATCAATGCTATTGTTGACATAACATCCATAAAGCCAATGCCGAAAGATGAAGCATTTGAAAAAGGCTTGATACGTATGATAGGTAAAGATGTTGATGATATGTATATAAATAGTCTTAAAACTCTGGCAGTGAACCCGGAAGAGGTTATAAAAGCAGCAGGTTCAATGAAGATTGTTTACACTCCCATTCATGGGTCGGGCAATAAACCGGTCAGGAGGATACTGGATGAAACAGGCTTTAAAAATGTGCTTGTTGTTAAGGAACAGGAACTTCCGGATCCCGGCTTTAGTACGGTAAAGTATCCAAACCCCGAGGAAAAGGATGCATTCAAGCTTGCCATAGAACTGGCAAAAAAGGAAGATGTCGATTTGATAATCGGCACAGATCCGGATTGTGACAGGATTGGGGTTGTCGTCAGGAATTCAGCAGGTGAATATTCTGTATTGACAGGTAACCAGACCGGCTGCCTTCTGCTGGAATATATACTCTCTCAGAAAAAGGAGACAGGATCGCTCCCCGCAAACGGATTTGTTGTTAAGACAATCGTGACAAGTGAATTATCACGAAAGATCGCAGCCAACTATAGTATTGAACTGATCGAAGTGCTTACAGGCTTTAAGTTCATCGGCGAAAAGATAAAGGAACTTGATGAAACTGGCATAAAAAAATATCTCTTTGGATTTGAAGAGAGTTACGGTTACCTTGCAGGGACTTTTGCCAGGGATAAGGATGCGGTCGTTGCTAGCATGCTTATAGGTGAGATGGCTGCATACTATAGGAACAGGGGAATGTCTCTGTACGAGGGACTCCAGGAAATATTCAAAAAGTATGGATATTTTATTGAAGGTATAACTTCATTTACACTGGAGGGTAAGGAAGGGATCAAAAAAATAGAGAGTGCGATGGAAGCACTGAGAGCACAGAAGTCAGGAAACTTTGGAGAGTGCAGCCTGAAAGCCATCCGGGATTACAAGACAAAGGACAGAATGGTTATAGCTGATGGAAGCAAGGAAATACTCGATCTGCCTGTCTCCAATGTACTGTATTATGAATTGACTGATGGGTCATGGTTCTGTATCAGGCCTTCGGGGACAGAACCGAAGATAAAGATATATTATGGCGTATCTGAAGACTCATTGGAAAAAGCACAGAAAAAGCTTGAGCTTATTAAAGAAAGTGTGACTGGTATTATTAAAAGCCTTCTGAACTAGACACTATCCGACAGGCCTTATATATGACTGATGATTTTCATAAGTATACATTAGTTCGTTTTTAACTATATGGCAGGGTGAACAGGTATCAAAGTTGCCCTGCCTTTTACATCTCTTGTATAACTCATAATCGATGGATGCACAGATATAGCATGGCTTTGTACCGGATGAGATTCCATTCTCAAGACCCTCGAGCGCCTCGTAATTTTGTATTGTTATTTGCGAGAACGGGAAATGGAGATTTCTTAAATACTGTTTTTTCGGCAGACGTTCAAAGTTGCTGCATGTCTTCATAAAGTACCAGGGCTTTTGTAACATGTCCTCATTATCTGAAGTGACCAAATCTTCGTACAGTAAACTTGGAAGTGGAAGATAACATTTGTTGTAAGCGCCCTTACTACATATTAGACAGTATTTATGATATTCTGATTTAACCAGATTGCGGCAGAATATACAATTGGAATTGCCGGTGCTGACATGTCTTCTGTAAAGCTCGGGGGTAAAAGACCTGTGAAAATAAATACTGTATTTAATATCATCTGAAAGTAAATTACTTGGTTTGAACGACAAGAATTGTTTAATAGCCTTTTTAACTGAATCAGCTATTATTCTCATAAAAATTGAGGCTTGATGTTTACTGATAGCGATACTTATCATATTATCACCCTACAAAAAATCTATTTCTATCATAATACCATAAAATAACAAAGAAAGCATATATTTCCCTAAATTACCTATAAATCAGATTATATTATTAATTGTTTGTGAGTACGAAGGATTTTACATAATTATGTCGAATAATAAATAAGTCTATGACGATAACAACGGAGGATAGAATGCGCAGAGTTAGTGTCGACTCAATACCTGTTGGTGTAAAGCTGGCCAGGACGATATTCAGTTCCGATGGCGGAATACTGCTTGCACAAGGCATTGAACTCAGAGAAAGCTATGTTGAAAAGCTTAAAGGGCGCGGTATCTCCGAAGTGTATCTGGATGACGAGATTTCTGCCAGTATAAAAGTAAATGACGTAGTACAAGACGAAACCCGTAACGAAGCTGTAGTGCTAGTAAAAAAGATGATGAGCAGCTATAATTTTTCCGTAACTGAAGATGTAGAAGAAGTGAAGGTTATGGTTAATAAAATTATAGATGAGCTGATGCATAGCGATGATATCCTGAATAATCTTACTGAGATCAAGACTGTTGATGATTATACATTTGAACACTCTGTCAATGTGTGTATCCTTTCAATCATTACAGGGATAGGATTGGGCTTTGATACCGAAAGACTTAGAGAAATCGGGATCGGTGCAATGCTGCATGACATAGGGAAACTGTATATTCCAAGCGAGATATTGAAAAAGCCTTCTCAGCTTACAGTCGATGAGTTTGAGGAAATAAAAAAGCATACTATCCTTGGCTTTGATTTGTTGAAAAAAGCCGATAAGTTAAGTCTGACTTCTGCATATATCGCATTAGGACACCACGAAAGGTACGACGGAAGCGGTTACCCGCTCCATCTAAAAAACGAAAGCATACAGATATATGCCAGGATCGTTGCGATTGCAGATGTTTACGATGCACTTACCTCGGACCGTGTTTACAGAAAAAAACTCAAACCAAATGAAGTATATGAATATATCACTTCTCTTGGAGTGTACCATTTCGATCCCAAAATAGTCGAAAGTTTTGTCAAGTATGTTACGATTTATCCTGCCGGAACCGGTGTGCTTCTTAATACAAAGGAGCGCGCAATCGTTGTCAGGAATAACAGAAAAATGCCCACCAGGCCTTTGGTCCGCATAGTGTATGATGATAATATGAAGCGTCTTGCACTGCCAAAAGAAGTCGACCTTTCTGAACAGTCGAGTATTTTCATTATCAATAATTGTGAGGTATAATGGTAAGGGGACACTTCTCTGCAAGGAGAGAGTCTCTGTAGATGAGAAATGTCGTTAGCGGTATAGGGACACTTCTCTGCAAGGAGAGAGTCTCTGTAGATGAGAAATGTCGTTAGCGGTATAGGGACACTTCTCTGCAGGGAGAGAGTCTCTGTAGATGAGAAATGTCCCTGATTTAGTTGGAGGTAATTTTATGCCTGGCTTTGTCCATTTGCATGTTCATACTGAGTACAGTCTGCTTGACGGCGCCAACAGGATAGCTGACCTGATATCCCGCGCGGCAGCCCTTGGGATGGATAGCATTGCAATAACTGATCATGGAGTCATGTTCGGTGTAATCGACTTTTATAAGACAGCTATCAAGAACGGTATTAAGCCGATTCTTGGATGCGAGGTCTATACCGCAAAACGCATGCGCTTTGACAAGCAGCCTGGACTTGATGCGGATCAGGGCCATCTTGTGCTGCTGGCCAGGGACAATGAAGGATACAGAAATCTGATGAAGATCGTATCAGTTGGCTTTACCGAGGGATTTTATTATAAGCCGAGGATCGATACTGAAGTGCTGCGTAAATACTCAAAGGGCATAACAGCTCTCAGTGCATGCTTATCAGGCGATGTCCCGACAGCCATACTGGAGGGGAATTACAGCAAGGCCAGAGATAAGGCACTTGAACTAAATGATATATTCGGGCAGGGATATTTTTACCTTGAACTTCAAAATAATGGGATCGAAGAACAAAACCTTGTTAACCAGAGCCTTATCAAATTGTCAAAAGAGACAGGCATACCGCTTGTCGCAACTAATGACGCGCATTATCTCAGACGTGAGGATGCCAAGGCACATGAGGTTTTGCTATGCATACAGACGGGGCGGAAGATCACTGATGAAGACCGGATGAAGTTCAGCTCGGATGAATTCTATATAAAATCTGCCGAAGAAATGGCAGAAGCCTTCAAAAATGTACCGGAAGCTTTGGAAAACACGGTGCGAATAGCTGAAAGCTGTAATGTGGAGTTGGAATTCAACAAGCTTCATCTCCCAAAGTTCGATGTTCCTGATAGCAGAGATCCTTATGAATATTTGAGCAGCTTGTGTGAAGAAGGTCTTAAATGGCGTTATGAGGATGCATCATCAAACCAGGAATACCGACATAGGCTTGATTATGAACTGCAGGTAATCAGGCAGATGGGATATGTAGATTATTTTCTTATTGTATGGGATTTCATAAAATACGCAAGGGACAATGGTATACGAGTCGGCCCGGGCAGGGGCTCTGCTGCCGGCAGTATTGTGGCATATACCCTTGGCATCACCAGTATCGACCCGATGAGGTACAACCTCCTTTTTGAAAGATTTCTTAACCCTGAACGTGTAACTATGCCTGATATTGATATTGACTTCTGTTATGAACGAAGGCAGGAAGTCATTGATTATGTGGTGCGGAAATATGGTAAAGACAGGGTGGCACAGATAATCACATTTGGTACTATGGCAGCCAGAGGTGCTATCAGAGACGTAGGCAGAGCACTTGACATCCCTTATGGTGAAGTTGATCAGATTGCAAAAATGATTCCCTTCCAGATAGGAATGAATATAGATAAAGCCCTTGAGATTAATCCCGAACTGAAAGCCAAGTATCAGGAGGATGAAAAGGCGGCAGAGCTAATTGACATGGCAAAACTCCTCGAGGGTATGCCAAGGCATTCTAGCACCCATGCTGCAGGAGTTGTGATTTCAAAGGACCCCATAATGGAATATGTACCATTGCAAAAAAATGATGAGAGTGTAACGACTCAGTTTACAATGGGGCTGTTGGAGGAATTGGGCCTGCTGAAGATGGATTTCCTCGGGCTTCGAACGCTCACCGTTATCAGGGATGCTGCAGACCTTATATATAAGGAGCATGACATAAGAATAGACATTGAAAAGCTTGATATGGATGACCCTGCAGTTTATAAAATGATCGGCGAGGGTAAGACTTCGGGAATATTCCAGCTTGAAAGTGCTGGTATGACACAGTTCATGAAGGAACTTCAACCTGGATCACTGGAGGATATTATAGCAGGTATCTCACTTTACAGACCGGGTCCAATGGATTCCATACCTAAGTACATAAGGAACAAGAACAACCCGGGGGAGATAACATACGAGCATCCCCTGTTGGAGCATATACTTGATGTCACCTATGGTTGCATGGTGTACCAGGAACAGGTCATGCAAATCGTCCGGGACCTGGCAGGTTATTCCTATGGCCGTTCTGATCTTGTTCGAAGAGCCATGTCAAAGAAAAAGCATGATGTCATGCTCAAGGAGAGGGATAACTTTATCCACGGAATAGTTGATGGAGATGGCAATGTTGTTGTTCAGGGAGCTGTTAGGAACGGAGTCGATGAAAAGACTGCAAACAGGATATTTGACCAGATGATGGATTTTGCCAGTTATGCATTTAACAAGTCACATGCTGCTGCATATGCTGTAGTTGCGTATCAGACGGCATGGCTGAAGCTTTACTATCCGGTGGAATTTATGGCAGCATCGCTCAATAGTTTCCTTGGCAGCAGTGATAAGGTATCCTACTATGTCCATGAATGCAAGCAGTCTGGCATAGAAGTACTGCCGCCGGACGTAAATGAGAGCGATGTCAGGTTTACAGTGGTCAATGGAAGAATCAGATTCGGTATGGCTGCAGTAAAAAATGTCGGGGAAAATGCCATAAGAGAATTGATCATGGAAAGAAACGAAGGTGGCCTTTTCAAAAGCTTTGGAGATTTTTGCGAGCGGATAGGCGCCAGGGATTTCAACAAAAGATGTGTAGAGAGCCTGATAAAATGCGGTGCATTCGATTCACTGGGCATTTTCAGATCCAGAATGATGGCAGTATATGAACGGCTGCTTGATGGGGCACAGCAAAACAGAAAGGGCCGGGTTGAAGGTCAGCTGTCGCTGTTTGAATTTCCCGGAGAAATGCGAGCAGTGAAAACTGATGAGAACTACCCTGAGCTAAATGAGTTTTCACCCAAGATGCTTTTGGCCATGGAGAAGGAGATGCTTGGTTTATATGTGTCGGGTCACCCGCTTAAGGAGTTCGAAAAGGAGATACTTGGACAGACTACGGTGAGCAGCTCTGATTTCAATACGGCAGGAATCGAAGACGGAGATGAAAATGCAGGTGAGACGAGCACAAGAAATATTACTGATGGTATGCTGGTAACTGTTGGGGGAATTATTTCCGATATCAAAGCGAAAACTACAAAAAGTAATAACCTCATGGCCTTCGTAACGCTTGAGGATCTGTACGGCAGCATGGAAGTAATAGTATTCCCGACGGTACTCAAGAGATACAAGGAGCTGCTTGTCAACGAAAAGGCTGTCTTCATTGATGGACGTATAAGTATAAAAGAAGAGGAACAGCCCAAAATAATATGTGAGAGCGTCAGAATGATACAGAAAAAAGATAATGTCGACCATAAAGCAATGAACAGTGCGGTTACTGCAGGAACGTGTGAAAAAAAAGGGCATAGCGAAAAAATATATATCAGAACCGAGTTTCCTGAAAACAGTGAAATGATTAAGTCAGTCATTTCATTATTACAATTTTTCAATGGAAGTACACCTGTTGTTTTTTGCGGTTCTGATGGGATGGGAAATATAACTAAATTCAGAATAGGAGAATATCATGCCGAATTGTGTGAAACATTGCAAAGAGAACTGGTTGAACGTTTTGGTAAAGAAAACGTGAGAATAGTAAAAAAGGATGGGCAATAACAGAAATAAGTGCTGGAGTGTTTGCAATAAGGGCTTTTACCATTTTACTGGACAAATCATATTGATTTTTCATATGAAATAATATATAGTTATTTCGAGGTGGTTTTATTGGATCAGGAGTTGGATAAGGTACTTGAAGAATATGTAGTAATCAAAGCAGAAGAGAACGGAGTAACAGTTATTGGCCTTACCAGAGGCAGAGATACAAAATTCCATCACACAGAAAAACTTGATAAGGGTGAAGTTTTAATAGCACAGTTTACAGAGAATACTTCCGCTATAAAAGTGAGAGGAAAATCTAAAATTTTATGCCGCCATGGTGAAATCATTTCTGGAGAATAGTCCAAAAAGGGGCGTGTTTAGCATGTGGACAGTAGTATACATGGCTCAAAGCAAGGAAATAGCGACTGAACTGCAGGAGCTGCTCACAAAAGAAGGGATTCTCGTTAAACTCAGACCGATAAGCAAGAATCACGAGAATAATGATAATTATTACGAGGTACTTGTTCCCGAGGCAGAGGTGGAAGAAGCCCATAGTGTTATTATTGAAAAAGGATATTAAGGATATTAAAGACAGAATATTGATGGCTAATCCCGTGTATAATCAAAGCACGGGCTTAATTTTTTAAGGACTAATTTCGCATCATATAGGTGGTATAATGTTCGTTTCAGAAACATCATTTATTGTGAGATATGCAGAAACAGACCAAATGGGAGTGGTACACCATTCACATTACCCCGTCTGGTTCGAAGCAGGAAGGACAGATTTTATAAAGAAAATGGGAATGCCTTACTCGCTGATAGAAGAGAAAGGTGCCATGCTGCCGCTTCTTGAGCTTAAATGCGTATTTAAAGGTTTTGCCAGGTATGAAGATGCTGTCATTGTCAGAACAAATATAAAAGAATGTACCAGGACGCGGCTGGTGTTTCATTATGAGGTCACCAGAACAGGCGAAGATAAACTTCTTACAGAAGGAGAGACATTACATTGTTGGACTAACAGGGATTTGAAGCCCGTCAATATCAAAAAATACATGCCAGAGATATATGAACTGATCAAAATAGCAATGCAAGACATTTGATTACTGAAACCGTATAATTGTACAAGACAGTTTTGTATGGTAAACTATAGAAAAAACATGGGCGGTGAGTAATGAACGTACCGAATATATTAACAGTATTGCGATTAATGCTGATACCTGTATTTGCATACTTTCTGGGCACTCAGCACTATCTTACGGCAATGCTGTTGTTTACGGCAGGCGGGTTGACTGATGTACTTGATGGCTATATCGCCAGGAAATATAATCTGGTCACTTCATGGGGCAAGATAGCGGATCCGTTGGCCGACAAACTTATGCAGATTACAGCCGTATCAATACTATCGTTTGGACTAAATATAATTCCCATTGAGCTTGTGCTTGTCATACTGGCTAAAGAAACACTTATGGGCGTTGGCGCACTGGTGCTGTACAAACAGAATAACTATGTTGTTTCCGCCAATTGGTACGGTAAGATGACGACAGTTATATTTTATCTGGCCATCATAATGCTGATGTTTGATGAACCCTTCGGCAGGTGGAAAATTATGGGTGTTGCCTTAAATCAGGTGTTTTTCATGCTGGCTGTTATTGCTGCACTTTTTGCATTCTACATGTATTTCAGATCATATTTGGCCATCAAACAGCAAAAGCATTGAAAGGGACCTATGTTTGGATATATCGTTCCGGAAAAGCCGGAAATGAAAATAAAAGATTATGAGCTTTTCAGAGCATACTACTGTGGAGTTTGCAGTTCCATAGGCAGACGCCAGGGCCAGTTGAAACGTTTTCTACTGAATTATGATTCAGCGTTTCTGGCTGTTTTGCTATCGGCTGTTGCAGATGAAAAGGTCAAGATACTTAAAAAGCGGTGTATAGCGCATCCACTGGCAAAAAGGAACATGATAAGCCAAAGTGCTATTGTTGACTATTCATCAGACATTAATATCATTCTGGCGTATTATAATCTGGAAGATAAAAAAAGAGATGAAGCGTCGTTTGTTTCAACTTCAGCACTCATTATGCTAAAGAGGACCTTTAAAAGGCTCAGGAAGCAGTATGCTAAGAAGTGCTCAGTAATGGAGAAGCTGCTCAATGATCTTGTAAAGCTGGAGAAGGATAAATGCGCTTCGATGGATATGGCGGCGGAGCCATTTGCAAAGCTGATGGAGGAGGTTACAGCATATGGACCTCTGTGCATCGATGATAAAACAGAGAAAATATTGAGATGGATCGGATACAACCTTGGAAAATGGATATACCTGCTGGATGCTTATGATGACCTGGAGAAGGATATAAAGGAAGGCAACTACAACCCGCTGATATATCAATACGGTTACGACAATCAGGATATTACCGGATTCAGGGATCAGATACGTACCAAGGTGGAATTCAATCTCACATATTCACTCAATGAGATCGCGAGGGCTTTTGAACTGCTGGAAATCAAAACGAACAAAGATATTCTGGAAAATATTATATATTTAGGGATGCTCAGAAAAACTGAAAATATTCTTAAAACAGGGAGTTGTAACAAAGTTGAAAAATCCATATGAAGTTTTAGGTATCAGAGAAGGCGCAAGCGAGGATGAGATAAAAAAGGCATATAGGGAAATGGTCAAAAAGTATCATCCAGACCAATATCAGGATAATCCGTTGTCTAAGCTGGCGGAAGAAAAGCTGAGGGAGGTCAATGAAGCATATGACTACCTCATGAAAAATGCTGCTCCGAAACAAAATACATCATACGGCGGCAGCAACAAAAGAGATAACTGGAGCAATAGTAACGGCAGCGACTTTTTTAATCAGGTAAAATCCAATATCAACAGCGGAAATGTTCAGATGGCTGAAGATATGCTCGATGGCTACGGTAACCGTTCTGCTGAATGGTATTACCTGAAAGGCTTGATATTTATGCGTAAGGGTTGGTATGACGAAGCTTATACGCACATCCAGAGAGCGGTCAATATGGATCCTTCCAATTATGAATACAGAAGTGCGCTGAACAGAATGAACACCTCCAACAATGCATACAGGACCAGTTCATTCAATAAAGGTTACGGCGGGCACAGCCCTGATCTCTGCGGTATTTGTCAGACACTGTGGTGTGCGGATTGCTGCTGTGAATGTGCCGGTGGGGATCTTATCGGCTGCTGTTGATAAATTGGAGGATAGAGAAATGGGTTCCCCTAAAACAAAACAATTAGCTCTAAATGGAATTTTAGGAGCACTTGCGGTAATATGTCTTCTGTTGGCGAATATTCTTCCGACCAACAGGATTTCTTTATATGCGCTTAGCTCCTTTTTTGTTTCTATCTCAATTATTGAGAACGGTATCAAGGCGGGATGGATTTTTTACTTCGCAACCAGCCTCCTTTCATTAATTGTTGTACCTGATAAGCTTGGTATAGTCCCTTACGTAATTTTCTTCGGATTATATGGTATAATTAAATTTTACATTGAACGGTTGGATCGTTTAGTATTAGAATACATACTGAAATTCTTATTTTTCAATGCTTGTGCAGGTATTGCGGTAGTTACCTTAAGCCGCCTCTTTGAATTTAAGCTGCCGGAGGCGTTTCCGCTATGGCTGCTTATCATTGGTGCAGAGGTTGTGTTTTTAATTTACGATTTAGTTTACACTTTATTTATTAATTACTACAAGGAAAAAATAAGGGCAAAATTGAAATAGGACAGGACATCACTTATATGGATGAAAGAACGTTAAGGATACTTGAATTCGATAAAATAATAAATAAACTCAAGAGCTTGTGTGCATCTGAACTGGGCAGAGAAATAGCCGAAGAAGCGGTTCCCCAGAAACAACTGCCTGTTGTTGCACGAAGATTAAAAGAGACCACAGACGCAGTGGATTTTATACTCAGAAGAGGCAGTCCGCCTCTTGGTGGTCTGCATGATACCAGAGACAGCCTCAGAAGAGTTGAGATCGGCGCAACACTAAATCCGGGTGAATTGCTCCGTGTCTCGGATACGTTAAGGGCAGCAAGAAGTCTAAAAAATTATTCATCCATAGTTAATACCAACACAGATGAGAACAATAATCACATAAGCAGCCTTATTTCGTCTTTGACCTCTAATAAGCGTATTGAAGACAAGATCAATATGGCAATAGTCAGTGAAGAAGAAATTGCAGACAGCGCAAGCAACACGCTGTCCAATATCAGGAGGCAGATCAAGGATCAGCAGAATTCTATAAAGGATAAACTCAATTCCATGATCCATTCATCCAAATATCAGAAGCTTATGCAGGAGTCTCTGGTCACGATGAGGGGCGACCGGTATGTGGTGCCTGTCAAGGCTGAATGCAGAAATGAAGTGCCGGGACTTGTACATGATTCATCAGCCAGCGGTGCTACAGTCTATATCGAGCCACTGGCTGTTGTGGAAGCCAACAATAGTATAAAACAGCTGAAATTAAAAGAGCAGATCGAAATAGAACGTATATTGCAGGAATTGACATCAGATGTGGGAGAAATCGTAGAACCTCTTAAGGTAAACATAACTATATTCGCAGAGCTAGACTTTGCGTTTGCCAAGGCAAAGCTGAGTCTGGACTTTAATTGTGTCTGCCCGAAGCTCAACACTGAAAAGCGCATTAATATAAAAAAAGGCAGACATCCTTTACTTGACAATAAAACCGTTGTGCCAATCGACTTGTGGGTTGGGGAACGCTTCAGTACGTTGGTTGTCACAGGGCCTAATACCGGAGGTAAAACAGTTACGCTCAAGACGTTAGGGCTATTTACTTTGATGGCACAGGCCGGCCTACATGTTCCTGCCGCAGAGGGCACTGAACTGAGCATGTTCGACAATATATATGCGGATATAGGTGATGAACAAAGTATTGAGCAGAGTCTTAGCACATTTTCATCACACATGAAGAATATTGTAAAAATTTTAGCTGAAGCGGATGAAAAGTCGCTGGTGCTGTTCGATGAACTCGGTGCAGGAACCGATCCTACAGAAGGCGCCGCCCTTGCTATGTCTATTCTGGAGAGCCTGCATGACAGAGGCGCGGTAACTGCAGCAACGACGCATTACAGCGAACTAAAGGTTTACGCATTGACCACCGAAGGTGTAGAAAATGCAAGCTGTGAATTTGATGTAGAAACATTACGACCAACGTATCACCTCCTTATTGGAGTGCCCGGAAAAAGTAACGCTTTTGCTATATCAAAGCGGCTGGGGCTGCGAGATGAGATCCTGAACAGGGCAAAGGAATTTCTATCCGGAGAAGAGATCCAGTTTGAAGATGTGCTTTTAAAGATCGAGAAAAATCGCAGCGATTCGGAGAAGGAAAGACTTCAGGCTGAAAGCTACAGGCTGGAAATAGAAGGTCTGAAAAAAGAACTTGAGGAGCAGCAGCAAAAACTGAACTCACAGAAGGAGAAGCTGCTGCGTGAGGCAAAGGAAGAAGCCAGAAAGATACTGCTGAACGCGAAACAAGAGACTGAGAGCATGCTTGAGGATATGAGACGAGCAGCAAGGGAGCAGGATGAGATGCTTCAGAACAAGGCAGCCGAAGAGGTAAAGACCAGGCTCAGAAATAGCATCGGTGAGCTTGAAGGCTCTCTTTCGGAGAACCTGCTGCCAAGAAAAGGCTACATTAAACCGCCTGAGAATTTGAAGCCAGGTGACAGCGTAATGATCGTCAATCTGAATCAAAAGGGGACTGTGGTAACTCCTCCCGACAAGGAGGGAGAGGCTATCATACAGGCCGGCATCATGAAAATAAACGTACATGTATCAAACCTGAAACTGGTGGATGAGCAGGCTGCGGAAATACAAAAGATAGGATCAGGCAGGATAGGCATGTCAAAAGCCATGAATATTTCAACTCAGACGGATATAAGGGGCATGAATGTAGAAGAGGCTGTCCAGTTACTGGGCAAGTTCCTGGACGATGCTGCTATCGCAGGGCTTTCAGAGGTCATTGTCGTACACGGCAAAGGTACCGGAATGCTTAGGAACGGTGTTCATCAATATTTACGGTCAAACCACCATGTAAAAAGCTTCAGGCTTGGGAAATATGGTGAGGGCGAATCCGGAGTCACAATCGTCACAATGAAGTGATATCAATAAAAATGTGACATTTTAACAGAAGCTCTCAAAATTATCTTGTTATTAGTCGGGAAAACCAATATAATGCCAATAATAGGTTTTTTTGACGTTAGCTTTTATTTTACTTATGATGATGGGGTGCCAAACGTGAGAGAGAATGAAGAATACTATCCATTGACACATCCTCAATTAGGTATATGGTATACGGAAAAGATGTATCCGGGTACCAGCATCGGTATTGTTGCTGGCACGTTAAAATTAAAAGGTTATATAGATTATTCATTATTGGAAAAAGCAATTTATTTATATATTGACAATAATGATACACTTCGATTGCATTTTGTAGAAATAGATGGCAAACCAAAACAGTACTATTCTCAGAATATTCCCTCAAAAATACAAACCTATGATTTTACATCATCAAGTAAAGATTCAATTTATGAATGGGACACAATAAGAACACAATTAGCAGTTAACCTAATTGATTGCGATTTATATGAGATAGATATTTTAAAAGTAAGCGAAACAGAGGCTGGCATATATATAAAGATGCATCACTTGATTAGTGATGGTTGGTCAATAATTAATACGGTAAATGATATATACAAAATATATTCGGAACTTATATCAAAAAATCAAGATTTTTGTTATAGAATGCCTCCATCATATTCTAACTTTATTAAAAGCGAATACGAGTATGAAAAATCAGAAAAATTTCTGAAAGATGCGGAATATTGGAAGAAAGTATACAAACATGCTCCCGAATTTACAACTTTAAAAAATAGGAAGAACAATATAATTTGTTCGGAGGCAAAGAGAAAATCCTTTGTTTTACCTTCAAGGTTTAATAAGAAAATAGGTGAGTACTGCAGGGAAAATAGAAGTTCCATATTTATTTTATTTTTTGCTGCTCTTTCGCTTTATTTAAATAGGGTAACCGATAAAGATGATATTGTTATAGGTGTTCCTGTGCTTAATAGGTCAACCTTAAGAGAAAAAAGCATGATGGGGATGTTTATTAATACATTACCTGTGAGGATAAATGTCGATAACTGTTTTAGCTTTTTTGAATTTCAGAGTGCCATAGCAAAAGAATGGATGAGCTCACTAAAGCACCATAAATATTCTTGTGACATGATTATAAAAAATGTACGTGAAAACTTTAAAGGTATAAATGACTTATATGATATAGTTTTGTCATACCAAAATGCAAAAATCAATAAATACTCAGATAGCAATATTGAAGGCAGATGGCATTTTTGTGGGCATCAGAAACAATCCCTTAATATACATATCAATGAGCGTGAAAATGACGGAACGATAATTATTGATTATGATTTCTTAGTTGATACCTTTAATGCAAAAGAAATAGATTTCATTCACGATCACATTACCAGAATACTATGGCATGCTTTAGATAATCCCGGTAAATGCATAAGCCGGCTAGATATGATTTCTGAGAAAGAGAAGGGTAAGATCTTAAATGAATTCAACAGTACCTCTGTCGATTATCCTTCTGAAAAAAGCATTATTCAGCTATTTGAATCCCAAGTTGAGATGAACCATGACAAATGTGCTGCCTTATTCAATGGCAAAACTTTGACCTATAATGAATTCAACAACAAGGTCAATAAATTGGCATGGAGGTTGATTGAAGCTGGTGTAGAGCCGGGTGATGTTATCGCTGTGTATATTTCTCGCGGTATAAACGCCCTTACATCAATTTATTCGATACTAAAATGTGGAGCAGTATTCCTGCCAATTGATCCATCTTATCCAGAGGAAAGGATAAGATACATTATAAACGATTCTGCTCCGAAGATAATATTGTATGCCGACGATACCTTAAGCAGAAAATTTAAAACAGAACATGAGTGTATAAATGTAACTGATTTAATAATAAATAAGTTTAATAACCCGCAAATTTATACGAAAGGAAATAGTATAGCCTATATTATTTACACATCAGGCTCTTCAGGTAAGCCTAAAGGTGCTATGATAACAAACAAAGGACTTGTAAATTATGTTCTATGGGCTGTTAAATCATATGTAAAAGGAGATGATGTAACATTCCCTTTACATTCTTCCTTATCATTTGACCTTACTATGACATCAATATTTACACCTTTGATTTCAGGTAATTCGGTTATGATTTATGACGATAATGATGTCGAGTTGCCTATTCTGAAGGTTTTTGAAGATAAGTGTGTAGAAATTGTCAAACTTACACCAGCTCATCTGAATCTAATAAAAGAGTTTGATAATTCAAAATCCAGCATAAAAAAGCTTATTGTTGGTGGTGAAGAATTAAAAACAGATTTGGCCAGACAAGTCTATACAAGTTTTAATGGAAACATAGAAATTTATAATGAGTATGGCCCAACTGAAACAGTCGTTGGGTGTACATTATATAAATATGATTTTGAAAGAGATAAAAAAGTATCAGTACCTATCGGCAAACCAGCTGATAACGTAAGGATTTACATTCTAGATAAATACCTTAACCCTGTTCCAATAGGAATGCCAGGCGAAATGTACATAGGGGGAGACGGCGTTTGTGCCGGATATATCAATAATCCCAGGCTGACTAATGAGAAATTCATTTCGGACCCGTTTTTAATTAATAAGAAGGTATACAGGACAGGTGACCTTGCTCGATGGTTTCCACAAGGTGATATTGAATTCCTCGGAAGGATAGATAATCAGATAAAAATTAATGGTTATAGAATTGAGATTGGTGAAATTGAATCGCAACTACTAAATAACGATCATATTTCTGAGGCGGTTGTTGTTGATATGAACCACACTGATGGAAGAAAATATCTATGCGCTTATATAGTAGGTGATAAAAAAATTACTTTGAATGATATAAGGGATTATTTAGTTAAAAATATTCCTTCATTTATGATACCATCGTTTTTTATTTTTTTAGATAAAATACCGTTAACCAGTAACGGTAAAGTAGATAAGGTCAGTTTGCCACGTCCTGATATGAATGATATATCAGATGATTACAATGCGCCAACAAATGAATATGAAAAGACAATTGCTGAAATATTTCAGAATGTATTGGGAATAGAAAGGGTAAGTATTACAGATAGTTTTATCAATTTAGGGGTCGATTCACTTACGATAATAAAAATTCAGGCAATGCTGCTCAAATATGATTGGAAAGTTTCAACACAGGATTTCTATGAACACCCTACTATCAAACTTTTATCCAAGAAACTTGTGGATACAAATTCAAATCATTTTGAATTTAGTTATGGATTACAAAAATTTGAGCCTATGTATTATAGTGAACTTGTTTCTGCAGGGAGTATTTTATTAACTGGAGCAACAGGCTTTTTGGGAGCGCATCTATTAAATTATATTGTTAAGAATTCAAATTATGAGATCTATTGCCTTGTAAGGGAAGATAACAGAGAGAAGGCCTGTAAAAAGTTACTGGATATCTTAAAGTTTTATTTTAAAGAAGATTACTCTAAGTTTATTAATAATAGAGTATATATAGTCAAAGGGGACTTTACCGAAAAAAAACTAGGGTTATCAAATAATGAATATTACAGTCTCGGGGGAAAAACTAAACGGATAATTCATTCAGGAGCTTTAGTAAAACATTATGGAGATATTGAATTGTTCAAGCAGACCAATATCAATGGAACCAAGCACTTAATAGATTTTGCATTGCAATTTGATATACAGTTTAATTATATTTCTACTATGAGTATAGCAGGCAGCTATAGTGAAAAAGTAAAAAGTAATACTGAGTTTTACGAGAATGATTTATATATTGGGCAAAAAATAGATGACAACATATATGTAAAAACGAAATATCTTGCAGAAGAAATCGTTCTGGATAATGTTCAAAAAAAAGGTTTGAAAGCGAATATATTCCGTATCGGAAATCTATGCGGCAGATATAATGATGGTGTCTTCCAAAAAAACATTGGAGATAATCTATTCTATAACCGGGTAAGCAGTATTATATATTTTGGCTTTATTTCAAAGAGTATTCTTGATGTTGAAGTTGATTTAACACCTGTAGATTATTGCAGTGAAGCTATTATAAAGATTATTGAGGGATATAGAGATAGATCCGATATATACCATATATTCAATAGTAACAAATTAAGATTCTGTTCAATGGTAAATTTATTAAATTGTATTGGAAAATCAATAGAAATAATTGACTCAGATTTGTTCTATCATAGAGTTAAAAGATTGTACGAACAAAACGATCAAGCGAGAATGCTCTCTGGCTTTATTAATGAGATAAATAGCAAATTTTCATTTGGGAATCTTCTGATTGTAAATGCTGAAAAAACGATTAATTTACTCAAGAAAATTGGATTTGTGTGGCCTGAATGTAATGAGGTATATATAAACAAGCTTTATGGTAATATTGAAAGGGATAACACTTTATATGATGAAGGAGTTATTTAACTGGGTTAAGTGTCAGTATCTAAAGCTAGAATTGAAGCCTGGTATAAAAATAATTATTGTTAATAACTTGGTTACAATAGTTATTGCTTATATGTTTTACTATTTACTCCCTATCGTGTTGAATTACCCTCCGTTTTCCATAAATAATGAATTTCAAGTGAAAGTTACAGGGATAAAGTATATTTATCAATACCTGATAATTGTGATTTTAGTTTTAATAATGATGAATGTTTTTATGTCGGTCAATCTACGAAAAGTCGATAAATGGAAAAACTTATTGTTAGCTGAGGATAATATAAAAATTGAACAAATAAGAACAAAATGTCATACGTTTCCATATAATTTATATTTGGTATCAGTAGTATTTCCCGTTTTTGTTACAGCTCTAATTCTACTAGTGATAGAAACAAATCTGATTCTAGTCTATAAAATAGTTAGTATCATATTCACTTTTTCTACTCTTATTGCTTTAATATCACATATTTTTTCAAATAGCATATTTACAAAAATACTGTTCAATATTTCTTATACTCATAAAATTAGTGGATTAAGAATTGGATTGAGAAATAAAATGTATCTTCGAATATTCCCTGCATTTTTAGTTGCAGTTACATTCACGGCATTAGTAGGTTATACAAGGCTAATAACTGAAAAAGGTAACTTGATGTTTGATATCTATCATACACAACTTAATGATAAGCTTAATAATGGTGGCAACCTTAGTAAAGATCAAATAATTAGTATTCTTGAGACAATACCTAAAAATGGTAATCAATATTTCATAATAAGTCCTGATGGAATTATTGAGCCAGAGCTAATAGCAAGAAATAAATTTTTTATTAATTATCTGAAGGATATAGCATTTTTGCATACTAACGGGCATGTATATGACTATTATGGCACTGATTCACAAGCAGCTGCTATTGAAATGAAAACTGATAGCGGTACATGGATCGTTGGTGTTAAATATGATGTTAAATCAACAGAAACTATTGAAATAATGGTAACATGTTCCTTGATTTTGATTGTACTTTATGCATTTGTAATGCGATATTTATCGAAATCATTGGCAGATGATATATATAGAGTCGCTAATAATTTGAATGACGTCGTCCATGGCGAGAATGTAGATTTGGATCAGAAAATCCCTGTGACGTCTAGTGATGAAATCGGCGACCTAATAGTAGTGTTCAATAAAATACTGGATTTAGAAAAAGACAATATAAAATCTATAAAGGAAAACCAGGCTATCCTTATTGAGCAGGAGCGTCTTGCATCACTTGGACAGCTGATAGGCGGGATCGCCCACAACCTCAAGACTCCTATCATGTCTATTTCTGGAGGTATAGAGGCGCTTAAGGATCTGACATATGAGTACAGGGACTCTATTGGCGACAGAAGTGTAACTGATCAGGATCATAAGGAAATAGCAAAGGAAATGCTGACCTGGCTGGAAAAGATGAGGCCATACTGTGCCTATATGTCAGATGTCATTTCTGCCGTTAAGGGACAAGCTGTCCAGATGATTTCCACAACTATCGGAAAATTTACTGTTGATGAGGTGATAAAGAGGGTCGAATTGCTACTCAAGCATGAATTGAAGCGATACCACTGCGTTCTTAATATTTCTTCTCATATTGATGCAAGCACCGAGCTAAAAGGTGAGGTTAACAATCTTGTACAGGTTTTCGATAATATTATCATAAATGCCATGCAGGCATACGATGGAGAAAACGGAACAATCGACCTTGGAATAGTTCGAAGCGGTGACAATGTGGAATTCACATTCAAGGATTACGGCAAAGGTATCCCAAAGAATGTTGCAGATAGACTTTTCAAGGAAATGATCACAACTAAAGGTAAGAACGGTACAGGATTGGGCCTTTATATGTCGTACTCGACCATAAAGGGACGATTTGGCGGCAATATGTCGTTTGTCTCGAAAGAAGGCTGCGGCACGACATTTTTCATATCCATACCTTGTATAACATATGGTGGTCAGGAGGATTACAAATGAGAAAAAAGTTACATTCGGATTCATTGAATTACAGGATACTTGTTGTGGATGATGAGATAGGGATAATAGATTCGCTGTCTGTTGTACTCAAACGAAGCGGGTATGATTTTACAGGTATCGTAGATCCCATTGAAGCCATCGAAAGAGTAAGAAATGATAATTATGACCTTATGATCCTGGACTACCTGATGTACCCGATCCATGGAGACAAGGTCGTACAAAGAATTCGAGAATTCAATAAGGAGATTTATATCTTACTGCTCACAGGCCACAAAGACCTGGCACCGCCGCTTGAAACAATTAAAGCGCTGGATATCCAGGGCTATTGTGAAAAGAGCGACAGGTTCGACCAGCTGCTACTGCTGGTGGAGTCGGGAATCAAATCGATCTCTCAGATGAGGATGATAAAGAAATTCAGAGACGGTCTGAACGAGATACTGCAGGCAGTTCCCAAGATTTACTCTCTTCAGCCTATCGATATAATACTTGAGGATATCCTCACTGAAATAATGCCTCTTGTAGACAGTGAAAATGCATTTATACTTGTTGACGATACAACGGGAATAAATGAGGGGAACAAGAGCATTTTTAAGGGTATCGGGAAATATAAGGCTGAAATAAACCATTTTATGGAGATGCTCAGCCCAAATCTGATGGAGCATATCGGGTATGCGAGAATATCCAAACAACGGGTCGACCTGGAAGAGGGCAAAATTTTTCCGCTTAATAATGAAATGAATCAAACTATTGGTGTCATATATGTTGAGGGCAAGAATACGGAGGAAGGCACCAAGCTGCTCGAAATATACACCAGCCAGGCTGCTTCGTCAGTTAACAATGCGTTCATGCATTCATTAGTCAACATGAAAAATGATGAGCTCAACAAAACCTATGACCAGCTCAAGGTGAGGTATATGGACACAATTGAAGCTCTGCGGCAGGCTGTTGATGCCAAGGATATATACACGCGTGGACATTCGGACCGAGTGGCATACTATTCTGTAAAGATCGGGGAAGCTATCGGCTTATCACGAGAAGAGCTTGAAACATTAAGAATCAGCGGTATCTTCCATGACATAGGAAAGATAGGAACAGCAGACGACATCCTGCTAAAGACCGACAAGCTCAATGACCGTGAGCTTATAGAGATACAAAAGCATCCGTTGAAGGGAGCAAGGATATTATCGGCTGTTTCCATGTTCAAGGATGTTGTTCCGGTAGTGAAATGCCATCATGAAAGAGTTGACGGGACGGGGTACCCGGAAAGACTCAAGAATGAAGAAATACCGTTGCTGGCAAAAATAATTTCAATAGCAGATGCATTCGATGCCATGATGTCCGACAGGCTGTACAGATCCAAGCTGAATTTGGAGGAAGCTCGACAGCAGCTGCTAAATGGTGCCGGAACACAGTTCGACGCTGATATCGTACCGGTTTTCGTGAACCTGATAGACGGTACGGGCTATGGCAGGATGCTGCTCGAAACAGCTGCAACGTATGAATGACAGCGTAAATTGAATATTAAAAGATCAGAAAATTCAAATCACAGGCGTATCTGTTGCGTTTGTGATTTTGATTTTGTTGACTTTATTTATACTATAATTTAAAATTTAACTTGTTGTATTCGGGAAGCCGGGCAAGTTTATACTAAAATAGAGTATAGATGCAACAAATATATAATATTCGAAGTCAAATATAATATGCTTTAGTGGTATATGGACGGGAAGGGACGAAAACTGTGGCAAATAAAAGAGAAGATATCAGAAATATAGCGATTATTGCGCATGTTGACCATGGCAAGACTACTTTGGTAGACGGCATGCTGCGTCAAAGCGGGATTTTCAGGGAGAATGAGCAGGTACAGGAACGTGTGATGGATTCAAACGACCTTGAAAGAGAGAGAGGCATCACGATACTGGCCAAGAATACTGCAGTCAACTACAGAGGCTTGAAAATAAACATTGTAGACACCCCCGGACACGCGGACTTCGGTGGAGAAGTTGAACGCGTCCTCAAGATGGTGGATGGAGTATTGCTGCTGGTCGATGCATTTGAAGGACCAATGCCCCAGACGAGGTTCGTATTGAGGAAGGCTTTGCAGCTTAATCTCAAGCCGATCGTCGTGGTAAACAAGATCGACAGGCCGGAAGCCAGGCCGATAGAGGTAATAGATGAAGTACTTGAGCTTTTCATTGAACTGGGCGCTGATGATGAACAGCTGGAGTTCCCTGTGGTATATGCATCTTCAAGGGAAGGCTATGCAATTTTAGATCTAAAGGATGAAAAGGTGGGCCTTGAACCTCTGTTCAAAACTATCATCGATTATGTCCCGGCACCTGTTGGCGACATTGATAAACCACTACAGCTGCTTGTCTCAAATATCGATTATGATGAGTATGTCGGCAGGATCGCTATTGGCAGGATAGACAGGGGACGTATAAAAACAGGACAGCAGGCTGCCATATGCAGAAGGGATGGAACGGTCTACCAGTCCAGAGTAAGCAAGCTATTCAGGTTTGAAGGGCTCAGAAGGGCTGAAAGCGAAAATGCCGAACTTGGTGATATAGTCGCGGTTTCAGGAGTGGGCGATATTAATATAGGAGAGACGATCTGCGATGTGGAAAATCCGGAACCACTGCCATTTGTAAATATTGACGAGCCAACCCTCAGCATGACCTTCAGTGTCAATAACAGCCCTCTTGCAGGCAGAGAAGGCACATATGTGACTTCCAGACATCTTCGCGACAGATTGTTTAAGGAACTGGAAACCAATGTCAGCCTGAGGGTCGAGGAAACCGAAACCCCAGACTCATTCAAGGTATCGGGAAGAGGTGAGTTGCACCTGTCGATACTGATTGAGACAATGAGAAGGCAGGGCTACGAATTCCAGGTGTCTAAACCCAAGGTCATAATGAAGGAAGTTGACGGAGTGGAATTTGAGCCGGTAGAACTGTTAATGATAGATGTACCGGAAGATTTCATGGGCGTTGTAATGGAAAAGCTTGGAGTACGCAAAGCTGAAATGGTGAATATGCACTCTGCTACTGAGGGCTACATGAGGCTGGAATTCAAGATACCTGCTAGAGGCTTGATCGGATATCGTTCAGAGTTTTTGACCGATACCAAGGGCAATGGTATAATGAATCATGTGTTCAATGGACATGAGCCATACAAGGGTGAGATATTCAGCAGGCAAAGGGGTTCGCTCGTTGCATGGGAGGATGGCGATGCAGTGACTTACGGCCTGTATAATGCCCAGGAAAGAGGTATACTATTCATAACTCCCAATACGAAGGTATATGAGGGAATGGTAGTTGGTGAAAATGCAAGAAATGAAGATATTGTAGTAAATGTTTGCAAAAAGAAGCATGTGACAAATATGAGGGCATCCGGCTCCGATGAAGCACTAAGGCTCACACCGCCTAAAATCATGAGTCTTGAGCAGGCGCTCGAGTTCATTTCAGAGGATGAACTGGTTGAAATCACACCAAAGAATATAAGGCTCAGGAAGAGGATACTCGGCACTGAGCTGAGGGCAAAAGCAAAGAGCAAGCAATAATTCAGATGCAATGAATGTTAATTCAGCAGGAGAAACGAATAAGCAGGAGGTGGGAGAATGGACTGGCAGGACGTAAAAAGCGAAAGTAAACCGAAAAGTTCACATGTGCCCAATGCGCCCAAAAGCAATAAACATAAGAAACTCAAGAGATTTGCTGTAGTTATGTTGGTTTTTGTTATGCTCATTGCAATTGCGTTTATCTGCGCCACTATTTCCTACAAATATGTAATGAAGAATTACCTTGATGCCAGTACACAGCCGGAGATTGTTATTGATGAGAGCGAAGGCGTCGAGTTTGTTATAAACAGAGGCGCTAATACCACTCAAATAGCGGGCGAACTCATGAAAAACGGCTTGATAGAGAATGAGACAGTATTTAAGCTGCTTTCGAAAATCAACGGATATGACGGAACTTAT
The DNA here is from genome assembly GCA_964490975.1 of uncultured Oscillospiraceae bacterium. Taxonomy (GTDB): domain Bacteria; phylum Bacillota; class Clostridia; order Acetivibrionales; family DTU013; genus DTU013. Next base: position 12,092 of record CAZBEQ010000028.1, on the reverse strand, counting down.
AAATCAGGAACACATATCGTAAAGAAGGATTTATCCTACGACGAGATGATGAGAGTGCTTTCCTCCAATTCGTTGACCAGAAAGGTAATGATCCCTGAGGGCAAAACCTTCACTCAGATAGTTGATATACTTTATAATAACAAGATAATCAAGGATAAAGAAAAATTTATTGAGTCTGCCAACACAGAGGTTTTTGATTATGAATTCCTCAAAGATCTGCCGGATAGGAAATACAGGCTGGAAGGATACCTGTTCCCGGACACATACGAGTATGACTATAATGCCAGCGACCGTGAAATCCTGACAAAAATGCTGGACAATTTTGACAACAAATTCAAGGAACAGTACAGGGAGTTGATGGCCAATTTACCTGTGGAAATGACTATGGACAAAGTCGTGATAATGGCTTCTATTATTGAGAGAGAGGCTAAGGATCCGGATGATCGTCATATAATTGCAGGTGTACTGTATAACAGGTTGAAAAACAAGGATAAGACGCTGAGGAGACTCCAGGTGGACGCGACTATCCAGTATGTGTTGCTTAATAAAACCGGTTTGTACAAAGACAGGCTGTTATATGAAGATTTGCAGGTGGAGGATCCATACAACACGTATTTGAACGAAGGCCTGCCGCCCGGACCGATATGCTGCCCAGGTGAGGCATCCATAAAAGCGGCGGTAAATCCCGATGACACACGATATCTGTATTATGTGGCAAAGGGAGATGGATCCGGAAGCCACGCATTTGCGAGGACCTTCAATGAGCATCAGGCGAACATAAAGAAATATTCACAGAACTAAACGAGGGGCTGCCGCTGCAGCCTCTTTATTTTGAAAGGAATGCCACATGCTTGAACAGGACGGGATTAACCAATACATACGTAAAACACTTAGACCCGGAGAAGGGCTGCTGATGGAGCTGGAGCAATATGCTGCCGAACATCATGTGCCGATCATCAAACCTGAAGTTGCCAGCCTGTTAATTGTATTGGGCAGGCTCGTGAAACCAGCCAGGATATTGGAAATCGGTACCGCGATAGGCTACTCCTCCATACTCCTGTCGGGGATACTTGCACCCGGAGGCAGGATAGATACAATCGAGCGTAATGACGATATGCTGCATAAAGCACATGAGAATATTAAAAAAGCGGGATTGGCAGATACTATCGCTGTAATAGCAGGTGATGCCACAGAGGTGCTTGGTTGTCTGGACAAGAGATACGATATGGTATTCATGGATGCGGCAAAAGGCCAGTATCCCGAATTTCTGCCGGAATGTCTCAGAATGCTTAGAAACGGCGGCTTGCTCGTGTCGGACAATGTTCTGTACAAGGGTATGGTAGCAAGTGATGAGTTGGTTGTCAGACGCAAGAAAACTATCGTTAATCGTATGCGCTCATATCTGGACAGCATCTGCAAAGATCCAAACCTGGATACTAGCATATTGCCGGTCGGAGACGGCGTAGCCCTGTCTTACAAGCTAATGGAAACGGAGATGGACAAATGAACAAAAACAGTAAAATAAGCAGAAATGACATAGAACTGCTGGCTCCAGCAGGAAATCTTGAAAAGCTCAAGATGGCAATAATCTACGGCGCGGATGCAGTTTACCTTGGCGGCGAGGAATTCGGACTCAGAGCATCGGCCGGCAATTTCGGCATGGAGGAACTGAAAGAGGGGGCCGATTTTGCCCATAGCCGCGGGAAAAAGGTATATGTGACTATGAATATTATTCCTCATAACGAGGATTTTGACGGTATGCCTCAATATATACGCGAGCTGAGAGAACTGGGAGTGGATGCTGTTATTTTTTCGGACCCGGGTATATTTGACCTTCTAAGGCAGGAGGCTCCCGATATGGAGCTACACCTGAGTACCCAGGCTAACAATACGAACTGGAGGAGTGCGTCATTCTGGTATCGCCAGGGAGTAAAGAGGGTCATTTTGGCAAGAGAACTTTCAAAGGGTGAAATAATGGATATCCGCAAAAATGTTCCGCAGGACCTTGAGCTGGAGATGTTTATCCATGGCGCGATGTGCATATCCTATTCGGGCAGGTGCCTGCTAAGCAATTACATGATCGGCCGCGATTCAAACCGCGGACTTTGCGCACACCCATGCAGATGGAAGTATTACCTTGTAGAAGAGAAAAGACCGGGAGAATATATGCCGGTATATGAAAACGAGAGGGGCACCTATATATTTAATTCAAAGGACCTGTGCCTGATCGGACATTTGCCGGAAATAATAGAAAGTGGCATAACCAGCCTCAAGATCGAGGGGAGAATGAAGAGCTCATATTATGTAGCGACGATCGTAAAGGCATACAGGGAGGCATTGGATGCATATATTGCAGACCCTGATGGCTACAGCCTTGATCCCGCATGGCTCGATGAGATGTCAAAAGCGAGCCACAGGGAGTATACAACAGGATTTTTTGAGGGTAAACCGACCGGTAAGGAGCAGATTTATGAATCCAGTTCATATATCAGAGAATATGATTTTGTCGGGCTCGTCACTTCATATGACGAGATCACGGGGATAGCGACTATCGAGCAGCGTAACAGGTTTGTTGTGGGTGATGAACTCGAAGTCGTAAGCCCTAAGGGACCGTACCGTATCCATAAGGTCGCTTCCATGAAAAATGTTGACGGTGAAAATATCGAAGCGGCGCCGCATCCTCAAATGACTGTCTACATGCCTATGGATGTACCGGTTGAGCCGTTTACAATGCTAAGGCGCAAGGGTGAGTAAAAAATCGCGATATGTAGACCAATATTGATAAAGTATGAATACAGCCTCTTTCAAACGGCAAGAATTCTGGTAAAACCGCTGAAAGGGGCTTTCACTTGTCTGCAAAAAGGATTTATCTATTTGGAGCTGTCATACTGTCCATTTTCATTGTGCTGATAATCAGAGTAGCATTCATACAGTTCGTGCCTGACAGGTCGCTGGAGGAAGCGGCATTCAGGCAAAGAGTTTCGAGCACTGCCATTGAGAGGATCAGAGGAAACATACTGGACCGGAATGATATACCCTTTACAAACAGAAAAGAAAAATACAGTGCCCTCATAAAGACCGGCTACATGCCACAGTCGGCTATTGAGAGGGAAAAGGTCTGTGATGCACTGGGGGTAGATGCTGAAGTGCTCGATAATATTACGACAAAAAGCAATCCGCTGCTGATCGAAACAGACAAGGCCGGCCGTGACGCACTGCTGAAGCTGGACGTGGATTGGGTCTCCATGATCAATTCAGTTGAACGTTATGATGATGGTGCTTTGGCAAAGCATGTTATAGGCTATCTTAACAGAAGTGACCAGATAGGTCAGGCAGGCTTTGAAAAGGTATACGAGAAAATATTGAAGGACAATGTAGTCTTTGAAATAGGTATGGTTAAAGATGCAGCGAATAATCCGATCAAGGGCTTTGGCTACAGGTTGAAAAACTGGAGCACAGGCAGTAAAAGGCTTAATGTGAAGCTAACATTGGATTTCCACATTCAGAGGATCGTGGAGACTGCAATGGAAAACGCTGCAATTTCCGGGGCTGTTGTTGTTGAGGATGTTGCTACGGGGGATATCCTTGCTATTGCCAGTAAACCAGACTTTGACCAGAATGCGGTTGAAAAATATCTGGACAGCAGCAAAAAGGAGCTCTTTAACAAGGCGACCGCTGCTTATAATCTTGGTTCGATATTCAAGATAATAGACGTCGCTGCTTTTTTTGAAAATCAGGATTCTATAGTAATAAATGATTCTCAAAAGAGTGAAACGGGCAATATCAATGATAATCCCGGTGTTGCCACAGAAGACAAATACAGGTTCTTTGACGGTTATTCGTACAGGCTCACTCCTTTTGTATCTGAAACATATGATGCTGATATATATAACCGCTACCATGGGTTTGATGATCTGGACCACTACTACTGTACAGGTTCTGTAGATATAAACGGTCTTACCTTTAAGTGCTATTCCTACTATCAGGGCGGTCATGGCGATATTGATCTTAAAAAGGCTTTTGCTCTTTCATGCAACACGTATTTTATTGAATTATGTCAAAAAATAGGTTACAAGAATCTGATAAGCATGGCTCGAAAGTTTGGACTTGGCAGCAAAACAGGTATCTCAGAGCAGGGAATCGTTGAAGCGGCCGGTAATCTGCCTGATATAAATGCTTATTACAGCAGTGCCGATATCGCAAATCTATCGATCGGTCAGGGAGTAATGCTTGCAACACCGGTGCAGGTAGCGGACATTACTGCAACAGTGGCAAACGGCGGCATCAAAAACAAGGTGAATATTGTGGATTCCATAGTCGACAGTAATGGCAATATAGTTGAAAAGATCAGAAAAGACTATGGCGAGCGAATCATTTCAAAAGAAACCTCTGATAAGATAAGAGAGCTGATGGAGGCTGTGACACTTAGCGGAACCGGAACCGAGGCCGTTATGGGCTACTATGGCGGTGCTGGTGGCAAAACCGGCAGTGCGGAAACAGGCTCAGAGAGCATAGTACATGCCTGGTTTGCAGGCTATTTCCCCGCAAGAGAGCCGCGCTATTCTATTGCCGTCTTTGCAGAAGACGGCCGGCTTGGCGGAAAGTCGGCCGCGCCTGTCTTTGCAGAGATAGCCAGGGGTATGATAAAATTGGGGTATTAACAGTCCTTTATGATGTTGCTATGTACAATTTTCAATAAAGAACACTGTTCAATACTTACAGGTGTTATTCTTAAATTGAAATCAATCTTTCTCTCTTCCAGCCTGTACTGTGGCTGAAGTTCAGGCCCGCAGCTATTGGAACCAACACCGCTCATCATGTAGTCCAGGTTCACTATTGTTTCTTTGCGCGGGTTGAGCTCGTAAGTATGCTTCGCTTTTGTCAGATCTTCCGGAGTAAAATGTGAAACATTCAGCGAAAAACCATTCATGCCTGAAAATAGCAGTCCTGTCCCTAATAAATCTGTAATGGCTGCCCACTCGGTTTTGTAATGGCTGCCGTTTTCCTGAGGCATTATATAGTCTTCATGCATATCCTTAACCGATGCTGAATATCTGCCTACTGTAGTGCTCCTGTGCTTGTCTATGTAGCTTTCATGCGGGCCATAGCCGAAATAATCAACTCTATCATTGCCTTCAGGCATTACAAACTGAAGTCCGAATCTGGGCAGAAAGGGGATACCTTCCCGGACCTCGGCCTTGATATCGGCAAGTATATCTCCGCTTCCAAATATAGTCCACTTAAGTTCACCACGAATTACCGGCTTTTTGATGTAGCTGCCAAGAGAATACGAGCAAGCGATGGTGATATGTTTTTCGCTGCGGCTCTCGATGGATACAGAATATATATGTGGTACAATACGGTCGTATCCCTCATCTTCCCAGGCTTTCATGATATTGCGGTCGTTATCGGTCGGCGCCCTCCATATATTGAGCTTCGGCTGGGCACTTATCAGGCTGGCACCGTTGTATTTTATAGAGGTGAACATACACGTAACCTTATCAAGTACATATTTGAAGTCAATTCCTTCAATGGTAATATAACGCCCTGAGTCGTCTATTAAAAGTGAAGCCATATCTGACGCTCTTAATTCTTTCTTTTGATGTGGCCTTGCAGGCAGCTCAAACTGGGATTGCCCAACTACATGACCGCGTTGAGCCCATGGCATTTCCTTGTTTAGCGTAAACCAAACCAGCAGAAATGTCCTGCCGCTTATTTTGTCAGCTGCAGCATAAGGCAATTTTATAGCCTGCGACTCATGAGAAAGGACATTCAAATGATCTATAGTCCCTCCATCAACAAATTCTCCATCCCTTTCAATTCTCCAGTTAAGTACAAGATGTGACAAATCAATAAAATCATAAAGGTTCGTCAATTTGAATTCACCTGAATTGATATCAAGTGCTTCAATGTTTACCGGGGCTATGACCTGCTTGAGTTCCAGCAGGCCCGTATGCGGTCTTCTGTCGGGATAGACAAGTCCGTCGATACAGAAGTTGCCATCGTTAGGCTTATCGCCAAAATCTCCGCCGTAGGCGAAATATTCTGTGTCTTTAGATGTGTGTGCTTTTACACTATGATCGGTCCATTCCCATACGAAGCCCCCTGCCAGCCTGGGGTGGCTATAAAACATGTACCAGTAGTCCTTTAGATCTCCGGGACCATTGCCCATTGCGTGACTGTATTCACATAGTATAATTGGACGATTTTCATTAGATTTTGCCAGCAGCTGATCCTCGATAGCTTTAACTTCGGTGTACATATTACTGAATACATCAAGACATGAATTGTCAACCTTATCGGCAATACTTAACCAACAGGCGCCCTCGTAGTGGATAAGACGGCTGTCGTCCCTGGCCTTTGCCCATTTTGCCATTTCGATATGGTTTTGGCCAAAACCTGACTCATTGCCCAAAGACCACATGACAATACACGCGTGATTCTTGTCGCGCTCTACCATGCGGTGCATTCTGTCAAGAAAAGCTTTTTGGTAGCCCGGTTCTTCAGCAAGCATATTTGTTTCGCCTACAAGGACTAAACCATGACATTCAAGGTCGGCTTCACTGATTACATAAAAACCCATCTCATCACAGTATTCCAGAAATCTGGGGTCATTGGGATAGTGGGAAGTCCGGATTGCATTTATATTATGTTGCTTCATGAGAACAAGGTCCTGCTTCATATGCCACGGAGGTATTGTATGGCCCAGCTCGGGATGCGAATCGTGACGGTTGACACCCTTAAACTTAACTGCACGACCGTTTATAAGAATTACAGAATCCCTTACCTCAATTGATCTCATACCTGACTTTATTAAAATGATCTCATTTCCGGCATAAAGAAACAAGGAGTACAAATCCGGGGTTTCTGCCGACCAGAGTGAAGGATGGGGGACTTCGAATTTCAGCGTCCCGCTGCCGTCTATTTTTTTGGTAATGCTACCAACAGCATTTCCTGAAGGATCATTAAGAACAGCACGGACTTCAAGTGAGCCTCCGCCGCTTATTTCCAGGTCACATTTCAACATTCCCTGTGTGTAGCTTGGATCGAGCTTCGTTTTTGCAAAGACATCAAGTATGTGAACTTTGTCTCTTTCCAAGAGGTAGACGTCACGGAAGATTCCTGAAAGCCGCCACATATCCTGGTCTTCCAGATAACTGCCGTCACACCATTTCAATACCATGACTGCGATCCGGTTACTACCTGATTTTAGCAGCGATGTCACCATGAATTCGGATGTCATATGGCTGACCTGGCTATAGCCTGCGAATTCTCCGTTTACCCAAAGATAGAAGCAGGAGTCCACACCTTCAAATACCAGGCAGTACTCCTTTTCAGGATGCTTTTCGAGGCGGAGCTCCCTTACATATATGCCTGCAGGGTTCATATCCGGTACATATGGAGGGTCACACGGATAAGGGTAGCCCACGTTAGTATAATTCGGCATATCATACCCAAGCAACTGCCAATTGGAGGGGACAGGTATATTGTCCCACTCAGCGGTTTCGAAATCGGGGGTATAGAAGCCGTCCTCAACATCATTTACGGAATCATTGTATTTAAATTTCCAAACTCCATTGAGACTCCTGAAATAATCGGAATCGCCGCGTAAGCATTTTGCGGCAGTATTCTCGTTGGAATATGGTATAAAATATGCCCGCGGTTTTTCACAGTTTATATGAAGCTTTTCCGGGTCCTCCCAGAACTTTTCTACGAAGTTCATATGTATTCTCCTTTGTTGGCTGTTTTACAAGCCTGATCTATATAATCTGCTTAGTGTTACACTCATCACACAGATGGCAGCCTGAAACACAGACATTATTAAGCTGGTATTATGGTACCACGCTACCCATTATTTCAGTTTTAGAACGGGATTGTACTGTAGAAAGGACTATTTCATAGCTAACCATCTATAAAACAAGACTTATTCCTCGAAATAGCGTCCTAAAACCGCTATAGCGAGTAGTGTGGTCTACTTCCGCCATCCATTACCCAATTTTTTCTTCTCCATCTACCATTTATTTTGTTCTCAGTTATTTGTACCATATCGTCCCTTACAGTTTAGCCGTAAATTAGGTTGAGAAAGTTTAGTTATATAATCATTATAATGAATTGGTATTTGGCTTGCAATTATATATACTGTACTCTTTGTATTTGCATTATGATATAACAGTTCTGCCTCAGGTAGGACTGATCGGCGTCATTTATATTGTATGCCGTGTTGTTGGAAAGGTGGCAGGAGCGTCTATTGGCGCTGTAATAATGAAAGCACCGGACACTGTCAAAAAGCATATCAGTTTTTCACTTGTGCCGCAGGAAGGTGTAGCCATAGGCCTTTCACTCCTTGCAGCCCAGCTGCTTCCCGAATATGGTCAGACAATAAGAGCTGTCGTTCTCAGTGCTATATTTATATGAATTGACTGGGCCTGCAATTACTAAGGTTTCACTGAAAAAGCCGGAGAAATATCTGCATGATATTCATACACTATTTTTGATATAACGAGGCAACCGAAGTGCTATAATATGCTTATACACTATTTTTTGATATAACGAGGCATCCAAAGTGTTATAATATGTTTAAAAACGAATTTTGCAGAAAGCAGGGGCAAAATATGAGAATTGCAGTAATAGACGGTCAGGGCGGCGGAATGGGAAGGACAATAGTTGAAAAACTAAAGAGCAAATACGCAGACGCCATAGATATAATTGCGCTTGGTACCAATGCGCTTGCAACTGCCACAATGCTGAAGGCTGGCGCTGATGAGGGCGCTACAGGTGAAAATGCAATCGTATACAATTCAAGCAAAGCAGATATTATTGTCGGCCCAATAGGTATAATCGCAGCCAACTCAATGCTGGGCGAGCTCACGCCTGCCATGGCTTCAGCTATTGCAGAAAGCCCTGCGAGGAAGGTGCTTATTCCTATGAATAAGTGCAATATTCAGGTTATCGGTGTCGCCGAAGCACCGCTTCTGCAGTATATTGACGAAGCCGTTAAAATGGTTGGGAATTCAATCTGAGTTCTGAATTCAATAATAATGGCCAAATTTTCAGGTAAAGGCCACAATAATTTGCCGCCGGTTTTCAAAATGCTGCTTTAAACTGATTTATACACACATTTATGGAAAAATCTCAATGAAGTTCAGTTAAAAGTGGCCTAAATCTGAAAAAGTGGCCATTTGCTATAAGATCAGGAATAGCTATTCAGCTGTTGACAACATTTATTGGTGTGCCTGCCAGATAGGCGCCCAGGTTGCTGACAGCAATATCGAGCAGCCGTTTACGGCTTTCCTTCGGCGCCCATGCAATGTGAGGTGTAATAATACAGTTTGGTGCAGTCAGAAGAGGGTTATCTTCTGCGATAGGTTCTGTCGACACTACATCCACAGCAGCATAAGCTACTTTGCCGCTGATGAGGCCTTGTTTCAGATCTTCCTCCACTATCAGCGGGCCTCTTGAAGTGTTTATTATAATAACACCATCTATCATCCTTGAGAGAGTATCCTTGTTGATGATACCCTTTGTTGAAGGTAGCAGCGGACAATGCAGAGAAATAACATCTGATTGTGCAAGAAGCGTGTCCAGATCGACATTGTGCATTTTTTCATTTTCCAGAGCCTTATCGGGGTGCCTATTATATGCCAGAACATTCATGCCGAAGCATTGAGCTACGTTGCCGGCACTCTGGCCGATCTTGCCGTAGCCTATACAGCCGAAGGTTTTGCCTGCCAGCTCGATCAGCGGATGATCCCAAAAGCAGAAATCAATGCTCCTTGACCACTTTCCCGATTTGACTGCATCATTATGCTTGCCTATGTGATGACATATTTCAAGCAATAAAGCGAATGTAAACTGGGCAACGGCGGCGGTACTGTAAGTCGGTATATTTGTGACAGTAATTCCTCTTTCCTTTGCGGCAGCCGTATCAACTACATTATAGCCGGTAGCCAGTACACCTATATATTTCATTGAAGGGCATGCATCAAACACCTCGGCGTCGAGGGGAGTTTTGTTTGTAATAATAATCTCAGCATTACCTATTCGTGCAATGATATCTTCCTTCTTTGTCCTATCATAAACCGTTAGCTCGCCTAGAGCCTCAAAGCCTTCCCAGCTAAGATCCCCAGGGTTCTCTGCATATCCGTCCAATATAATGATTTTCATTAGAAACACCTCCACTTTTGTATATTGTAACACAATCAAAGAATCAAAGGGGACGGGGGTTTTTGATTCTCAATTACACGGCTATTTTACCTCGAGGTACCACATCCCCAAAGTTTACTGGCCGTCTAATCAGTAATCAAAAACCCCCGTCCCCTTTGATTTTATCTGCTACTTTCCGGCTCAAGTTCTTTGCTTAGCTTTTTTATTGCCTTTTTTTCTATTCGCGATACATATGACCTTGAAATGCCAAGCATGCCGGCTATTTCACGTTGGGTCTTGCTTGTTCCGTTAAGAAGTCCGTAACGTAGCTCAAGTACAGTTTTTTCACGTTTTTTCAACACAGATTTCATTTTATTATATAGACGTTTAACCTGGATTTTAAGTTCAACTTCATCAATCACCGATTCGGTTTCGTTCCCGATTACGTCAATTAGAGTGATTTCGTTGCCCTCACGGTCTATTCCGATTGGATCATGGAGAGATACTTCGCTCTGTATTTTTTTGGCCGATCTGATCTGCATCAATATTTCATTTTCTATGCAGCGCGCAGCATAGGTTGCAAGTCTGGTACCCTTGGACTGGTCGAAGGTAGAGATTGCTTTTATTAGACCAATGGTACCTATTGAAATCAGGTCATCACTGTCGCTGCTGAAGGTGCTGTATTTCTTCACTATATGTGCGACAAGTCGCAGGTTTCTTTCTATAAGCGTATTTCTAGCGTCTTCGCTGCCTTCCTTATATGCTTCAATGTACTTTTGCTCTTCTTCTGATGTCAGCGGCTGCGGAAAAGAGTTTGAGTTTGAGACGTAGCCAAGCTGAAAAATAACACTGCATAGAACTTCATTCAACATGGTGAATAAGAAGTGCAGCAAATAAGGCACCTCCCATAAAAATTAGTCACCGTATAAGTATATGAGGGAATATACCAAATGTTGCCTGTACTATTTATAAAAATATTCCTGGTTTCGGGTAAAAAGGCTATTGCATATTGTAAATAAGGAAACTATGGTCAAGGGAGAGCGGGCATGGCCGCAGTCACACAAAATAGCTGTGGCAGGCGGGATGCAGAATAGTATGTATAAATATGGAAAAGTGGGATTCGATCCCGGTCATTATGCCGGTGCAAATGCAGGACCGGGTTCATACAGAGAGGGGGATGTGATGCTGCAGCTGGGGCTGATGCTTCGCAGCGCATATGATGTATTCCTTACGAGGACGGACGGAAACAATATTACACTTTTAAAACGTGCAGGGCTTGCGGCTGATGCCGGTGTGGATACGCTGATCAGTTTACATACCAATGCGCCCAGGGAAGCTGTTGGGGTCGTTGTTTTTTATAGTATTAAGCATCCTAAAGATAAGGTGATGGCTGAGTACATCGGAAGCGAAATCGCAAAGGCAATAGGACTGAAATTCAGGGGAGTTGCGACAAGACCTTCAAATTCAAATCCAAAAACCGATTACTATGGAATACTCAGATATTCCGACAAATTGGGTATAGACCATCCCTTCATTGTAGAACACGGCTCCCATTGGGAGATGGCTGTGAACACTGAAGAAAAGCTCACTAAGCTGGTTGAGACCTTCGGCACAATACTGCAGCTAAAGCCAACAGGTGATGCATCAGATCACGTGTCTGATAATAATGCGGGTAACACTTCGGATAGTACCGCGGGTAGTGCTTCAGGCAGCACTGCAGCTAATATAGCTGAAATACGGGGCTATGTAGAGGCACTCAACAAGGCAGAACCACAGATAATAACCGCAACACAGAAGTGGATCGACAAAGCAGCAGCAGACAAGGATATATACTGGCTTCTCAGAAAGACAGCAGACTATGTGAAGGCTCACGGGTGATAATCTTTTTAATCTTTTCAGAGATGAAGCATGATTTTGGGAGTAAGTAACTGTAATACCTGTAAGGATTT
>CAZBEQ010000027.1:0-48990 GCA_964490975.1 uncultured Oscillospiraceae bacterium | reverse complement strand
TTTCCTTACGATCCTAGTTATGCTTTGGGTGGATGGGGGTGTGAACAGTAACGAAACAGTTGTTTGAGCGTTATCCGGGCAATATAGCATATAGCATACAGCAGATGACAACTTAGGAGGCGGCGTATGAGCGTATTAGGCACAAATCCAATAAAAGCAGCTATCGTTGGCTGCGGGGAGCACTCGCATGTCCATGGGGAAGCGGCAACAAAACTAAAGGAAATCAAGATCACTGCCTGCTGTGATATTGCAGAGGAAAGGGCACGGAGCTGGGCGGAGAAGTACGGCTGCGAGAGCTATTATACTGATATGGCTGAGATGCCTGCCAAAGAAGAATTGGATGCGGTGATTTTATGTACCTGGCCGGGGCAGCATTTGGAGCAGATTAAGAGCTGTCTTGATGCCGGTGTCAAAAACATTCTGTGCGAAAAATCGCTGACTGTATCCGGGGAAGAGGCGCTTGCCATATTAGAGCTTGCACATGAGCGTGAAGCATTTGTTATGGAAGCCTGTAAAAACAGACACCATCCCGCAACGCGCAAGATGGAGCAGCTCGTTTTCAATGGTGAGAACGGCCCGGTCGATAGCATCAGAGCGGTTTTTAACAATTATGAGCCGGAGGACGAAAGCTTGCCGGACAGCCGGCGCAATTGGCGCGAACGCAAGGAGTGCGGTGGCGGGGTCGCATATGATTGGGTCAGTTATCTTGTGAATGCCTGCAACCATTTCAGCGGAGGAAAGCCTGAAAGAGTTTTTGTAGTGGGCGATTTAGGCGGGGTTTCGGGTGTTATTAACCGTATCCACGGAATGATTTATTATGATAATGACATTGTTGGATATGTCGAGAGCAGCAAAAAGTCCAGCTTCAGCCAGGAGCTGCAGATTACCTGCGCAAAGGGAACACTGAGGCTGCCGGTTGCCTGGGGTATATTCGGCGATGTTAAGATCACCAGGACCCATCGAAAAGAGCCATGGGATTACATATTGACTGACACCTATGAGGTGGAGAACATAGATGCTTTTTACCTTCAGCTGAAGAATTTCGTGGAGGTCATTTATGTAAAGGCTGATCCTGTTATGCCTCTGGAGCAATCGGTCATGAATATTAAAACCATTGATGCGCTTGTCGAAAGCCTTCAACAGAAGCAGACCATTTCGGTCGATTTGCGTTAGAGCTATTTAGCGGTCAAAAAATTGGCATTTTTCTCTTTCATCTGTTTGCGGGTATTTTCTTTTATTAGCTGCAAATACTAGTATTGCTGATTCTGAAGGAATGTATTCTTTGGAAGAAGTATTCCAAAACAGAGAGGAGAATTGCTTTGTATAATATGTATCATCAGAACGGTCTGATTTTGACCCCGAATGTGCTTGCAAAGGGAGATGTTGCGTCAGTGACCTACAAAGGGCTGCTTAAGAATTCCGGAGCAGATACGGTCTACATGCATGTCGGCTACGGGGATAAATGGAAGGAGCTTAAGGACGTTAAAATGAAGCTGACGACCGACGGCTTCGAGACGACATTGCCGATTACTTCAGATTTGCCTTTGAAGATTGCATTCCATGACAGTGCGAACAATTGGGACAATAATAGCTCCAAAAACTATTCTTTTGAGATCCTGCCAAAGGACACAGTATAATTCCTATTTGAACCGCCGTATACCGAACGGTACGTACGGTGGTGTGAGAGGCCGGTAGGTGAAATAATCACCTACCTCCTACTCGATTGGCGCTTGGAGTACAAACAACCAATGGGAATCCGATGCTTATCGATACGCGATAGTCGCCATATTTGCCGCATCGAGCAATTCTATTTCAACCATGCTTACTTCAAGCCATCGTGGATTTTTTGACGCAATCACGGAATTTGCCTGCGCGAGCGCGGCTGTCAAACGTGAATTTTTATATTTTTTTGAAATCACCTTCGCCTTTGCGACAAGGGATTTCAGGTTGGTCGTGTCCGCTTTTTCATTCATATTTGCCGTTGTATAAAAAGTGATATTCGACTTGGGCGGATTTTGATAATGATGAAAGGATGAAACGTATCCGCTGTAATAGTCTATGAAGGAAAGAAGTTTTTTGCTGTATGGAGCAATCTGCTTACCATCCAATGTGATCATTCCCCACCCTTTATTGGACATTTTGGCATAATAAATGCCGCCGCCTCCCATATAGCCGCAATCGGTGAAGGTCCCTTCGCCCAATACCTTTTTTCCTGTTCCCGAGTAAAGTGTCACTTTATCAGTATCCCCACCCCTTGTTGCTACAAAGAACTTGGATGTCTCCGTATCGCTTCCAAATAATTCGGAATAATTTCCAAAGGGAACAATTGTTTTATTGACCTTATTGACAATTGCGGTTCTCAAATTATCCATCACATCATAATCATACTCATCTGTCCCGGCGGGCGGATTCTCCTTGACCTTGAAAAAACCTTTTCCAAGGTATTCCGTTTCATGATACAGCTTCCCATACTTCGCTGTAAAGGCATCCCTTTCGCTCTGGCTGTAGCCCTCGCCATCGATCCGGTCCCCGTTCAGGGCCCAGTAGCCGTATTTATCAAAGGTACCCTTCCGGGAAGCAATGCTGATTTTATTCCATTTATAATCGTAAAAGGTGCCCGGCCATTTCATATATCCGGAGTCAGGAACATCCTCATTATACCCGTCTTCATTGTATCCGGGTTCTCTGGAGCCATCATCAATATAAATATAGTTATCTCCTATTATAGCACGTATATTGCCCTCAGCCTTAAACTGGACCTGGTTCTTTTTGTTGATGATCAGTGTCGTTACCTTTGTTCCCTCCAATTTATGCACAACTGCCAAGCCGTTCTTGAAATTGGATACATCATAATACTCGCAGGGGATAACCAGCTTCCCGGAAGTATCCACATACCCGTATTTCGGCATATATGTATAATCGGTAGAATCAGCATAAGGATCAATATCTGCTAGATGAGGTTCTTTGCCTACCGCCATCAATCCATCATGGAAACCTTCCCCGTAGTCATAGTTGTTCACTACAGCAACCCGCTTCATTTTCTGGTCATAGATTCCAACCGCATAGTCATCCGAGTCCATGGTTGGTGTTATCCTGAATATGTAATAACCTTCACTATACGTTCTGAACCATGTGCTGAAAGTATCCTGATATTTTGGTGTAACAAAATTACCGGACGCCGCCTGGGCACTCTCACCCGGGAACAGTGTCAAAATGAGAATCAGGGACAGTGTGACGCATACCATCTTTTTCTTAATGTTCATATAATTCTCCAATCTTCTTTTTATAGATATACAGTTGAACCTTATCCGGTTTTTAATACCCCTTCGCATTGCGTGCTTCATCAATCAATACCACTTCAATCGAGCTTGCATCAATCCATATTCTTATCAATCAGCTGCTTCCGGAATTTTCTGTAATTAATTGACATAATATTACACTTTCTGATAATATATTCCACTATATCACTAATAGCGAAAATTAACAATGAATTTTTGGGAACGCATTATACTAAATGCTTATTCATGTTTGCGTTTTCGGGTATCCCCTTAACATGCTGCAGTTTAGGCCGAACCGAGCATGTCGGTATCGGGGATAAATGGAAGGATCTTAAGGATGTTAAAATGAAGAAGACGACCGACGGCTTCGAGTCGACATTGCCTATTACTTCAGATTTGCCTTTGAAGCTTGCATTCCACGACAGTGCGAATAATTGGGACAATAATAGTTCCAAAAACTATTCTTTTGAGATCCTGCCAAAGGACACTGTACAAGACACAGAGCAAAAAAAGACTAATACGTGGAGCACCGGAAAGAGCGCCGGAAAGAGAAAAATAAAGCGCCCACCTTTTAATGGATGAGCGCTTTGTTTTTGTTCAAGCAACGGTTCAGCCTATGCTTCCAGAGCCTGCCTGATATCTTCGATGATATCCTCAACATTCTCTATGCCTACTGAAAATCTGATCATATCCGGCTCTATACCACAGGCAAAGAGCTGTTCGTCTGTCAGCTGACGGTGTGTCATGCTGGCGGGATGCAGCACAGCTGTACGGGCATCTGCTACGTGGACTACGATAGATGCCAGCTTCAGGTTGTTCATGAACTTGGCGGCGGCTTCCCTGCCGCCTTTGATGCGGAAGGATATGACGCCGGAGCAGCCCTTTGGCAGATATTTTTGAGCAAGCTCGAAATACTTGTCGGTCTTCAATGTAGGATAGCTGACGGAGATTATCTTGTCGTTCTCTGACAGATATTCTGCTACCTTCCGAGCGTTTTCGCAGTGTCTTTCCATTCTCAGGTGCAGTGTTTCAAGACCAAGATTTGTCAGGAATGCATTCATCGGGCTCATGTTGTTGCCCAGATCGCGCATGTACTGATAGCGTGCCTTGACGATGTATGCTGCATTGCCGAAGGTCTCGGTATATGAAATTCCGTGGTAGGACGGATCGGGATCTGTCAGAGACGGGAATTTACCGTTGGTCCAGTCGAATTTGCCGGAATCTACGACTACACCTCCTACGCTGACTGCATGACCGTCAATGTATTTTGTCGTGGAATGGATAACGATATCGGCTCCGTATTCAAAGGGCCTTAAAAGTATCGGTGTTGCGAAGGTGTTGTCAACAAACAGCGGAACTCCGTTCTTGTGTGCGATCCTTGCGAATTTTTCTATATCCAGTATGCTTATCTTCGGGTTTGCGATGGATTCTCCGAAGAGTATCTTTGTATTGGGCCTGAATGCCTTCTGTATTTCTTCCTCGGGATCATCCTGATTAATGAATGTAACTTCTACACCCATTTTTTTTAGCGTAACATTTAGAAGGTTAAAGGTGCCGCCGTAAATAGTGCTTGATGCCACTATATGGTCACCGTTTTGGCATATATTCATAATGGCGACAAAGGTGGCCGACTGGCCGGATGCCGCCAACATAGCTGCGATGCCGCCTTCGAGCGCTGCTATCTTCTTTTCAAGAGCGTCGTTGGTAGGGTTGCTGATCCTTGAATATATATGGCCCTTGTCGGGACGGTCAAAGAGCATTGCTACTTCTTCTGAAGAATCATATTTATATGTGGTGCTCTGACAGATCGGAACTACCCTTGTTTCGCCGTTTGCAGGCGTATAGCCCTCCTGAAGGCATTTGGTCTCTATTTTCCATGAACTCATTGTATACACCCCTTATATCTATCAATTATTATTAAGAATACTACACCATTAGCTGGCTTTAATCAAGCAAGTTTTTAGGGGGATGGAAGGTATTGGGACGTAAATATTGACTCCAAATAATGTTAATGATAATATTCTTTATTAGAGGGTATTTTTAGTGGATTAAAAGTCCTTAGCTTTGATAAAAAGCTTATACCGGCAATAGAATGTTTGAAATGGTGGGGGTGCAATCTGATGGGTGTTGTAACTACAAACATAAATGTAAGTATGGTGAAAAGGAAAACTCCTGTCAGGAAAATTGTACGGATAGCGGTCATTGCCCTTGCAGTGCTTGTTGTTGCAGGTTTTGCTGTTATACCTCCGCTTGTAATGAATGATATGATCAACATGCATGTGGATTTCGAGACGTATTCACCGTCCGATTACGGTGTTGAGGCGCAGGAGGTCACACTTACCACGGAAGACGGCCTGCGCCTGGCTTCATGGGAAGTAAAAGCGGATGCTCCCAAGGGTATCGTTATATTTTTATCCGGAATACACAAGCCATCGGTCACGGCCTTTTTCGGACATGCGAAAATGCTGGCCGACAATGGTTATTCATCCCTTCTGATCGAGATGCGTTCTCATGGGAAAAGTGAAGGGAATAAAATATATGCAGGGACAAAGGAATACCTTGATACAAAGGCCGGGGTAAAATACTTAATGTCCAAAGCGGAATACAAGGATATTCCAATGATAGTCTTTGGCGTATCAATGGGTGGAGCTACAGCAATCAACTCGTTTGGAGAGATTCCTGAGTTAGACGGTCTTATAAGTGTCTCAGCATTTTCTTCCTGGTCTGACACGTTTGCCGATAACATGGTAAACATGGGTATGCCGTCGTTCATAGCAGCGATCGAAAAACCCTTTGTTAAACTGTACATGGGCTTTGAATATGGCTTCGGGAGCATTAAAATAAATCCTCTCAGGGAGATAAAAAAGCTGAATGGAAGGCCTGCGCTGCTGATGCATTCGACCGGCGACGCCCAGGTGCCGTACAAGAGCTTTGAGAGGCTGAAGAAAGCGGCACCCGGTCAGTTTGATACATTTACACGCGAAGGGGACTTCCATTTTATCTGCAGCGATGAAAGCTTTGATAAGCCCTGGACAGATGAAGAATATTCCGGCGCGATCCTCTCATTCCTGAAAGAAAATTTCTGAATATTTTTGTTGGGGAGTGTACTTAATATTTCTATATGATATTTATAGAGGGGCTGTTTGCAGAGCTCCTTTCTTGTACCAGGCCTGTTGCATAGAGGGCTGATGAGGTAGCGGGATGAATAGCATCTATTTTTATGATACAAGTATTGGACGAATAGGAATTGCAGATAATGGTGAGGCGGTGATCCGCCTGTGCTTTGCCGGCGGGAACGGCGGAATGGGCCACGGGGCCGGGAAAGCGGCGGCCGGGATGCGCATGGGTGGTACGGAAGCCGGGAAGCGCGATGCCAGGACAAACAGGGCAGATACCTGGCTTGGGGGAGATGAATGTCCGGAGGGCTATGTCGTTGCTGAGACGGCGCTTATTAAGGAGGCCGCAAGACAGCTGAATGAGTATCTGGACGGAAACCGCAAGACCTTTGATATCCCGCTGGCGCTTGAGGGAACACCGTTTCAGAAGGCGGTATGGAAGGCACTGACCGATATACCCTATGGACAGACGAGAAGCTACAGGGAAATAGCAGAAAGCATCGGATGTCCAAAGGCCTGCAGGGCTGTCGGTATGGCGAACAATAAAAACCCGGCTACGATTTTCGTGCCATGCCACAGGGTGATCGGTTCGAATGGTAATCTTGTCGGATACGCAGGTGGCATGGACATTAAGAAGAGGCTGCTTGAGCTTGAGAGATCTGTTATGAAGAACATACAATGATAAAATGATTTAAGGGAATTGACGGGAAGTGCTCTTTTTATGAGAGCAACTGTAAAAAAATTGGAGGCAGGTATGCAGGAGAGCAATGGTATTTTAAAGTCAGTTAATAGCACTTTTAGTGATGATATACTGCATAATGACAGACTGCATATAGGATGCCACCTGTCTTCTTCGGGTGGATATCTGAAAATGGGAGCGGCTGCGCTGTCGATAGGGGCTGATACCTTTCAGTTTTTTACCCGAAATCCAAGGGGCGGGAAGGCAAAGGATATCGATGTTGAGGATGTTGCTGCCTTTCTTAAGCTGGCTGGTGACAACAGGTTCGTCAAGATAATGGCACATGCACCGTATACACTCAATCCGTGTGCTGCTGACCAGCGGGTAAAGGAGTTTGCTCTGGAGGTAATGGCAGACGATCTTATCAGGATGGAATACACACCCGGCAACTATTACAATTTTCACCCGGGCAGCCATGTTGGACAGGGTATTGAGGCAGGGATAGAGTTGATTTCAGGACTGCTGAACAAGATACTGAAGCCTGACCAGACAACATATGTGCTTCTCGAAACTATGGCTGGAAAGGGCAGCGAGGTCGGTGGTAGATTTGAGGAGCTGAGACAGATAATCGACAGGGTAGAGCTTAATGAGAAGCTGGGCGTTTGCATGGACACCTGCCATGTTAATGATGCGGGCTATGATATAGTTAATGATCTGGACGGTGTGCTGTCCGAATTTGATAAAGTGATCGGCCTGGACAGGCTTCGGGCAATACACCTCAATGACAGTAAGAATCCGTTTGCCAGCCATAAGGACAGGCATGAAAAAATAGGGCAGGGAAGTCTTGGGCTTGATACATTCATAAGAATAATCAATTACCCGAAACTGAGGCATTTGCCATTCTTCCTCGAAACGCCGAATGAGCTGGACGGTTATGAAGCGGAGATCAAGCTGCTGCGCGGTGTATATGCGGGATAGAGCAATATAACGCGGTATAGAGCGGTAAAGAGAATATAAGCAGAATACAGCGTTTTTAGACGGATACAGCCGAATAAAGCAGCAAAAGCAGCAAAAGCAGCAAAAGCAGCAAAAGCAGCAAAAGCAGCATGGAGCAGCATAAGACAGCATAAAATAGCAATAAAACATCATAAAGTAAAATAAAGCAGAAATAAAGCAGAAAAAAAGCAGCAAAAAAGCAGCAAAAAAGCAGCAAAAAAGCAGCAAAAAAGCAGCATGAAGCAGCATGAAGTAGCATAGAACAGCAAAAAAACAGCATAAAGCAGCATAAAGAGGCATGAAGCAGCAAAAAAAGCATAAAGCAGCATAAGACAGTATAGAACAGGGGGCTAATATGGATACCGGGATCAAAGAGAAACTGAAAAATCTCGCTGATGAAAAGTATCGCAGCTTTTGCTCCGGGCTTGTACCCGATTGCGGCAATATGCTTGGCGTGCGGTTGCCGCAGCTTCGAGCGCTCGCAAAGGAGATCGCTGCTGCTGACTGGCGTGGATATCTGGAGGCCTCGGACGATGAATTTTTTGAGGAAATAATGCTGCAGGGCTTTATAATAGGGCTTGTGAAAATCGATACGGAAGAAAGGCTGCAGCTTATTGCAGACTATATTCCCAAAATAATTAACTGGTCCATTTGTGACAGCTTCAGTGCCGGTCTCAAGTTTGTTAAAAAGAATAGAGAGCGCGTTTGGGAGTTCCTTCAGCGCTATTTCAATTCAGACAAGGAATTCGAGATCCGTTTTGCCGTCGTTATGGCGATGGATTACTTTATAGATGATGATCATATAGATGAGCTGATAATGCTGTTTGACAGGATCAAGCATGACGGCTATTATGTCAAAATGGCCGTTGCCTGGGCTTTATCGGTATGCTATGTTAAATTTCCCGGGAAAACGCTAGTATACCTGCAGCACAATGAGCTATGCGACTTTACATATAACAAGGCGCTTCAGAAAACTATCGAATCGAACAGGGTGGACAGCGAAACCAAGGATCTTATGCGGTCAATGAAACACAGGAAATGATGTGTAGATTGACGTAAAAAAACTACTAATATAATATCCATGGTTATATAATCCTGTTTGATTACAGGACTAGGATAAAATGGAGGTGTACAATTACGTGATAAGGAAGATTCCTTTTTTTCCGGGTAAAATCCTGTAACAACCGCCTGTATTACCTTCCCTGAACCCACATGGTAGTCACATGCTGTAAGATAATTCCGAGTAATACCAGAAGTAAGATATGGAAATTACAGAAAATGCTGGGGAAAAAGCAACTTATCATCACCCCAAAAATTACAATTTGGATTACCTATGCAATAACGAAGCCTGAGTATCCACTCATAAAACAATTGCCATGGCCAGAATTTCAAGTATAGGCCACAGTAATTGCATGGCAGACGGTCCAAGAAAATGTCTGCACCCCCTCTGCGCCCTAAAAGCATTACTTATGTATACCTATTATTGCTAAAAGTGGACTATTCCTGAAATATTGTCCAACTGATAGTTTGACGTGTTAAAAATTACATCGTGTTCCGGATCAGAATTATGATTTTTGAAGCAGTATTGATTTTCATGCGTGGGCCATGCCTGAACGCTCATATTATGTGTACATTTCAGCAATAAAAGTATAAAATTGTATATTATCCGCACAATGTTTTACAAATTGGGAGGAATTAAGTTATGAACAAAAAGTTCTGTTTCCGGTGTGCTAGAGTTCTGCTGTCGTTTTTACTTATTTCTTTGATTGATATTGGGTCATCGTCACCTGTATTTGCATGGAAGGTGAAAACCCATGTATATTCCGCCAATCTAATAATGGACGAAATTAGACAAAACAAAAAAGGGATGTTCACAGCTCTAAATTACGGAAGCTGGCAAAGCCATCCGATTGGTCAGGTACCTGGAACAGCGACATGGGTGAATTAACTTTAACGCAAGTTGGCTCGAAGGTTACCGGGACTTACGGAGAAGACAGTTTAACTATTACAGGGACGGCTTCGGACAACAAGCTGACTGGTACATTTGACAATTATGGAATCACATTTGGTTTTGAGTTCTACATGAAAGAAGGTAATGTGGCTTTCGAGGGCTGGTTTGGCGATGATCAGACCGCAAAGCAGGGCTGGGACATCTGGAACGGGGAGAAATAACGAAACTGGGTTTCTTATATAAGCTGTGATTATTACCTAAGTGGTTGTGTGCGATACTGTGTACGCACCGCTTATTTTTTTCTTCACGCAATACATGGTATTGTCCCTAAAACCCGCATAAACAAAGTGATATACCAAAAGAATGGAGTTAATATCTAAAAGCTTTATAAGAAGGTCACACAATGAAGAATATGTAGGATATTCCATGAATATGCGATATAATGTAAAATGCACATGAACCAGTTTCTTATTTCAATAATTATTAAAATAGATTATTTGTAGTGAAGAGGTAACACTTTATGAATCTGATTGGTAAAGTAATAAATAATAAGTATAGAATTGTTAAAAAAATTGGAGAGGGCGGTATGAGTACAGTATGGCTTGCAAAAGACCATACACAAAATAGTAATGTAACAGTGAAGGTACTGAAAACAGATGTAACTTCTAACAGAATTGAAGATATAATACGTTTTAGGAATGATGCTTTGATTATCTCCAAACTGGATATTCCCGGAATAGCAAAAATATATGAAGTCGGAGAAATGGGAAATACTCACTATATTATAATGGAGTATTTGAAAGGAGTAAACCTTCATGAGTTAATAAAGGCCGGAAAGAGGTTTTCGGTTGAGGAGACTGTGAAAATTATTTATAAAACATGCGAAGCTTTAAAATGTGTTCATGAAGCAAATATACTTCATAGAAATTTGAAACCTGGAAATATATTCATAGATAATGCTGATGGTGAAATATCAGTAAAGATTATTGATTTTGGGATTGCACAGATAAGGGAATTTAATTCTGAGGATAAAAATGAGATTGTAGAAACCCTTTCTTATATGCCGCCTGAGCAGAGTGGTGTAATAAAAAGGGCAGTGGATGAACGCTCAGATCTTTACTCTTTGGGTATTATATTTTATCAGTTATTGACAAACGAGTTGCCATTTGTAGGGGATAATATAAATACCATAATACACAAGCATGCTGCAAAAATACCGGAAAAACTGACGAAAATTGATTCTAATATTCCTGAAATATTGGAAAGGATAGTTTTAAAACTTCTGGAGAAGGAACCAGATAACAGGTATCAACATACAAGCGGATTAATGGGGGACATTGAAAGATACTTTAAAGGAGATGTAAGTTTCTTACCTGGTTTTCAGGATAAAGTTATTAAGCTGAATTATAGAACAAGCCTGATAGGTAGAGATAAAGAACTTGACGAATTAAAAAAAATGTTTCATGAAGCAACAAAAGGCACCGGAGGCATTGTCTTTATTAATGGTGAGGCCGGCATGGGCAAAACCAGGCTGGTTGAGGAATTTAAAAGCTATGTATATAAAAATGGAGGAGTATTCACTTACGGGAAAAGTTTTTCGGGTGAAAGCAAAGTACCTTATGGTATATTTAAAGATGTTATAAACTCATATATCAATTTATTTGCTAAGTTAGATGAAAAAACTAAAGAAACTATACGAAATAAAGTAAAGGAGAGCATTGGTGATCTTGGCAGAATCATATTGGAACTGAATTCAACGGCTGAAGAAATTCTGGGTGAATGTCCTGAATTGGTAAAGCTTGAGCCCAAGAAGGAGACTAAAAGATTTAACATGGTTGTATGCAGCTTTTTGTGCGCACTTGGGCAAATGAAAAGCCCATTTGTTATATCGCTTGATGACGTACAATGGCTGGATGAAGGAAGTATAAATCTTATTAAGGAGTTATCATGCTTTATATCCAAAAACCCTGTAATTATTATTGGAGCATGCAGGAGTAATGAGATTTCAAAGGATCATAGCTTATATGGACTCATAAATAATCTGGAACAATCTGATATTGCTTTTAAGCAAATTAATTTGTTGCCTTTTGATAAAGAGCGGATGAAAAATTTTGTTTCGGGCATACTATTTGGTAATGACTGGTATATAAGTAAAATATCAGATTTTATACTGAAAAGAAGCAGCGGAAATCCGTTTTTTTCTCTAGAAATACTCAAACAGCTTATTACAGAGAGAGCCCTTGTTTGGATTGAAGGAAAGTGGAATTTAGATACCGATATTCTTTCAAAAGTGGAGATTCCTAACACTATAGTTGATATACTAGTTAAGAGGATATCAGTACTTGATGATAATCAAATACTTGTTTTATCCCATGCAGCAGCTATAGGTAAAAAGTTTGATATAGAGTTTTTATTTGCTCTTGTGGATTTAGATGTTAAAGAAATTGTCGGGGTTATAGATAATTCTATCGAACTTAAGTTTCTAGAACAGAATGTAGATGAAAAGGGACAAATATTTTTTGTCCATGACAGAATAAGAGATGCTTTTTACAGCTATATAGGAAATAGCAAGATAAAGGAATTACATTCGAAAATTGCTGAAATGATTGAAAGGAAATATAGCGATAGTATTGACGCTGTAATTTTCGACTTTGCATTTCATTATACAGAGAGCGGGAACAAAAACAAAGCACTTGAATATCTCTATCCAGCTGCAAACAAAGCAATGGAAAGCTATTCAAATGATGATGCAGTTAGATATTTCAAAAAGTGTTCAATGTTACTTGAGGAAAGAGGAGATAAAGGGAGTAAAATATGGCTGGAGTGCATCAGAAAAGCCGGTTTGATAGGCTCGTTTTCAGGAAATTTTAATGAAGCGATAGAACTATTGGAACAGGCGCTCCTTTTTGATGAGGATTTACACGAGAAAATTGATATCATTTCAAACCTGTGTCTGGTCTATGCCTTAAAGTCTGAGTATAAGAAGGCATTGGAATACGGCACACAAGGCCTATTACTGCTTGGCAAGAAGGATTTGTTACAAGGAAACTTCACATTATTAGGGATTATAGGAGAAATAATACTTATAGAGCTGCGTAAGCTTTTTCCCGGCATGCGATATAATAAAAAACATACAAAGGATAGGGAGAAAAATATACTTTTTGCCAACTTCTTATTTTCTCTCATGGCGGTTTGCCAATTGGTTGATAGAAGCAAATTATTTCATGTTTCATTAAAAATGTTAAATATTTGTGAAAGTAAAATAGGAGAATCAAAGGAACTGGCACTGGCTTTAGCAAACTACGGACTTTCCCTGGGATTTATAGGAAAGGCGGAGTCCGCTGTAAGTTCACTTAAAAGATCCGCAGAAATCGCTGAAGAAATTGGAGATGAATATGCATACTCTGTAGCAATGAATTCATTCGGGCATGTATATCAATCTAATTGTGAGTTTGAAAAAAGCAATGAGTACTTCCAAAAAGCAATCAGTATTTCTGAAAGGATAGGTGAATATAGGTACTTAGCCGGAAGTTGTCTTCCGAGCATAATTAATTACTTGTTTTTAGGTGATTATAAACAAATCGAAGAGAATATTGAACAGATGATTTGGTATACAAGTATGGACATGGAGATATTTCCCAAAGGCAGTACTTACCACGAAAAAGCTACCCTGAACCTTTATAGAGGCAAGCTTGATGATGCTGAAAAATATGCGCTTAGCGCGTATGAATTAGCACGCGGTAAGGATTTGTTTATAGAATCAATTGCATGCTGTTTGCTTGGTCAAGTCTATATTGAAAGAGGTGATGTCGATCGGGCAATTCCATATCTTGAAAATTCATTAAAGCTGATCGAGTCAGGTAATGTTATAAAGATATATTCAGATATCACTTATGATATTATTGCAGAGGCATATATCGCAAGTTATCTCAAACAAGAAGATATTCTTACAGCAAAAGAAAAAGGAATACTATTGAAACAGATAAGGAATGCCTGTATACGGGCAGTAAGAAAAACAAAGCTGGTGAAGATTCATTATGCAAGGGCTTTAAGGGCAAGTGCAAAATACTATGCACTTATTAATAAGTATGATACTGCAGTAAGACTCTTTACTGATGCTATCAGATACAGTATAAATCTCAAAATGAATTATGAGACTTCATTGGGTTATTATGAGTATGGTTTGTTTTTAATTGAGCATGAGAGAAAAGAGAAGGCAAGAAAATATATAGAAAAGGCATATAACATGTTTAAAGATATGGATTCCAATCTTTATATTGAACGCTGTATGAAAATTCTTAGTAAATCAGACAATATAGAATTTGATTCAACCGAAAGATTTTCTCTAAGCGTAAGGTACTCGCAGAGAATGTCTTCAATCATATCGTTAAATCAACAAATAAGTTCAATACTTGATTTGGAAGAACTTTTAAGAAAAATAATGGAAATTGCAATAGAAGCAACAGGTGCACAAAATGGTTATCTAATGATGAAGGATGATATATCTGACGAGATTGTAGTCAGGACTTCCAAAACACTTTATAATGAAAGCAAGTCAGAAGAAATATCCGCCAACATTGTGCGTGAGGTAATGGAAAAGGGCGCCCCCGTAATTGCCTCAAATGCATTAGAAGGTAAAGTAAAATCTGTTTTGTGTGTCCCAATAAAGTATAACAATAAAATAAAGGGAGTATGTTACTTAAGCAACAGTCTTACAAGTGCAGTATTTACAGATGAAGACACTGCCATTATGAACAATTTCATGACACAGGCAGCAATATCCATCGAAAATGCCAAGCTTTATACGATGGCTATAACAGATGGCCTTACAGGTCTTGTGAATCATAAGCATTTTAAATACATGCTGGATAGGGAAGTAGAACGGTCAAAAAGATATAAAACAACAGTTTCACTTGTTATGCTGGACATAGACCATTTCAAGATCATTAACGATACATACGGGCACCAGGCCGGTGATGAGGTGTTGATATCGTTGGCCAGATTGATAAAGGATAATTTTAGAAGTGTTGACATTTGTGCAAGATATGGCGGGGAAGAATTTGCGGTTATATTGCCGGAAACAGATATATATGGAGCCAGATTATGTGCCGAAAGGCTAAGACTGGCTGTTGAAAATTCTGAAATAGTGTATGATGGTAACAAACTAAGAGTTACAATTAGTTTAGGCGTTTCATCTAATATTGAGGGTACTTGTAAATCTGATTTGATGATAAAATCTGCAGACAGTGCTTTGTATAAATCCAAGGAAGACGGCAGGAACATGGTAACAGTACTTTCTGAATGTATACTGGCCTGAATTCTGCCGGCCAGTGGCTCAATAGCACCTTTTTCTGATATGCTGATTAGTTATAATAAAATCCTCTTTGAATTGGGAACTTTTTTTGCTCATGACCCTGAAAGAAGAGATAGAAAAGCAAAAAATGTTGAATCAATAACTGTATTTGAATATTTGGCACAAAAAATGTATGCCTTGTTATTTGAACAAACCGAATTGGGATACTTTACTCCAATTTTACCTTTAAAAGATGTGGTTGCATTTATTACATCGGCTTTCGATGGGATAATACGAGATGTGACACTAACGAAATGCTACCTGCCGTCAACGGATAAGCCAACACTTATAACCTTTGATGAAAAACAATTAATAAAAAGCCTTTACATCAGTACGCTAACTCTATTGGGCAAGCAATATCCTAAACAAGAAGGAGAAAATATATGAAAAAAAACCTGTTACTCTTGGTTAGTATACTTATGTTGTTTTCTACTCCATTGTCTGTTCTTGGGGCTGAATCGGTGGAATCAATTATTAATGAAAGCAATATTAATGCTTGTTCTATTGCGTATTCCGAAGGCGGAAAGACTTTGTTTGAGAATTATGGTACAGGGATTACGGAAACATCAGTTTTCGAATTGGCTTCAAATGGGAAATTAGTTGCTGCATATATAACTCTTTCACTGATTGATGAAGGAAAACTCAGCTTAGATACCACAATTGCGACTTATCTGCCAGAGAACTTATTAACAGCCGACGAAAGGCTTAATGATATAACGGTAAAGCAATTACTTTCTCATACAGCCGGTTTTTCTCCATCATACGAACTTGGAATTGATAAGAAATTGTATTCTTCCCCCGGAGCAGAATTTAGATACTCCGGCGTTGGTTATACTTATTTGCAGAGCGTCATTGAGAGTGTTACCGGATTATCAATGGAACAAGCTGCTGAAAAATATGTATTTGAACCATTGGGAATGCAAAACAGTACATTTGAGAAGGCGAAAACTATAGTACCTTATATGAGTCTTTCATCTGCCATACTTTTTGCATTGCTTATTTTTCTTGCGTTATTTTTTATCCTGTTTTTATTAGGAGCATTCATCGGAAAAGTAACGAAATCCAAATATTTTTCATTAAGAATGAGTTTTATTGTTGCCGTATTGTTGGCAGGCGTTATCAATGTACTATTCCTTTTATTTGTTTTCGTATCAAAGGTTTTGGTAGTCTTTTTAGTATACTTTACAATGGTGTGTCTGCTTACATTTTTGATACGAAAAAGCAGGAAAGGATTATATGCTGTATTACCTGTATTTACTGCACTTGTAATTGTTTTAGGTTTAGCTGTTCCGATAACAATACCCGTTACAAATGATGTGATTGCAAAGGAGGCTAATTGCGCTTACTCATTAAAATCAACAAGCAGGGATATGGCTTTATTTTGTGACGAATTAGTAAAGCAGTATAATGGCAGTAATAAAGTTATGAAAGGTATGTTCCGGTCGGCAGTTAATATAGACAGCACGAACAGTTGGGGCTTAGGTATTGCAATTGAGCGGGAAAGCCAAAATAGAACTACTTATTGGCACTCTGGAATAAATCCAGGTTTTCAAAGTTTAATTGTAATATGCCTCGAACAAAGTAAATACGCCATTGTATTGACCAATAGCGATAATGGGCTTGAACTATCAAAAAGTGTTGCTAAGAAACTGCTTGAAATAGATGGTAGATGGGATATTAAGAGGTGAACAAGCCACCCTGTAAGCATTTCGCTGTAACCCGAAGTTTGTTAATTCGCAACGTATTAAGGAGAAATAAGTTAATATGAGAGAGTATATCAGTAAGAATTCATTAATAGAAAGCTTATTCGTACTTTTACTCGCAGTTCTAGGTGCTGTAGTAGGGCATTTCGGAGGATTGTTGGGCATAATTTTATTAATTCTTATTTATTTGTTAAGGGAGAAGCTTCAAGGTGGTTTTGAAATATATGCTGATAAAAAGCTGCTGCCCGTTTATATCATTGTATATTCAATTTTACTCGTTAACATATTTTTTACTGCCTTTGGAATATATAGGAATCTTGGATTAAATGATGAAAATATCAAGATAATCATAAAAATAACTTGTCTTACTTTATCACTTATTTTGTTGAAAGTATTCGGGGGGAGTATCATAAATTTCAAATGGAGAATGTCCAGGAGCCAGACTATAGGTACCTTGGCTATAGGACTCGTGTTTGCATGCATTACAATAATACTTGATGGATTCAGATTCATTAACGATTTCAATGGAGATATAGTTCGTTATGGCTTATATATATTAAGTATAATAATACTTGTGGCATTTTTCGAAGAATTCTTATGCAGAGGAATACTCATTTCTGCACTGAAAGGATATCAAATTGCAGAATGGAAAGTAAACATAATACAAGCCTTCCTTTTTGGAATTCTTCATTGTGTAAGATATCTGGACAAGGGAATTGGTGTTGCATTATTAATAACCTGTTATCAGACTGTAATAGGATATTTTTTTGGGAAGTTATACCTAAGAACAAAGACACTTACGCCAGGAATATTGATACACCTTTTATGGGATATATTATAAGATGATGGGCTTATAACTGAAAGGCGAGCATAGAAAAACCTGTGAAGCTAACCCTAATGCCTTTTAGACGGCATAGCTCCATTTATTTGCCGTTCAGGATTTCTTCGGCCTTCGAGCCGGGGAGAGGCCTGCTGAAATAGAACCCCTGAATTTTATTGCAGTGGTGGCGGATCAGGTATTCCAGCTGCTCTTTAGTCTCCACTTCCTCTGCGATGACATTGAGCCCTATTTTCCTGCCGATCTGAACAATGACATCTGATTTTTGATGTTTGTGCAGCTACAAAAGATATGTTTGGGGATATTGAGGGTGGTGTAGGTCTTGACAAGGGAACTGTAGACAAATTCAAGGTAGAAACTGTTACTGAAGAAAAATTCCCTGCAGAAGGCGAATTGCAAATATTCATAATGGATGAGAGCTTTAATACAAAATATGCTGTGACTGTTGCAAATACATGGAATACTGTCAAAATTGATGTGAGTAAGCTGAAGAAATTTCAGTTTTACTTTTCCATGAATATAGATGGAACTATAATTGTATCTAACCCCAAGCTTTCATCGGGAACAGTAACATCTGTTAAAACCATTAGCCTGAGCAAAAAGTCGGCCATCTATGGCAAGACAGCCAAAGCATATTATGTGCCTGTAGATGCCGTGGCTAAATTTATTAGTGCAAAAGTTGCCATATCAAAGGACACTGCGACCATAACAGCAGGTAAAAAAGTTGTAAGCTTTATATTCACGAAAGCCTGCTTAAGGAGCTTGGATATACTATCAAGCTGAAGTAGGTTATATCTTAGGCAAATATAGAAAATCTGCAGGCAATGTGGCGCGAGGTTTAAAACAGCGTGAAAAAAAGTAGTGATCGACCAAGGTGTGCAATTTTTATGGGTTTTGGGCAAATATTTTAACGATAATTGAAAAAATCTCAATTTATGTAAACTCTTCTTGCATTATAGCACTTTAAACTAATAATTTTAAACCCATATGTGCCCATAACTCATATTTTTTGCACAGTGCGCTGGTTAAAATCAGTCTCAAATAGAATAGGAACAAATAGATCAAATCTAAAAGAAGGCTGCCGGAACGGCCTCCCCGGCAGCCTTCTTTTGCGTCCGGCACCGGTAAAACATGCAATGTTAAGCAGAATGGTCCGGACCATTGTTGTCGTTTAGACATAAAAGCGTGGAATAGCATGCTTCGAACCTAAGTGTTATAATAAAATAGTCGACAGTTGTACAAATAAGGAGAATTCGGATATGAAGGACATGGAATATACGGGTGCGGGACACACAGGAGCGGGGCAGACACGCGCGGAACACACGGGTATGGAACAAGCGAATTTTAGCATGGGACAAGTGGCACAAGGCACAGGGGAAGCCGGCAAGGCGCAGCCGGGTGTTGTACAGGCTGACCTGCGACAGGTCAGGTTTGCTGTCGGTGCGCTTTCGATTTATAAAGAACTGAAGGAAGACATGCTGATCAGGGAGCTGTGCCTTTTGCTGGAGCAGATGGATTCTGAACGGCCTGATATATTCGGTATTATAGAGCTGTATAGTTCGATAGGCGGCAGGCTGTTTGATGCAGGAACGGGACTAAAGGAATACTTTATTGGAAAGCTGTTGCATACAGGAAGTCCCTTTAGTAAAGTGGCAGAATCAAAAGGAGCGGAATGTTTGATAGGTGCGCTGGCTGTTGCTGTGCGATGTGATCTTTGGCAGCTTCAGATACTAGCATCAATTAAGTCCGAATGGATAAGGGAAATCATTTCACATCTATGTAAGGATGATGAGGTAGTCCGGCAAGCCGTAATGGAGCTGCCGCTGTGGAATGGAGAAGGCGAGACCACGGCTCGCTGCGGTGATGGAGGGGACGAAGACCCGGCTCGCTGCGGTGATGGAGGGGACGAAGACCCGGCTCGCTGCGGTGATGGAGAAGGCGAGACCACGGCTCGCTATGGTGATGGAGAAAGCTTCGGCGGCGCTTCGGACACCGGCTTAGATAGGATAAAAGCTTTGCTGATTAACAGCAGAGACTGGGCCGATTGTGCCACGGAACTTGCCGGATTTCACAGGCAGCATGGAAACGGCATTTTCTCAAGGTATAGGGCATTCGTATGGAGGCGTGTTCCGGAAAATAGCGGACAGGGTGTTCTTGTTGGGATTGAAGCGCCCGACCCTGTCAGGTTTTCAGATCTTATCGGTTATGAGCTCGAAAGAGAAGATGTCATTCAAAATACACTGAATTTTCTGGACGGAAAACCGGCTAACAATATCCTGCTTTATGGAGACAGGGGGACCGGCAAATCAACTACTGTCAAGGCATTGGTAAATGAGTACCACACCAGAGGCCTGCGAATGATCGAGGTGCCAAAGAGGCTGCTCACGGATTTTCCGCTGATCATAAGGCAGCTGGCCGGAAGGAGCCTGAAGTTTATATTGTTTGTTGACGATCTTGCATTTGAGGATAATGAAGAAAACTATACCGCTTTGAAAGCGGCACTGGAAGGCGGTCTTGAGGCTAAACCGGGTAATGTGCTTATATATGCCACCTCCAACAGGAAGCACCTGATCAAGGAAAGGTTCAGCGATAGGGCGGGATTGACCTCCGGAAATATTGACGATGAAATAAGGGCGGCTGACACCATGCAGGAGAAGCTTTCTTTGTCAGATAGATTCGGAATGACAGTGGTTTTTTCATCACCGGATAAAAAGAAATATCTCGATATAGTTGAAGGGCTCGCGAGGAAGAGAGGTATCGATGCAGATACCGAATACTTGAAGCGGGAGGCTCTTAAATGGGAGCTGCAGTACAACGGCCGGTCGCCGAGGACTGCCAGGCAGTTCGTGGATTGGCTGGAGGGACAGGCTCGTTAGTGCGGGGGTAATGCTATGTATAAGTATCTGCTCAAACATGAACGCTGGATAACAGAATTGTTGGACTGTGATTCGGAACAGGACTGGTGTGCGGTCAGGGACTACCATATGGCGCAGATTAGCTTTTTGCAGCACGAAAGGCTAGTACATCTTATTGTTACGCTTGCATTCGCGTTAATTATGCTAGCTGGTATTGCAGCTACAGTGATTTATCCTGTGTGGCAGCTTCTGCTGCTTGATGTCATACTTATTGTAGTTGTGACTATTTACATTATTCATTACTATAGGTTGGAAAACGGTGTCCAGAGATGGTATCGTATATATGAGCTGCTTTGCAGTAAAGTAATGCAAGGCAAATAAATGATACAGGGGGCATTAGTATGAAGCCATCCTCTGACAGGCTTGTAAAGCGTAATACTGTTATTTTTGCTGCTATTGCTGTTATTGTTCTTTCAGCAGTGGCGTTTTTTGTTTTTTGGAGTGATTTAGCTCAGATACCTGTTGAAGCAATTGGTGGCACGGGAAAGATAGCGGGAGCGGACGGGACTTCGGCGGCAGGAAGCGGCGAGACACCGGCAGCAGGAGCGGGGGCGGACGCGTCAGCGGGCACAACAACAGAGACGGGCACGGGTGCATCGTCGGGAGTAGGCAGCGGCGTATCGGCAGGCAGCGGCGAGGCAAAGGCTTCAGGAGCAGGCGGGGCTACAGGAACCGAACCCCGTGTATTTGGTGTATCTCAAAATGCCGGTATTCTGACAACCTCCATACCTGATGCAGCCTGGAGCAGAGATGTAGCTGCTGCGGGTTATAAGGACGGCGCTCCGATCGGAGGCCTGGGAGCTGGTACGGTTACGTGGCAGTATGACGGTAACTTCTACTATGATCGTCTTGTAATAGGTCAGAATGAAAGGGAGACAGAACCGAATTGCGGCTTTTACATGTACCAGCAGCCAAGCGGTGACAAAGCTGTAGCCTTCAAACTTGACGCCAAATCCCTTAAGGCAGGACAGGCGGCTTACCATTCACTTTTCCCCAAATCCTGGGTAGATTACTATGGTGATAAGTTTGCCTGCAAGGCAAGGGTCACTCAATTCAGCCCTGTAATACCTGAAGATTATATGCTCAGCAGTTACCCTGCAGGTGTTTACATGTGGGAGCTTTCAAATCCTACACAGGAGAAGTGCGACGTTTCGATAATGTTCACATGGAGGAATGGTTTTGGTGGCGAAGCTGTTACACCGGTAAAAGATAAGAACGGCAGATTTGAGGGTATTAAGCTTGTCAGTGAAAGGAATCTCTGTGAATTCAGTATCGGTTGTGAAACACTAGAGGGTATGAAGGTCACATATTCATCTTCAAAGGATTTGAAAAAGCTCAGGAGTGATTTCAGCGAAGACGGTTCGCTGAACAATAAAACCGGGAATGACCAGACAGGCGCCCTTTGTGTGACCGCCGCACTTGAACCCGGAGAGGTCATGAGCTTCCCGATGGTGCTTGCCTGGGATATGCCGATATACGAAGGTAACGAGGGAAATGACTGGTATCGTGAGTATACCAGGTATTTTGGCAGGGATGGGAACAATTCGTGGAAAATTGCAATGGAAGCACTTGATAATGCCGAGTTATGGGAAGCTAAGCTGGACAACTGGCAAAGCAGCATTCTCAATAACTCTAAATATCCTGATTGGCTGAAGACTACTCTTTTCAACGAGCTGTATTATTACACGGTTGGCGGCACTGTCTGGGAGGCAGGTGCTGCTTCAGGACAGAAGGATGAACCCAACGAGGATATGTTCGGCAGCCTTGAATGCTTTGAATACCCGTTTTACGGAACAGCTGACGTGCGCTTCTACGGCTCATGGGCATTGGCGCAGCTTTGGCCGGAAATAGACAAACAGTGTGTGCGGCAATTTTGTGATAGCGTATATAATACACGTTCCGACAGGCCAAAATCGATAGGCACGACCGCACATGATTTCGGAATGTCAGGCAACGTTTTCTCTGAATGGAACGGCTACACTTTCAGAGACTCAACTAACTGGAGGGATCTCAACACCAAGCTGGTTTTGATGGTATACAGGGATTGGGCACTGACAGGAAAGACTGACAAGGATTTTCTCAACTACTGCTGGATTCCTGTACAAAAGGCGATGGAGAAGGTAAAAAGCCAGGACGATGACGGGGACGGGCTGCCCAACAGCAATGGCGTCGATCAGACATATGATGATATGTCGCTGACCGGAAACACTGCCTACTGCGGAGGACTCTTCCTGGCTGCCTGTGAAGCGGCTGAGGAAATGGCTCTGGCGATGGGGGAGGATAAGCTTGCATCGACATATGGAGCGTGGCTGGAGCAGGGGCGTAAAAGCTATGAAAAAGAGCTTTGGAACGGCAAATACTATAATATCGATACAGATAGTGGTGAAACTTCAAGAATAATGAGCGATCAGCTGTGCGGCCAGTGGTATGCCGTGGCCTGCGGATTGCCCGGCATAGTTCCTGATGAACATGCTGCCAGTGCATTCAATATGATTTATCAGAACAATTTTAAGAAGTTTGATAATGGTGCTCATGGGATCGTTAATGTGATGAAACCTGACGGCAAAACTGATACAAGCAGCGGACAGACACAGGAATGCTGGGTAGGCACATCGTGGTGTGTCGCTGCAGGTATGATACAGCAGGGTATGACGAAGCAGGCTGGGGAGATTGGTCAGAGCCTTTATAACACGATATGGGATGGGAGCCAGCTGTGGTTCAGGACTCCGGAGGCCTGGTACAGAGGCGCGGATTACTTCAGGGCGCAGTATTATATGCGTGCCACTGCCGTGTGGGCGCTAAAGCATGCGTATGACTTGCAATCAGGACCTGCTGCAAATTAGCATTGTGAATGTAAAAAAGGGGCTTTGCACTAAATTTTTATTTTAGTGCGGTAGCCCCTTCTCAATTGTTGAAAGTTAACTATTACTCAAATTGTGGATTCTTGGGCGTAACTTCCCATGTTGAACCCGGAGCATATTCATTATCAGCTGTATCGTTTATTTTTATAGTTTTGAGTTACAGTAGCGAAACGAACAGATGTACCATCAGCGTTAGCCTTAACCTAAAGAATTACTCTCTTAGTACCTTCGGGAGCTGTTATACCAGTTATTGTGAAACCAGCTACTTCGAATGTATTAATATTAAGAGATGATTGCTTAATAGCTTCTGAGAAATAAATCGTTATAATACCAGTAGTATTCTGTGATACATAATAGTCATTGGATTGAGCTTGAGGACTGGCGATATCTCCGCCTGCTATAACCTTGGCAATATTAGCAGTTGATGCATCATTATCATGATTCCACTTAACAATTTCAGAAGCTGTCTTATCATCAAGATTTGTACCATATTGAGATCTCAACCTAGAGCCCGAAGCTGACTTTGAAGATGGAGCAGCAATAGTAGTAATATTAAATCTATTTCCTTAATCCAATTTGATAGACACCTAAAATGGCTGGTATAATATAATCAACGGCAAGTTTATTTATCAGACAAAGCATTCATTATTTCGTATTGTAAAATGTTAATAATTACTTTAATGGTGGTGATTGTATTGTTTAATAAAAAAACTCTCCTGTATTTACTTGTAACATTCTTAATATCCTATTCTTCGTGGTTTTGTATGTCAGCCTTGCTGGGGCAGGAAACTCTGGATCCTGAAAACCCAATTTTTTATTTGTATTTATTAGGTGCACTTGGACCAGCAATATCAGCTCTAATTATAAAACGATTTGTTGGGGGTAAAATCGAGTTTAAAAGTTTCTTAAAGCAGATAATTCGCATAAAGGTACATATAGGGTGGTATTTGTTTATTATTATTGTTCCGCTCGTTAATACATTTTTTCCGTATTTGGTTAACTTACTTGTAACTGGAAAACAGCAGGTACTGGTATTAGAACCATTATATATGTTGTTTGCAATACTTCCATTAATGATGTTTGCCGGCGGATCGGAAGAATTAGGATGGAGAGGAGTTCTTTTGCCCGAGCTTTTAAAGAAGCAGTCTACTTTAGTATCAACAATTATTGTCTCGGCTTTTTGGACTATGTGGCATATACCACTTTGGTTAGTCAAAGGGACATCCCAATATGGTACTGATTTCATAGAATTCGCTTTGTCCGTCATAGGTTTTGCTCTTGTACTTTCTATTGTTTATATTAAAACTGAGAGTATATTTATGTGTGTTTTATTTCATGGTTTATCTAATTCTTATTACAATATTTTCTCTACACCGTGTTCAGACACTTTATCTACAATAGTAAGTATTTCAACAAAATTCATCATTTACATAGTTATATTTATGGTGTTTTTAATACTGGAAAGAAAGACAAAGACGGTTACAAATGCTGAAGCTGTCTAGAGTAGATGCACTGTAAGGTAGGCGTCCATATTGACAATATGTGCATTTATCTGTTGTTCAGGATCTCTTCGGTGGCCATTTTAACCTGTATTGCCAATAATACCGGAAGTTGAAGGGCTCGCGAGGAAGAGAGGTATCGATGCAGATATCGAATACCTGAAGCGGGAGGCTCTTAGATGGGAGCTGCAGTACAACGGCCGGTCGCCGAGGACTGCCAGGCAGTTCGTTGATTGGCTGGAGGGACAGGCTCGCTAGTGCGGGGGTAATGTGAAAGGTGCTCATGGGATCGTTAATGTGATGAAACCTGACGGCAAAACTGATACAAGCAGCGGACAGACACAGGAATGCTGGGTAGGCACATAACTTCAAGAATTACTGTCTTACTTCCTTCAGGAGCTGCTTCATCAAGATTTGTACCATATTGAGGCCTCAACCTGGCGCCTGAATCTGACTCTGAAGATGGAGCAGCAATAGTAGTAATATTAAATCTATTTCCTTCACCATCTGTTACATCAGTAGCCAAATCATTGTCCAGGATCAAAACCACTTCTGTTTATCCATCAGGATTTATAGTATTTGATTTACAACTTGAAAAACTGATTGCACTCGGAGTTGTTGAGGAAATTAATTCTATATCACTTTCAATAACACTTTCCATCTTCCTGTTGAATATAAGCTTAATCGTGTTTTTTGCTGTTAATTGAGCTTCTTCAATATGAACATCTTCTGGCCCGATATTTTCAACAGTTCCTTTCATCAGCAGCCATAATGTCTTTGCTGACTATAACTCTTGCTCTGGAGGAGTTTGTTAAACAATCTTGAATTGTACTATCAAGAGTTATAGTAACAGTCTTCCTGTCATCACCTAATTTGCAGCTATTATAAGTAAGAGTTTTATCAACAGTGCCATTATCTCTAATTATATAGTTCGCTTCGTCTTGCGCTGAATCTTTATCTATTTCAACACTGAACTTTATTTCTACCTGCTTATTGTTTATTGCTTTTACTGATACAACATATAATTCAGTTGAATCGCCAGAATCGTCAGAATCGTCTG
Organism: uncultured Oscillospiraceae bacterium; assembly: GCA_964490975.1. Taxonomy (GTDB): domain Bacteria; phylum Bacillota; class Clostridia; order Acetivibrionales; family DTU013; genus DTU013. The sequence continues at coordinate 22,741 of CAZBEQ010000027.1, read as the reverse complement.
AATCGTCTGAATTGCTGACCCTTGATCCACGCCTTCCATTAATATAGTCTAGCGACACCAGATTTGTCGAAATAGAGAAGTATTAGCATAAATATGTCTAAATTTGCCTATGCCATTCACAGATTATATCATGGACATTTCTTTGAGTCAATTAATTCCATTTTTAATTGGAGCAAGTCTGGAATCAACCTGTTGCCTGCCTGCGCAGGTTGATAGAAAGGATGCAGAGATAAGGGATCTACATACTTCAGTTATGTACGATTTCCTGCCAATGCTCAAGAACAAGCCTTCCGATACCAGGGTCGTACATCTTTCCAAGATTTTTTTCTATCTCCATATAACAGTGTTCTAGAGAATATGCCCTGTGATAAACCCGGGTTGATGTCATGGCGTCGATAGAGTCACATATCGCGATGATTCTGGCTCCTAACGGTATTTTTTCTTCTTTAAGCCCTGCCGGATAACCGCGTCCGTCAAAACGTTCATGATGATATAGGATAATGTCTTTCATTTCTGCCAGATGAGCAGATTTGCTTAAAATATCGGCACCGATCTGTGGATGTGTCTTTATGACCTCCCATTCCGATTCGCTCAGCTTCTCATCCTTGTTTAATATGGCGTCCGGGATACCTATTTTCCCGATATCGTGAAGGTGGGCGGCGATATGTATTTTATCAGTAATCTCTTCGCGCAGGCCCATAAGCCTGCATATTTTTAAAGCCATGTCGCTGACACGCTGTGAGTGCCCTGCAGTATATGGGTCCTTCGCATCCAGAGCGCCTGTTATACACTCTATGATCTCATGGTAATCTATCAGCCTGCTGTAGAAAGTGCAATTTTCCAATGCGTTGCTCCTTTTAATGTCCGTCAGTAATGCGTATTTTGTCCATGTAGGCGCTTATACTCCCACAAGCTTAAATTATACGTATAAACCCGTCACAGTGTCAAGCGTTCAGCTCTACTCTGCAGCTCATTTTACCGCTCTTTTTTGATAACACTAAAGGAAGCGCGTGATTTACGCGCTTCCTCTGGCATTATTTTTCATGGTGGCAGCTGCCACTTGTTATACTACGGATTTCACTCCTGTTTTTATATTGGATCTCAGTGTTTCGGACTCCTTGTATGGTCTGAACAGCATGTAAACGATGAAGACAACGTTGAGGAAAGCGACGATAGAACCAATGACGTTTCCGTTTCCACTGAACAGCATGCCAAGCTGATAGACGATCAGCGCGATGACATAAGCGAACACGCATTGATAGCCAATAGCAAACCAGGTCCACTTCGTGTTGTTCATTTCGCGTTTAATTGCACCGATGGCTGCAAAACAGGGGGCGCAGAGCAGGTTGAACACCAGGAAGGAGTAAGCGGAAAGCGGAGTGAAGACGGCACGCATGTTGCCCCATACCTGCCAGCCGTTTTCTGCCACCTCGTCGAAGCCCCCGAATAGGACGCCAAATGTCCCAACAACGTTTTCTTTTGCAATCAGGCCGGTGATAGAAGCGACCGCGCCCTGCCAGTGTCCCCAGCCAAGCGGGATAAAGATCCAGGCGATCGCGGAGCCGACGGCGGCCAGGATACTGTTTTCCATATCGCCGACCATCCCGAAGGAACCGTCTTCGACACCGAAGCTCGACAGGAACCAGATAAGGATCGACGCCAGAAGGATGACGGTGCCGGCTTTCCGGATAAACGACGATGCGCGTTCCCACATGGATCGGAGCAGGTTAGAAACTGTCGGCCAATGGTAGGCGGGGAGTTCCATGACAAACGGAGCCGGGTCTCCCGCGAACATTCTGGTCTTTTTCAGTATGATTCCGGAAATTACAATTGCGCAGATGCCGAGAAAATAGGCGCTGGGTGCAACCCACCACGCGCCGCCGAACAGTGCGCCGGTAATCAGGGCTATAATAGGAAGCTTCGCGCCGCAGGGAACAAAGGAAGTTGTCATTATGGTCATTTTGCGGTCCCGGTCGTTTTCGATGGTACGAGAGGCCATGATGCCTGGAACGCTGCAGCCCGTGCCGATCAGCATCGGGATGAATGACTTTCCGGAGAGCCCGAATTTCCTGAAGATGCGGTCCATAACAAAAGCGACGCGCGCCATATAGCCGCAGGACTCGAGAAAGGCAAGGAACAGGAACAAAACAAGCAGCTGAGGAACAAAACCAAGCACCGCGCCCACACCGGCCACGGCGCCGTCGAGGATCAGACCTTTCAGCCAGTCCGCGCAGTGAATGCTGTCCAGACCGTCCTGCAACAGGACGGGAATGCCCGGCACCCACACGCCGTAGTCGGCGGGGGAAGGCTCCTGCGTGTCAGCGGCCGCCATATAGCTGTCGTACGTCACTGGGATTTTTTCTTCTACGTTTCCATCGTCGTCATAGAGATAAGCGGTCGTGGTAAGCGTAGTCGCCTCCGAAGGATCGACACCCGCTTTTTCAGCAGCAGATTCAAAGACGTCCTTGATCGCACCGGGTTCGGTATACGCGTCAACTGCTTCCGAGTAAGCAGATGAGCCGATGCCGAACAGGTGCCAGCCGTCGCCGAATACGCCATCGTTCGCCCAGTCGGTCGCCCAGGAGCCAACTGTCGAGACAGAGACGAAATAAACGATGAACATGACCATCGCAAAAATAGGCAGCGCAGCCCAGCGGTTTGTCACCACCCGGTCGATTTTATCGGATGCCGATAGCTTACCGGCTTTTTTCTTTTTGTAACAGCCTTTGATGACGGAAGATACGTAGATATACCGCTCGTTTGTGATAATACTTTCGGCGTCATCGTCAAGCTCTGCCTCTGCGGCTTTGATATCCTCCTCGATGTGCTCGAGAACCGATTGGCTCAGCTTCAGCGGAGTCAGGATTTTTTTGTCGCGTTCGAAGATCTTGATGGCATACCAGCGCTGCCGTTCCTGTGGCATGTTATGTACGGCGGCCTCCTCAATATGGGCGATTGCATGCTCCACAGCGCCGCTGAAGGTATGCATTGGTATCGTCTTTGTAGATTTGGCGGCTTCGATTGTTGCTTCCGCTGCTTCCATAATCCCTGTGCCCTTCAGTGCTGAGATCTCGATGATTTTGCAGCCGAGTTCGCGGGACAGCTCGCTGATGTTGATCTGGTCTCCGTTTTTCCTCACCATGTCCATCATGTTGATGGCAATAACAACGGGGATGCCGAGTTCCGTAAGCTGTGTCGTGAGGTAAAGGTTCCTCTCGAGGTTGGTGCCATCCACGATATTGAGGATAGCGTCGGGCCGCTCGCTGATCAGATAGTTTCTCGCCACCACTTCCTCCAAAGTGTATGGGGAAAGTGAATAGATTCCGGGCAGATCCATGATGACAACATCTTTATGATTCTTTAGCTTGCCCTCTTTTTTCTCTACTGTGACGCCCGGCCAGTTCCCAACAAACTGGTTAGAACCGGTAAGCGCATTGAACAGCGTTGTTTTGCCGCTATTCGGGTTGCCTGCCAGGGCAATTTTGATCTCCACTTTTATTTCCCTCCCTCTCTTCGGTTAGATAACCTTAACCGAATTTTAATAATAAATAGGGGATTTCCCCATAGTATCATCTGACCTCGATCATTTCCGCGTCACCTTTACGGATAGAGAGTTCGTACCCACGTACGGTTACTTCCACCGGGTCGCCGAGCGGGGCTACCTTACAGACATAGACATCAACGCCTTTGGTGATCCCCATATCCATGATACGGCGCTTGACCGCTCCTTCACCACAGAGTCTGACGACTTTTACCGTTTCGCCTATTTTTGTATCCCTAAGCGTCTTCATAAATTTTTACTTCCTTTCCTTCATATCATGATTTTACTTGCCATTTCTCTGTTGATGGCAACGCGTGACTCCTTGATATTGACAATGACATTGCCTCCCATCATGGCAATGACCGTGACGTTGCCTCCGGCGACAAAACCGAGATCTTCCAGATGCTTTTTCGCATCGGCTTTTCCGCCAACTTTCCGAATCATATTTTCCTCACCGACGGTTGCAAGTGTTAACGGCATCAGAATGACCCCCTCCACATGTCGCTGATTAGAGATATCTAACCAACAATTAAAATTATAGGTTAGACATCTCTAACCTATAATAGTTTAATAGGTCTAACTGGATTTGTCAATAGGTTTCCCGTAAATCTTGATTATTTGGTTAGAGTGTGTTAACCTGAAATCAATATCAAATGAAAGTCGGTCATAGTGCTATGAAAATACTTAGAGCGTATGAGGATTATCTGGAGGCCATGCTGATGATGAAGGATAAGCATGGTTATATCCGTTCCATCGACATCGCACAGGCATTGGGCGTGACTAAGCCGAGTGTTACCTATACGACAAAGCGCCTGCGTGAAAACGGGTATATTGTAATGGATAAGGACGGCCTTATCACGCTGACTGATTTGGGGATGGAAGTAGCCTCTCGTACCTGGAAGCGTCACGAACTGCTGACCGAGTTCTTTATGAGGCTGGGTGTGGATGAAAAGACTGCCCGGGAGGATGCCTGCAAGGTGGAGCACGACCTCAGCGAGAAAACCTTCAATGCGATATGCCGGCATTATGCGGACTGGAAAAAGCCGTAACAATCCATTTTACTGCCAATTTCACAGCCCTGGTGCTTCATCAAAGGAAATCAATCTGTGAAAAATCGATATTGCCCTCATTATCTGTGAGCTTTGCATCGGCATGGACGTATTCTATTTTCCCGATAAACATCTCATGTGAGCCTGTGACGATAGAATCCACGACCGTACATTCAATATTTACAGGGCAATCAGACAGGATTGGAGCGTTTACCTTTCTGCCGTCCTGCAGCTTAACATTCATTGCGGCCAGCTTGTCTCCGTCCCTTTTACTCTGACTTCCCAGATAATCAAAGGTTTCCTTATAACTTCTGTCCACAAGGTTTACAACAAAGCATCCGGATTCCTTGATCATCTTGTAGGAATACCTTGTAGGGACAATCCCGACCATAACCATGGGAGGGGCATAGCTGCAATTGCCACAATAGCCTACTGCAAGCACATTGTTCTCACCATCCAGGCTTCTACAGGAGACGAGAACTTTTGGAGAGGGCTGTAAACAGGATTTCATCTTTGCTTCTTTCTTTTCTGGGACAGTGTTAGCTGTGATCATAAAAACCTCCAAATTATTTGACTTTCGCCTTTATAGTCTGAGCGAACTATGTGTCAGCTGACCGGGAAAGCCAGTTGTCAGGTCCCGTCTGGTTTAAAAAAATTCAGATAGAGCCAGTATTGCAATTCCTGTCATAACCACCGCGATAATTAAGTATTGCTTTCGTGTCAGCTTCTCCTTCAAAAATATTCGTGACAACAGCACTGAAAAGACGCTGTACGAAGCAATAAGAGGAGCGGCAATAATAGCATTCCTCGACATTGCAAAAACATAGAAAAATTGCCCGGCAGTCTCAAAAATCGCAGCAGTACCTCTATTCTTTTCTTTAAACAGGTTAAATGGTTTCTTTTTCACCTTTAGAAATATAAAAGCAATTACAGCGCAGATCAAAAATGTAAATTCATAAGCCAAAAGTGCTTCATCTTCGCCGATAAGCGCCAGCTCGTCCAGATAAATGGCATCTGCAAAAGTGCCCAAGCCGTCAATGATACAGTATAAAATGGGAAATGTGATTGCTATTAAACCTTTTTGATATTTTCTATCGTTCTCACTTAGTATCACTGAGACGTTTTTGTTATGTCTTTCAACCACTGCGAGCGCGACGATTCCGGAGGTGATAATAACGATTGCACTGGTTTCCAAAAAATTTAATGTGTGAGCAAAAAATATAAAGATCAAAATGGAGGTAACTGCCCCCGAAGAATTTTGGACAGGGGAAGATATTGACAATTCGATATATCGGAGGCCAAAATACCCTATGGCCATCGACAATATATACAAAAATGAAACAGGGAAATAGGTTATCAGGTAAATCGGAGAAAAAGCAACGCCTTTGATCAGCATGTATGCAATACCGTGGATTCCCATAACCAGACCAACCATTATTACCGTTTTGATATGACTTACTTTATCGTCAGGTTCAGCACCCTTTTTATAAAATAAATCAGCAAAAGCCCATGAAAAAGTCGTAAAAAGCGCAAAAATCAACCACATATAAAAAACCCTCACTATTATTATTAGTCCGTACTCACAACGCATATTGTAGTACTATTACAGGCATACGTCAATATTCACCAACAAGAGTATCGAAAATAACCAGATCCAAAGAACCACTTTAGATCTGGTTTCTATATCTTGCAAATATCATCGATCAAATCTGCCATGCCTCCAGCAGTTTCCTCGACCGAATTTTCCCCTGCAGGACTGCCCGCAGGTAATCTTTTTTGACCCGCAGGCGGGGCAGCTATATTCATTAGCGGATTCTAGATTCTCGAAGCTTTCCATCCATTCATTACCACAATCCAAACATTTGACGCGGCATATATTCTGAGTATAATTGCCTCCTTCAATAAGGATCGCCTTTCCATTTACCAGACAGTCGGCAATTATTTCCCTTGCGGATAATAATATGCGCTGAAATGTTGGTCGGGATATCTCCATTTTATCTGCACATTCGCCCTGCTCAAGACCCTCTAAATCTTTCAGGCGGATGGCCTCCAATTCTTCCAGCTTCAGTATGTTTTTAGGGACATCAGGGATTTCTTTATCCGATGGAACGAAATAGGGGACAGCCGGAACGTTTTCAATTTTTCTCCACTTTGTGGGTCTGGTCATTATATCATCTCCGTTCTATGGCACATAAAAACATATTCATTCAAATTAACCTTCAGCCTGCCGGCTATCATAGCGCATTTCGCTTTCAGTAAAAAGAACACTGTTCTTCGGCAATCGGAAAGGGCTTCAAAATTCCCCTGTCCTTTGCTGATAACGATATCCGCACTGTTAAAAGCAGAAAGAAACTCTGCACTGCATTGCTCCAAGATGGCGCCGGGGGCGCCGCAACCCGTAGTAATAATATCTGCGCAGCCATTTATGCCGGAATCATATGCTTCCTGTAAAGTCACATCGTTTATAATCGGCTCACTTCTGACCGCGTAAGTAATTCTATAACCGGCAAGGTGTTTAATTAAAACCCGGTCAAAGATAGTTTCTCCTGAGTTGTCTCCAATGATCAGAATGCTTTTAGCCGACTTAAGCTCTTCTTTGAGTATATCGAGATCGCAAACTGAAAATTCCTTTGAAAGCTCCAGTTCAATACTGCTTTCAATATCTATATTACTATATATTGCCGAATCTATAACATTCCCTGTGGCTGCAATTTTCAAAGCCCAGTACAATACGTTTTGCTTTTGCGCCAAATAATCATTGAGAAATGGTTCAACTTTCTTTGCTGAGTTAATATCTCGTTCTTTAATATGTTTATACGGGTCGGAAACACCGGTCAGGAGCTTCACGACATGATGCATATCTTCTACGATATGCGGGGAGCATTTGTAGCTTTTATAGTTAGCGAGAATTTCGATTGCTTTTTCCATAATTTGCGTCTGAATCTCAGGTTTGTCAGTCGCCATTCTCGATGCTTCAAGCACCTGCCTCAAAACACATGGTAAGCAGTCAAGGAATATTTCCATTTGTTACCCCCATAAAATATCTTTTCTGTTCAGCTTATAGCCTCCGTCTGCATTCATCTGATCAACCTAACTTTCATACAAGGTCTTCCATACTTACTACACTAAAGATATCTTATAGAGGCTATTAACATATGTCAACAATAGTCGACATAGCGCAAACTATATTAAACGGGCGTACGCCCTTTTTTCCCGTGTTATGGGCATGGTTTTTTCACTAATCATCTGAAGATTGTTCAGTATTTCCTCAACATGGTCTCCAGGGAACCCGGCAAGAAGGCTTTCATCGGGAATGCTTGTAGCATTTCTGCAACCGTAACAGCCCAGACTGACATTGAGTTTTTGAGTTAAAAACGGGACAACTGTTGTATCAACGCAGGTACCATTTGAAATACTGGAAGAGAACTCGAGCCTGCCGCCAGTTTGGTGGATGGTGGCTAGCGCCAGCCACATCAGACGCTCGGGCACAGTTTCCAATACAATGATATCAGGATCAAAATCGACCTGCGGCAGAGGAGCCAGTGCAATCCCGGAAAACTGCATATATTCAAAACGCGGCATCAATTCCATTGTCTTTTGCGCGCCTTGCTTTTGAAAGCTGCCCAACCGGGACAGGAACTCGCCGTTCATAAGCTTCTCCGGAACAGGAATAAACCCCAGCGCCGAGGCGCCGTTCGCGCATGCTATATTATCGGCGGTGGCCAGAAGCCTATTTCCCTCGCGGGCTTTCATAATAAACTGGCAAAAGGTGTATTTGCTGTTGCTGTCATATCCTGTTACGGATGTATTATCCTGAAGCAGCTTTAAACCGACTGCTTCGTTTTTAAGCCCCAATAGAGCTTTTAGTCTTTCTGATATAACCTTGTAGTCCAAGTACTCAAATCTCCTTTATCGTCATTATTTATGAATATTCCGTTTATAGAATTTCTTGCCCTCATATGTATACTCTATCAAGCTGCCCCGATCGATAAGCTCCGAAATGACTGATCGACTTGCGTTTCTCTTATTAAGCAAGCTTTCGATAATATCCTCGCGGATAGGGTGGACCGACGCAATACTAATAATATCATCTGCAATATCCTCAGTAAAGAAAAAGCCTTCCTCTGTTTCGTCGCCCGTAATACACTCCACGTCTGTTCCAGATGCACCACGAATGATGGCAACGGTTTTTCTCAGGCTTTCAGCAGATGCTCTTCTTACGTCTGATTCCGCAGGAGGGCGGGTGGGAACCAAAAGATACGCCTTGTTGGGTCGTATCACTGCCAGCTTCTCTGCTATTTTTTCAACACATGCTTCATGATCGTTTATACCTTCCACGAGCATCGTTTCGGTTACAAGTGTTCCTCTAAACGCTTTGGAAAACTCAACGATACCATTTAGGACATCCTGATGCTTCAGCATTCCGTGTGGCCTGTCGATTTTGCGCCAGGTATCCTCGTCGGCAGCGTCGATGCTGACGGATACCCAGTCTGCGCCCATAAGGTCTTCCTTGACCTTATCCATCCACAAAAGTGAAGCGTTTGTTATAACGGCGATCTTCGTGTTATAGGGTTTCAGAAGCTCAATCGTTTTCCCCAGATCGATATCCAGCGTAGGTTCGCCGTCAGGGACAAATGAGAAATAGTCAGCTATTTTATTTTCCGTTTCAAGCTGCTTCAGCTTGATTGCGGCCTCGCGGCAAATGTCTTGCGGCTTATAGAACGCTTGTCTTTCCACCCGCATGTGATTTGTCCTGCCAAGCTGGCAATAGACGCAGGAATAGGAGCAGATCTTCGGCGGTATGTTGTTTATGCCGATGCTCTGCCCCAGACGTCTTGATGGCACAGGTCCGTATACAATCATTTATATATTCTCCGATTCCAAATTGATTAGGTTATGGGAAAAAGGCAAAGAGCAATGCCCTTTCCCCATAACATATGGATAGCCGAAGGTTACTCGGTTTCTTCTTTCAGGCCGGAAAGTCGCTCCTTTACTTGTTTAAGCTGATTCTCCAAAAACTCAGCCTGATCCTTTAAATTTTGCTCATTAAATGCGGCTGCGTTTGTTCCCGTATATACAGGATATCCATAGCGCGCCCATCCAGGCACTCCTGTTGCATAGAACGACCTGCGAAATCCGCGTCCGCGTCCAAAGCCGCGTCCAAAGCCGCCTCCAAATCCTCCCGCAAATCCTCCTGCAAATCCAACCGGATTTGCATAACCCGGCACTGCAAAGCCGTTGCAATAACCTGCTCCGCGTCCTGTCATAGAGCCCATTCCCATCGGGCCTGTTCCGTCTCCTCTTGGCATAAATAACACTCCTTCCTTATTTCCTCACTGCCGCCATAGCGGCATCTATGTTTAGAATCCCAACTTAATACTACTTTAGCAGATCGCAGCGTCTTTTTACATTTGCGCCTTCTTTAAGTAGTAAAACCTTCTTTATTGAGGGCGTAGCTTTTCATGGCGGTTAAGACCCTCTGATGAGGGGGGAACCGCACTTAGGACATTTCATTGAGGTGCAGGGCATACCAACTGCGTGCGCGGTTTTCTCGCCGCATTTCGGGCAGATACAATATCCTGCCGGACCCGCACCCATTGGCCCTCGTTGTCCTCTCAGTCCCATGCCACGTCCCGACACTGGTCCTTGACCAAATGGTCCTGTTCCATCTTTTCCTGGCATAAAAACACCTCCAATCAAATCCTTATATGCTGATTGCTTCCACAGGGCATTCGCTGACACAGGCTCCGCATTCAATGCAGTCGTCGCTCACCTTTGCCTTGCCGTCTTCGACTTTTATTGCTCCCACCGGACAAGCATTCTCACAGCTTCCACAACCAATACATTTTTCTTCATTTACCTTTACAGCCATAAAACCATCTCCTTTAATTTTTGACCGGTCATAATTAGTTATTGGCTTATGCCCATAATTATAATAACTCCATTATGAGCATATGTCAATAACTAATTTTAGAAAAATAAAAAAAGAGGGCAAAAGTCCTCCTTTTTCGTTATAAGCGTCTTTAGTATCTAAGAATAATCTCATTCAGAGTCATGCCTGCGATAATCTGCATGGTCTCCCCTAGAGAAATCGGGTTCAAGCCCAAGATCCTCTATTTGCTGCTTTAGGACGGGAAGTCCCTCCGCGGCTTCACTTCCGGAGGAGAGCTTGTTGTCATACAGGGAGTAATCTTTCCTGCGCTCGTGTGGCGTCAAGTTAGGCATAACGACATTGGCCCCGGACAGAAGTCCTTTTTCACGGCCGTTTATATCTGCCGTTGCAAGTGCTGTTGTCGCCGGCATCAACACCTTAGGCAGCAAGCATCGCACAAGTGACAGCAGAATCGGCGTTGCTTTGGACGACGAGGAGTTAAAACCCGCGAATCTCGTATCCTTATGTGGTATAAAAGGGCCAATGCCGACCATATGCGGCTGGAGATCGCGCAGAAAAATGATATCCTCCGCCAGTGTTTCGTATGTCTGAAACGGGGAACCGACCATAAAGCCGGACCCTACCTGATAACCGAGCTCTCTTAGGTCATACAGGCAGCGTTTCCGGTTCTTCAGGGTCTGCTCCGGCGGGTGGAGCCTTGCATAGTGCGTCTCATCGGCTGTTTCATGGCGAAGGAGATACCGGTCGGCGCCGGCATCGAAAAGCCGGCGATAGGAATCGCGGCTTCGTTCTCCGACAGAAAGCGTTACGGCACATTTCGGGAAAAGATCCTTTATTCCTGAAATGATATCGCATAATATGGTGTCAGAAAAAAACATATCTTCACCGCTTTGCAGTACAAAGGTCCGAAAGCCCAGAGCATACCCGGTTTGGCAGCAATCAATGATATCCTTCTTTGTAAGCCTGTATCTCACCGCTTTACCGTTGCTTCTCCCCAGCCCGCAGTAATAGCAGTCGTTTTTGCAGAAGCTTGAGAATTCGATTAGTCCGCGGAAGAAAACCCTGTCACCGTAGCTCGCCTTTCTTGCTTCTGTAGCAAGGCGGGAGAGCTCAGAAAGATCATCCTCCTGAGCTTCCTCCTCAAAAAAATGTATCAAATCGGATAATTCACGTTTATTTGCTGAGTTCAAAAAATCGGACAATTGTCTGATTGCGCCGTTTTTCATATCCGCGCTCCTACAGGCGAAGGTCACGCTCGCCTTTTTCCAGTCTATTTAAGTATTCCTGTATTGTCTGATATACTGGATCTCCCTTGAAACCTTCAATATGCTGCTTCAAAACCTGTTCTCCCTTTGCTTTCGTTTCGGGCGATGCGTAATCGAGCAGATATTCCTTCAGCGTAAAAATAGCGTTCGGTATACAGAAGTTATGCACGAATTTCGATTTTGCCACCTTCATAAACTGCTCGCCGGTTCGCCCCGCCCTGTAACATGCGGTACAGAAGGACGGTATACAGTCCATATCACAGATTTCACTGACCACTCCGTCCAAAGAACGTGAATCGTTTATGGTGAACTGTTCCTTGTCGGGAAACTCGTTTGCTTTCATTGACTGAGCGTAAGCACCCACGCCTATACGGGTTCCCGCATCAATCTGCGAGACTCCAAACGGGATAACCTCCCGACGCACCTTATCGGGTTCCCTGGCGGTGCATATAAGTCCAGTATAAGGAACAGACAAGCGCAAAATTGCGACAAGCTTCTTGAAATCTTTGTCACTGACGGTGTACTGAGGATTGATTGAAAACGGAGTGCCTGTGGCGGGTGTTATACGGGGGAAGGATATCGTATGCGGCCCAACGCCGTTAAATTTCTCCTCAAGATGGATCGTATGATATAAAAGGCCCATAACCTCAAAGCGCCAGTCGTAAAGCCCAAATAGCACACCCATGCCATTGTCATCCACGCCTGCCTCCTGTGCTCTGTCCATACAGTACAGCCTCCAGCGGTAGTGACCTTTGATCGTTCCCTGCGGATGCATTTTACGGTAGGTTTCATGGTGATACGTTTCCTGAAACACCTGGAAGGTACCGATGCCCGCTTCCTTCAGCTTCCTGAGCTCATCGACTGTCAGGGGGGCGCAATTTATATTTGCACGCCGGATTTCTCCATGTTCCGTTTTAACGCTGTAAACCTTTTTGATGGTTTCACACATAAAATCAACTTGGGTAACAGGGGATTCTCCGTAGACAAGGACGGTGCGTTTCTGGCCCTCTTCGATCATAATCCGAACTTCCTGCTCAATTTCGTCCATAGTCAGAGTCTTTCGTTGCATGGCTTTATTGCTGCTGCGGAAGCCGCAATATACGCAATTGTTTGCGCATTCGTCGCTGATATAAAGCGGCGCGAAAAACACAATACGGTCGCCGTATACGTCTTGCTTCAGCTGATGGGCCAGCTCATACATCTCCTGCAGCATGCTTTCGTCATTGTTTTGCAGAAGGATTGCCGTTTCCTCTGGTTCAAGGCGTATACATTGCTCCGCTTTCCTCAAAACTCTTCTTACGTCTTCTTTTGAAGGGTTTTCCCACTTGTTTAGCTGCACCCAGATTTTATCATCATCAATAAAATCATGATCAAGCTTGTCGTACTCTTCAAATTCCTTTTTGTATTTTTCCAGAAAATTCATGCTTAATACCCCTTTCTGTTTACTGTCCACTTTTTGTTATCATGGATTTGACCGTAGCCCCGGTAATCCTGCCGAGTTTTCCGGTTAATGCGCTGATGTCATCGTTGCTTCCGTCCACTATTAAGGATATAACAGAAACGCTACGCTTTCCGTAGGGGAGCCCCATCCTACCTACAATAAGCCCGGCATATTCGTGCAAAATGGCATTTACACGTTCCACGCAGGAAGAATCCTCTATCACGATACCCACAATTCCTATCCTTTTATCCACTCTGCTAAACCTCCTATAAAATCAAAAGCTCCCTTTCCGCAATAAGCGTGGAAAGGGAGCAATACGGCAATACATAATACACACATACCGAATAGCGTCTTCCCGCTCGGAAATACCTTGCGGTCAGGTATAACTATCAGCCCTGCATCCTCGGGCAAGAACTGCGCGCGGACACATTGCAATTTGATATTCACTTATTTTTTAGCATAATACAGTAATAAGTATATGTCAATAAAGAATCACCTTTTGGAACGGTAAAATGGTACCACGGAGCACATTATCGTTTTCGGTCAACCTGTTTTTCCGCATTTGGTTTCTCGATTTTTGCCCGTACTTCACGGACTAATTTTTGAATATCTTCCTCGCTGTTAATCCCTGCTTTTTCAAACTCGCCGCTCATTTCCTCCTGCAGGGTGCGCATGGCTTTGAAATTTTTGCCAAAGTGCTTATTCTTTGGATGAGACAAAGCATATTTTGTATCTGTAAGCTGATCGTCGGAAGCATATTCAGCTTCTGCCTTGGTGATGGCTGCATCAAGCTCATCGTCCAATTTTTTGCTGCTTGTCTTTATCCATCATCTACCACCTCTGAAGGCATTATATCACAGTAGGAAGCGCAATGTAAGCGAATCGTCATAAAAATCGTTTTCCGACAACGATTCCGACAACGATTGAAACGAATATTCCTATTTATCGTCGAGTTCTGACGATAAAAAATTGCCTGAAAAGCCTGATAAATAGAGATATTGTCTTGTAATCGTTACGCAATCGTCATACAATAACGATTGAAACGATCGAATAACGATTGGGAGGGTTTTTAGATGAAATACGAAGAGAGCGCAACGGTTGAGCTTAAAAGTGAAGTGAATGCCGATTTCAAAAAAGAAGTCATCGCTTTGGCCAATACCGATGGCGGAACAATTTATATAGGCATTGATAACAAAGGGCTGACGATTGGTGTGTCCAATCTGGATGAAGTAATGGCACAAATCGGTAATATGATACGGGATGGAATTAAGCCCGATTTAACGGCGTACACTTCCATTGAAGCGGTGGACGAAGACGGCGGCGTAAAGATTATTCGCGTTACCGTTCTGCGCGGGGTGAAGCGGCCTTACCATCTTACGGATAAAGGCTTAAAACCCAGCGGCGTCTTTGTCCGGCATGGAGTTTCATCTGTGCCCGCAACAGATGAAGCGATCCGCCAGATGCTGCGCGAAAATGATGGGATAGCTTTCGATAAATCACGCTGCCTGAATCAGGAATTGACCTTTTCATATGCAGAAAAATACTTTGCCGATGCGGGACTCCCTTTTACACAGCAGAATCGCCGCACGCTTAAGCTGATAGACGCCGATGGATATTATACCAATGCGGCGCTGCTTCTGTCCGATCAATGCGAGCACAGCATCAAATGTGCCGTATATGATGGAACCGGAAAAACAAAGTTTAAAGCCCGTAAGGAATTCTTCGGGTCTATCCTTAAGCAAATGGACGAGGCTTATGAATACGTGAACTTGAGCAACAATTAAAACTCCACTTTTGACGGCCTTAAGAGGATTGATCATCCAGATTATCCTGCGGAGGCAATCCGCGAGGCCTTGCTAAATGCTGTCATTCATAGAGACTATGATTATTCGGGAAGCATCATCATTAACGTATATGAGGATCGTATCGAGTTTGTGTCTATAGGCGGGCTTGTTAAAGGGATCACTGTAATTGATATTATGAATGGTGTGTCTCAGCCGCGAAATTCTATCATTGCGGATATTTTTTACCGTCTGGAACTGATTGAAAGCTATGGTACAGGCATTAAAAAAATCTTTGAAAGTTATTCGGAAGCTCTGCATAAACCTGAAATACAACCTGCCCCAGCCTCCTTTGTTATCACACTTCCAAAGATTACAGCCTATCCGGGAGTTATTTCACAAGAGGAGCAAAAGCAGGAAATATTGAGACTGATTGCTGATAAAGGCGATGTTTCCCGTATGGATATAGAGTCAAGTTTAGCTATCTCAAAGCAAATTGCTCTCAAGCTGTTAAATGAGTTGCTTGTGGAAAGGAAAATCGAAAAATCCGGCATGGCGAAAGCCGTCCGATATTTTATCAGATAGGACGGGGTGATTTAGTAAGAGGAGATGAGAAACGATGATCCGTGCTTACCAAGAATCCTACCTGAATAAGGCGCAGAAGACCCCTGCGGCGATGGTGGACTACGCAGTTTCCGATCTTAATTATGGTCCGGACGAGTTTTTCATGCTGTTTTCGCAGTCCGGTCTTGAGGATGAATTCGGCAGAGGCAATCCTAAATATGTTGCCGGAAAGAGCGGAGTGGAGCTTGCCCGCGAAGTCGTTTTGATAACGATAGGTCAGTATGTGGATGTAGTCCCTACTCCGCGCTTTTACCGTTCTTCTGTCTATTGGGCGGCGTGGGCTTATGCCTATTATCAATGGTATTCGGGACACAGCTTCGAGGAAATTCATAAAGCTTTGACTTTTTCCGAGATGCTGAACATGTATCCCACTCTGCACGAAGCCGATATAAATAAGTTTGTTTCCGTAGCGGATGAGGTTTTAGCCGATAACAAAAGGAAAAGTGAAACCAATTTAAATCGGCTGCGGAAGGCTCGGGTACTTTCGCAGAAGGAGCTTGCTGAAACCTCGGGTGTTGCCCTGCGTATGATTCAACTTTATGAGCAGAAGCAAAATGATATTAATAAAGCACAGGCGTCTTCGCTGCAGAGCTTGGCACAAGCGCTAGGGTGCAAGATAGAAGATTTGTTCGAATGATTTTTATTTATCTTTAGAAACGGGGTGACTTGATCTGATTTATTTTACCGCTGACCAGCACTTTGGTCACGCCAATATTATAAAGCATTGCAACAGACCCTTCGCCACAGTCGAGGAGATGGACGAATACCTTCTGGCGCAATGGAATAATTGTGTTGGCGAGAGCGACACAGTCTATATTCTTGGCGATTTATTTTTCCGTAATGCGGTGTCGGCGGATGAATATTTAAGCAGACTGCACGGCAAAAAGCATCTGGTAAAAGGCAACCATGATAAGGATTGGATGAAAAAAGCAGACTTGGAGAAACACTTTGCAAGCGTATCCAGCATGCTTGAGATCAGCGACGGGTCACATAAAATTACGCTGTGTCATTATCCGATGATGACGTGGAATGGTATTTCCAAAGGCAGCTATCATATTTACGCACATATACATAATAATACTGATGCCGCATATTTTCAGCTTCTAAAATCCATGCCCAACGCCCTGAATGCGGGTGTTGATAATAATCATTTCCAGCCTGTGACTTTTACCGAATTGATTAAGAACAATCAGAAATTTATGGACACGATCAAATAGTAATCGTTATTTCAACGCTGCAGGAACTTTCCCATGTTTCTTGCGAAGATTACTTGATTTTGGACAGGCAAAGTAAGGCCTTCAGTTAGTAAAGACCAATTAGTTTCAGTTTTATACACATAATGTTCGAAGCTTTCCATAGCACCATCTTCTTAAAACAATCTTATATACAGAAAATCTTCTGCTTTGTAGTAACAACCGACCACTGCCGTATTCCTTAAAAATCCAATTACATTATACTTTTTTCGACTCTGCAGTACAAGACAAATGGATTAAGAACTGTCAGCTAATTCTCTTTATTTCTTTCCCGAAACGCCCTCACATTATAATGATTCCGGCACTTGACAGAGCAGAACTCACTGCGGGAGTTGGGGTTATAATACGCTTCCCCGCAATTCTTGCATATCTTTAACAGATTTGCGGGGTCTGTGATTAAGAGTGCATAACTCAGCTTCAGCACAGCCAGCAGATTTTCCGGTTCCCAGACAAGCTGGGGCGGAGAGCCAAAGGCCAGACGGTAGTTCATGCCGCAAGCTTCTGGCGTCAACTCATGCTCGCGGAGCCGCTCCTGTTCTTTTTGGCTCACTTTGTCCGTCTGTCCTTTTACCATGAGAAAGTGCATATAAAGAATACTGAGTGTGTCCGGATACCGTTCCAACGGTTCACCGTAGGCCTTGGCAAAGATACCACTGTAAACAGGTGCTGCGTCGCCGGTGCTGTTATCTGCATCGCGTCCGCCTTGCAGCAGTGGACTTTTGACCGGTGGCGTTACACCCAGCGGACCGTATTTGCGGGCAAAGGAAAGGCAGACCTCATCCTTATCTTCCTTCTGCTCAAACACAAGCTTACCGAGATTCAGAGCGTCCACTACCATCTGCTCCGGCTTAGAGGTGCAGCTATACGGCAGAGCGGTGGCGGTGTCAGAGGGCATGATGTATTTTACGCCGCGGCTATCTGATATCCGATAATCTGACCAGCGTACCCAGTTGCCGTTAAGATTTGAAAACATATTTTTAAGTTCCATAACGAACCTCGATTCTATAAATATAATCGCATAAAACAGTACCGCACGATAAACTGTGCTATACGGTTTTCTTTTTGCTGTTTACGCCGCCAGGCTCAAAACTTTTCGCTTAAGCGGGGGGGGTAAATCCTCTTGGAGATTTCCCATCCAAACATAAAGGTCGGAATCGTCAGCCAGCCGAGTGCCCTTGCGCATGCGGGGACGTAACCTTTGCCATGCTGGCTGCTCATAATAGCTTTAATGCGCCTGTATGTTCGGTCAAGCATGTCCAGAATGTTGCGGCAACTTGTACTCAGCATTTCTGCTATTTCCTTCGTTTTCATTTGCTGGATAGCACTCAGAAACAGGGTATTTCTCTGATGCGCAGTAAGTGCATGAATCGCTTTTGCCAGCTTGCCTGAACTGACCAGCTGATGTAAATCCTTCGGGTCTTGAGAGAAGATTTCTTCCAGCCATTTGTTATCGGGTCTGTTTGGCAGACCCTTGCTTCTTCCTTTACCTGACCTGTAAAAGCTGAGTTCGGCTATCTGAAACTCTCTGCCGTCTTGGTACTTTTTTATCCAGCGCCATGTGCTTTCGTGCTTTTTATCCATTGCTTCCAGCTCATCTGTGTGCCTGTCCGCCCAGCGCTTTACTTCCTCGTCGTTACTTTGCAGATATTTCATTGCTGGATATTCCGAAACCTTGTGCGGGATACCTCCTTCCCTTACACATTCTTCGCTTTGATACTTCATTGCTACTATCCTCCGTCAAAAAATTCTGACCCTACTTCCGATTTTGCTTTTTTCAAGATCTTATATATAGGCGTGTAATTGATGCAATTATAATAACCAATTACATAACATTTGTCAAGGGGGAACAAAATGAAAAATACAGTCAGCGTAGAGCAGGGGTATAAGCTGATTTTTCAGGAGTATCCCGATGTAGTGGATGTGGACGTTATGCGCGCCATGCTGGGCGGTATCGGAAAGAGAACAGCTTACCGCCTGCTGCGGGATGGAGCCATTGAATGTGATCGCATGGGTCGGGTTTATAAGGTACCGAAAATCAGTATCATTTCATATCTCTGCAAAGCAGAAGTCGAGAGTGAATAAAGTGATACGACTTGAATACACCGTCAACCTATGCTAGCATCACACAACACCCGAGAACGGGTATTTTCTTTGGAAGGAGGGGACTGAATGGTTACAGGTAGCCTGTTTGAGCGAAACGGTAAATATACCGCGGTTTTGGTTCCATGTCGCTGTGATAATTAATAACCTGTATCTATACTTTTCATTCTCTTTGAAACTCTATTAATGTGAAGCTTTCAGGCAAGCTTCCTTCCTTTTCCTGAGAAAACAAATCCATTTGCCCGAGATTTTCTTTCTGGACATATTGATTTTCAAGTGTTGCTGCTGCTTCTATGATTAACGCTCGGATTTCCTCGGCATTCATAGGCTTTGGTCCAATACCGATATCTTTTGAAAACCACTGGTCAACAGAATACGATACTCCCTCTGAGGGTTTACTGCACCACCATGGACCAGGATCGTTTGGCGCTTGGAATGTAATAAAATGTCGCTCATTTGTGTTCCAACCGACAGGAGCAGTGTTAATAGGAACCATTCGTAAATCTGCAATATCAGGTTTAGAATAAATCTGATTAATTTCAAATAACATCCCACAAGCGTAAAATACATTAGCGTTTTTTATTCTTGATAGAATTAATAATGTCTCATGCTGAGATAATCCGGTTCTCTCATTTGGTTTTAATGACAGTTCTGAGCGGTAGTATGGAGTTCTATATCCACTTGGCATTAGACTTGATGATTTTTTTATTCTGTCAACTATTTTAAACTGCAAAAAGAATCCAAGAAAGAGGTGCTTTGATACAATGCTTACGCTTCTTATGTTTTCTTTAAGTTCTTCATATAACTCTGACATGCTTAGGCTGGTATGTACCCATCCTTGATCAAATCCAACCCATGTTTCATTTTGGGGTGACGGTTTCAACAATTTAAGAAACTTGACCCCATATTTTTTCGAATAATCTTCGATTAATGCTTGTAAAAAATACATTTCAAGCAATGCTTCATTAACAACCTCACTCATATTTTCTCCTATATCTATTAAATAGTATATTTTTCACTTATATAATACATAAATAATAACACAAAATTTTACAAAACAAAAGGACTCAAACCTCATAGTTCAAGTCCTGATGTCCCCAAAGTGGCCAGAGCATCTGAAAAGTAAGAAAAATAATCATTTCGGGGCTACGAAAGCAGGAAAGACATAGAGGATTGTGTAATGAACGGGATTATTCCCAATGTTGCAT
Organism: uncultured Oscillospiraceae bacterium; assembly: GCA_964490975.1. Lineage (GTDB taxonomy): Bacteria > Bacillota > Clostridia > Acetivibrionales > DTU013 > DTU013. Next base: position 2,586 of record CAZBEQ010000027.1, on the reverse strand, counting down.
TTAAGTATGACAAGGCCGAAAGGCTTTACAATATCGACTATGAAGAGGCTGAAATAAAGGAAGACATCAAGAATTCCACAAAACCGGAGGACATACAAAAATGTATTAAAGCCGGAGTACTTCCTGCCTGCTATGAGAACACAGTGATTGAAGTTGAAGTGCAGGGCCATAAAGAATTAAGCTGTTTTACCTTGAATGAAAACAGGACTGTAACCTGCCCTATGGGGGAAATATTATCCATGACAAAAACAAGGGGTCAGAACACCATATACGCAAATAAAGATGCCTGCAGGCAATGCCCGAACAGATGCACAAGCTCAAGATTGTAAGCTTCATGCTTGTTATCAAAAAGGAGATCCTGGGACATAACACCGTATTGTTAAACTTTTATCAATTCCGCCGGCGCCGGTCATTATCTTATATGTGATCCTGAAGAAAAGACAGAAATTAAAAAGTAAATCATTTTGACCTTTTTGATATTATATCTGGTATATCATGAAGGTACTATTAAGTTTGATGGGTTTCCGAAACACAGATAAGTCTTGATTTTTCGCATTTCATTAGGCGTTGCAGGACACAAAATATTATGTGTTATACTTGAATTAAAAGGGGAAAGGATGTTGATTCATAATAAAGTTGTGAAATTTTAACGCCTGTAACCTGTTAAATCCTGTATTACCCTCAGCTTTGCTTAAAAAAATAGTTGTAAAATATCGTGTGTTCATGTTCCTTTGGTTACCAAGCCCTAAAAATAACAATGTTATAAAATTATGTTCGCGGCGATGGCTTATAAATCTCAATTGGGTAACCTACATTAAGCCATCGCCGCGAATGTTGGGAGTATAAACCACTTTTGCCCGTGTAAATATATGGTTGATTATTTTACGACTTTATTATTAATTTCACATCATTTTTATTAATTTTAGGACTTTTTTATAAATCGTCAAAGGAGTGATACCGATGGGAAAATAGGAAGCCTGGATCGAGCTTTTTAGTAGTTCTAAAATTGTATGCTATACTAAATTTATACAGAAGAAATCACAATTGAAAAAGGGGTATCACCAACATTTTTACATTCTACTACTCTAATGCATAAAACTTTGAAATATAAGCATTTCAAAAACTTATGCACTGTAAAAAACCCATTTATAAAAGCCAAAATTAGGTTTTTCGACATCAAGTTATTACATTTTTTTCAAAATGTGTTTGATATAATACTATGCATGTATAAAATAATTACAAGGGAGGTATTTTTATGAAAAAAGTACTAATTGTAATTCTATGCGTCGTATTCCTTCTTTCTAGCCTAAGCATTTCTGCTTTTGCTGCTACTACAAGTGATCGTAGTATGAAGGTAACGTCATCGGATGGTAGAATTGTTAACTTTACAGTCAAAAGCACTGTAAAGAGTGTCATCAGTAGTGCGGATTTGATGGAAATTGCAAATTCAAATCCTGGTTCTACTGAATTTACAATTTACGGCAAGGTATATGCTGGATCAACTACACAGGTAGGTTCAGCAAAGCAAAGTTCAGTTGCTCTTGCAGGGCTCACATATATCGGCCCTGTAATTAAAGGTTACACAGAAACTAATGCATTTGAGTCAGATAGATTTATGGCTTCCTGTGCAAGGGGAGAAACAAAAACTGTTTCATCAACTATAACAGCAAGCTTATCCCCCAGTTATACCGGCACCGCTCTTGGCGGTGTAGGCTTAAATGCAACTATAAGCTATTCTATAACATCTGGATCAACTTTAAATGGCCCTCCGGAAGGATCCTCCTATAATTGCCGTGAATTCAGATGCAAGTTTTATGAAAACAGAGGGAATTGGGCACAGTGCAATATGATTAATGGAATTCCATTAAATCTCTCCGGAACTTTCAAAGAACCAGCATATTACTTATCCTATTCTGTAGATAGAAATGTTTAATCCGTAACAGATTTATAAATAACCAGAAGGTTATGAGCCTTCGGGTTATTTATAGTTAATATTGACACCAGTGTATATACGTTCCATAATATTTTTAACAATCTTTTTGTGAGGGCGAATATGATTAATAATAAGAATTCATTTTATATATTTCTTAGTGGTGTTATTTTACTCTGTGTCTGTATAATAGGGACATGCATTTCAAGTATTAGTAAATATAATGACCTTAATATAATTCAATATCGTGTTCTTCTAGTGCCATATATTTTAAGCTATGTTTTTATTAGTATAGGTCTATTAGGTTTGTCTGGGATATTGAATTTATTCAATAAGATAAAGTAAAATATCTCATAAATTATACGCAATTTAACTTTGATATGCGCCCGCGTGTTTAGAGCAATTTCATTTTGCACAAATGTGCTGCATACGGATTAATTATTTCGGCCGGCGCAGCTCATTGTATCCTGCCCCAATAAAGTTTTCAATAAGATTTTCAATAAGGTCTAGCCCTTGTTTATCTAAGGTTAGAAAGAAATTCTCAATAAGGTTCTCAATAAGATTTGCAATAATACTTTGTTATGGGACACAATGTGATGATATCCCATCAAAGAATACTACCGGGTAGATGGATTCAAGGGGGCGGTTTTGCCACT
>CAZBEQ010000026.1:0-50440 GCA_964490975.1 uncultured Oscillospiraceae bacterium | reverse complement strand
ATCAAACCGGTTATGTTGCTAATTGGAATTATTTTGCTTCATGCGGTCACCGTGAACAATTGTCTCATGCTATTAGCTTAGTTGCTTATAATGACTCTCTTACTACATTGTATTCGCGGTTAGTTCATTAAAAATCTGTAAATAACAATTATTGCTGCAAACTAGTTCATAACCCTTGTAGCATAATCTAGAGCAACTTGTTACTGTTATGTTCAATAAATACTTGCATATGCTTTTATAACTGAGGTTACATAGTACCCTTAATGCATAAGCGACAAGCGCTCTGTAATTAACTAATTTTCTTAGTGATTTAAGACTAAGACTTGTTTGCTGAAGAGTTTTCATGCTTTCTGAAATAAAAGCGATGATATTGGCCGCAACAAATTCTCTGATAAGTACTAGCCTTCCACTTTTATACTCATACTCCTCTGATTTTGGTGGAATATAACTAAACTCATTATTATCAGATAAGTCTTTTGGAGACTTAACAAAATCGTGATAATGTTTAGCAAATCTATTTTGATCAAAGATATTAAACAACCCAATTATAAAGCTTTTATCGATAATGTCATATCGATCAGGCATAGAACCAAGATATATGCCGTATGATGAATACTCATATTTTTCTTCATGCCCGGAGTAATCTGCCATATCTTTTGGATTGTTGTGAATATAAGCAGATACAGCCATATTGTAAGCATCATTATATAGTATTTTACTAATAAAGCGATCTTGAAAAAGGTGCCCATGGCGATTATATTTTTTATTATAATATTGTACATAGGCAGTATTAATGCTATGCATGAATTTAGAAATATCGAAACCTTTTGTATCAAGATGTAAGTGAACATGATTGCTCATTAGGCAATAAGCATACAAACTGCATCCGTACATTTTCAAATATTTTTTAAGTAATTTGAGATAGTAGTCTTTGTCTGAATTATCGACAAAAAGCATTAATTCAGATATGCTACGAGACATTATATGATAGATTGCATATATGTTTTTTTCACGGGCTTTTCTTGGCATTGATTAACCCTCCTCTTTTTTATAATCATATCAAAAAGAACACGCGTTCGCAAATATCAGGAAATATTTACTAAAATAAAAAATCATTCCATGGAGTAAATGGGATTAAATCAGGTCATGTTAAGAATGAACATAAAATGTCTGTTCAGATGTGTAACAATGTGAGAAGCGTCCCCGGGAGGTGTAAGTTTTCTGCAGTCAACAGATTTAATGAATATTGCATTGAAGGCTGGAGAAATAATGCTGACAAGCGGAGCCGAAATTTACCGTATTGAAGAAACTATTGTTAGAATAAGTAATAGCTATAATTTACGGTGTGAGAGCTTTGTATTGCCAACTGGTATTTTTATATCAATTGAAAATGAGGATGGTAGTGTAAATACCGCGTTTAAACGTATTCGCATAAGGAATGTGGATCTTAACCGCATTGATCTTGTAAACAGTCTTTCACGTGAATTGCAGACAGTTCATCCTACTTTTAAAGCAGTATTGGATAAACTGACTGAAATAAATGACGGTAAGCAGTATAGTTTTGTCGCCAGATTGGTGGCTACCGCTTTGGGATCATTTTCATTCACATTGATTTTTGATGGGATCATATTTGATGGGATTGTTGCTTTGTTAATCGGAACTATAGCGTATATTCTCAAGGAAATATTGACAAGGAGAGGATTTTTTCAATTCCTCGAAAATTTCATAGTAGGACTTCTTTCTGGATTTCTGAGTATCTCTGCGTTTAGGTTTTTCCCATTTTTAAATGAGTATAAGATAATAATTGGTTCCATAATACTGTATTTGCCGGGCGTGTCAATAACGAATGGGATAAAGGATGCTCTTTATGGCGATATTGTTGCCAGTCTAACAAGGCTGGGGGAAGCGGTGCTTCTTGTTACAGTACTTGCAGCCGGTGTTGGTATTGCATTGTCATTTGGTTAAAACTAGGAGGGATAGCCTATGAGATACATTTTTGCATTCATTGGCAGTTTTACTTCAGGTATGACATTTAATATCAAAGGACGTAAATTAATATTTGCGGGTTTTTCCGGTATGGTCGGTTATTCTACATTTTTTTTACTTCTAAATCTAACGGGATATTCGATTTTTTCTATTTTTATTGGCGCTATTGTAGTTGGGCTTTATAGTGAGATCGCAGCAAGGGTGTTGAAATCACCATCAACTGTTTTTTCCATCCCGGGGATTTTACCGCTCGTACCAGGTATTGCAACATATGAAATGGTACAGCATCTGATGAAAAATCAACTTACTAGTGCCATTGGAAAAATGATTGAAACAGCAAGCGGTGCAGGCGCAATAGCATTTGGCATATTACTCGTTACGGCTGTTTTTAGATTTATATCAAAAATAATTAAAGTAAGAATGAATAGAAAAGTGATAAAATAGCAAACAGACTGTAGCTATTATCAGCTATACAGTCTGTTAAATCATTATGGTAGAATCTCAGGAAAAGCGCTTATTACATTGGTTTCATGAATTGCTGTGTCCAGTAGCACACACCGTTTTTATTTTTTGCCAGACCAACGCCTATCTCTGTAAAGGAGCGGCTCATAATATTGTTCCTATGGCCGGGAGAATTCATCCAGGCATTCATGACCTCAGCTGGTGTCCGCTGACCATAGGCAATGTTTTCGCCGGCAGCTGAAAAACGCAGACCAAAATTCTCCATCATTTGGAAAGGCGTGCCGTATGTTGGCGAATTGTGTGAAAAATAGCCTTTGTTTGCCATGTCAGCTGATTTGTATCGAGCAACTCTGCTAAGCTGCCAGTTGAACTTCAATGCCGGTAGACCGGCTTTTGCCCTCTCCACATTAACAAGTCTGGCAACCTCGTTTTCCTGAGAACTGGTTGTTACAGTCGGAATTGTTAATTTTTGACCGGGATAAATCATGCTTGGGTTCTTGATTTGCGGATTTGCCGCGATGATTTCACTTATGCCAACTTGATACTTTACTGCTATTTTCCACATGGAGTCGCCGCTCTGGACAGTATATGTCGACTGTGCAAAAACTGATGTGGAAAAAAGCATAACAAACATAAAAATCAATAATGCTCTCTTTTTCATTTTATCACCTCGGACATATGATTTGAAGAACACAAGTGAAAAATGCTGGCAATATAAATCTTGCTTGCCAATTGATACATGTTGTTCTTTGTACCACGATTTTGTAGTTTAAATGTAAAAAAGGTGAGAAGCGTCCCCGAAAGCTTGACTTTAAAAAATGTTTATTGAATAATTATTACTGAAGAGAATGATTAAAAATATCCGGAGGATGGTCACAAATGACAAAAGGAAAGAAACCTGAGGTCTACGGAAACGAAAGTATTTCATCCCTGAAAGGTGCGGACAGAGTACGTTTAAGACCTGGCGTTATATTCGGTTCCGATGGTATCGAAGGGTGCCAGCATTCCTTTTTTGAGATCCTCTCCAACTCTATTGACGAGGCGCGTGAGGGCTACGGTGATAAAATCGAGGTAATTCGCCACAGTGATCGTTCTATTACAGTAAGAGACTATGGCAGAGGCATCCCTGTAGATTTCAACCCAAAGGAAGACCGCTACAACTGGGAGTTGGTTTTCTGTGAATTATATGCGGGCGGTAAGTATAAAAATAATTCCGGTGAAAACTATGAATTCAGTCTTGGGCTAAACGGCCTTGGAAGCTGCGCCACACAATACAGCTCAGAATATATGGATGTTACTGTGTACAGGGATGGCTACAGATTCGATCTGCGATTTGAAAAAGGTGAAAATATCGGCGGCCTCATAAAAGAAAAGTGTAAATATGAAAGCACAGGAACGATCCAGAGATGGAAGCCGGATCTGGAGGTATTTACTGATACTGATATACCTCTTGAATATTTTATAAATACGCTTAAAAAGCAGGCGGTCGTTAATGCAGGGCTGGAGTTTATCCTGGAAGATGAAGCTTCTGGTGAAGTACACAAATTTTTGTATAAAAACGGGATAGTTGATTATATAAGTGAAATAAGTGGCGAAAAAGGTTTTACAGGCATACAGTTCTACGAATCCTCGGCAAAAGGACGGGATAGGGAGGATAAACCGGAATACAGGGTTAAGATGCAAGTCGCTTTTTGCTTCAACAACGAAGTTAATTTATTGGAATATTACCATAATTCCAGCTTCCTTGAGCATGGAGGTTCGCCTGACAGGGCAGTTAAAGCGGCATTTGTGAACGAACTAGATAAATGCATTAGAAGTAGAGGTAAATACAACAAGGATGAAGCGAAAATTACATTTCCCGACATACAGGATAGCCTTATACTTGTTACAAACTCATTTTCGACAGTTACCAGTTATGAGAATCAGACGAAAAAGTCTATAACAAATAAATTCATACAAGAAGCAATGACTGACTTTATACGACAGCAGCTTGAAATATATCTTATCGAGAATAAGATCGAAAGTGAAAAAATAATCGAGCAAATACTAGTTAACAAGCGAAGCCGTGAGACAGCCGAGAGGACAAGGATCAATATCAAGAAAAAGCTCGGCGGTACTATTGATTTAGCTAACAGGGTTAAAAAGTTCGTCGATTGCAGGACTAAAGATATAGACAGGAGAGAACTTTACATCGTTGAAGGTGATTCTGCGCTTGGTTCCTGTAAAATGGGGAGAGATGCGGACTTCCAAGCTATAATGCCTGTTAGAGGTAAAATATTAAATTGCCTTAAAGCTGAATACGATAGCATTTTTAGGAGTGAAATCATAGTTGATCTGCTAAAGGTATTAGGGTGTGGCGTGGAAATTAAGTCCAAGCACAACAAGGAGCTCAATACCTTCGATTTAAATAACTTCAGATGGGCCAAAATAGTAATATGTACTGATGCCGATGTGGATGGCTTCCATATCAGAACAGAGATACTTGCGATGCTATACAGACTTGTTCCTACGCTGATACAGGAGGGGAAGGTGTTTATTGCAGAGTCACCTCTGTTCGAGATATCATGTAAAGGTAAGACTTATTTTGCATATACAGAAAAAGAAAAAGCGCAAATACTGTCAAAGCTTAATGAAAACAAATATACAATACAGCGCTCAAAAGGACTTGGCGAAAATGAACCTGAGATGATGTGGCAGACTACTATGAACCCGGAAACAAGAAGGCTGATAAAAATTATGCCGGATGATATCGAAAAAACCGAGCAGATGTTTGATCTGTTGCTGGGTGATAACCTGAAGGGCAGGAAAAGCTTTATCGAGGAAAACGGTATGCGCTATATGGAAATGATCGATGTCAGCTAATAGGGGGACTAATAGGGGGGACTAATAAGGGGGACGGTTCTCACCTTTATGCTATTAGTAACTTGTTTAGATAATTCTCCTTAAATATGGCTAATAAATATAACTTACCATTTTAGTTGGCAATAGGTTTATTGCAATTTCGAATGTGTATTTTCCGATTAATGATATAAATGAGTATTGATTAACTAAAACGTATATTATTTTGTAAATGACATGTATGTAAATGAAAGATAAAAAAGTGAGAAGCGTCCCGGAGGTATTATGTCGGATAAGAATTTAGTGTTACAGAAAATACCGGATACACTTGAGCAAAACTTTATGCCATATGCTATGAGCGTTATTGTTTCACGTGCGATTCCGGAAATCGATGGTTTCAAACCATCCCATAGAAAATTGCTTTATACCATGTACAAAATGGGCCTTCTGACCGGTAGCAGAACTAAGTCGGCAAATATTGTAGGCCAGACGATGAAGCTGAACCCTCATGGCGATATGGCTATCTATGAAACGATGGTCCGACTGACAAGAGGAAACGGAGCCCTGCTCCACGCATATGTCGATTCAAAGGGTAATATGGGGAAGCAGTATTCCAGAGATATGAGATTTGCGGCTCCTCGTTATACTGAAGCCAAGCTTGAAAAAATTTGTGAAGAAATTTTTAGGGATATTGATAAGAATACTGTAGATTTTGTAGATAATTATGATGGGTCGCTAAAGGAACCTACACTACTGCCGGCCTCCTTCCCAAGCGTTCTCGTCAATGCAAACCAGGGTATTGCAGTTGGTATGGCAAGCAATCTATGCAGCTTCAATCTCAAAGAGATATGTGATGCGACAATAGCATATATAAACGACGAAAATGTCGATTTACTACAGTATATAAAAGCTCCTGATTTTTCGACAGGTGCCTCTATAATTTTTAGTGAGCAGGAAATGCGGGAAATATTTGAAACAGGACGCGGGAGCTTTAAGGTAAGGGCAAAATATAAATATGACAAGAAAAACAGCTGTATCGAAATATTTGAAATACCCTATACAACTTCAGCTGAAGCTATCATCGACGGAGTGATAGAAATTGTAAAAAACGGGAAAATAAAAGATATTGTCGATGTGCGCGATGAAACTGATCTGGATGGACTGAATATTGCTATAGATATCAAAAAAAGTGCTGATCCTGACTCCATGATGAATAAACTCTATAAATTGACAACACTGCAGGATACTTTCAGCTGCAATTTCAATATATTGATTTCGGGCAGTCCAAAGGTTTTGGGAATCAGATCAATACTAAAGGAATGGGTCAGCTTCAGAGTGGGTTGTATTAAGCGGCAGACTGCGTTTGATATTATGAAAAAGGAAGAAAAGCTGCACCTTCTGCTCGGCTTGCGAAAGATACTTCTTGATATAGACAAGGCTATTGCAATAATAAGGAACACCGAGAATGATTCACTGGTAGTTCCTAACCTTATGGAGGGCTTTGATATTGATCGTATTCAGGCTGAATTCATAGCTGAGATCAAACTCAGGAACCTCAATCGTGAATATATTTTAGATAAGGTGGGAGAAGTTGATTCCTTACAGAATGAAATTGCTGATCTCAAGGATGTGTTAAATAGCGAAAAAAGGATAAAAAAAATAATTGTTAAACAACTGGGTGAGGTAGCAAAAAAACACGGACAGCCTAGAAAAACCGACATTATTCTGGAAACCCATGTTGAGGAAATAACACAGGAGCATATGATTGAGGATTACAACCTGAAACTATTCCTGACAGAGCAGAATTATATCAAGAAAATCCCGCTTGTTTCATTGAGGGCTAATCCTGAACATAAGCTCAAGGAGGATGACAGTATTACTCTTGAAATAGAGACACATAATAAAGCCGAGCTGCTCCTTTTTTCGAATAAACAGACGGTTTACAAGCTCAGGATATATGATATACCTGACTGTAAAGCTAGTTCGCTGGGTGAATACCTTACAAACCTCTTGCAATTGGAAAGTGGGGAAAAGATAATTTATTTGACAGCAACGGACAATTATTCTGGTTGGATGCTGTTTTCATTTGAAAATGGAAAGTGTGCAAAGATAGATTTGGAGAGCTATGCTACCAAAACAAACAGAAAGAAGCTGGCAAATGCATATTCAGATTTTTCGCCCATTATTGATATCAGATATCTTCCTGAGGATACCGAGCTTGTAGCTTACAGCAGTATAAACAAAGTGCTCATTTTTAATACCGGCAGTATCAACTCAAAAACAACCCGTGATTCACAAGGGGTACAGGTGTTGAAGGAGAAGAAGGGGAGCAGGATGTGCTTCGTGAAGACAATCCAGGAGTCAGGCATAAAAAACCCCGATTATTACAGAACGCGCAGCATACCTGCAGTGGGTTGCTATTTCAGGGAAGAGGATGGGGAGAATAAACAAATATCGCTTGACCTTGGCGAATAATGCGAAATAGCACATAATGTGCGTAGAGAAACACATACTTCATAAGAAAACGCATGTTATGTATAAGCAAACACATACTTCATAAGAAAACGCATGCTGCGCAAGAAACACATACTGCATAAGGGAATACATGCTATGCGTAAAGAGATAAAAATTGCGCATGAAGATAAAAGAGTGTAATATGACAAAAAATGCACTAAATAGAGCTTGATGTGTAAGCAAACAAAATTCAGAGGTAGACGTTTGGAGAATAGTAAGAGACGAAAGCTTGTTTTCTATACTATAATAATATTAGCATTTGTGGGTCTGCTAACCTACCTTGGGGTAAGATTTGGGCCCCAAATAACTCAACTTGCCAGTAAGCCTGAGGAACTTAGAGAATTGCTCAATTCCTTTGGATGGAGCGGAGTACTTATATTCATAGGTTTTCAGGTGCTGCAGGTTGTAGTTGCCGCAATACCCGGAGAATTTGTCCAAATTGCCGGAGGGTATGTTTATGGCACATTGCCAGGTACATTATACTCACTTACAGGCATTGTATTTGGATCTGTTTTGGTGTTTACGATAGCAAGGCTTATTGGATATCCAGTAGTAAAGCTTTTTGTGTCTCAAAATCAGCTTGAGAAATTCAGCTTCATGATGAACAGCAATAAATCTGAAGCTGCAATGTTCATACTGTTTCTTATACCCGGCATTCCCAAAGATATTCTGACATATATCGCAGGATTAACCCCCGTAAAACCTATCAAGTTCTTTATTATCATTACAATTGGAAGGCTTCCTGCGTTATTGGGGTCTTCTTATATTGGACATAATACGCAGAAGGGCAATTATGGAGTCGTAGCAGTGGTGTCATTTATTGCTGTAGCTTTATTTGCTTTTGGGTTGATTTTTAAGGATAGGATAATTAATTGGGCAAATAAACTAACAAAAAGTGAAAGTAAGGAGAATGCAGGAAATAAGTAGAATAGTCAGTAATATGCTAAAATTATACTAAAAAACAGGCATTAGACTGACTTTGTCAGCTTCGCCTGTTTTTTTGTTCTTTTCTATATTATACAATATGAGAAAGTTTATTTAAAAAATTCATTATACAGTGCTTTAATGGCCCTGTCTCTTTCACTTTCCTTAATGCCAAAAATCATGCTGACTTCGGAGGGACCCTGGCTTATCATATCAAGATTTATACTTTCCCTTGATAGCGCTCCCGAGGCTCTAGCGGTTATCCCTACTGTATTTCGCATTCCTTCTCCAACTATCATAATCAGTGCAAGATTTCTTTGAACAGAGATGTCATCTACTGCGAGCTCACTTTTGATGCGGTCGGTTATCCTCTGCTCCTTGACTTCATCAAGATGGTTCTGTTTTAGGATTATCGTTATATTGTCGATACCTGATGGCATATGCTCAAATGGAATGTGTTCTTCCTCAAGTATTTGCAGCAGTTTACGCCCAAAGCCTATCTCGCGGTTCATAAGATATTTGCTGAGATATATAAAGCAAAATCCAGTATCTCCTGCTATACCAACGACGGGTTCTATTATATTTTGACGATCTTTGACGATAGTAGTTCCCGGCGCTGTAGGGTTGTTGGTGTTTTTAACTCTTACGGGAATACCCTTTTGAAATACAGGAACCAGTGCTTCTTCATGGAACACACTGAAGCCTGCGTAAGAAAGCTCGCGCATTTCTCTATATGTCACTTCGTGAATAGGCCTTGGAGACTCTATAAGGTTTGGATTTGCAGAATAAACATTATCGACATCCGTAAAATTTTCATAAAGGTCGGCGTTTACAGCAGCGGCAAGTATGGAACCTGTGATATCAGAGCCGCCTCTTGGAAGTGTAACAACCTCACCATTTGTCGAATATCCAAAAAAGCCGGGGAATATAGTGATGCCGGCATAATCTGACAGCGACTTCAAATTATCATAGGATTGTGGCAGAACCTGTGCATTCCCAAATTCATCGCTTAACAGGAGCCCAGCATCCTTTGGGTTCACATAACGCGCATCTTTGCCAATACTGCATAAATAGGCAGCTACAAGCTTGGCGCTGTTATCTTCTCCGGCTGCCTTGAGGTTGTCCAGGTATTTTTCTTTATTAGTTTTGTCGCTGTTAACACGTGCTTTAAGATCATCAGCAATTAATTTAACTATATCATCAGATAAACCAAGCTCAGATGCGATTTCTGCAAATCTTGTTACGAGCGCCTGCAGTTCCGTATCAGCATTTTCTTTTTCGAGGCCTGCTTTAGCACAGGCGATCAGCATGTCAGTAACTTTGACATCATCCTTGCTTCGTTTGCCGGGTGCTGAAACTACAACAATCCTGCGTTCGGGATCTGAAGTTACGATTGAACATACTTTCTTTATCTGATTGGCAGAAGCAAGGGAAGTTCCGCCGAATTTTGCAACTTTCATTTGTCAATCCTCCAAAAAATCATTTATTTCATATTATTATCACATCATATAAAAGGGTATGTCAATAAAAAATAAACATAAGTCAGGTTAAGTATAATTAAGGTAAGTTTAGCTAAAGAGTATCATAATTTTGCGAACACTTGTTTGAATTGTACTGCATTTGTGTTATAATGGGGACGGTTCTCACGTTTGTTGCAAAATCACAGATGCAATGAGAAAGAATTTGAATTTGTTTGGTAGTATTATCAGTCTTATCTTGAAGAATATTTGTAGCTGCTACCCGATGAGGTACAGAAAAAGGTCAGTAAAGATAGAAGATACCTGAAAGGTTTTAGCAAGTTTAATTATGAAGGAATGTGGAATAAGGGAAGTATAGAGAAATGTGGGATCAGTGATATCAAGGAGCTTATTTAGAATGAACGGAACCATTGTGAAGAAAAAAAGGTGAGAAGCGTCCCCAAAGATCCCCGAAAGGAGTTAGTATGGCGGAGTTTAAAATAGTATCTGATTACAAAATGTGCGGCGACCAGCCGGAAGCTGTGGATATGCTGGTGAAGGGCCTGAACAGGGGCTACAGGCACCAGACCTTGCTTGGTGTTACCGGGTCAGGCAAGACATTTACCATGGCAAATGTTATAGAGAGAGTTCAGAGGCCAACCCTGGTCATGGCACATAACAAGACGCTCGCTGCACAGCTTTGCAGTGAGTTCAAGGAATTCTTCCCCAATAACGCGGTAGAGTACTTTGTCAGTTATTATGATTACTATCAGCCAGAGGCATATATTGCATCCACTGATACCTATATAGAAAAGGATTCATCCATAAACGATGAGATAGATCAACTCAGGCATTCTGCAACCGCCGCCCTGTTTGAGAGAAGGGACGTCATAATTGTCGCCAGCGTATCCTGCATCTACGGTTTGGGAGACCCTGAAGATTATACTGAGCTGATGATATCACTGAGACCTGGAATGAAAAAAGACAGGGATGAAGTTATCAGAAAGCTCGTGGACATACAGTACGAAAGAAATGAAATAGACTTCAGGAGAGGAAGATTCAGGGTAAGGGGAGATGTACTTGAAGTATTTCCGCCTGATTCATCGGAACAGGTCCTGAGAATTGAGTTCTTTGGTGATGAGATCGAGAGATTATCTGTAGTAAATTATCTGACCGGAGAAATCCTTGGAGTGAGGTCACATGCAGCTATATTTCCGGCAAATCATTATGCAACGACGAGACCTAAAATGCTCAGATCTATAGCAACAATAGAGCAGGAGCTTGAGGATAGACTAAAGGAGCTGAGGGAACAGGATAAACTGCTGGAAGCGCAGAGACTTGAACAAAGAACCAGGTATGATCTTGAAATGCTCCAGGAAATTGGCTTTTGCCAGGGTATAGAAAATTATTCGAGGCACATAAGCGGCAGGGCGCCGGGAAGCGCACCTTATACGCTGCTGGATTATTTCCCGGAGGATTTGCTTGTCATAATCGATGAGTCGCATGTCTCCATTTCACAGGTCGGCAGCATGTACAACGGCGATCGCTCCAGAAAGGAATCGCTTGTTGAATACGGCTTCAGACTGCCATCTGCATATGACAACAGGCCATTGCGGTTCGAGGAGTTCGAAAATAAGGTCAAACAGGCCATATATGTGAGTGCAACACCCGGAAAATATGAGAAACGTCACTCACAACAGACTGCAGAGCAGATAATCAGGCCGACCGGATTGGTTGATCCAGAGGTGCTTGTGAGACCTGTAAAGGGTCAGATCGATGATTTGATAGGAGAGATTTCAAAACGTGTCGAAAAGCAGCAGAGAGTGCTTGTTACTACGTTGACCAAGAAAATGGCTGAGGATCTGACAACCTATTTAAAGGATCTGGATTTCAAGGTAGAGTATCTGCACTCTGATGTTGAAACACTTGACAGGATAGAACTTATAAGAAACCTAAGGCTTGGTACATTTGATATACTGGTTGGAATCAACCTTCTGAGAGAGGGGCTTGACCTTCCTGAAGTAACACTTGTTGCGATACTTGATGCTGACAAGGAGGGCTTCCTGCGTTCGGAAACATCGCTGATACAGACAATCGGCAGAGCTGCCAGGAACGTTGAAGGAACCGTCATCATGTATGCGGACACTATTACAGACTCCATGCAAAAAGCGATAAGTGAAACAAACAGAAGAAGGAAGATCCAGATGGATTACAACCTTGAACACGGCATTACTCCGATGACTATCCAGAAGAGTGTCAGAGATACATTTGAAACTATTAAGATTGCCGAAGCCGATACGAAGTATTCGTTTACACAGGATATAGAAAAGATGGACGAGGATGCTCTGCAACAGCTTATGAACAAGATAGAAAAGGAAATGAAGGAAGCGGCCAGAGAGCTTCAGTTTGAAAGAGCGGCTGCTCTCAGGGACAGGCTAAGAGAGCTGCAGGATAAACTAAATAAGGCATGAATGAAAAGTGTGAAAAACGTAACACCTAAAACTGGGGGATGATACCTCCAGTTTTTTTGTATGCGAAAACAACGTGTTAAACGCAGGGCTCAGTAGAGCTTTTAGCGGTAAATAATAAAACTCCTTTTGATATAACCTGGTTGCGGCCTGCCAACTGCAACTAAAATCCAAGTATATGTGGTACCTCCTTTGTCTGAATTATAATGATACCGCACTACTCACTATTTCAGCTTTAGAACAGAATTTCATTAAAAAATGGCTTATTTCATGTATAAATAAGGCTTTTTCTTCGTAATGCCCCTCAGCTTCGTCCTATAATTGCAAAATCGAGTAGTCCGCTCCAGTTTAGCTACTATATCCCTTCTGGGAATCTTATACTGCCATCGCTTCCTTTACAAATACAAATCCAGGTCCGTGCAGCGAATAAGAAAATTTTAAATAAATCGAACAAGTGTTTGCATTTTCTCGTCATATTGGATATAATATTTGAGAAACAGTGATTCCATTTTATTCATCAATATTTCCATTGATGTGTGATGACTCATTTGATAACATATTGGGTTGAACGTATAAATGAGTAATGGATCATAAAAGTAACAGTTTAAAAGTAACAGTTATAAAAGAAAAGGTGCGGTCATGGAAAAAAACACTATATCTATAAAGGGTGCCAGGGAGCACAATTTAAAAAATATTGATATTTCGATACCACGAGAAAAACTTGTCGTAATAACCGGTCTGAGCGGCTCGGGCAAATCTTCACTTGCGTTTGACACCATATATGCCGAAGGTCAGAGAAGATATATAGAATCTCTTTCTGCATACGCCAGACAATTCCTCGGACAGATGGAGAAACCCGACGTAGATTTGATAGACGGGTTATCTCCGGCTATATCTATAGATCAGAAGACGACCAGCAAAAACCCGAGATCCACAGTAGGCACGGTTACTGAGATATATGATTACCTGAGGCTGCTCTATTCTACGATAGGCATACCGCATTGCCATATATGCGGAAAGGAAATAGCGCAGCAAACTGTCGACCAGATGGTGGATGCTGTCATGGCTCTTCCCGAGGGCACAAGGATACAACTGCTGGCGCCTGTCGTCAGGGGCAGAAAAGGCGAATATCAAAAGCTGATAGAGGATGCTCGGAAAAACGGCTATGTCAGGGTACGTATAGATGGAGAAGTTCGTGAAATAAATGAAGAATTCTCTTTGGACAAGAACAAGAAGCATACTATAGAGATAGTTGTTGACAGGCTTATAGTCAGGCCTGACATTGGAAAAAGACTCAGCGACTCGATCGAAACAGTACTGCATCTGAGCGGGGGCATACTGGTGGTTGATGTCATTGACGGCCAGGAGCTGCTTTTCAGCCAGAATTTTGCATGCAGTGATTGTGGAGTCAGTATCGAAGAGCTTACGCCGAGAATGTTTTCCTTCAACAATCCGTTTGGAGCATGCCAGACATGCAGTGGTCTGGGAACATTGCTAAAAATGGACCCCGATCTGATACTGCCGGACAGGAGCAAATCACTGGAGGAGGGCGCTATTAAAGTGGGTGGCTGGAACTTTGAGAATGGCGACAGTTACTCCAGAATGTATCTAAATGCACTTGCAAAGCATTATGGCTTCAAAACCTCTACTCCCGTGAACAAGCTGCCGGAGCGTATAGTTGACATTATCCTTTATGGTACAAAGGGTGAGAAAATAAAAATAGACTATGAAAAAGACTATGGAAGCGGCTCCTTCACCACAGTATTTGAGGGCGTCATCAATAGTATGGAGCGCCGATACAAGGAAACTCAGTCCGATGGCATGAGGCAGTATTACGAGGAGTTTATGAGCAACAACCCTTGTCCGGATTGTAACGGTGCAAGGCTGAAAAAGGAGAGCCTTGCTGTTACTGTGGGTGGGATCAGCATATATAATCTGACAAGTATGCCTGTTGAGGAAATCAATAAATTTTTCAACAAACTTGAGCTTTCCAACAGGGAGAAGATGATTTCAAATCAGATATTAAAAGAAATAAAGGCCAGGATAGGTTTTCTTGTCGATGTTGGCTTGGATTACCTTACGCTTTCAAGATCATCCTTTACGCTGTCAGGCGGAGAAGCTCAGCGAATAAGGCTTGCCACCCAGATAGGTTCAGGCCTGATGGGAGTTTTATATATTCTCGATGAACCCAGTATAGGCCTTCATCAGCGAGATAACGAAAGGCTTATCAAAACGTTGAAGAGACTCAGGGATATTGGTAATACACTGATCGTTGTCGAGCATGATGAGGACACCATGTATGCAGCCGATCATATCGTCGATATGGGACCGGGGCCCGGTATCCACGGCGGCTACGTAATAGCTGAAGGAACCGTAGAAGACATAAAGAAATGTGACCAGTCGTTGACAGGGTTATACCTTAGCGGGAAAAAGAGGATAGAGATCCCCGAAAAAAGAAGAAAGCCCAATGGTAAGTGGATCAAGATAACCGGAGCACGGGAGAATAATCTGAAGAACATAGATGTTTCAATACCGTTGGGTGTATTTACTGCAATTACCGGAGTATCCGGCTCGGGAAAGAGTTCGCTTATAAATGAGATCCTTTACAAGAAGCTGGCTGCTGAACTTAACAATGCCAGAACCAGGGCGGGAGACCATGATCATATATTGGGCATCGAGTATCTTGACAAGGTCATAGACATTGACCAATCGCCTATCGGACGGACACCAAGATCAAACCCTGCGACATACACCGGTGTTTTTGACCTTATAAGGGAAGTGTTTGCAGAGGTTTCAGAAGCGAAGATGAGAGGCTACAAATCGGGAAGGTTCAGCTTCAATATCAAGGGCGGTCGTTGCGAAGCATGCTCAGGTGACGGGATCAACAAAATCGAGATGCATTTTCTGCCTGATGTTTATGTGCCTTGCGAGGTTTGCAAGGGAAAACGCTATAATCGAGAAACTTTGGAGGTCAAATTCAAGGGGAAGAACATTGCTGATGTACTAGACATGACTGTCGAAGATGCATTGGAATATTTCAAAAACATACCCCGTATTCAAAGGAAAATAGAAACACTTTATGATGTAGGCCTTGGCTATATCAAACTGGGCCAGTCTTCGACCACATTGTCCGGAGGTGAGGCTCAAAGGATAAAGCTTGCCACCGAGTTGTCCAGAAAAGCCACAGGAAGGACGCTATATATACTTGACGAACCTACGACAGGATTGCATGTGGCAGATGTGCACCGATTGGTCGATATACTGCATCGCCTGGTAGATGCTGGGAATTCTGTGGTTGTTATAGAACATAATCTTGATGTGATAAAAACAGCTGACTATATAATAGATTTGGGCCCCGATGGAGGGAACAAAGGCGGTATGGTGATCGCGAGCGGAACACCGGAGGAAGTTGCGGAGAACGAAAGCTCATACACCGGAATGTTCCTGAAAACCATGCTGTCACGTCAAAATGACCTACTTATGCAAAATCATGAATAAAAGCTCGATAATCCGAGCTTCTATTCATGATATATAGCATGGAGACTCGATTTCTCTACAAGCGGGTCATAGTTCAGGTGTATATCTCCAGCTTATAACGCATCGTTCAAAGAAAAATTTTCGTGTGTAGGAAATTTTTCTTACCTCTTCGCGTTACAACGAGGCGGGAGATATGCTCGCCGCCTGAAAGGCAAATCGGTACCTGCCACCAAGGCCTTTTCATTAGCGTGTGAAAAGGGCCAGATAGTGGCGGACATCTTTTGCCTCGTTATTTAGGGTCTGCAAATCCGTAGCCGCGAGGGCTTACGAACAAAAGCAGGAAAACAAGAATAAAGAACAAAATGGCGCAATCATCGTTAAAGAAATCGCCGAGAATACCTCCTCTGTCTGCCACTAAAATACACCTCCTCATGTTCTTGCGCAATCATGATTAGCTTTTGCCATTGCTAATATAAATATATTCCATAGATGGAAAATAGGTTACAAAATGGAAGTGAAAAGGTTATACTCTAAAGTAGACCGTACAGGGGTATTGTGTTATACTATTTAGATAGGTTATTTTTGTTTTGACAGCCAGATAGTCTAACATATACTGATAATAGACAAATAGGCAATTAAGTGCGTATTATATAGTAACAACACAATAGAAATATTTATGTAACTTGAACTGCAGAGGAAGGAGTTGATCGACTGTGACCATGTGCTCGATTTGCAAGGAAAACTATGCGGTGGTTTTCATAACAAAAATTACGGATGGCAAACAGACTCAGGAAGGGCTTTGTTTATCCTGCGCGAAAAAGCAGGGTATTCAGCCTGTCAACCAATTGATAGAACAAACCGGGATGACCGAAGAGGATATTGATAACCTTAACAAGCAGATGAGCAGTTTGTTTGATAATATGGATCCGGATATCGGAAACAGTACTGCCATGCCTATTGAGAACAACAACAGCAATAAACCTAATCCGTTTTTTAGCTTTTTGAACCGAGCGTTCCCCAAAAATGAGGATGCCGGAGAAAATAATGATTCCAAGGACCCGACGGACGAAAAGGAAAACAAGAGCGGGACCCGTACAAAGACGCAGGAAAAGAAGAATTTAAAGAAGAAGAAATTTCTGGATATGTATGGAACTAATCTGACAGATATGGCAAAGGACGACAGGATCGACCGTGTAATAGGCAGGCACAGGGAAATAGACCGTGTCGTACAGATATTAAACAGAAGGACAAAAAATAATCCGGTACTTATCGGTGAGCCCGGAGTAGGTAAAACGGCAATAGCCGAAGGACTGGCAGTGAGGATAGCAAAGCGCCAGGTGCCGGCAAAGCTATATAATGCTGAGATATACCTGCTGGATATGACAGGGATAGTCGCGGGGACCCAGTTCAGAGGACAGTTTGAGAGCCGGATGAAAGGCATTATCGAAGAAGCCAAAGCGCTTGGAAATGTCATCCTGATAATTGATGAACTGCACAATATCATGGGAGCCGGAGAAGCCGAGGGTGCAATGAATGCCGCAAATATACTAAAACCTGCACTTTCAAAGGGCGAGATACAGATAATCGGGGCCACTACCCTCAATGAATACAGAAAGCATATAGAGAAGGACTCTGCACTGGAGAGAAGGTTCCAGCCCGTATTGGTCGATGAACCTTCGGTAGAGGATACTATAGAAATATTAAAGGGTATAAGAGACTACTATGAGAAATATCACAGGGTCAAAATATCCGACGAGGTCATCGAGACTGCGGTAAGGTTGTCTGAGAGATATATCACAGACAGGTTCCTGCCTGATAAGGCAATAGATGTAATAGATGAAGCCGGTTCAAGGGTGAACTTGAAAAACACGGGCCTTGTTGAGCTGGAAGCATTGAAGGATGAATTGAAAAAGGTACAGGAAGAAAAGGAAAACGCGGTCTCAGCCGACTCCATAGAGGATTATCAAAAGGCGGCAGACCTCAAGGTTTCGGAATGTAAGCTTTTGCAGCAGATAAAGGATTTTGAGGATAAGAACAAGGAAGATATCCTCACTGTTGAAGATGTAGCATATGTGATAGAATCCTGGACGAAAATACCGGTGCAGAAGCTGACTGAGATAGAAGCTGAAAAGCTGATGAACCTGGAAGAAAGGCTCCATAAGAGGGTTATAGGCCAACATGCAGCTGTAGCCAGCGTTTCTAAAGCCATCAGAAGGAACAGGGCTGGTTTCAGAAAAAAGAAAAAGCCTGCATCTTTTGTGTTTGTGGGACCTACAGGCGTTGGCAAAACAGAATTGGTCAGAGCACTTGCAGTTGAGCTCTTTGAAACTGAAGAGGCACTGATAAGACTGGATATGTCAGAATATATGGAAAAGCATACGGTTTCCAAGCTGATCGGCTCACCTCCGGGTTATGTAGGCTATGACGATGGGGGCCAGCTAACCGAAAAGATCAGGAGAAAACCCTTCTCGGTCATATTGATGGACGAGATCGAAAAAGCGCATCCGGATGTCTTCAACATGCTGCTGCAGATACTTGAAGATGGGCGCTTGACGGACAGCCACGGCAGAGTCGTGAATTTTGAAAACACAATTATCATTATGACATCAAATGCTGGAACGACACTTAAAGCCAATGGCCTCGGATTTGCCAGCGACGGATATAAGGCTTTGGAAAGCAGGGTAAGGGATGTGCTGAAGGAAACCTTCAGACCTGAATTCCTTAACAGGCTTGACGAAATAATCGTATTTACCGAGCTGAGCAAGGATGAACTCAAGCAAATAATCGACCTGATGTTCGCCGAAGTGAAATCCGAAGCCATCCAGAAGGGCATAAACGTCAGCTTTGCTGATGCGGCCCGCGAGTTCATACTCGAAAAGGGTTACGATCCGAAATATGGAGCCAGACCTTTGAGAAGGACTATCCAAAAGTATATAGAAGATGAACTGACTGAACAGTTTTTTATAGGAAAAATAAAGCCCGGTGAAAGTATTACGGTGGATGTGGAAGACGGAGCTATCATATTCAGGGCTGGATGATCAATTACACGGGTGTCTGTATACAGGCACCCGTTAATTTTATTAAATGTAATATTGCTAAACGATGTTAGTAAATGATATATTATTATCGTAGTTACTTAGTAAAACATACTGGTTTTTTGGCAAAATTGGTTAAGAAAAGGCATATTTGATAAAATATTGGAGGTACATATGAAATACGGTTATTTTGATGACAGTAACAGGGAATATGTGATCACAACGCCTGAAACGCCCAGCCCGTGGATCAACTACTCAGGCAATCAGGAGTTCTTCTCCCTTATTTCCAATACTGCAGGCGGCTATTGCTTTTATAAGGATGCAAGACTGAGACGCCTTACCAGATATAGGTATAACAACGTACCTGTGGACGATGGAGGCAGGTACTTTTATATCCGTGATGAAGACGGCGATTTCTGGGCTCCCGGTTGGGCTCCTGTCAGAAAGACGCTGGACAAGTATGAATGCAGGCACGGCTTGGGATACACCAGGATATACGGCGAACGCAACGGAATCGGCGCGGAAGTTCTGCTTTTTGTTCCGCAGAATTTCAACGGCGAGGTCCATAAGGTCAGCATAGTCAATAAGAGCGGTAAAGCAAAGAATATAAAGCTGTTTTCATTTATTGAATGGTGTCTTTGGAACGCTAATGATGACATGACAAATTTCCAGAGAAATTTCAGCACCGGCGAGGTGGAATTCGAAAACAATACTATCTATCATAAAACAGAGTATAGAGAAAGACGTAATCATTACGCATTCTATTCGTCCAATACCGATGTGACCGGTTTTGATACTGACAGATATGAATTTGTTGGAAGATACAATGGCTTTGATGCGCCAAAGGCTGTCATTGAAGGCAAATCCATGAATACGCTGACAGATGGCTGGTCACCAATTGCCTCACATGGTTTTGATATTACACTTCAGGCTGGTGAGAAAAAGGAAATCGTATTTGTGCTCGGATACGTAGAAAATGATGTTAAAGACAAATGGGAAGCACCGGGTATTGTTAATAAGAAAAATGCAAAGGCCATGATCGAAAAGTTTGCAACAGTACAGCAGGTTGAGGATGCACTGGCAGAATTGAAAGAAAACTGGGACGTTTTGCTGTCAAAATACTCTGTCAAAAGCGGAGATGAAAAGCTCAACCGTATGGTCAACATATGGAACCAATATCAATGCATGGTCACATTCAACATGTCAAGAAGCGCCTCCTATTTTGAATCCGGTATAGGTCGCGGTATGGGCTTCAGGGATTCCAATCAGGATATCCTGGGCTTTGTGCATCAGATACCGAACAGAGCTAAGGAAAGACTTTTGGATCTGGCAGCAACACAGCTTGAAGACGGAGGGGCATATCATCAGTACCAGCCGCTGACAAAGAAGGGCAATAACGAAATAGGCGGGAATTTCAATGACGATCCGCTGTGGCTTATAGCTGCAACAGCTGCATATATCAAGGAGACAGGTGATTTCAGTATTCTTGATGAAATGGTGCCGTACGATAATGATCCGTCAAAGGCAGCAAATATGTTCGATCATCTGAGCAGGTCCTTCTATCATGTAGTCAACAACCTTGGACCTCATGGCCTCCCGCTTATCGGTCGTGCCGACTGGAATGACTGCCTGAATCTGAACTGCTTCTCTACAGAGCCGGATGAGTCATACCAGACTACTACCAGCAAGGATGGTAAAGTTGCAGAATCTGTTCTGATTGCTGGGATGTTCGTATTCATAGGCAAAGAGTTTGTAAAAATATGTGAGAATATCGGCCTGAAGGATGAAGCAAAGACAGCCGAGGGACTTATAGAAAAAATGAAGGAAACCGTCATGAAACACGGCTTTGATGGAGAATGGTTCCTGCGTGCTTATGACGACTTTGGTAACAAGGTAGGCAGCAAGGAGAACGAGGAAGGAAAGATATTCATCGAATCACAGGGCTTCTGCTCCATGGCTGCTATCGGAATGGAAAGCGGAGCTGTGGAAAAAGCGCTGGATTCAGCTTGGAAATACCTTGGAACGAAGCATGGTTTGGTGCTGCTGAATCCTGCTTATACCAGATATCATGTCGAATTGGGCGAGATTTCGTCCTACCCGCCGGGATACAAGGAGAATGCCGGCATATTCTGTCACAACAATCCGTGGATCATGTGTGCAGAGACAGTTCTGGGCAGAGGAGACAAGGCGTTTGAATGCTATTCTACGATAGCTCCCGCGTACAGGGAAGACATAAGCGACCTTCACAGGATGGAGCCGTATGTTTATTCACAAATGATCGCAGGTAAAGATGCTAAGAGGCATGGCGAGGCGAAAAACTCATGGCTTACCGGTACGGCTGCATGGAATTTCGTTGCCATATCACAGTTTATTCTTGGTATCAAGCCGGATTACAACGGTCTTGCAATAGATCCGTGCATACCGAAGGGCTGGGATGGCTTCAGTATCTCGAGAAGCTTCAGGGATGCAGTCTACGAAATAAATATCACCAATCCGCAGCATGTAAGCAAGGGCATCAAGAAGCTTACCGTTGACGGAAAGGAATGCGATGGAAACGTATTGCCGATATTCGGTGACGGAAAGGTCCACAAAGTTGAAGCAATAATGGGATAAAACTTAAGCTGGAAAGAGGTGGCAGTCTGATAAGGATTGCTGCCTTTTTTATATTTTCATGATTGAAAATTTTTACATAAAATGTTACAATGTATTCATATCGATACAGTTAAAAAATTAACAATATTATCACTTCAAGACAAAGATTATTGGATCGCACAGATGATCTGCTTCTTTGACCGACACTCAGTCGACAGTTATCCAACAGTGGCTAATGACGCAAATGATTGTTAAAAAATACTCAATCTTTCAAAACTAAATAGGTGAATCCAACTATCCGGCACCTGTTATATTGTGCTTAAAGGAGGTTCTTATGAGCGATCAGTCAAAAACTTGTGCGTGTAGCAATGAAACCGAACAGGAGAAGTACGACAGGATAGCAGAAGTGATCGAAGAGTACAGGGGGCGGGAAGGAAGCCTTATCCAGATTCTCCACATGGCCCAGGGTATATACGGCTGCCTTCCGCTCAAGCTCCAGCAGTTTATTGCGCAAAGACTCGGAAAACCACTTTCCGAGGTCAGCGGTGTCATTTCGTTTTATTCCTTTTTCACTACTGTGCCAAGAGGTGAAAATACTATACGGGTCTGCCTTGGGACTGCATGCTATGTGCGTGGCGGAAAGAAGATAATTGAGAAGCTGAGGGAGATACTGGGTGTTGAAGTTGGCGGAACCACTGCAGATGGGAAATTTACCCTGGAGGTGATGAGATGTATCGGAGCATGCGGACTGGCGCCTGCATTAACTATAAATGACATGGTTTACAAGCAGGTGAATCCTGATAAGCTGCGCAGCATAATAGAGCAATATTGAAGGGAGGTATAGCATGCAGAGTCCGAAATTGCAGATTAAAAGCCACAGTGACCTTCTTAAGATAAAAGATGAGTACTTAAAAAAGCAGGACGAAAAAAAATACAGGATACAGGTTTGTTCGGGGGCAGGCTGTATATCCTCCGGCTGCCATGCTATCAGGGATGCTTTAGTGGCCTGTCTGGAGGAAAAGGGACTGGCCGGCAGCGTAGATTTGGCCGAGACCGGATGTATCGGTACTTGCGACCTCGGACCGGTGATGGTGATTGGCGGTGATTCCGGTGGGGACAGTTCTCACCTTTCAAACAGAAGCAGTGTATTATATGTCAAGCTTACGCCTCAGGACATACCAGCGATAGTTGAGTCTCATCTGCTACATGGAAGGATACTGACCGAGAAAACATATTTTGATAATAAAACAAATAAAAACATACCTTTCATTGATGATATTGATTTTTTCAGATACCAGACCAAGATAGCATTAAGAAACTGCGGAACAATTGACTACCGATCATTGGAGGATTACATCGCTCATGACGGGTATATGGCCATTGCTAAAGTGCTTGAGGAAGCAACGCCTCAGCTGGTTGCAGACGAAATAAAAAAATCGGGACTCAGAGGCAGAGGCGGCGCGGGCTTTCCTACTGGTGTCAAGCTTGAATCCGGAATGAAGGCACAGGACCAGGTTAAATATCTGGTATGTAACGCAGATGAGGGTGATCCCGGAGCATTCATGGACAGGAGCATACTTGAGGGCGATCCTCACAGCATTATAGAAGGAATGATGATCGGCGGTTATGTTATAGGTGCACGAAAGGGTTATGTGTATGTAAGGGCTGAATATCCCCTGGCTGTAGAAAGACTGGAGATGGCTATCAGGAAGGCAAGGGAGGCCGGACTGCTGGGACAGAACATACTCGGCAAGGGCTTTGACTTTGATCTGGAGATCAGAATTGGAGCCGGAGCATTTGTATGCGGTGAAGAGACGGCGCTTATGGCTTCCATTGAAGGCCAGAGGGGAGAACCCAGACAGAAGCCGCCTTTCCCATTCCAGAGGGGCTTGTTCGGCAAACCGACTATTATCTGCAATGTTGAAACGTATGCAAATATTGCACCGATCATATTGAAGGGCAGTGAATGGTTTTCAGGAATAGGAACGGAGAAAAGCAAGGGTACCAAAGTATTCGCTCTTGCCGGCAATATAAACAATACCGGCATAGTAGAGGTACCTATGGGCACTACTCTTGGCGATATCATTTTCAATATCGGCGGAGGTGTCAGAAAGAACAGGGAATTTAAAGCAGCTCAGACTGGCGGACCTTCGGGCGGTTGCATCAAAAGCGAATACCTCAACACACCGATGGATTATGATTCTCTCACCAGGCTAGGCGCAATTATGGGCTCAGGAGGCCTTATCACAATGGATGAGGACACCTGCATGGTCGATATGGCCAGGTATTTCATGGAGTTCATACAGGAGGAATCCTGTGGTAAATGTGTTCCATGCAGGCTCGGTACAAAGAGGATGCTTGAGATACTGGAAAGGATAACAAAAGGTAAGGGCGAGGAAGGCGACATAGAAAGACTGGAGGAACTTGGGACAATGATTATGGAGACTGCCGTGTGTGGTCTTGGTCAGACTGCTCCTAAACCTGTTCTTAGTATGATAAAAAATTTCAGGAAGGAATATGAAGAGCATATCAGATATAAATACTGCAGAGCGGGAGTATGTGCAGATATGTTCATTTCACCCTGTCAGAATGCATGCCCTGCAGGAGTTAACGTACCCGGCTATGTTGCGCTGGTTGCTGCGGGAAGACTGAGGGACGCATATAACCTTATCAGGAAGGAAAACCCTTTCCCGGCTGTGTGCGGAAGGGTATGTACACATGAGTGTGAAAGCAAATGCAGGAGAGGCCAGTTGGATGAGCCGGTTGCAATAGCAGACCTTAAAAGATATGTGGCTGATTATATATTGAAGAACGAAGAACCGTATATGGATCTTGTCTTTCCAAAGAAGGGCAAAAGTGTCGGGATCATTGGGGCAGGGCCTTCGGGACTTACCTGCGGGTACTATCTTGCAAGGCTGGGTTATGATGTGGACGTGTATGAGTCACAACCGGTAGCGGGAGGTATTCTTGCCTTCGGTATACCGGAGTACAGACTGCCGTCGTATGTACTGCAGCATGAGATAAAGCAAATCGAACAGGTAGGCGTCAATATCCACCTGAATACTGAGGTCGGTTCAGACATCACATTCTACCAGCTAAATAACAAGCATGACGCACTGTACATTGCAACCGGTACACAGTTTTCAAACAAGATCAACATTCCCGGCGAAGATCTGAAGGGTGTATATCATGGACTGGATTTCCTGAGAGATGTCAACCTTGGCAAGGAAGTAAAAATAGGTGGGAAAGTCGCTGTGATAGGCGGGGGCAACACCGCTATAGATGCTGCAAGGACCGCCTTGAGGCTCGGAGCAGAAGAGGTGACTGTGCTGTACAGACGCCTTGCGGATGACATGCCTGCAGATGCAAGGGAGATAAGAGATGCCATTGAGGAGGGCGTCAGCGTAATACCTCTGGTAGCTCCTGTAAAATTTAATGGCAGCGACAAGGTGAGGGAAATAGAATGTGTGCGAATGGAGCCGGGAGAGTTTGACTCAAGCGGAAGAAGAAAGCCCAGACCTGCTGCCGGTACCGAATTCACTATGAAAGTTGATTATGTCATTCCGGCAGTAAGCCAATATTCTGACCTTCCGTTCATTAATAAAGACGAGGTTGAAGTCACACAGTGGGGCACGTTTGTAACCGACCGTGATACCTTGATGACAAAAATGAAGGGTGTGTTCGCCGGAGGAGATGTAGCCCGCGGCTCGGACACTGTTATCAGGGCTATAGCCGATGGCAAGTCTGCTGCCAAAGCGATAGACAGGTATCTGGGCGGAAAAGGTGAGCTCAATACCGGCGAGGACATTGAGATACCAAAGGCCGTTGACGAGAAAGAGATCGTAGAGCATGAAAGATTTCCTATGAAATACCTGCCGCCCAAGGAACGCTGTCATAATTTCGACGAAGTTGCGGTAGGCTTCCACAAGCTCAATGCTATAGCAGAAGCTATGAGATGTCTGAGATGCGACAGGAGGTGCTGATATGATCAATCTTGTGATAAATGATAAAAAAGTGACTGCTTTTGAGAATGAAACCATTATGGAAGCAGCCAGAAGGAATAACATCAATATACCGAGCCTTTGTTATCTGAAAGGAGTTCACCAGGCCGGCTCATGCAGGATATGTGTTGTTGAAGTCGAGGGTGCAAAAACGTTGCAGGCTTCCTGCATCGTACCTGTACAGGAGGGTATGGTAGTCCGTACTAATACCAGTAAGGTGAGGAAGACAAGAAAAATGCTTTATGAGCTTATGCTATCCGATCATCCAAAGGAATGCCTCAGCTGTGCCAGAAACCAGAATTGTGAATTTCAGAAGCTTGGTGAAATGATAGGTGTCGATGACCAAAGGTTTGAGGGTGAACGGTCAAAGAAATATGTAGATGACGGATCGCCATCCATTGTAAGAGATTTGTCGAAATGCATCCTATGCAGGCGGTGTGTTACCGTATGTAATGAAATACAGGGAGTAGGCGTACTCAATGTGCAAAACAGAGGGTTTAAGACAATAATCGGACCAGCTGCCGGTCTTGCGCTCAATACGGTCAATTGCACGTACTGCGGACAGTGCACGATGGTATGTCCTGTTGGGGCACTACAAGAGAAGGATTCAACAAAGGCCGTATGGGATGCATTGTTTGATAAGGGAAAGAGGGTAGTTGTCCAGACTGCTCCGGCAGTACGTGCAGCTCTTGGAGAGGAGTTTGGGTATGAGGCAGGCACGCTGGTCACCGGGAAGATGGCTGCGGCACTAAGGGAACTGGGCTTTGATGACATATTCGACACCAATTTTGCTGCTGATCTGACAATAATCGAAGAAGGAAACGAATTGCTCGGGAGGCTTGAAGCTGCATTGGGAGGCGGAGAGGCGGGAAAGACGGGAAAGACGGGAAAGACAGCAGAGGCGGGAAAGGCAGTGTTACCGATGATCACAAGCTGCAGCCCCGGATGGATAAAATATGTGGAGCATACATGGCCTGAAGAGCTTGATCACCTATCAAGCTGCAAATCGCCGCATATGATGATGGGTGCACTAATAAAGTCCTACTATGCAAGGAAAACAGGCATAGATCCAAGAGATATATATGTTGTCTCGGTGATGCCGTGCACAGCCAAGAAGTATGAGATCACCAGACCGGAAATGGAAAATGACGGCCTTCGTAATGTTGACGCAGTGCTGACCACGAGGGAATTGGCCCGTATGATAAAGGAAGCCGGTATCGATTTTAACAATCTGGAGGAACGCTTATTCGACAGTCCGCTTGGCTTGTCCTCAGGTGCTGCAGACATATTCGGAACGACAGGCGGAGTAATGGAAGCGGCATTGAGAACCGTTTATGAGCTTGTAACAGGACATGAACTGCCGTTTGATAATCTTCATGTAAAACCGATCATGGGCCTTGAGAGGATAAAGACAGCTGAAATAACAATAGAGAAGACGCTGTCCAAATACAAGCATCTAGAGGGTGTGACAGTGAAGATAGCAGTTACAAGCGGACTGAATGGTGCTGCGAGGCTTATGGAGGAGGTGGCTGCCGGCACATCACAGTATCATTTCATCGAGATCATGGGATGCCCGGGCGGCTGTATAAGCGGAGGCGGGCAGCCAAGACCGGTGGATGACGCCATCAGGGAAAAACGGCTTAAAGCAATATATAGGGAGGATGAGGGCAAGGAATTGCGAAAGTCCCACGAAAATCGTGACATAGGCAGATTATATGAGGAATTCCTAGGCGTGCCGCTTGGTAATAGATCACATGAACTGCTGCACACACATTATAAAAAAAGAGGTATATTCATCGAATAGTAACGGGGTCAGGCTTGAATAATTCCCTTATTTCCAAGTATGGCTTAAGAAATAAGGGAATTATTCAAGCCTGACCCCGTGTTTGACTTAAACTTACATATATGGTATGCTTGCCTTGAATAATTAAAAAAGAGGAGATACCCGATGAAAAAATTACTGGCTTCAATACTAGCTTTGGTCATGCTGTTTGCGATGACGGGGAATTCATTCGGAGCTGAAATACAATCAGTAAATGAGGTTCCGGATATCAAGATCGTAATGGATGGTTCTCTTACTACTTACAAAAATATGCCAATATCTATAAATGGAAGTAATCTGCTTCCTCTTAGAGAGATGCTCGTGAATCTAGGCGTGTCCAATGACGACGAACATATAATTTTTAACAAAGCTGATAAAAGTGTTACCACAAAAATGGGGGATACAACAATAGTGCTTTATATTGGGAAAAATACAGCTTATGTCAATGAAAAGCCGCTTACGCTCAATGTGGCACCGGTGATATACAAAAATTCGACGTACATACCGCTCAGATTCGTAGCTGAGGCTTTGGGCAAAAAAGTTGTATGGTCTGGTTCGTCACGCACAGTTCTTATTTGCGATTTAGCTAAGTTTGAGAATATAAAACAGTTGCTTGACAAATCAAATGAGGCGACTGCAAATGCTCAAAGATATAAAATGGATATGGATATTAGCGCAACAGCCGCGACCGGCACAATGAAGTTTAAATTAGAT
This sequence comes from uncultured Oscillospiraceae bacterium, assembly GCA_964490975.1. Lineage (GTDB taxonomy): Bacteria > Bacillota > Clostridia > Acetivibrionales > DTU013 > DTU013. Next base: position 22,150 of record CAZBEQ010000026.1, on the reverse strand, counting down.
ATGAAAACAAATGCAGCTGTTGACCAGGCTAATAAAAAGATGTATATGGAAATATTGCTAAATATGTTTGGAATGGAAATAAGCACCGGAACATATTTTTCTGACAATACAGAATACAGCTACAATATCGACAACGGAAAGTGGGAAAAGAAAATTTATTCTGAAAAAGAATATGAAGAGATGTTCAAAAAACAGCCAGGTGCAAATTCAATAAAGGCTCAGGATACGTTATGCGCGGGACTTGTTGAGACAGAAAGCAGTAATAAGGATGAAATAGTACTCAGTGGAGATGTTTATTTGACAGAATTGTACGAAGATGCACTTTCTCAGCAAGGCAACACATCGGGAACTGATAAGAATACAGCTGAATTGAATAATTGTGAACTAAAGATGGTACTTGACAAGAATACTTACCTTCTGAAAAGTCTTATAATGAATGTATCGGCAGAAGGAAAGGAAGGTAGTCAGACAACCACGACTGATATGGTATTTACGATGGTCTTCAGCGAGTATAACGGTGAGTTTGAGGTAACAGTTCCACAGGAAGTGCTTGAAACTGCAGTAGAGGCAGGTTCTTCAAAGGATAGTGTCAGCTCGTCTAAATTGTGATTCACTGTATAATAGTTAGTTAATAGCAATTATTAATATAAAAACACATTTGTTTCTATTGAGCGAATGTGTTTTTTTGTTATAATGTAAGGGGACACACCTTTTGCAAGAGGTATTCCTGAAAAGAGAAGGTATGTCCCCTTTTGAATACCTGGCAATGACACACCTTTTGCAAGAGGTATTCCTGAAAAGAGAAGGTATGTCCCCTTTTGAATACCTGGCAATGACACACCTTTTGCAAGAGGTATTCCTGAACCTTTTTTATGCCGGGACAATTAGAATACAAGCAGAACTTTTTATATGAAAGGGCAACTATATGAAATTAAGTGAAATAGCAACAATACTTGAAGCAGAAATTATAGCAGGCGACCAGACTGATATGGAGATACAGTCAGCTTGCGGGTCAGACCTGATGAGCGATGTTATGGCATATGTAAAGGAAAATGTTTTGCTGCTGACAGGGCTTGTCACGCCACAGGTTATAAGAACTGCAGAAATGATGGATATCAAGGCAGTCGTATTCGTAAGGGGCAAGAACCCCGGGCAGAATATTCTGGATCTGGCAGAGGAGAAGGGAATTTCAATCCTTAAGACATGTGAACCAATGTTTATAGCCTGTGGTAAGCTATACAGCGCAGGAATAACGGGAAAGGGTGTTTGGTGATTGGGAAACAGCTTGATGAAACTTCATTATATTATCCCGGCAAATGACCTTACCTTTGCAGGCGAAGCTTCGAGCAATGTCAAAAAGGTGCTGGTCCAGCTGGGAATCGATCCGGTTAAAGTAAAAAAAGCAGCCGTATCCATGTATGAGGCGGAAATAAACGCTGTGATCCATGGTAAAGGTGGAGCTGCAGATATTGTCATTGACAGTGGTAAAATTATTATCCGTATAGAAGATAAAGGCCCCGGTATACCTGATCTGGAGCTCGCAATGCAGGAGGGCTGGTCTACGGCTTCTGATGAGGTCAGAGAAATGGGTTTTGGCGCAGGCATGGGACTCCCTAATATCAAACGGTATGCAGATAAGCTCGATATCTCAACAGAAGTAGGCAAGGGTACGACTGTTGAAATAACGGTCATGTTTGCCAATACTTGAACACAGCTTGTCAGCTTTATGTGTGCCAACAAATTTCGGGGCCTTCCGACAAACACTGAAGAGGTGGATTAATGGGAAATTACTTTCATTCTGTAACACTTGATGAGGCAAAATGCAGGGGCTGTACCAACTGCATAAAGAGATGTCCTACAGAAGCCATCAGAGTAAGGGACGGCAAGGCGCGTATCATTAATGAAAGATGTATCGACTGCGGTGAATGCATAAGGGTTTGCCCATATCATGCAAAAAAAGCCATAACAGATGACTTGTCAATTATTGAGAAATTCAAATACAAGGTCGCAATACCCGCTCCTACGATTTATGGGCAATTCAAGCCGAAATACAGCAGGAACAGGATATTGAATACATTTAAAGCAATTGGTTTTGATGATGTCTACGAAGTGGCAAGGGCTGCAGAATACGTCACTGATGCTACCAGAAAGCTGATCTCAGAAGGAAACGCTAAAAAGCCGCTTATTTCATCTGCATGTCCGGCTGTTGTAAGACTTATCCAGGTAAGGTTTCCAAATCTGATAGATAATTTAATCAAGCTGGATTCTCCGATGGAGGTGGCAGCTAAAATAGTAAAAAAGAAAGTCGTTGAAAAGATGGGTATTGATCCCTCTGATATAGGGGTGTTTTTTATTTCGCCATGTGCAGCAAAGGCCACAAGTGTAAAGGCACCCTATGAAAGTAAAAAATCATCCGTTGATGGGGTCATCTCCATTAAGGATATCTACCTGAAGCTGCTGGCAAATATGGATAAGGTAGGAGAGAAAGACATACTCACAATGGCAGGCTTTGAGGGGATCAGGTGGGCCAATTCCGGCGGAGAAGGTCTTGCCGTTGGAACAGACAGATTTCTTGCAGTAGATGGTATACACAACGTTATTTCGATACTTGAAGAGGTGGAGAACGACAAGCTCGAGGATGTTGACTTTATTGAAGCTCTAGCTTGTACCGGAGGCTGTCTCGGCGGACCATTGACTGTTGAAAACCTTTATGTAGCAAAGACGAGAATAAAAAAGCATGTTGATGATGCTAAAGCTGCAAAAGGTGACAGGCCTCCGCTCGAAACATATGATTTGGATATGGTGTGGACAGAAGAAATAGTATATAAGCCTGTTCTGAAGCTTGACAGTGATATTGGAGAGGCAATGAAAAAGCTCGAAGCATTGGAAGCGATAAACAAAGATCTTCCGGGCCTTGATTGCGGTGCGTGCGGAGCTCCGAGCTGCCGTGCGCTTGCAGAAGATATTGTCAGAGGTATTGCAGTTGAGACGGACTGTATATTCAAGCTAAGAGAGAAGGTCAGGAATCTGGCTTCGCAGATGAAGGAACTGGAAGATGGCATGCCGCCCGTTTCGGGCAAGTGATATAATAAAACGTAAAGTCAGCCGGTATTGAAAGAAATGAATGGGAGGACTATAGAGAATGAACGTTGCAGAGCTGTCCGAAAAACTTGGTGGAAGTATTGTTGCCGAAGTGAGTAATGGGAAAAAACAAGTCGAGGGTATATATTGCTGTGATCTGCTCAGCTGGGTCATGTCACATGCGAAAAAAGGTGATGCCTGGATAACGGTGCATACACATTTGAATATAGTTGCAATAGCAGCTATTTCCGAGCTGTCATGTATCATTATACCCGAGGGTATCGATACAGAGGAAGCAACAGTCAAAAAGGCTGCAGAAGAGGGGATACCGATTATAAGTACTAGCCTTGGCGCGTACGAAATTTGCTGCATAGCTCATGACAATGGGATATGAGTTGGATAGAAAGCAGAGTACAAATATATGAAGTATGCGGTGGATCTGCATATGCATTCGGCCCTCTCACCGTGTGCCGAAAAAGATATGACGCCAAATAACATTGTAAATATGGCTCTTCTTAAAGGACTTGACGCTATCGCTGTTACCGATCACAACACAGGTGCGAATCTCAGGGCTTTGTTTTTATGTGCACAGAAAGCCGGTTTGGTATTTATACCTGGTATGGAAGTTGAGTCCGTAGAGGAGGTACATCATGTATGTCTGCTTCCTGATCTGGACAGTGCTGAAGAATTGCATCGGATAGTTCAGCTTGCCCTTCCTGATATCAAAAACCGGCCAGATATTTTCGGCAGTCAGCTGATAATGGATGAAAACGATCAGATAATTGGTGAAGAACCTAGGATGCTGCTCACGGCAACTAATCTATCTACAGAGGACATATTTGAAATAGTAAGAAAACTAAATGGCGCGGTGATACCAGCCCATGTTGACAGGCCATCATACAGCATGATATCTAATCTTGGCTTAATACCGGAGGAACTTGGAATTAAATATCTGGAGATATCGAAAGGCTGCGACAGGTATGAATTCAGATCATCCAGGCCTGAACTGGACAGATACCGGCTGATTAAATCATCAGATGCACATAACCTCGGAGATATTTTGGAAAGATGTAGTATGTTGGAATTAGAAGAATTGAGTATTGATTCAGTTATTAGGAATATTGTATAATGTATACATACTTTATTAATGAAAATTGCTGATTATATAGTTGAATTGGTAGGGCATATTTGTTATAATGTTCTCAATATTGTTAAATACTTAACAACTTATGATAAATAAATTATATGACTGGGGGGCTTGAAAAATGAGCAGTAATAACTGCTGCTGCGGATGCGTCGATGAAAAAGCACGCAAATTGCAGGAAATCATTGAGAAACACAAGGATACTAAGGGTGCACTGATACCAGTGCTTCATGAAGCACAGGATGTTTACGGTTATCTGCCGATGAGCGTTCAGAAGCAAATTTCAGAGGGTCTTGGCGTTCCACTGTCGGAGATATATGGGGTAGTAACCTTCTATACCCAGTTTTCTCTCAAGCCCAAGGGCAGATTCAAAATTAGTGCTTGTATGGGAACAGCGTGCTATGTCAAGGGCGCAAATCTCATATTGGAAAAGCTTCAGGAAAAGCTCGGAATAAGTGTTGGTGAATGTACCGAGGACGGCAAATTCTCTCTGGATGCATGCCGTTGCATCGGCGCATGCGGTCTTGCTCCGGTAATAATGATCAACGACGATGTGTACGGCAGACTCACCGCTGATGATATTGAGAAAATACTGGACAAATATAAGGATTTATAGAAAAAGCACAACCGATGAAGCGGAGGGATCCCGGCCTTGAGAGAGATCGCGCTGCACATTCTTGATATCATGCAAAATTCAACAGCGGCTCAGGCGGATACGATCATTGTGTCGCTGACAGCAGACTCTGAAGCCGGAACACTGACCTTGAGCATCGAAGATAACGGCTGCGGAATGGATGAGGATTTTCTTGTGAAAGTGACTGACCCTTTTTCAACGACTAGAACGACAAGAAGGGTTGGACTTGGAATACCGCTTCTTAAGGCATCTTGCGAAAGATCAGGAGGAAGCTTTGGTATAACCTCACACAAGGGTATCGGAACTATAGTGACCGCAGTATATGAGATCAGCCATATCGACAGGCCTGTGCTTGGAGATCTTGCCGGAGTTATTACAGACATGACCGCATCATGGCAAAAGGTGGATATAAGATTACAGCTTTTTTGCGGCGATAAACAGTTCGCATTCAGTTCCAGGGAAGCAGCAAAGATGCTTGGAGACGTTCCATTATCAGAGTTTTCGGTAATCAAATGGCTGAAAGAATATATACAAGAAGGAATAAAAGAAATTTTTGGAGGTGTTTTGAATGAAGTCATTGGCTGAACTTGAAGCAATAAGAAACAATACTCTGGATCAAATAAATATGAGAAAGAACAAAAACGGTATGCGGGTAGTTGTCGGTATGGCAACCTGTGGTATAGCAGCTGGAGCCAGGCCGGTAATGAATGCATTCGTAGATGAACTGGGCAAGAGAAAGATAAATGATGTATCGGTCACTATGACTGGCTGTATAGGTGTTTGCAGGTTAGAACCCATTGTTGAAGTATTCGATGCAGACGGTACAAAGGTCACATATGTGAAAATGAATCCGGAGAAAGCAATAAGAGTTGTTGCAGAACATATAGTAAACGGCAGAGTATGCCAGGATCTTACAATCGGCGCTGCAGAGGCAGCAAGTAAATAGTAACTTATAATTTACAGCAGGATTACAGGGAGGGAACAAAATGGAATTTTACAGAGCTCATGTGCTGATTTGTGGAGGCACAGGATGTACTTCTTCAAATTCTGATAAAATCAGGCAGGAGTTTATAGCTCAATTAGACAAAAATAATCTGGACAAGGAAGTAAAAATAGTAATAACGGGCTGTTTTGGTCTATGTGCCCATGGACCTATCGTTGTTGTATATCCTGAAGGCGCAATGTACACGATGGTAAAGGTTGAAGATGTTAAGGAGATCGTTGAGGAACATCTTATGAAGGGCAGACTTGTCAAAAGGCTTATGGCAGGAGACAAGGAAGCAGAGGATCCATCAAAATCACTTGAAAACGTTGGCTTCTTTAAACGTCAGGTGAGAATAGCGCTGAGAAACTGCGGTGTCATAAATCCAGAAAATATTGACGAATATATAGCTTATGATGGTTATAAGGCTCTTGGAAAAGCACTGACAGAAATGAAGCCGGAAGATGTCATTGCAGAGATCAAGAAGTCAGGCCTGAGAGGCAGAGGCGGTGCAGGCTTCCCGACAGGACTCAAGTGGGAGCTGACGTTAAAATCAAAAAATGATCAAAAGTATGTTGCTTGTAATGCGGATGAAGGTGACCCGGGAGCATTCATGGACAGGAGTATCCTGGAAGGTGATCCTCATAGCATAATCGAGGCAATGATAATCGCAGGTTATGCAATAGGAGCAAACCAGGGCTACATTTATGTCAGGGCTGAATACCCTATTGCTGTAAAGAGGCTCGAAATAGCAATAAAACAGGCAAAGGAATATGGTCTGCTCGGTAACAATATTTTCGGAACCGATTTTAGCTTTGATATGGAACTGAGACTTGGCGCAGGCGCTTTCGTGTGCGGAGAGGAGACAGCTCTGATCACATCGATCGAAGGGCACAGGGGTGAACCTAAGCCGAAGCCGCCATTCCCGGCAGTAAGTGGACTTTGGCAGAAGCCTACACTGTTGAACAACGTTGAGACATATGCTAACATTCCTGTAATCCTTACAAAAGGCGCTGATTGGTTCGCAAGTATAGGAACCGAAAAGAGCAAGGGTACAAAGGTGTTTGCAGTAGGCGGTAAGATAAACAATACAGGTCTGGTCGAAATACCGATCGGTACGACTCTGAGAGAGATCATTTATGATATAGGCGGTGGTATACCAAACGGCAAGAAGTTTAAGGCAGCCCAGACGGGCGGACCTTCCGGCGGTTGTATTCCTGCAAGCCATATCGATACTCCGATAGATTACGAGACACTAAAAGAACTGGGCTCTATGATGGGCTCCGGTGGTCTCATAGTTATGGACGAAGACAACTGTATGGTCGACATCGCAAAATTCTTCTTGGAATTCACGGTTGACGAATCCTGTGGTAAGTGCCCTCCGTGCCGTATAGGTACAAAGAGGATGCTTGAGATCCTTGAAAGGATCACAGGTGGCAAGGGTGAAATGGAAGATTTGGATAAGCTTGAGGTGCTTGCAAAGAATATCACATCATCTGCTCTCTGCGGACTCGGACAATCGGCTCCACAGCCTGTACTCAGCACGCTGAGATATTTCAGGGATGAATACATTGCCCATGTTAGGGACAAGAAGTGTCCGGCAGGTGTTTGTAAGTCAATGATGAGCTATGTTATCGCGGCAGACCACTGTAAGAGCTGCGGCATATGCGCAAGAAACTGTCCTGTTGGCGCTATCAGCGGTGATAAGAAGGTTCCGTATGTGATCGACCAGGAAAAATGTATCAAGTGCGGAGTCTGTATGACGAAATGTCCGTTCAAGGCAATATTCAAGAATGCGTGATGAGGGAAGGAGTGTGTTAAAGAGATGGAAATGGTAAATATCACGATAGATACGCGAAAAATTCAGGTACCAAAGGACTATACCATCCTCGAGGCTGCCAGGTCTGCAAATATAGATATCCCAACGCTTTGCTATCTGAAGGATATCAACGAGATTGGCGCGTGCAGGATGTGTGTTGTGGAAATAAAGGGCGCAAGGAGCCTTCAGGCTTCATGTGTCTACCCTGTATCGGAAGGAATGGAAATATTCACACAGACTCCGAGAGTAAGAGAATCCAGAAAGGTGACGCTTGAGCTCATCCTTTCAAACCATGACAGAAATTGCCTTACATGTGTGAGAAGCGGAAACTGCGAATTGCAGAAGCTTGCTAAAGAACTCAATATTAAGGATATAAGATTTGAAGGTGAGATGTCCAAGCATCCTATCGACAATATTTCATCCTCAATAGTAAGGGACCCCAATAAATGTGTACTTTGCAGACGTTGTGTCAATATGTGTAAAAATATACAGAAGGTCTCTGCTATCGACATTACTGAAAGGGGCTTCAAGACTACAGTAGGCCCTGCGTTCGAAAAGTCGCTGGCTGATGTTCCGTGTATCAATTGCGGACAGTGTATTACTGTATGCCCTGTCGGCGCTTTGAGAGAAAAGGATGAAACGGATAAAGTATGGGAGGCTCTTGCAAACAAGGATCTTCATGTTGTGGTACAGACTGCTCCTGCAGTAAGGGCTGCCCTTGGTGAAGAATTCGGTATGCCGATAGGTACCAGATGCACAAGCAATATGATAGCATCACTCAGACGACTTGGCTTCAAAAAGGTATTTGATACCGATACTGCAGCTGACCTTACGATCATGGAAGAAGTAACTGAGCTGGTCAACAGGATAAAGAACGGTGGAAAACTTCCAGTCATTACATCCTGTAGCCCCGGATGGATAAAATACTGTGAGCACAATTATCCGGAATTCCTTGATAACCTTTCAAGCTGTAAATCACCTCACGAAATGTTTGGTGCAGTCTTGAAATCATATTATGCTGAAAAAGCGGGCATTGATCCGTCTAAGATATTTGTAGTATCGATTATGCCATGTACTGCTAAGAAATTTGAGTCAAAACGTCTTGAACTTGCAGCAACAGGATATCCGGATGTTGATGTTGTTCTTACAACAAGAGAACTGGCAAGGATGATCAAGGAAGCTGGAATTGACTTTACAGAGCTGCCGGAAAGGCATTTTGATGATCCTATGGGAGATGCAACAGGCGCAGGTGTTATATTCGGTGCAACCGGCGGTGTTACGGAAGCAGCGCTGAGGTATCTCGTTGAGCTTTTGGAAGGCAAACCGTTAGAGAATGTGGAATTTAAGGCGGTAAGAGGCGTGGACGGTATCAAGGAAGCTACACTTGAAGTCGCAGGTATGACTGTAAAGGCTGCCGTAGCAAGTGGTACAGGAAACGCAAAGAAATTGCTGGACAGGATGAAGAACGGAGAGGCGCAGTATCACTTCGTAGAAATAATGGCTTGCCCTGGCGGCTGTGTAACCGGCGGCGGACAGCCTATCCAGCCTTCACAGGTGAGAAGCTGGATAGACTTGAGAGCGGAAAGAGCGAAGGCTTTGTACGAAGAGGACGAGAGCTTGCCGTTGAGAAAGTCTCAGGACAATCCTTTTATAAAGAAGCTGTATGAAGAGTATCTTGAGCATCCCGGAAGCCACAAGGCTCACGAGTTGCTCCATACTCACTATACGGCAAGGGAAAATTATCCTGAAGATTAATTGTATTTCACGAGGGTAAATTATTTCATAAGGATAAATTACCTGGAAAACAAGTAGTTTTCCGCAAGGGTAAGTGCCACGAAGATAAAAGGCTGCAGCAGATCACTCTGTTGCAGCCTTTTTTGATGGTGCGCCCGGCATGGTCCAGCTGGTTAGCCAGATGGAGAGCCGGCCGGCTAGACAAAAATTCAAGTAGGGTGCAGAAATCAACGAACTGGCTGACAAAAATTCAAGTAGGGTGCAGAAATCAACGAACTGGCTGACAAAAATTCAAGTAGGGTGCAGGAATCAACGGACTGGCTGACAAAAATTCAAGTAGGGTGCAGGAATCAACGGACTGGCTGACAAAAATTCAAGTAGGGTGCAGATCCAGGCGACATAACCTGGAGTTTCAATTATTATTAAACAAAAAAGGTTTACGATAATCTATTTTTCACTCAATTATTCAAAACTTTTTGCACCCTACTTGCATTTTTGTCAAGCTGCTTTGATCCACATGAAGGATATATGTGGGAAGTCCTGAAAAATGTTTGTGTGCGGCCCTGATTCTGATAAAGGAGATAAGAAATTCGTAATAAGCAGGAGTGTAACCTTTTATTAATATGTAAATATTTGAAAATGACTTAAAATGACATTATAATATAATAGGTATACGTAAAAAATAATGCATATAATCGTGTATGCTATTGAATGTGTAACCATAATAGTAAGCATGCGATAACAGCTAACCGAATAATGAGTAAAAAATACACAAAAAAATGTATGAATTAAGGCATAATGATACTGAAAAATTTTGTGGGGGATGACCAATGGACAGCAAGAGGACTATACTTATATGGATTGGAATACTAACACTGGTCGGAATAATACTGCTCATGGTTGCATGTGAGACAGGAGTATTAACGCCCCTGCAATCGGAGGAAAACTCATCACATGAACCGATAGATCAAAGCAATACTGTAATAGTGAACGAGGACAGTATTTCGACCGGTGGTCTCGAACAAGCTTCAGACAATCATGTAACTCCAGTTGAGGAACCAAAGACATTAACAGTCGGGAAGCCATACTCAGGAAAGCTTGTTGAGGAGGACTCTAAAAATATACTCATTATCGGTGAGGACAAGGTAAATAATCTGTATGATACGATTGGCATAGCAAGTGTAGACAGTAAAAATAAAACGGTAAAACTGATAATGATACCAAGGGATACATATATAGAATACAATGATGATATTAAGTCTGTTTTGGATAAAGAACACCTGCTGCATTCGCCTGGCGTTTTTAAAATAAACTTTGCTCATCATGTCGGGAACAATATTGACTACAAAGGTAGGTTTGAACCCGGTTCCATAAGCTTTCTTGCTGAAGTTATCGAAGAAAAATTCAATATAGAATTGAGTGATTATGTAAAAATAAATACAAAGGGCTTTACAGAACTTGTAGATAATCTTGGCGGTGTTGATATACAAGTCCCTTATAATATGGATTATGAGGATCCGACACAGGAGCTCTACATACATATCCCAAAGGGAATGCAGCATTTGGATGGCTATAATGCCGAAGGCTTTGTACGCTTCAGGCAGGGGTACAAGGAGGATGGGTCATTTTTTGAAGTGGGAGATTCCGGCAGGAAGAAGAATCAGCTTACTTTTCTCAGGGAGTTGATCAAACAAAAAGGGACTATAAAAAATGTCGGAAAAATACCGGACATATTGGAGGTTCTCGGGAAAAATGTTAAGCACAGTATTGGCCTGGGAGATGTATTGAAGACTTATATGGGTGTGGCGGCAGATATAGTAACTGATAAATATGAGATAACGTCTGAGAACCTGAACAGTGAACAAATGATCAGAATCGACGGTTCCTCATATCTGGTACTCGAATAATTCGATATATACAATATCTATTTTCTACTCTTTCGAAACGATGTAAGGATATCTATTTACATCATTTTCTCTTAATCACAGAAACGGCATGTAAAAAATTAACATATAGTTTCTGCAACTAAAAATAATCGCTCTTGAGGAATATACAAGACCTTCAAGTAAATAATATCGTATACTGTAAAGAAATTCATAATTATGGTAGTATATAAAGAAAGCTTGCTAGCATATTACTTCAGGAGGAGTCATTATGATTGATATAAAAAATATATCAAAAAGCTACAACAAGGGTTCTGTAAAGGCAGTCGACAATCTGAACCTTAAAGTCAACAAAGGTGAAATATTCGGCTTTCTTGGTCCTAACGGAGCAGGAAAGACTACTACCATCAAGATGATCGTAGGCTTATTGAATCCTGACGGAGGCAATATAACGATAGATGGCACGGATATATCAAAAGAGCCGCTAAAGGCTAAGAAAAAGCTTGGATATGTACCGGACAATCCGAATCTTTATGATCGTCTTTCTGGTATGGAATACCTCAATTTCATGGCGGATGTGTACCAGGTTTCAGCAGATATGCGCAAGGAAAGAATAGAATACTATCTGGAGATGTTTGAGCTTAAGGATGCAGCAGGTGATCTGATAAAAAGCTACTCCCACGGAATGAAACAAAAAATCGCGCTTACCGGTGCCCTTATTCACGAGCCAAGGCTTTGGATACTTGATGAACCGCTGGTCGGACTTGATCCAAAATCAGCACATCTTCTGAAAAATCAGATGAGAGTACATTGCGACAAGGGAAATACGGTGTTTTTCTCAACACATGTACTTGAGGTGGCCGAAAAATTATGTGATCGCGTCGGGATCATACACAAAGGTAAATTAATAGCGATCGGGACTATTGATGAGCTAAAACAGGGCGATAACAAGGATTCTCTCGAAAATATTTTTCTGGAGCTGACTGAAAAATGAAACCATTTGCATCCTTCATCAAAATGCAGCTAAATGTCAATTATGGCATATCAGCGCTGAAATACAGATTTACAAGAGAAAAGAAAAAATTATGGGAGCCTGTGCTGATCGCTACGGTAATACTGGTTTCATTTCTTCCTCTGATAGCGATATATATAGGACTTTTACTTACGATGTTTACTGCCGGTACTATTATCGGTCAGCCTGAAATGATACTTTCAGTGTCTTTTGTTTTTGCGCAGATCGTAATATTGTTCTTCGGGCTCTTTTACATCATGGGTACTTTCTATTTTTCAAGTGACCTGGAAACGCTTGTACCTCTGCCTCTTAAACCGTATGAGGTTGTCGGGGGCAAGTTTGCCGTTATCATGGTAAATGAATATTTGACATCGCTGCCAATACTTCTGCCACCAATTATTATTTACGGAGTGGGGACATCGCAGGGTGTATTATACTGGCTTAAGAGTCTTATATTGATGGCGGTGGTACCCGCTATGCCGCTTGCCATAGCAGCGCTTATTATTATACTTATCATGAGGGTAGTAAATCTGAGAAGATATAAGGATATGCTTGCGATTGTCGGCGGTCTGGCTGCCATGATCATAGGTGTCGGTTCCAGTATGTTTTTTCAGAACGTACCTGAAAACCCCCAGGACATTCAGAAGTTCTTTGAAAGTCAGTCAGGCCTTACCGATTTGATAGGAAGCAGGTTCCCGCCGAGCATATGGGCTACAAGAGGACTGGCGGATACCGGTATTGCAGGATGGGGATACTTTTTATTATACCTGGCTGTTTGTATTGTTTTGCTTGCGCTTATGCTGTGGATATCTAATCTGGTGTTTTACAAAGCATTGCTGGCAGGGCAGGAGGTAAGCAGAAAGAGAAAAAGCCTTACAAGTGTACAGATAGACAAGCAGGTGGGACGGGCAGCCAGTCCGATCGCCGCGATTGCCAAACGCGAGTGGAAGCTGTTGATAAGGACGCCTTTATACGTGATAAACGGGCTGGCAGGTTCATTAGTTGGTCCCATCATCGTAGTCACAATGCTTTTTGCACAGAATAGTGAGCCCGAATTTGCTGAAATGATGGTAGGTTTAAACGATCCTGATGTGCTGCCATATGCTGTTTTGATCGGCTTAGGGCTAATGCTATTCACCTCGGGTATAAATACTGTAGCATCGACAGCGCTGTCAAGAGAGGGTCAGACTATCTGGGTCGCCAAAATGATACCGGTGTCGGGGAAGGATCAGGTCAAAGCCAAGTTTATCGTAGGTTATATAGTATCAGTCATCGGGATACTGACGACAGGCCTGATTATGATCTTTTTGCTTGGACTACCTGTGTTATGGGTCATTGGGGCGATGATTGCAGGAATGATTGCATCTGTGCCGATGGTGGCGTTAAACCTTATGCTTGACGTGTTCCATCCGAAGCTTATATGGAACAGCGAGCAAGAAGCTATGAAGCAGAATATGAATAGCGCGATTGGAATGCTTCTTTCTATTCTAGTTATGATTATACTTGGAATTGTGGTTGGCGTTATGTTTGCTTTCAAGATGTCTGTGCCAATCATATTGGCAGCTGTAGGACTTGTGGCAGCAATACTTGGTGTATTATCAATACTGGTGCTGTACGGCATTGCCGAAAAAAAATACCGCGAGATCGAGGCTTGATAAAAGTTTGATAGAAGCTTAGCAATTTCGAGAGTTAGTGGAATATGTCGATCATACTATATATTATAGAATTGTAACAAGAAACAAGATTACCTGGAGGTAAATAAAATGGCAAAACAAATATGGAAACCATCAACAATGCTAAATCCTGTACCGATTGTGATGGTTACGTGTGCAGATGCTGAAGGAAAACCGAATATAATCACAGTAGGATGGGCTGGAACGGTAAATTCCGAACCACCAATGCTATCCATATCTGTGAGAAAGGAAAGGTATTCCTATAATCTTATCAAGGAAAGGGGACAGTTTGCCGTTAATCTGGCGACCCAGAAGCTGGCTTATGCAACGGATCTGTGCGGTGTAAAGTCAGGTAGGGACACTGATAAGTTTAAGTTGACCGGACTTACTCCGGAAAAAGCATCGGTGATTGATGTGCCTATAATAAAGGAGTGTCCGGTTGCACTTGAATGTGTCGTAAAAAATGTTCTGGAATTGGGAAGCCATGATATGTTCGTGGCTGAGATCGTGGCAGTTCAAGCAGAGGAATCACTGCTTGATGAAAAAGGCAAGCTGGTACTGGAAAAAGCGGATCTTATTTGCTACTCCCATGGCAAGTACTGGACATTGGGCAAGGAACTGGGCTTCTTCGGCTATTCGGTGGCAAAGAAAAATGATATAGTACGGTAAATCAAGAAAGAGAGTATATCAAATAAAAAACTTCGCTGGACATGAGAACATTTTCAGCGAAGTTTTTTATTTTTATTAGAAATATAGAGCTTATTTACCAATTATTTAGTTGCCAGGACTTTCTTAAGCTTGGCAAACCTTGGCAGACCATTCTCCAGCGGAGGAGTTGAAACTCCCTGGATCAGAGGCAGAGCATAATCGATGAACTCCTGCTTGAGTCCGTTGCCTGCTTCGTTTATCCATTCACGCGGTATCTTTTTCTCTGTGTTTGCTACGTCTGTAAGGTTGATCAGCTTGACGCCACATTTGTATTCAGGACCGGCTGCTCTTTCAAATGCTACCATGTAGTCGGTCTTTCCTTCAACTGCAAATCTGACAGCCATCTGACCTGCCATATAAGCTTCGTTGACATCGTTTAAAGAACCAACATGAGATGCGCACCTTTGCAGCAGGCTGAATTCTATGCCGCGCACCTTTGCGCCTGTCTTTTCCTTTAATATGTTTGCAAGGGTGGATGCAAGACCGCCCAGCTGTGCATGTCCGAAAGCGTCCTTGCACTTTGCAAGGTCAGAACCGTATTCGGAAATATATGTGCCATCCTTGTCCCTGATGCCCTCAGAAACAGCAATAATAACGTTGTTTTTCTTCTTGTAGATTTCCATTGTGTCGGCAATGAATTTGTCCATATCGAATGGGATCTCAGGCAGATAGATCAGATCAGGACCACAGCCTGCGTTTGCAGCCAGTGCAGCTGAAGCTGTAAGCCATCCTGCGTTTCTTCCCATGATTTCAAGAACAGTGATCATTCCTTTGTCATAAACTCTCGCGTCGTGGTAAACTTCCATAGTTGATGTTGCAATATACTTTGCAGCGCTTCCGTAGCCGGGGCAGTGGTCTGTTCCCCAGAGATCGTTGTCAATAGTCTTCGGCACGCCCATGACCCTGCATTCATAGTCAGCCTTCTGCATGAATTTGCTTATCTTGTTGCAGGTATCCATTGAATCGTTACCGCCATTATAGAAGAAATACCGGATATTGTACTTTTTGAAAACTTCCAGCAACCTTTTGTAATCTGTATCATCATCGTCAGCACTTTTCAGCTTATAACGAACAGAACCGAGCGCAGAGGAAGGAGTTGTCTTTAAAAGATCCAGTTCATACTTATCTTCCTTGCTCATATCATAGAAATTTTCGTCCAGTATACCCTTGATTCCATGTGCTGCGCCATATACAGCAGTGATGGCTCCCTGTTTCAATGCTTCCTGAAATACACCGGCAGCGCTTGCGTTAATAACCGAGGTTGGTCCGCCTGATTGGCCGAATATTGCGGCTCCCTTAAGTTCGCTCATAATTAATCCCTCCTGATAGAAATCACAATAAAATATAACATAAGATGTTCCAAAATGCAAATAAAGATGGACATTATTTTAACATAGCTTAGCATTGGTGAGCATTAAAATTTGGACTTATTGTAGTATTTATTATATAAAATGAGTGAGTTTGCTGCCTAAAAAAGTTAATTAACCGTTATTTGGACAAAATAAACTTGATTTATGAGTGAAATCTGGTAGAATTAATATGATAAATTTGTAACAGGACGATGAAGATTGTCAATCCGACATCCTCATCCAACTGATGTATTACAACAATACATATTATATCATCGTTATGCAATATTAAATTATATAAAGAAAAGGAGTTGTTTTATTATGCCATTGGTTACAACAACTGAAATGTTCAAAAAAGCTTATGAAGGCGGATATGCTATCGGCGCTTTCAATGTAAACAACATGGAGATCGTACAGGGTATCACTGAGGCTGCAAAGGAAGTTAAAGCACCGCTGATCCTGCAGGTATCATCGGGAGCCAGGAAATATGCCAATCACACATACCTTACTAAATTGGTTGAAGCGGCAATTATTGAAACAGGACTGCCGATCTGTCTGCATCTGGATCATGGTGATACGTTTGAACTCTGCAAATCCTGTATTGACGGTGGTTTCACATCTGTTATGATCGACGGTTCACACCATTCGTTTGAAGACAACATTAAGCTGACAAAGCAGGTTGTTGAATATGCGCACGCTCATGGCGTAGTGGTTGAAGGCGAACTCGGAAGGCTCGCTGGCGTTGAGGATGATGTAAAAGTATCCGATGAGGATTCATCCTATACAAGACCCGAAGAGGTTGAAGAATTTGTCGCAAAAACTGGCGTTGATTCACTGGCAATAGCTATAGGCACAAGCCATGGCGCATTCAAATTCAAGGGTGAAGCAAAGCTGAGATTTGACATACTTGAAAAGGTTTCACAGAGACTGCCGGGATTCCCGATAGTTCTCCATGGAGCTTCCTCTGTTATACCCGAACTGGTAGAGAAGATCAATAACAACGGCGGAAATATGCCGGGCGCAAAGGGCGTTCCGGAAGAAATGCTCAGACAGGCAGCAAGATCTGCAGTCTGTAAGATCAACATAGATTCCGACCTTAGACTTGCTATGACTGCAACAATCAGGGAATACTTCGCACAGCATCCCGAACACTTTGATCCCAGACAGTACCTTGCACCTGCAAGACAGGCGATCAAGGATCTCGTAAAGAACAAGCTCATCAACGTTCTGGGCTGCGACGGCAAAGCCTGATCATAACACATAGGCGTATAATTGAAAAATTGAGTAAACGATTTTTGATCCGGTGTCATAGTGATGCCGGATTTTTTGTGTATAGAAAATCCCGCGTTAGTGAAGTGACAACAAAAAGTTAGACAAATAACGAGTTAAACAAACGAGAAGGCTTGCTGTCTGTGTAGAATAGGCGGTAAGCAATAAAACACATTTTGACATAACCCGGTTGCGGCCTGCCAGCTGCAACTAAACTCAAAGCATATGTGAAATCTCCTTTGCCTGAATCATTATGACCGCACTACTCGTTATTTCAACTTTAGAACAAAATTTACCTAAAAAATGGATTATTTCATATAAAATCAGTTAAATAGCAAGGCTTTTTCTTCGTCATGTCCCGTAAATTTGTCCTATAATTGAAAAAACGAGTAGTGAGCTCCTGTTTAGCTACTATATCTCATCTGCAAATCTCAATCTGCCTTCGCTCAATATTGCTGTGTAAAAAGGTCGACATGCTTTTTTTGTGTATAAACTTATTTTAGCTGTGAATAATAGGTTGAGATAAGCAAAATTTTGTTTTGGGGGGTGTTGAACTTTTGTGTGTAAAAATAGGGATACCCAGAAGCCTGTTCTATTATAGATTTATATCCTTTTGGGATAGCTTTTTTACAGGGCTTGGAGCTCAAATAGTAGTTTCCGACCCTACAAATAAGAAAATACTTGATGATGGTGTAAAAGCATGTGTTGATGAGGCTTGTTTGCCAATCAAGCTTTTTTATGGGCATGTGCTCAACCTGAGGGACAAGGCGGATTATATACTTATACCCAGGTTCACAAGCATTTCGAAAAAAGAGTATATATGTCCCGAATTCGGCGGCCTGCCGGATATGATAAGGCACACACTCAAAGGGCTTCCCCCGATAATCGATACAGAGGTGGATATGAGAAATTCTGATAAGGGCGGTTTAAGAGCTGCTTTGGAGATCGGCGCCATACTAGGCGTTAGCAGACACACTACGGCAAAAGCTTATGGGGACAGTTCTCACCTTTTTATCACTAATGCATTCAGCTCATGTAAAAGTCAAAAAGGTGAGAACCGTCCCCGTGAGAACCGTCCCCGTGAGAACTGTCCCCGTTTGGATCGTCCACAGAGAATTGCGGTGATCGGGCATCCGTACAATATATATGACAAGTATATCAGTATGGATCTGTTGGGGAAGCTGGCGAGGTATGGGCTGGAGACAAAGACCATCGAGATGGTCAACGAAGCAGACATAAATACGCAGGCATCAAAGCTTTCCAAGCCGATGTTCTGGAACTATGGCAGAATGGCTTACGGCGCAGCGCTCCACCTGGCCGCGACAGGCGGGATAGATGGTTTCATATGCGTGACAAGCTTTGGCTGTGGTATTGATGCATTTGTTAATGATCTTATCGAAAGAAGTATAAGAAAAAAGTACAATATACCATTTATTACAATGACAATCGACGAGCATTCAGGCGAGGCCGGCTTCAATACAAGACTCGAGGCATTTGTCGATATGCTGCAATGGAGAAGGAGCAATGAAAGTTACATTTCCGCATTTGGGTAATACATATATAATAGTCAAATCAATACTGGATGATCTCGGTGTAGATTATGTAATCCCACCCTTTAACAACAAAAAGGCGCTTGAGCTAGGTACAAGGTATGCCCCGGAAATGGTATGCCTGCCGTTGAAAATAAACATCGGCAACTATCTGCAGGCATATGAGATGGGCGCGGACACGATCCTGATGGCAGGGGGCTGCGGACCATGCAGGTTTGGCTACTATTCACAGCTGCACAAGGCAATACTTCAGGATGCTGGCTATGATATGGAAATAATCACACTAGAGGGAGCAAATATTAAAGACCTGATAGGAAGGGTACGTAAAATAGTGCCAGGTAAGGCAGCTTTGGCAAGATTGCCTTTGATACTGAAACGAGCGGTAAAAATTGCAAAGTATACAGATGAAATTGAGATGCTGTCCTTCAGGACAAGGGCTCGTGAACAGGAAACCGGCAGCACCGATAAGGTTTACAGAGACTTCAGAGAAAAAGCCCTTGTTACGGTAGGTACAAAAAGTATCGGAGCGCTGCTCAAGGAAACGGAAAATAAATTGATGTCCATAAAGCTTGATCCGGACGCGCATCCTCTGAAGGTTGGAGTCGTTGGCGAAATATATACCGGAATAGAGCATTTCGCAAGCTTCGAGATACAGGAAAGGCTTGGCAGGCTTGGCGTTGAAGTCGATAGAAAGGTAACAGTCAGCAATTGGATAATAGAGCACATGATTAAAAAGGGCTTGCATCTACCGCGTGACATGGAATTCGCAAAAGCGGCAAAGCCATGGCTAGGCACCATGATAGGAGGCCATGCGCAGGAAACGATAGGACATACTGCAATGTATGCTCGAAACGGCTATGACGGAGTGATACAGATATTCCCGTTCTCATGCATGCCGGAGATCGTCGCCGAAAGTCTTCTGCCTGTAGTTGAGAATGATACCGGAATACCGGTGTTAACGCTGATCATAGATGAAATGACTGGTGAAGCAGGTTATTTGACCAGAGTCGAAGCTTTTATAGATATGTTGGAAAAAAGAAGGGAGAGTGAAAAATACGAAGGCGGATGGCAATTATCTTGGAATTGATGTTGGCTCGGTAAGTACTAATCTTGTAGTAACAGACCATAATGGGAGTATAATCGCAAAACTATACAGGCGCACCAGCGGCAGGCCGATCAATTCAATGCTGGAAGGTCTGGAGGAAATTGCGGAGGAATGCGGGTATCCTGTGATCTCAGGTGTAGGTGTGACAGGCAGCGGACGTGAACTGGCCGGCGTTATAGTAGGCGCTGATATTATAAAGAATGAAATTACAACTCATGCTATAGCAGCCCAGACAGTGGTTCCCGGGGTCAAGACCATACTTGAGATAGGAGGTCAGGATTCAAAGATAATCATACTACGTAACGGAGTTGTCTATGATTTTGCTATGAATACGGTATGCGCAGCAGGGACAGGATCGTTTCTGGACAGACAGGCGGCAAGGCTCGGCGTTCCTATCGAGGAATTTGGGGAAATGGCGCTCCGATCATCTTCACCCGTCAGGATCGCCGGCAGGTGTGCCGTATTTGCCGAGTCGGACATGATACATAAACAGCAGTCAGGTCACAGCAATGAAGATATTGTAAACGGCCTGTGTGAAGCACTGGTAAGGAATTATCTCAGTAATCTTGCAAAGGGAAAGGAAATATGCGAGCCAGTCATGTTTCAGGGCGGTGTTGCTGCAAATAAGGGAATCGCGGTAGCTTTTGAAAGAGCGCTTGGCATGAAGGTCACTATACCTGAGGACCATGCCGTGATGGGAGCTTTTGGCGCGGCACTCTATGCACGGCAGAGAAAAATGGCAGATAAGAATACAGGAAGCAAATTCAACGGTTTTGGTATAACGAAGCGGGAATATAAAACAAAAAGCTTTGAGTGCAATGGTTGCGCCAGTATGTGCGAAATAGTGGAATTGCTTATAGATGGAGAAGTACGGGCCAGATGGGGAGACCGCTGCGGAAAGTGGTCGACGTCCGTACAATACAGGACAATATCGTGATAATGAGGATGAAGAAGGCTTTTTACTTAAATCAGATGTTAAACGTTCCATTAATAGATTCGCTTGAGCTGAATAAGCATCCATATTTTCTTTGATTGTTTGAAACCCTTCCATAATCGCCGGCAGATTATCGAGGTTGTTTGCCCGTATTATATCCATATTTATACATCTGAGGTTACTCTTAACACCTGATACTACTAGGTTCCGAGTATTTATATGCACCTTCGTGATAAACTCACGCAGGGTCAATAACCGAGGGAACTTTTACATATTAGGTTCGTCTAATCCAGTAAACATAACGGACGAGATGAATTGCAATTCATATGATCCGAACAATTTTTCTGGAGGTGTACGATATGACACAGATATTCTCAACGAAGAACAAGTTAATGATGGTGGTACTATTACTTGCGGCCGCAGCACTCTTTGTCGTAGCCATAGGTATATTTGCCAATGCGCCGGTACAAGCTGCTGAGGAAAATGCAGAGAAAAAGACCATCAATGTCTCCGGCCAGTCAAAGGTGAGTGCTTCACCTGACTATGCCACGATCAGTCTTGGCGTAGTAACTGAGAACAAAGATGCAAAATTGGCACAGAAAGAAAACGCTGCATCGATGGATAAGGTTATTGCTTCGATAAAAGCTCTGGGTATTGCTCAGGACGATATCAAAACAGTTAATTATTCTATCAGTCCCAAGTATAATTACAATAAGATTACCGGTGAAAGTACGATAGTAGGCTATTCCGTCAGTAATACCGTAAGTGTGACCGTAAGGGATATGACAAAGACAGGGAGTGTTATTGATGCAGCAGCGGACAGTGGTGTAAATGCGAGCAGCAATATAAGCTTTGGAATCAGCAATTATGAGGAGTATTACAATGAGGCACTGAAAAATGCCGTACTTGCAGCAAAGAAAAAGGCCAACACGATGGCGGACGCTCTGGGAGTTAAGATCAAAGCTCCGATAACAGTAAGTGAAGGCGGGGGATACAATCCGTTGAGTAACTATGCTGTATATGACATGAGTACTAATGGAGCAAAAAGTGCCGCAACACCTATACAGGCTGGATCAATAGAAATTTCGGCATATGTGAGCATTGTCTATGAATATTGAGGAAATGGAAGGACTCACCAGTTAAAATGCAAATACAGAGGCTGGTTTATTTGATAGCATACTGGAAATAAGATATAATAAATAACATATTATATATTAATTAACTCAACTTTCCCACACAAATATTGGATGTTCTTTGACAAATTAATACAATC
>CAZBEQ010000025.1:0-51935 GCA_964490975.1 uncultured Oscillospiraceae bacterium | reverse complement strand
GGTCCCAAGGGTTTGGCTGTTCGCCAATTAAAGCGGTACGCGAGCTGGGTTCAGAACGTCGTGAGACAGTTCGGTCCCTATCTGTCGCGGGCGCAGGATATTTGAGGGGATCTGTCCTTAGTACGAGAGGACCGGGATGGACCGACCTCTGGTGTACCAGTTGTCATACCAATGGCACAGCTGGGTAGCCAAGTCGGGAATAGATAAACGCTGAAAGCATCTAAGCGTGAAACTAACCCCAAGATGAGATATCCCACTAGCAATAGGTAAGACCCCATGTAGAAGACATGGTTGATAGGTCAGGTGTGTAAGTGCAGCAATGCATTGAGCTAACTGATACTAATAGGTCGAGGGCTTGACCAAAGCAATTTTGGTTCGAAGAACCAATATGCGTTATTGTTGGTCCGAAAGGAACAACAACAGGTAGAAATAATAGTAAAGTGTGGCTTCGCATTACAGATTTGCTCAGCAAATCGGTAGAGCGAAACGCGCGATTAGGTCTTATACGTTAAGAGTATAACATCGTCTCTCATAACAAGCGATACATTATATAGTTTTGAAGGTGTAAAACACCTGTATATTTTCTGGTGGAAATGACGAGAAGGTCACACCCGTTCCCATCCCGAACACGGCAGTTAAGCTTCTCAGTGCCCAAGATACTTGGTTGGTAACGACCCGGGAAAATAGGTCTCCGCCGGATTTATATCAAAGCCCTGTGCTATATAGCATAGGGCTTTGTTCTATATACAGCCTATAGAATAGATAGCTACAGAATAACTTTATCACAGGGTATGCACTTACTCTTGGGGCACCTAACAGCAGGGTGTGCAAGAAATCAACTTTTGCGTAACCATACGAGTTAAATATAATAATTAACACGTTTTAGCGTTACATAATCAGGGATGGCAATGAATTATACAGTCCAATTCCAGAAAAAACTGAAAAAGCAGACCGCAAGAGTTGAAAATTTGTACACCGTGGTACCTATTGCCCAGGGAAATACGAAGATTTATACTTCAGCTTTAAATGACCATATCCGCTCTAACGAGTGTTAGACATACGAGCGCTTGACAGGCGCATACTAGACGGCGAGCGCTTGACAGGCACATACTAGACGGCGAGTGCTTGACAGGCGCATACTAGATGGCGAGCGCTTGACAGGCACATACTAGACGGCGAGTGCTTGACAGGCGCATACTAGACGGCGAGTGCTTGACAGACGCATACTAGACAGCGCATGCTCGACAGGCGCATGCTCGACATACGCATACTAGACGGCGCATACTCGAAAGGTGATGGATAGATTAAAACGCCCAATTCAGCAATAGAAAATGCAGGCATCATAACAAAAAATCTTATCTATATGTAAATAATAGGATATATGATATACTGTATATGCTTCTCCGCTCTGCAAACGGGGGTATAATTAAGGCAAAATATTGATCAGGGGTCAGATATATGAAAAATGAATCAGAAATAATAACAACCAATGTTAACTCAAAAATAGGAGATTATAAAAAAATACTTCTGTATATTGTAGTGACATATGGAGTCAGTTGGACCATATGGTTTTTTACAATAAACCCTGCTATACAGATCATAGGCTCCTGTATGCCTTCAATGGCCGGCCTGCTATTCCTACTGACAAGCAAGGATAAGTTGCACAAAGGTCTTTTAAAACGTACAACAAATTTCAAGATGATACAACCGTGCTGGTATCTGTTTATAGTTCTAACTACTCCTATGGTATTGTTTTTATCATACATTGCGCAAAAGCTGCTTGGAGGTGCAGTACCCTCGCTGGATTCCTTTATAAATAATATAACAAAACCGATGAATATCGCCTTAGTATTTTTTCTTGCATTTGGTGCAGGATTAGGAGAAGAATTCGGATGGCGTGGGTTTATGCTGGATACTTTGCAAAAGCACATGGGGAAAACAGTAGCGAGCCTTATTGTCGGGTTCGCATGGGCAGCGTGGCATATACCACTGTCGCTCAAAAATGGCGAAAGTCTTTTTTCAGTAAGCTTTCTAAATTACTTCGTATTTGTTGTCATGCTTTCTGTGTTAATCGCTATCGTATACAACAATAACAACCGAAGTATCCTGTCAGCTATGCTAATGCATGGTATGGTCAATTTTGCTCAGTATGTCTTTCTTTTGAATGAATCTGTGCCCCTGCAAATGGATATCATAAAGACCATATTTGTGTCGCTTGTAGCAGTACTGTTATCTATCGGCTTGGAGCGCAAACAAACATATGTTAAAAATTAACACTTCAACAGATCTCACCTTATTTTTGACACTTTGTGACTGTTAGGTTACTTAATCCTCTGGACACAGCTGCTTATATAGTCATACACCCGCAGGTGGTCAAATCACTAAAAGAGTAATTCTTTCCTTTACAAAGAAAAAAGACAGTAATAAAATGTATAAAAGTATGCAAGCTAACTGAGTTAAAGCATTTACTAAATACGTTAGAGCATATGCAAAACTAAGTTAAAAGAATTATTAGGGGAGAATAATGGAGAAAAGTGAACTGACAGAAAAAATATCTGCACTTAAGAAGCAAAGAAATGCAGTAATAGTAGCACATAACTATCAGCCGGACGAGGTACAGGAAATAGCGGACGTAGTCGGAGATTCATTTGCTCTAAGCAGATATTGTGCATCAAGCTCATTTGATGTAATTGTTTTCTGCGGAGTGCATTTCATGGCAGAAAGCGCAAAACTACTGTCACCAGATAAGACTGTGCTCCTGCCGGAACTTGATGCAGGGTGTCCAATGGCTGAAATGGTAACAGCGGAAGCGTTAAGAGAAGAAAAGAAAAAACATTCCAAGGCAGCTGTTGTTTGCTATATAAATTCTACTGCAGAAGTAAAGGCAGAATGTGATATTTGTTGTACATCTTCTAATGCACTGAAGGTAGTAAAGTCATTGGAGAACAAGGAAATATTATTTGTTCCTGACCAGAACCTTGGAAGCTATGTGGCGAAAATGGTACCGGAAAAGCAGATTATACTATGGGAAGGCTTCTGTGAGACACATCATATGATAAGCCACGATGAAGCAGAAAAGGTTCGGATGATGAATCCCGATGCTCTATTGCTTGTTCATCCGGAATGCAGAGAGGATGTATGCGCACTTGCCGACTTTGTTGGAAGTACGAAACAAATCATAGATTATGTGGCACAAAGCAGTGTACAGGAGTTTATTGTCGGAACAGAAATGGGTATACTTTATAAGCTACATAAAGATAATCCTGATAAAAAGTTTGTACTTTTGTCACCTGGATTAATCTGCTCCAACATGAAGAAAACTACTCTCAAAAGTATTTATGAAGCACTAAGGGACATGAAGCACAATATTATACTGGACGATGAGATTAGCAAACGGGCCAGGGCCCCTCTGTACAGGATGTTAAAGGTGGACTAATGGATAATAAACATAGTGAATATAGATATCTTGTAGATTTTGACACCAGAAACATGAAAAAGGAATATCATGATGTAATAATTATTGGAAGTGGTATTGCCGGTGTCTACACATCTCTTGAAATACCTGAAAAATATGACATTGCAATATTGACAAAAGAGAAGCTTGATATGAGCAACTCAGTATTGGCTCAAGGCGGTATCGCAGTATCGCTGGGTAAGAAGGATTCTCCCGAGCTGCATCTAAAGGATACTCTTTATGCCGGAGCCGGTTTATGTGAAGAAGATGTAGTAAGAGTTCTGGTTAACGAGGCTGCGTTGAACATTGACTGTTTATGCAAGTTTGGAGTAAATTTTGACAAATCTGCTCCTGACATGCTGTCCCTGACAAGAGAAGGCGCACATAGCATGAACAGAATAATTCATGCAGGTGATACAACAGGCAAAGAAGTGCTGGAGAAGTTGATTGCCGCCGCTAAGTCCCGCAATAATATACAAATTCATGAAAAGAGCTTTATTCTTGATATAATTACACAGGATGGTGCATGCAAAGGTGTAATAGCTTATGAAGAAGATTCAGACAATTTCAAGCTCTATGTATCCAATATTATTATTTGTGCGACCGGTGGCTGCGGACAGCTTTACAGTAGTACTACAAACCCGGAGGTAGCCACGGGCGACGGGGTCTGCATGGCTCATCGCGCAGGGGCTGAATTGATGGACCTGGAATTCATTCAATTCCATCCTACTGTACTATATCACCCTGAAAATAAAAGCTTCCTAATATCAGAGGCATTAAGAGGAGAGGGAGCTCTTCTAAGAAATGTGAATGGCAGGAGATTTATGCCTGATTACCATTCACTCAATGAGCTGGCGCCAAGGGATGTTGTTTCCCGGGCTATATTTGAGGAGATGAAGGTCACCGGATCAGACCACGTATTCCTTGACATCACCTTTAAGGACAGAGGATATCTGGAAAACAGGTTCCCGAATATTTTCAAAACCTGTCTGGGCTATGGTATTGATATTTCAAAGGATATGATACCGGTAGCGCCTGCAGAGCATTATTCAATGGGTGGTATCAGAGCAGATGTATATGGCAGGACAAATATCAAAGGATTATTTGCCTGTGGAGAAAGTGCATGTAATGGTATCCATGGAGCTAACCGTCTGGCAAGTAACTCTCTGCTGGAAGGCCTGGTATTTGGACGTATGATCGGGCTGCAGGTTGAAGAACTTGTAGAAAACAAAAGCAGAGGTATAGCATTTGAGGATATAATTTATAAAACTAGTAGAATTCCATCGAAATTTGATAAAGTAGCATGTAAAACGGGTATACAAAAAGTAATGACTGAGTATGTAGGTATAATAAGAAACAGGCAAGGCTTGATAAAGGCACTGGAAATAGTTGCTCCCTGTGGTGAAAATATCAGAGGCATGCTAAATGAGACGATCCTGGATTTTGAACTACAAAACATCGTACTATTATCAGGTCTTGTGATTGAATCAGCGCTAAAGAGGGAAGAAAGCCGCGGTGCCCATTTCCGGACAGACTTCGGGCAGACTGACGATGAAAACTGGAAAAGGCATATTATTAAAAAAATCTAATCAGGGGGACTCTATGCTGGATATTATGTACTTCGATGATCTCATATTAAACGCATTAAAAGAAGATATGCCACTTGGCGATATAACAACCGATAATACTGTAAAACCCGGAACAAAAGCCAGAGCTGTACTTATAGCCAGGCAGGAGATTGTTGTTGCCGGACTGGAAATATTTCAAAGAGTTTTCCGTCTTCTTGATACTGAAACTGTATTCGACTGCAAGGTAAAGGACGGTGAAACAGTCAAGGATGGACAGGTTTTTATGGAGTTTGAAGGAAATGCATCTGTACTGCTGAAAGGCGAGAGGACAGCACTCAATTATCTACAGCATTTGTCAGGGATCGCCACCAGGACAGCTGAATTTTGTAAACTGGTAAAAGGTATAGATGTTAAGATCGTCGATACCAGAAAGACTGTGCCTGGTCTTAGACAGCTTGCAAAGTATGCTGTAAGGGCAGGGGGAGGGTCAAATCATAGATTTTGCCTTTCGGATGGAGTTTTGATAAAGGATAATCACATAAAGGCTGCCGGAGGTATAAAGAATGCCATAAAGCAGGTAAGGGCCGGAATACCGCATACAGTTAAAATTGAAGTGGAAACGGAGACTATCGGCCAGGTAGTAGAAGCATTGGATGCGGGTGCTGATATTATTATGTTTGACAATATGAGCCTGGATATGATGAAGAATGCAGTAAAGCTCGTGGGCAGCCGTGCCATGACAGAGGCTTCCGGCGACGTAAGCCGTGATAATGTACGTGATGTGGCATTGACAGGGGTAGATATCATTTCAATTGGAGAACTGACACACTCAGTAAAGGCGGCCAATATTAGCATGAAATTTTTATGATGTAATGAATTAGATGTATTATAAATATGTTAATTCATTGTTAAGACAGGATGTAATGACAACCTGTGGATAAAACTTGTGATTATCCACAGGTTTTTTTATAATTTGTTGAGAAATTTCAATGTAAACCGTGAAACCTCTAGAAAATTAGCATTTTCAGGAGTGTGCAAAAATACAAATTTAATCCACAGGCATGTGGATTAAACAGTCAAATCGCTCCCAAATTGTGATTATTACTGGAAAATAGGTTGTTGATAACAGGAACAACCCATAATACTTGACATTGTTTCAAGTTAGAATATGGTAAATACATTAAGCATAACTTATTCTGCGAGATAGTTTTTTATGATTCAAATGTTTTTACAATAATAAGTTTGAATGATCCGGGGAAAATAACCTTGTATTAATATATAACGAGGCTGTAGATGTGGATCGCCTCGTTGAAACACTGCTGAGGTAAGAAAATTTTCTTTAACCGAAGTGTTATGATGAAGGAGGAGAAATATGAAAGTTAAGGACATTATGACTAAAGATGTGGCTTATATAAAGCCTGACGCAACCGTGACCGATGCTGCCAAACTGATGCAGCAACACAACGTTGGATCCATACCTGTTTGTGACCAAAATGGTGTTGTCGGTATGGTAACTGACCGTGATATCGTTGTCAGGAATGTGATTACAGGAACTGATCCCAAATCAACCCCTGTAAGCAACATAATGACGACAAATATAACTTCTGTAACACCGGATACGGATGTGGATGATCTGGGATTCCTTATGTCCCAAAAGCAGATCAGAAGGATACCTGTAGTTGATCAAAAAACTCTTGTTGGAATAGTCGCACTGGGAGATCTTGCAATTGACAGAAGATTTGACACAGAGGCTTCATCTGCTCTGACAGACATATCAAAACCGGTGAAATAAATTGGGATCAGGTTCAGCAGCAGCAGAAGAAATTTTCTTCTGCTGTGTGGCTGAACATAATTTGCGGAGAGAACATCTGAGCGTTTGATCCATTTTAATTATAGTAATATCGTTGCAAATTTTATTGAGTAAATATCACACATCATCAGGTCATCGGAATCTATTAGTCGCAGTACAATATAGCTGGCACCTACCGCTACCAATGTTCCTGTTCTGTCTGTAAGCAGATTTGTACCAAGCAGGAATTCGACTCTTATCTTTCGTCCTATCTGGGTGCGCAGGAATCCCGGAGTAAAAAATGGGTTTTCAACAGTAGAGGGTACCTGATTGCCAGGCTGAACGGCGGAGGGCTGCAGCATGCCCTGCATGGCCGAAGGCACTGAAGGCATACCGGCTGGTACAGCCGGAGAGGATGTGGTTACTGCACCGGCGGCCGGTAATGAAACCGTCATTGGAGAGTATCCATTTTGCATCATTGCAGGATATGTGCTTTGGTACTGCTGCATGGGGTACATTCCGCCGATGTTCCCTGCGGTAGTTGTTGACTGCTGTGATTGTGCCTCAGCTGGCTTTTTGCCTGTGTAATCATTTCTATATAACATAAAATCACTCCTTCAGCTTATCTATAATGATACCAATGTATTTTGTGCTTATTATTTTTACAAATAGCATTTGTTCATTCAAAGGAGCTTTATCAGGTTTCGTAGTACAAAGATGTAGGCTGGTAGAAACAGTGCTGGGCTATTCTGTTGAATAAGCTGCCGGAACCGTTTCTGGGGAAAACATTCTCACATGTTGCGCTGAAAGGGTTGTAATACCATAAGCATGGAGCAGCTCCGGACAAAACATTTCCTGACAAGGCCCAATCAGCGATATCGTAATGTATTTGTTCAGCGGGTATGTTATATACATTCTGCGGGTTGACCTGACCGTATACTTCTGTAAGCAGGCATGTAAACTGATATGGCTGTTCTATGACTCTGCGCAGATTTCCCTGTCCGGTCCTTAGATACTCGCCATCAGCTACATGGACCCTGTTCATGACTACGGTTGCAACACCCTTCATTCCGTTTTCACCTTCGCCCTCAGCTTCACATCTGATAAGTCTTGCAAATAGTTCTCTGTCTGTTAATGGCATACTTCAACCTCCCTTTATACATTATATTAACATAACCCATAATTGGTAACCTAATAGCAATAAAGTCTGCGTTTAAGTCATAAAAGCAATAGATGCGGGGAAAGATATATATGTACGCTGAGGATTAGTTGATCCAAAAAAGGAGGCGTTTATTGTGAGTAGGCACAGGAGCTTGATGTCAGAGCAGCTAAAGCATGAGATAGCAAAGGAGCTTGGAGTCTACAGTACAGTTGAGGCTGAAGGTTGGGGCGCCGTTTCTTCAAGAGACTGCGGCAATATTGTTAAGAAAGCTATAGAAATGGCCGAGAAAAGCCTTGAAACC
The DNA here is from genome assembly GCA_964490975.1 of uncultured Oscillospiraceae bacterium. Classification (GTDB taxonomy): domain Bacteria; phylum Bacillota; class Clostridia; order Acetivibrionales; family DTU013; genus DTU013. Next base: position 43,661 of record CAZBEQ010000025.1, on the reverse strand, counting down.
AAATAGCCTCTTTAGTTTCAGCGTAACAGGAGCCGGTTCATCCGGCTTCTTTTTATGTAGTTAAATTTTCCATCCTTGTACATTTATTATTGAAACCTTTATTTTCGAGTGATATAATATATTTGCTAAAATCTGGGGAGAGCTATGAGGTTTTTGTACCCGGATAGGACGCGTTATCGCAGGTATGTTCACCATAGGCATGATATATCAAAGTGACCGGAAAGTGCAGTATTGCTTTATTGCAAATCTGTTACATTTTCTTTACACTTGGGATGGATATGTTGACTGGTAAAAATGCCGGTGATATAATCAATTTGAATTCAGGAGGGTGTAGCTTGCCCTTGCTGAAGTAAGTTGTAAGGCAAGTCGGGTTATTACACAAGGGAGAGGCGTACCCCGGCTTGAAAGACAGGCCTATCCCAAAAATTTACGAGGAGGATTTGAGAGTATGAGAAATCTCAAAAAGTTACTTGCAGTAGTCGTCGCTATATGCGTGCTTGCTACAATGGCGATTCCTGCATTTGCCGTTGAGACCGCACCTTCCGCTGCTAAGACCTGCGAAGATCTGGGCGTGCTTAAGGGCGACGGCGCTGGTGTCAACGACGATTACCTTGCAAAAGGTACAAGCAGACTGCAGGCTGCTACACTCTATCTTAGACTGTTAGGATTAGAGGACGAAGCTCTTGCAGAAACATCCACAGATAATTTTGCTGATGCCAAGACAGTTTATGCAGGCGGACAGAAAATACTTGCATACCTGAAGGCTCATCCTGAACTGGGATGGAATGGCGTAGGCGGAGACAAATTTGATCCTAATGGCGCAGCTAGCGCTCAGATGATGTACAAAGTTATGCTCGAAGCTATGGGCTTCAAGATGGGCACAGACTTCCAGTGGGCTGATACCATCACTTTCTCAGCTGACAAGGGCCTGTCCAAGATCGCTGATGTCACTAAGATGACAAATGGCGATATGGCTACAGCTATTGTTGAAGCTCTGAATGCTAAGGTAAAAGGCGCTGACACAACTCTGGCAGCTAAATTGGTTGCAGATGGTGTTATCACTTCAGCTGCTGCTGAAGCTGCTGGCCTGGTTGCAAGTGCAGTTGCTCTTGATGTTTCCGGCGCAATTGCTCTCAACAGTAAAGTTGTTGAAGTATCACTCGGAACAGCTGCTGCAGCAAAAGATCTTGCCGCTGCTACATTCGCAGTAAAAGATTCTGCTGGAAAAGAATTAGCTGTTGCTTCAGCTGAATTTGCTCCATGGTCAACAGACAATAAGTCAGTTATTGTTACCCTGAGTGCAGATACAACTGCTGGAACGCTCTACACTCTGACAGTTGGTGCAAAGTCTGTTAACTTCGGCGGAAAAGCTGCAGATACTTCCAAGCCTACAGCTACCGTAAAATCAACAGATTATAACGAAGTTACAGTTACTTTCTCCGAAGCTATCAAGCTTGAAACAGCAAAAGTTACCATAAAGAAATCATATGGTGATGTAGCTGTTCTTGAAACAAGCAGTGTCAAGTACAACGGTTCATCCAAGCTCGTATTTGCTACTGCAGATCAGGCTGATGCAACTCTTTACAATGTTGTAGTTGAAGACACTACTGACCTTGCTGGAAACAAGATGGACAAAGCTGAGCTGACATTTGTCGGACAGTCCAAGCCTACAGCAGACCAGTCAGTTGTTGCAGCAAAAGCTCTCGATTACAAGACGATTTATGTTGAGTTCGGAGTTAATGTTGATCCGGCAACTGTAGCTGTTGAAAACTTCAAACTTGTTGATGTATACGCAAGCGCAACTGAAATCGCTATAGCTGATGCAAAGATGGCTACAACGACTCAGGCTGGCAAGTATAACACAAGCTATACTGACGATCAGAAGACTGCAGCTATCAAGAAGGGTGTAGTTCTGACTCTTACTGGAGAAGTTAAGGATGCTACTCTCTACAAGCTGACTGCTTCTAACGTAAAGACACTTTACGGAAAAGCGTTGTCATCAACCGAAGCAAAGACTTATACAACATTCGCTGGTAAGTCCAAGCCGGGCGCTGATTCATTGACCTACACTGCTAAGGCAACCAGCAACACTAATGTTGAATTGACCTTCGCAAACGACCTTGATAAAGTAACTGCAGAGAATATTGCAAACTACGCTATAGTAAAAGCTTATGGTGACGCTGCAAAAATCGAAGTTACCAAGGCAGTAGTTAAGGATGATAGGAAAGTTAATTTGACAGTAGCTGCAATGGCAATAGATATGTACAAAGTTACAGCTACCGGAATCAAGGATATATATGGCAATTCCATCAAGACTTCAAGTGATGCAAACATCCAGTCCTTCGCAGGTAAATCAGTAGCTGCCAAGATCAGCAGCATGACTATTTCTGACCTGACTGATGGAAAGGGCAAGATCAGAGTTACTTTCAACCAGAATTATGGTGATGGCGCTCTCGATGTTGCTTCATACAGCCTTGACAATAGCATTGGTTATCCTTCAAAGGCTGAGAAAGTATCCGGAAATGACGCAGCAATCGATCTGACAATACCGAACACTGAAATCGGCAAGCTCTACACCCTGACAGTTAAGGGCGTAAAGAATTCAGACGGCGTTGCTATGGATACTAACGGCATCAAAAATACATTCGTTGGTAACGACGATGCTGCTGGTGCTACTAAGCTCGAAGCTGCATATGCATTAGATGCAAAGACAATCAAGTTGTTCTTCAACAAGAATGTTGAGGATATATCCGGTATCGACAGAACAAGTGCAACTACACTTGCTGGAGAAATTGTTATCGCTGATGGTGCATCAGCAGTTACAGTTAGCCACGCATTTGTTGATCCTGCAAACAAAAAGGTAATCATTGCATACGCAACTGCTGGAAACTTCAAGGATGGCGGATCAGATGATTCATTCACTGCAAAAGTTGAAGGTGCTGGACTTGATGCAGACAATGATACCAAGTCATTTGCAGAGAACACAAGTGACCCTGCAAAGATTAAGGTAAATGGTATAGTTGCAAAGAATAGTAAAACACTGGAAATTCTTTTCAACCAGCCTGTAAGATTCTTGGCAAATGGTTTCGCATATGTTGAAAACGGTGATGCTGACTTTACTATTACTAACCTTAGAGCAAGCAACGATGATAAGACATTATGGGAAGCATCAATCAGTGGAGTTATGGAGAACAAGCAGTACACACTGAAGCTTGCAGCAATTGATAATACGCTTATATCCAATATTGCAACCGGTGTTACTCTGAATGTACTCGATGACACTCGTGATTATTCATTCGCAGGTAACGGAACAGAAGCCCTCTATGTTAAAGATATATACGCAGTAGGCGCTAACAAGAGGACAATAAAGGTTTACTACCCTGAAGCAATGAATGAAACCGATGTTAAGAATACAGCATATTACACTGTAGTTAATTCAGCTGGTACTGATTTGAACTCTTCAGTCATCGTTCTTGCAGAGTATGATGCAGCAACAAAGGTTGCTACACTGACCACAAACGCAGACTTTACTGCATCAACTACAGGATACTTCCTGAAGATAAATACAGCAGTAAAGAACGCTCTTGGAACAAAGATAGTTAAGACAGATGCTACTACAGATTTCAAGAAGGAATTCGCTCTTGGAACTGCAGATGCAGCTAAGGTTACCATTAAGGAAGTTACTGTTTCTGGCCAGGATATTACAATAAAACTGAACCAGAGAGCAAAAACAGCTTCAACTGCAACTACAACAAATGCAGCAGCTGAGTTTGTAATTAAAGTAAACGATACTGATACAGCAATTGTTACTGGCGATATCGCAAGCGTAGCATCTTACCTTGGTGATGCTACAGTAGCTGATACAAGAGTTGGATTCTTTGATAAGATCGTTATCAAGTTGACTCCTGCACTTACAACGAACAAAGCTGGTAAGGTAGACTTCGTATCAGGCGCTGATCTCAAGGGTATCAACAATGAGGCAGATGATGCTGATCAGAGCGAAGTAGTCTTTGTACAGAAGTAATTAAAGCAGATATCCGTTATAAGAACTAAGTACTATAATGGAAAAAGAAGAACCGTCCAGGGATTTCCCTGGACGGTTCTTTACACTTATGTGACAAACACCGTAATGCTGGCATAGTGTGTTATAATTATAGTTATAATACACAGGAAGGTGATCAAATGAGCTTAAAAAAACTTATTTCTCTTATTACTGTGGTATGTATTGTTATATCACTTTCGTTGCCTGCATTTGCAACAAAAACTGTATCAATATCAGAGAAAGCAAAAACTTTAAACAAGATAGACATTCTTCAAGGTAATGGTAATGATTTTAATCTAGAAGGTAAACTGCTCAGGGGAGAGGCAGCAACATTTATAGTCCGGTTAATGGGTATGGAAAAGAGTGTGCTGGCTGAAAAAGATAAGTGGTCAAAAACAAATTTTAAGGATATAAAGAAAAGCGACTGGTATGCCCCATATATAGGTTATTGCAGTCAGATCGGCATCATAAACGGGTACCCGGATGGTTATTACAAGCCGAATGAAAGCATTAGTGAAAAAGCATTTTTAAAGCTCGTATTGGGAGTACTTGGATATAAATACAATATAGACTTTACATGGTCAGATGTTTGTACAAAGGCATATGACACTGGTCTGGTTTATGATTATACATATCAGAGTAAAGTGGCTGATGATACGAAATACAAGAGAGGGTCAGTAGTTGAGGTACTATATAATTCTCTCAATAGGAGAAATAAAGACACCGGTGTAAAAATACTTGATAATTTAATAGAAAAAGATGTTGTGGATAGATTTATAGCTGTAGCTGAAGGATTGATTAATGATCCAGTAACTACTTCGATTTCAAGTGTTACTTCAATGGATATGAATACATTAAAGGTTAAGTTTAATGAAAGTATCAAAGCATTAGCCGGATCGAACATCAAGGTTTTTGAAACTAAAAATGAGTCTTCTGCTCTTTCCATAACAATAAATTCACAATCATCTGATGAACTTATATTGAAGACTGTATCACAAGTACCTGACAAAGAATACTCTATAAGAGTTTCTGATGTTACAGATAAAGACGGAAATGTCATTGATGTAGAAGGAACTTTTACGGGATATAAATTGGTTGAAGTTAATTCGGATTTCTTTAAAATAAAAAAGATAGAAGCTATAAGTAAAAATGTAATCAATGTATTCTTTACACAGCCTATTAATATGAATGCTGAGATGCCTACATATTTTGAGATTCTTCAAGGAGACTCCTCTTATATAAAGGGAGGATTTCAAACCATAAGTTCAAAGGTATTAGCTCCATATGATAATGCTATAACTATCTTTTGTAAAGAGAAAGAATTTTTGGATGGAGCATCATACATTTTGAAAATAAGCGGTGAATTGTTCAGCGTATATGGAGCTAAGCTAAATAATGGATCAGGCGATAAAATGGGGTTTGTAGCTAAAGCTTCCGCAAATGAAGGTTTCCATATTACTAATGTATATGCTGTTAATAAAAAATATGTAAAGATACAATTCAGTAAAGATATAAATATCAACAATGCTCAGGTAAATATTAACTATACAATTAAGAACTCTGATGGAATACCTGGGTTTATTTCTAAGGCAGTAGTTACTAAAGAAGGAGTATACAAGAATAAAGAAGTGACCTTACTAGTTCCGTCATTGATGGAAGCTAATAAGGTTTATGAGTTAACTGTAAAGAATTTAACGGACAGCTTCGACCAGATGAAACTAAGTGAAAGTGATATATATAAATTTGCTGGGGTTTCCGAAGATCCAAAGGCTTTATCTATTGAAAATGTTTCCCCACAAGATAAAGGTACTCTTGTTGTGTATTTCAACAGACCGCTAAATGAACTTACGGCAACAGATTGCTTTAGATACACATTGATGGGAGTTACTGAACCGTCTTTTAGTGTGATTCCTTCCTCTGTATACTATGATAGTGTATTGAATCCGTACATGGTTAAACTATATATTCCTGGTGATTCCGCTGCAACCCCGAGTACATACAAGCTGAAAGTCGATGCACTGATGCAGGATTATATGGGTGAAACTACAGGAGAGATAAATTATACGTTCAATGGGTCCGGGAGTGATAATTGTAAGCCATATATGGAAGAAGCATTGATAATCTCTGATGATATGATAAGGGTCAAGTTGAATGAAGAAATTACTTCAAATTACCCAAATACAATGGCGAGCAATTATGTTCTTGAATATCAGGAAGGCAGTAATACTGCAAGAAAAAATGCTGTCAGTGTAAGCTATGTAAATGCAAAAATGCTGATATTAAAGTTTGATAAGTTAGATTTATCAAAACAGTATACATTGAAATTTACAGATAGACTTGTGGATTATTCCGGTGGAAATGCCAGATTGTCATCAGATAATTCAAATGGTATCAGCGTCTATGTTGGTAATTAGTTGAATTGAAGTGAGGGGAATACTATATAGGTATTCCCCTTTTTTAATTATAGTTACATCACATTTTTTGGAACAAATCGTAAAGATTAAAAGTCAAATACCTGTTAATTATCGGCATTAACTGCTATAATTAATGTTAGGCATATCCATTACAAGAGAAGAGAGGTATTGATATGAGGTCACTGAAATTTTTCCTTGCAGTTTTGTTAATTGTTTCTGTTACCGTATTACCGGTATATTCTGCGACAGATAATTTGAGTAAGGCAAATACATTAAATAAACTCAACCTTTTAAAAGGGGATGGCGGTGACTATAATCTTAGCGGGCAGCTGCGCAGAAGCGAGGCTTCAACTTTTATTATAAGACTCCTCGGCAAGGAAAATCATGTTCTGGAAAACAAGGAGAATTACATATACACAAGATTCCCGGATGTTAAGGCTACAGACTGGTATGCGCCATATGTTGGCTATTGTGTTGAGCAAGGAATTCTTATTGGATATTCTAACGGTAAATTTGGCCCAAATGAGTATATAAGTGAAAAGTCTTTTTTGAAAATGGTTTTATGTGCATTAGGTTATGCATATGGTGTTGACTTTACTTGGAGCAATGTTTATCAGACAGCTTTTAATGAAGGTATAGTCAAGGATGCATCTTATATCAATAAGGCAGCAGATAATACAAAGTATAAACGAGAGCTAGTTGTTGATGCTATATATAATTCCTTGACTATTGAGAATAAGGAAACTAGAACAAAGCAAATAGTAAATTTGATTAATGAGGGTGTAATAACAAAAAGTTTAGCTATATCTGCCGGTATAATGAATGATAATATACCTACAAATATTATTTTGGTGTCATCTGTGGATAATAACAAACTATCTGTGAAGTTTAATGAAAATGTAAAGCCGATAATTGTTGATAATATATATATCTATGAGAGTACAGATGTTTCCAAACGTTTGACTGTCAGCATAGAGACTGTAAAAAGTGATGAATTGATTCTCAAAACATCTGATCAGGTGCCTGAGAAAGGTTATACAATAGAGCTGATGAATGTAGAAGATCTAGAAGGTAATATTTCAAATAACCTTACCGGTAATTTCAATGGTTATCGTAGCCCTGAGTTAAAATCGGATTTCTTTAAAATCAGTAAAGTAGAATGTGTTAGTGAAAATACGCTTAAACTATATTTCACTCATCCTGTGAACATAAACAGTGAGATTTCTTCAAATTATGAAATCTATCAGAGTGACTTACTGCTTGTGAAGGGCAGCTCTCAAACAATGAATGTAAAGTTAATCGGTAGTGTTGATAATGCGGTGTTAATTACTCTTAAAGATAAAGCTTTCACTGAAGGCGCTCAATATGTATTAAAGGTAAGTGGGGTGCTCAGTAGTGCATATGGTGTAAAATTAAATGATTTACAGGGAGACAGCATCAGATTTTTAGGGAAGGCGTCCGAAAATGAAGAATTCCAAATGATCAATATTCAAGCAACAAGTAACAAGACAATTCAACTTGACTTTAACAAAGAACTGAATCCAACCATTGCCCAGCAGGTTTTCAGCTATTATATCACTGATAGTGCAGGTATCCCAATAAAGATCAACAGGGCTGTTATATATGGTGAAGGAGACAGAGAGGGAAGAAGCTTGCTTCTAACGTTAGATACGATACTTGATAAAACAAAGGCTTACAATATAATGATAAATAATTTGAATGATGTCAGCCGACAGTTTAGTATAACAGAAAAAACTTATACATTTTACGGAAATTATCCGGATAAGTCAGAAATGAAGCTGATAAACGCTACTCCTATTGATGCAGGTTCAATAGTTGCATTTTTTGACAAACCACTGGATAAGTCATCTGCCAGCATACCTTCGAACTTTAATGTAATAGGCATTACTCATAGTGGCTATCTTTCAGTTCCTATAAAAACATATTACGATCCTGTGACCAATCCATATCTTGTAAAGCTATTCCTACCGTCAGATAAGCAGCTTGATGGAACCAAGACATATAAACTCAGAGTTGTACCATCTTTGCTGGATCATATGGGGTATGGCTCATCTCAGATCCTTGAGTATGGCTTTAATGGGAATGGGTCGTCGACTGCAAAGCCGGTCATGTCTGATGCTGTGATTATTTCTCCTGATGCAATTAAAGTGACATTTAATAAAGAAATAGCAATGGATGTACCTAATTTGTTAAATACAAATTATTTACTTGAGAATGATGACTCAGGCACAATAGTTAAGAGGATGCCTACGAGTGTGACGTTTTATAATCCAACAACGATTATACTTAGATTTGATTCACTATTATATGATATTAAATACAAGCTTTCGTTTGAATTATTGAAGGACTATTCCGGCATCAATACAAGAACAAAAGCAGATGGCACAAACTCTATAGATGTAAGGTTAGGAAAATAAAAAAATTATTCATATTATATCAGACCTAACGATTTAAAGTTCGTATTATATAGAGAAACGGGGGGTGAGTTTATGAAGAAACCAGTGGTTATATTTCTTGTATTGTCAGTTCTAGTTACTTTTTCAACTGGGGTATATGGCGGCACTGACCAGGATGGTGCACAAATTGTTTTAACATTGAATGATTGCATGGACAGAGCCGTCGAATATAATCATCAGGGCGCTATTCTAGAGCAGCAGATAGATGAGCTATGGAAACAGCATAATAAGCTGTTTGAAATGAGTCATGCTATACAAAAGCAGCTTGACACCATAGACAGATATACCAAATTGTATGAGAAGAGTACAAGTAAGTCTTTGACAATTGAGGAACAGGGCGAACTGCTGATGTATGAAAGTATATTTGGCCCAAAACCTCCAGTGTACAGTTCGAGCGAAATGTTTGAGCAGTTTATTAAGAATCGTGATTTTCCTCACTATTCTATTTGGGGGAATATTCAAAATCTTACTACAAGCAGAAAGTTAATTGATACATCTGTGAAAACAGGTGTTAAGCAACTGTTCGATGGTATTATCGATATGCAAGATGCGATTACTCTTCAGGAGCAGTTATATGATAATATGAAAAAACAGAATGAGCAGATGTTAGTAAGATATGGGAAAGGATTGATATCAGATGTAGATAAATATATCTCAGATTGTTCTCTTGAAAAGCAAAGACTGTCGATAGAAAAATTAAAAAGAAATATTGACAATATGAAGATGGTATTAAAGCAACAGATTGGAGTGCCTCTTAGGCAGGAGATAAAACTGTCATATAATGAGAAAAAAGGCATCAAGTTGGCAAATACTTACGCTACATATCTGAAAAAGGCACTTGATGAGCGAAGTGAAGTATTTATAGCAAAGATGGATTTACAGGTTGCACAGAGAGAAAATGATATTATGAAACAATACATAACTAATGAGCTACTAGCTGTACGAATGGAATCTGATATGGCACTTGAAGAGAAGCGTATTGCTTATGATGAAGCCGTTAATAATGTAACTTTGGATATATCTAGCGGTTACAAGGATGTTCAGGTAAAATTATCTGATTTCTATGTTTCCATTGAGCAGTTTCAAAACGCAGAAAAGCAATATAAGGAAGCAGAAATGAAATATAAAAATGGCATGATAAGTTTGTCAGATATATGGAATTTTGATATTTCTTACACACAGGCTAAAATTGGATATAATAAAGCTATGCGTGACTGCAATAATGCATTATACAATCTTGAAACAGCCTGTGGTATAGGACCTGGATATTCAAAAGGAGAGAATTGATATGTTGAAAAGATTATTAAGTTTTATTATGGTTATTTGTACATTATTATCCATAACAGCCACTGCGTGGGGGGCATCGGCTAAAACTGTCAAGCTGACATTAGAGCAAGCTATTGAAAATGCAGTTAAAAATGATCGGTCACTTAAACTACTGGATGAGAAGATAAAGCTTGCTGAAAGAAGATACAATATGGCAGTAGCTGCATCAAAGGTAGCACCTGAAAAGTATTGGGCAACTGAAGCGGAGCATATCTCTAATAAGTATGAAGAGCTTTTATACCCCCTGCAGAGAGAGTTAGATGTAAATGATCTAAAATGGCAAAGAAAGAATTCTGAGGAAATGCTAAAGACCGATGTTGCTATGTTGTATTTTCAGATACTACAATCACAGAAATCAATAAAAAATCAAAATAGTATTATAGTGAAGTCTGAAAAAGAGTGTGATGCAATAAAGAAAAAGGTGAAAACCGGATTAGTAGCGGAAAGTGTGAATATGTCCTATGAAATCGCTGTAAATAGTGAAAAGACGGCGTTAAAAGTTTATGAGAGGAATTCAAATGGTTATGTTGCATCGTTTAACCAAAAGGTAGGTCAGCCTTTAGATACTGAAGTAAGTCTAGTGAACATCGAATTTCAGCAGGAATACATTAGTGTGGAATCAATTGATAAGCTTGTTGAAGATGTTTTGGCAGAATCACATGATATAAAGAAGCTCGAAACTAATAAACTTATCAATAAAGCAAAATATGATATCCTCTGCCAATACTCATACGATAGACCAGATGAATGTGAGACTCTTGAAGATAGCTTACTTAACAGCGATTACTCAATCCGTGACCAAAAGGCATCGGTTGAGCTTAATACCAGACAGGATTATAATAATATCCTTAATCTCAAAGATGAGATTGATATAAAACAAATGAACTATAATCAGAAGAAAAAACAACTCGAGATATCAAAGAAGAAGTATGATTTAGGTATGAACACTTATCTAGACTACCTTAGTGCTCAGAATGATACAGATACTGCAGGAGTAGAGCTGAATAAGGCTCAGTTGGATTACTATAAAGCAGTACAAGCGTTTAAAATGTATATAGATCCTGTTGAATTAGTTGTAAAGCAATAGAAAGATGATTCTATCACATAATAAGGTAATATATGCTACACTGCTAGAAACCTATGATTTTTGTAACATTAATGTTATAATGCTTATAACTGGTTAGGTTCTGCAGGTTAAAAAAACCGTTTGAATAGAAGAGGGAGAGTGTCTGTGAGCAAGAAAATTCTGATTGTAGATGATGAGAAGAATATTGTAGATATACTTAAATTCAATCTCAAGAAAGATGGCTTTTTTACAGTTGAGGCATATGATGGCGAGCAGGCGGTCGAATTGGCATTGAGCGAGAAGCCCGACCTGATCCTGCTGGATGTGATGCTTCCTAAAATGGATGGTTTTACAGTTTGCAGAAAGCTGAGACAGACACTGTCCACTCCAATTCTTATGCTTACGGCAAAGGAGGAAGAGGTCGACAAGGTGCTCGGCCTTGAACTGGGTGCAGATGATTATATCACAAAGCCCTTCAGCCAAAGGGAACTGATGGCCAGGATAAAGGCAAACATAAGAAGAACCTCATTGGAAGAGGCTGTGGCATCCAAGACTAGTTTTATACAAAGTGGTGATCTCAAAATAGACTGTGACAGGTATGAGATAAAGAGAAGTGACGTTGGAATAGAATTGACATTAAGGGAATTCGAGCTTGTAAAATTCCTGGCGATGCATCCTGGCCAGATATTCTCCAGGGAGAACCTTCTGGAGAAGGTTTGGGGCTATGAGTATTACGGTGATGTCAGGACAGTCGATGTTACTATAAGAAGGGTCAGGGAGAAGCTTGAGAGAGATCCTGCCAACTGCGAGTATATTCTGACCAAGCGAGGGGTAGGCTATTATTTCAATAAGCAGGATAAGTAGTGAGTCGGACCCCGAAGCATTCATATTTAAGAGGTGTGTATGTTTCCAAAGAGTTTACAGTGGCGGCTGGTCAGTATCTTCTGTCTGATTATATTTTGCCTTATAATTCCGATAGGACTGTATCTAAACGGCAGGATCGAAAGTAAGTATTATGAAAACTTCATCGAGAGGATCGAGAGGGGCTTTGAGGACTGGTCCATAACAGATTCTCCAAGTGCTGAGGAACTTAAGACGGCTTTGCAGAACAGCGAAAGTGTTTTTCAGCTGAATCTTGAAAATAGAAGCTACACTATATATGATATAAAAAATGGTAAAATATATTTCACCAATGATAACGAGTTCAGTAACAATACAAAGGAGCTGGCTCTAACTTCTCTTCTCGGCTCGGATAATTTCATCCGTGCCCTTTCCGGAAAGGAAGATAACAAAAGAATACTTGAAAGCTCGGGAGGCTCGAGCTTTTTTGATTATGCCCGGATTGTTGGCGGTAATATAATTTATTTCCGCTATTACAGGGAGGATTGGGCTGCAATAACCAAGTATTTCAATAATATAATATATACGAGTTTATTGCTGGGCATTGTAATTGCGCTTGTGATAGGATATTTTTTGTCACGTACGATTACATATCCGCTGGCAAGGCTTATGCAGAAAGCTCAAAGTATCGCACAGGGCGACTTTGACAAGGAGCTGGAGGTAAAATCCGGTGACGAGATTGGTAAGTTGACAGAAACCTTCAACTACATGGCTAAAAACCTAAAGGACAACCTCACAGAGATATCAAGTGAAAAAAGCAAGCTTGAAACTATACTTAACTATATGACTGATGGAATAATTGCATTCAACCTGAAGGGGGATGTTATCCATACCAATCCGGCATCCTCACGTATCCTTGGTGAGTACGGTATAACCAGTTTCCAGGATTATCGGTCGCGTTTTGGGTTTGAATATTCTCTTGAGGATGTTCTGTATCTTCAGTCAAAACAGACTACAGAAACAAGTCTATACCTTGGGGGGAAAACAGTAAAGGCTTATTTTGCCGTGTTTACGGATGAGTCAAAAAGGCCTGAGGGAGTTATTGCTGTGCTGCAGGATATAACAGAACAGCAGCGTCTCGAAGATATGCGAAAGGAATTTGTAGCTAATGTATCGCATGAACTCAGAACACCGCTAACATCTATTAAAAGTTATTCAGAGACTCTGCTTGATGGCGCATTGGAGGATAAAGATACTGCTGAGCATTTCCTTAGTGTTATCAACTCAGAGGCAGACAGGATGACTAGGCTCGTCAAGGATCTGCTCCAAATAACAAAGCTTGATAACAAACAAATGAAATGGGACTTCAGAGAAATTTCACTTGTTGATCTTATTAGAAGTGCTGTTGAAAGAATGGAGCTTGAGGCTAAATCCAGAAAACAAACCCTCGAATGCTTTGTAATGGGAGACATACCTGAAATTGAGGCCGATTACGGAAGGATCGAGCAGGTGGCGTTCAACATTATTAGCAATGCAATAAAGTATACTCTTGAAGGCGGAGAAATTACGGTATATGTCGGGAAAATATATAATGATGCATACTTTAAAGTGGCCGACAGTGGTATAGGAATACCTGAAGGCGATATGGACAGAATATTTGAGAGGTTTTACAGGGTCGATAAGGCACGTTCCAGGGAAATGGGAGGGACAGGCCTTGGATTGTCGATATCGAAGGAAATAGTAGAAGCTCATTCAGGCACGATTAACATAAGCAGTAAGGTGGGGGTAGGTACCGAGGTTACTGTAAGGTTGCCGGTAAGCCAGACAGGCTTGACAAAATGAGCTTTTGGAGGATTATTTATGTAATTTATTCGTAAGTTCGATGTAATGATTCTGTAACAGTTTACTTGTATAATAGTATTAGCATAATTATGAAGTAGAGGATAAGATGCGTTAAAAAGTTGTTTGAGGGGATTGTAAAATGTGGAAAAAGCTTTGTGCAATGCTCATTGCATTTATGATAATATCAAGTCTGACAATTACTGCGTTTGCTGGTAATACCGAGGGTGTTAACGATGCAACTGCACCAACTGCGGTGAACGCGGCTAAGAACAGCGCTTTGGCAAAGGACGTATTACAGAATGAGAATGATGGCGCTAATAAATCGAGCAGTACATCGGACGACAAATCAGAACAGGGAGACACTGCTTCTGATGACAAGAAGAGTACATATGGTAACGAAGAAGTAAAGGGCGCCGATGCAGAGTTCTACGCAGCTATAAGGAAGGTGCTCGATGAAGGGAAAGCGGTAAACAACGAGCAGTCAATTTTATTGATAACCAAGCCAGATGAGATAAATGAGAAAGTATCTATATATTCTAAGAAATTTGGTATAAGTGTAAAAACTGAGTTTGATGACGTGGCATTTTCTGTAGCAAGGCTGAATGCAACGACTGGAAAATATGAGACGATCGAGTTTGATGGAGAAAAATCAATAGTATTGGCCTGTGGAACTGACTCGAAGGAAGTCAGTCTGGAGTATGGTATAAACAATCTTTTGCTTATTTCATACAGAAATTCAGAGAAGCTTCAATCAAAAGTACAGTATAACTCCATCCTGGTTGAAGCAAGGAAGGAAGCCGTACGAGATAAGGCGGTCAGCACTGATAAGTCTATCAAGAAGAGTACGGGCAACTCATTCACAACATCTATTGAAAAATTCGAGTTATTTTTGGATAACCTATTGGGCAAAGGAAAGTAAATCATTGACTATACGGGGGCTTAAATGAGCCGTGTTATAAAAGAGCGAATAAAAACAATCAGTATATACATACTTATTGTATCAGGTCTATTACAGGTAGGAATCCTTTGGAGTTATCAGAACCAGGGGGCTCCTATTAGTTTTTTATCGGGGTTGTTTAGTAATGATATCCATATCAGCAATGAAATCGTAAGAGAGACTCTTTTTATTCCGGATAGAATAATCGTTTCAGATGGAGAGTACTCCAATTCTCATTGGATAATCACTAACAAAAATGAGTATTACAGCGGGTTTTGGAAGGAAGCATTTGCTGGTTTATCGAAGATAGCCAACGGTAATGTCAAATTCTCTGTTTCTGATGAGCATTGGGATGAGGTTGTTGAGAAACGAGGATTTTTGATCGACTTCGGATATGAGGTTAGACCGGAGCTGTTGGGGTGGTTTCTGGGAATTGGTGATTTGGTGAACGGCGTTCCCGGGTTCAGGAAGCTAATGATTAACAGGGATATTATCAGCGATGACAAAGGTACTTTCTATATCTATGGAACAGATGGAGCTGTTTACTGTTCTGAGCCTATAAGATATGATCAAGCTGTGAATCTGGCTAATACCCTTAGTAATCTATATGATAATGAGTATCAGATAAATCGAAGGTATTATTCGCTTTCGGGAAGCAAGATCCAAAAAGCCGAAGATGAACCGGATGTTCTCTATGTAGCTGTCTCGCCAAGGTACTGGACTTACCCGGTATTATTGGTCGAGCCTCCGGTGGAAGCAAAAATCAATGAGGATTTTGAAGATATCATTCTGGGTAGTGATGCTGGGCGATACAATAAATATGCGTATAATGGCAATATTACCCAATTCACATATGGCAGTAATATATATAGATACTATATTGATGGATACTTTACATACCGTTACCTTGGCGGGACAGAGAATAACTCAACGATCAGTGTTGAAGAGGCGCTGATGAATGCCTATCAGTTTGTTGCGCGTGTAAAGGAACTCTACGATTCAGAAGCTGACATAGTACTAACCTCTGTAGAGAAAAGAGCCGGAGGACTTTACAAAATTGCTTTTGATTACAGAATTGATGGTATGCCGGTAAAAGTCGAATATGATATGAAAAATGGAAGCGGCGGTAAGCTCCGGCATGCAATAAGTATTCTGGCGGACAGTGAGCGTGTGCTTGAATGTGACTGCTTAATAACAAATCTCGAAACTATCAAAATCGGTATGTACAATGATAGGGCGCTGGAATTAATGGGAAGAGAAAAGATACTATTTGATAATATCAATATACAGCAGATGGATGTAGGATACTATATCAATGATAACAATAAGAATTCTCTTGAACCTGCACTGATGATCGAGACTAAGAACGAAGACATGATTTATTTGGATTTGCAGCCTGAAGAAGGAGATTGACCTATGGATGTTTCCAAGGCTAAAACTGTAATACTAATATTGTTGATTGCTTTTAACGCTTTTTTACTAGCAAATAACTTGATTAATAATAATGCTCAGGGAGTCAGCAGGGAAACGCTGGAGAATGCTGAAATGATCCTGGAACAGCGTGGTGTGACGCTTGAGTGTGGTATACCTGTTGCGGCAGGAGGTAACCACCGTCTTGAATACACCATAGGTGGTCTGGACAAGGCGAGTATCGTAGTCAGACTGTTGGGAGAGCAATATATCGTGACAGATGATTCGGTTTACATCAATAATACTAAGCGAGTATCATTCTCCGAAGAAACAGGCTTTGTATATACTGACAGCGAGCCAGGATCAGCTTTAAGAATTTCTGAAGAAGCTAAAACAAAGGAAGATGTCCGCAGATTTATGGAGGACAAGGGTTTGTTAGGAGGTAAATATGTTTTCGACAAATCCCGAAAAAATGATGACGGCAGTTATGTGTTTTATTATATAGAAAAATTTGAAGACCAATTGCTATTCGATAATTTTTTTATTATAACACTTACCGATAAAGGTATCACGAGGCTTGAATACAGCAAATATCAAATCAAGGAGTTTTCAGCAGAGAGTATTGAACAGACCGAAGTATACCAGACGTTGCTGGCATATTTTAAAGAAGGCAGCAATGTGGTTATAACAAATATTGAAAGCGGATACAAGCTTACTGATAGAACATCGATGGATGGTGCTAAATCAATTGAGCCGCTGCCTGTCTGGAGGATCATGATAAAGGGTGAGCAAGAGCCTATATATATCAGTTCATATGATATATCGTTGTAGTATTAACGAAAAATAGGTGGTATAATGTAATAGGATTCCGATCTAATATTGATACTCCTATATACTAAGGATAAGAAGGCAGGTGCACAGATTGGGAAAGATCGTTATTCATGGCCGCAAGGTACTACACGGTGATGTCTATATAAGCGGTGCTAAAAATGCGGCGGTAGCAGTATTACCTGCAGCGTTGCTGATGGATGGAAGCTGCAGGATAGAGAATCTGCCGGATATAAAGGATACGAGAGTTTTAGTTGATACACTCGCACAGCTTGGTGCGAAGGTTACTTTCGAAGATAGAAATACTGTTCAGATAGATTCTAGTTGCGTTAATTCTTACATAGCTTCCTATGAGATGATTAAAAGCATGAGAGCATCCTATTATCTGCTTGGCGCATTGCTTGGCAGGTTTGGCAAAGCTGAGGTCGCGCTGCCCGGAGGCTGTGATTTCGGATACAGGCCAATGGATCAACACATAAAGGGCTTTGAGGCTATGGGAGCCAATGTGGTTATTGAACACGGTATGGTCAAGATTTCTGCGGAGAAACTTGTGGGAAGCCAGATATACCTTGACGTAGTCAGTGTTGGCGCTACTATCAACCTTATGCTTGCCGCTGTGAAGGCGGAGGGCATCACTATTATCGAGAATGCAGCAAAGGAGCCGCATATAGTCGATACAGCCAATTTCCTGAATGCTGCCGGCGCCAATATAAAAGGGGCAGGTACGGATGTTATAAAGATCAAGGGTGTAAGCCGCCTTAACGGTGGGAAAGTACATTCAATCATACCCGATATGGTCGAGGCAGGTACGTATATGATAGCGGCAGCTGCGACCGGTGGTGACGTGACTGTAAAGAATGTCATACCAAAGCATATGGAGTCTTTGTCTGCGAAGCTGCTGGAAATGGATGTGGGTGTTATTGAGGGCGAGGACTGGATAAGAGTAACGGGTAAGAGTAAGATACAGAAGGCTAATATAAAGACGCTTCCATATCCGGGCTTTGCTACGGATCTGCATCCACCGACGACAGTATTGCTTTGCCTTGCTAATGGCAGCAGTACGATAACGGAGAGCATTTGGCCCACAAGGTTCCAGTATGTGGATGAGCTAAAAAGAATGGGAGCCAGGATACGTGTAGATGGTAATCTGGCGGTTATTGACGGGCCAGTTACGCTGGCAGGCGCGGAGGTTAATGCGATCGATCTGAGGGCAGGTGCAGCAGTCGTTATAGCCGGCCTTGCTGCGGAGGGAACGACAGTTGTACATAATATAAAGTATATTGATCGGGGTTATGAGGATTTTGTAGGCAAGCTGAAGCAGCTTGGCGCTGATATAACCCGTGTTGAGGATTGACAGAATAATTGCCTGGGAAATTGGCGAAGCCGGAGAACGAATAAATGAAGTTTTGCAGTTTGTATAGCGGTAGTAGCGGCAACTCAATATTTGTGGCTTCGGGTGAAACAAAACTGCTGGTTGAGGCAGGCCTGAGTGCCAAAAAGATCATCGAAGCGTTGTGTTCGATAGGCGAAAAGCCATCAGAAATCAGCGCTATTTTAGTTTCACATGAGCACAGTGACCATATCCGAGGCGCAGGGATACTCTCGCGCAAGTTCAATCTGCCCATATATGCCAGCGAAGGTACATGGAGGGGCATGGAACAAATGATTGGGCCCGTCCTTGAATGCAATAAACAGGTATTTTCTTCATATGCACCATTTAAAATCGGTGATATAGCAGTTACTCCTTTTCCCATACCTCATGATGCAAATGAGCCTGTGGGCTACAGCTTCTCAACATCCGGCAAGAAGGTGACAATAGCCACAGATATTGGTCATATAAGCATGGAGCTTTTGAATAATTTTCTGGATAGCGATCTTTTACTGCTGGAGTCAAATCATGACCTTGAGATGTTGAAGGTCGGGCCATATCCCTGGTCGCTGAAAAAGCGCATTGCAGGTGAACATGGTCACCTTTCCAATGATGCGGCCGGAGAGGTGATCGCCTATATGGCTGAGAAGGGTACAAGGCAGTTCATGCTCGGACATCTAAGCAAGGAGAACAATTTCCCTGAACTGGCCTATCAGACTGTGTGCAATGTATTGTGTGAGAAGAAGCTTAAGGCTGGCACCGACTATACACTTGATGTAGCGCAGCGTGACCGCGTTGGCAAAGTGATAGAGATATAATTAAGCTGGAGCAAATGTTTTTTTTGGATGGGCACATATGAAAGTAACAGTTATTGCTGTAGGTAAACTTAAGGAGCGTTATTTAAAAGAGGGAATAGCGGAGTACGCTAAACGCCTTTCTCGTTTTTGCGACCTTCAGCTGGTCGAGGTCGAGGATGAGCAGGCGCCTGAATCACTGAGCCAGGCGCAGGAGGAGCAGATCAAGAAGAAGGAAGCCGGCAGGATATTGGGCAAAGTAAAGGACGGCTCCTACCTGATAGTTATGGATGTAAAAGGAGTCAGGAAAAGCTCCGAGGAATTTGCTTCAGCGCTTCAAAACTGCTTTACCAACGGAAAATCCAGTATTACTATTGTTATCGGAGGCTCACTCGGTATCGACGCCGACCTGTTGAATAAAGCCGATCTAAGGATATCCCTATCTAATATGACCTTTCCACATCAATTGACCCGTCTTATTTTACTGGAACAGATTTTTCGTGCCTTCAAAATAATCAATGGTGAGACATACCACAAATGAGGTCAACCTATAATCATTCCTAAAAGCAAGGCAGACTATACAGGAGTTTTGGCTTTGATTTTAACGGGCAAGTATTTGGCAGTGAAGATATAATGGTGCTAAATCATTAAATGCAGCAGCCATATATTCAGTAAATAATGGGAGCAAAGTATCTGTGCCCGCTTCTGATGGAATCATTTGATCTGAAAATTGATAAAGCGTTCAAAAGAAATGTAATAAATGCATTCCGAATCCTTATAATGGATGAGGAAATAAAGAGCTATATTAGACTGCTTTCGGACGTATTAGATGATTATAGCAGGATGACCTTATTATGAGGTTTACAATTTCTGTACAGACAATTTTTCCAGCATTCTGGTATAATGATTGTACATGCAAAAAAGTTTAGGATGTGGTTTTATGGATGAAGTATTAAGGCTGAAGGCTGACCTACTGGCAAAAAACTATATGACGATCAAAAAAAAATTTGGGTTCGAAACGAATCTGGTAAACTTTTTTGGGGCTATGGTACATACTACGGAAGGTATAAAAGTCGACATCAAATTGCTTTCTGACGTTAGAAAGTATCTGATGAATGAGACTACGTGGGTTTCACAATTCAGAGATATGAATCTGCATATCCTATCAAACCTTTTATGCCTGGAAGATAATTATCAGCAGCTTGTTGCAGGCTTGCTGGAACTGTATGAGAAGCTTGGGAAAGCAGGCTTCAAATACAGTAAACAATTACCTATAAGCGCATTTATAATAGCAAAATCCGCAGCGCCTGACGATTGGGACAATAGTGTTGAAAGAATGAAAGATATTTATAATCGGATGAAGGAAAATCATTATTTTATAACCTCAATAGATGATTATGTATATGCCGCTATATATGCGACTATTGATATAAGTACGTATAGATCCTCGAAGGAAATCGAGAAATGTTACAATATTTTCAAAAATGCTAGCTTGTGTGAAGATAACTATCTGCAAACTTTATCGCATATAGTAGCTCTTGGCGAAGAGGATATTGCTCTGAAATGCCGTAAGACAATAAAAATATACAATGATCTGAGAGACAGGGAATATGATCTGGATGATCATGGGTTGGCTTCAGTGGGAGTGCTGGCACTCATTGCAAATGATACAGATAGAATTGTCGATGAGGTGGCTGAGACTTGTGACTATTTGCACAATAAAGGCGGATATACTTTAAGAATGATGGACACTCCTACCAAGTCCATTCTTGCGGCTTCACTTGTTGCTGATTATTATCTGGACAACGCCGAGAAGGATATTTTGCATATGTCATTGGCCAACAGTATCGCAGCGATAGTCGTCGCGCAAAAGATTGCAATGATATCAGCGGCAAATGACTAAATAACTTCAGGCAGGTTATAATCTGCAGCTCGAGCAAGAGGAGCTAATGAACTCATTAGTCATTGAATGGCTTGAAAGAGTGAGGGAACTTTGATAATACTTAGCAGAAAGCTTACATATTATTAGACGCGAATATTATGAAATGGGGGTAGGCGAGTCCATGAAGAATCTGCTTGCCGGGATATGACGATCATCAGGCGTAAGCTCCTTTGAGCATATTGCACGCCATTGTATCAGAAAGATGAATTTTCAGAGAACTGGCATATAGCTTAAGCATTATTGGTTTGACATTGCCGGGTATATTCTCGGCATTCATTTTCTTAATAAACTTGTCAATGAGAATGATCCTTCGTCTGAATTCAACTATACTCATAGTTTCATCCGCCTCCGGGGCAAAATATGGTTTATACAATAGTATTCGCTTGTCCGTGTATGTATGCACAACCTTGTAAAGAACCCTTATGGGACATTATTGCCTTGATGATGGCTTATAATACAAATATATAAGACATACATTGACTAATCAGGCTGGCAAGGGTGTATACTTTTATCAGAGTTAATCATTTCTGTTTGGCAAGGGGGGAGTCTGGATGCTTGTCGCGATTATTTTTGCAATTTTACTGCTAGCATATTTCGGCACCTCATATTACTTTTTTCATGTAGCTATCGCAAGAAACAAAAAGAACATACTAAAAGAAAGCCCGGATTTTGACCCGGAGGATTATATATTTGATGAATCTTCTGAAAACTGGATGAAGGCTAATAAGTATGAGGTTGTATACATTGCTTCAAAGGATGGGCTCAGGCTGCACGGGTATTTTTTCAGAGCTGTGCCTTCTGCTGACAAAACAGTGATACTTGCTCATGGATATAATAGCAAAGGGCTTCATATGCATGGCTTTGCCAAGCTGTATTATGAAAAATGGGGTTACAATGTGCTGGTACCGGATGCACGCGCCCATGGTGAAAGTGAAGGGAAATATATCGGTTTTGGATGGCTTGACCGAAAAGATTATATTAAGTGGATAAACAAGGCTATCGAACTGACCGGGGGAAAATCCAGCATAGTTCTTCATGGTATTTCGATGGGTGGGGCCACTGTGCTTATGACTACCGGGGAAAGTCTGCCAGAGCAGGTCAAGGCTGTTGTGTCCGATTGTGCGTATACTTCGGCCTATGACGAGCTTTCCTGGCAGATGGATCGCATTTATCATCTGCCCGCATTTCCTTTACTTAATTCGACCAGCCTTATGTCTAGGATCATCGCAGGATATTTCTTTAAAGAAGCATCAGCACTCGAACAGGTGAAGAAAACCAGATTACCGATCCTTTTTATACATGGAGGGAGCGATAGCTTTGTGCCACACGAGATGGCAAAGAGGCTCTATGATGCCGCAGCCTGTGGAAAAGAGCTGCTGATCATACCCGGCGCCGGTCATGGTTTGGCAAGCGTGGTCGACAGTGAGAAATATGAAACCTGTGTTTATGATTTTTTAAAACGATACATTCTTCCAGCTGATCTTAAAGCTGCTCCTCCACAATAATATAACAATGAGGATGGAGACGGCTATATTGATCGTCACTCCAAATGGGACAAGTGTAAGCAGAAAATGTACCCCGCCCAGCAGCCCCGCGATAAGGAATGACAGCATTACTATCGCTATTGTGTTTCCATCCTGAGTATATTGGAAGTCCTTATAAAACGGCAATTCCTTTTTTGAAAACCTGAATATGAATAATACAAGTATCATCAGATTAAAAAATATCAGAAAAATGTCTGGTAATATCTTAAAACCGCAAAGAAAGATAAAGATCAATGAGGTAAATAAAAATATCGGGAAAATAAACTTTAGAAGAAAGCCCTTAAAGGCGCCCTTAAAAATAGGCGAGGGGTTTTCTATCGGCAGTGTCCTGTATATCCAAGCGCCCTTGTAATTCTCACTTGTGCTCAGTGAAAGGATCGAGCTCCCAAACATAATCACAGACAAATAAAGTCCAAAATAATACTTTCCGTTCGACAAATTATGTAGAACTTCTGCGATAGTTTTTCCACGTCCCATAACATTGAACATAAATATGAATGGCATAACTGCTGAGAAAGCCAGTGTAGGGTACAGCCTGAGCTTGAGCTTTCTTTCATTGCCTGTAATGTCATGAGTGAATTTATAGAACAGCCTCTCATGGCCTGCAGAACAAAGCAATCCTGCGATTTTTTCTTTAATAGCTACCGCTCTATTATTGGAGTATTCTTTTCCGGTTCCTTTGTCATTAAGCTTCTGCAGGTTTTTTTCAAAATGTGGAACTACGGCTTTGATATATAAAATCAACGATGCTATCGGTACGGCTATTGCGGCAATGCTAAGACTTATGTTGTAAATTGATGATTCGTGCTCTAAAAACAAACTGAAGGGAGCGGCAAACCAGGCTGTCGGCATTATGTAATGCCACCAGGCAGGAGTTGATGTTACAACGAGTTTGGATATGTCGAATATCCGGCCTATGAGTTGATAGGAGATAAGCAATGCCACAGACAGTATTATTTGAAAGTAATTTATCATATCCTTCAGTTTTTCTCCATCAAAGAACTTTAGTATCAAGGTATAGAGTATTGATGTAAAAAATACGACAAAAGCACATATGAGAATAAGTTCTACGACAAAAATCGGTAAAAACATTACTCCATACATTATAGTTCCAATTGTCAGTGTCGGCCCCGCAAGGGCTGCAGTAATGAAAGAGAGGTAGTATATGATGTGTATTATCTTGGCGGCGTTCAATGTTTTTGGATCAATCGGGCGTGGCTGCAGTATGTTTTTTTCCTTGACATCCAGCAATACCGATGAAAAATCGGAAATCATCGTAGATAACAGGAAAAATAGTATCATACCGATGGAGAAATTCATCTTGTAAAACAATGGCAGAGGTGTCAGTATGATCAACGCTGCAAAAAGCCCCATAAATGCATAGATGAAAAGGCTTGATCTAAAGTTGTTCCTGCCTTCCTTTACCTTATTGTTGTTATTTGTGAAAACTGTCGGTATCCTTCGGGAGTCCATAATAAGCTTCAGCTGAAGTATGAGCCTGAACGCGCCGTAGTCAAGGCCTGAACGTTTGAACACACCGCTGAATTTGTCGAGCAGCTTTAAAAGACCGAATTCCTTCACGTTCTACACCCCTTTTATAACAGATATGAATTCATTGGCTATCTCCCTGTGCCTGTTGAAGCCGGTAAGCTGATTGAATATCTCTTCAAGAGAACCCTCGCGGCTCTTTTGTTTAAGCTCTTCAAAGGTTCCATCGGCTACGATTTGCCCTCCGCTTATCAGTACTATCCTGCTGCTGATTTTCTCAACTACATCCATGATATGGGATGAATAGAATATAGTCTTACCCTGGGCGGCAAGTGAAGCCATGATTTCCTTGAACACCATGACGCTGTTTGCATCAAGGCCGCTCATCGGTTCGTCGAAGAAGAGTATATCAGGATCATGTAAGAGGCTTGATATGATTAACAGCTTTTGCTTCATACCCTTTGAATAGGTAGATATCCTTGAATGGTACACGTCCTCTATGCCGAAAAGAAACATCAGCTTTGATGCTTTTGCATCAGCAGTATCATGAGTCAGACCGTATATTTGACCTATGAAGGTTAGGTACTCCTGAGCGGTAAGGCTGTCATACACCTCTGCGGACTCGGGCACATAGCCGATCCTTCGCTTGTACTCGACGCCGTTTTTGATATCCTCTCTGAATATCCTTATTTCGCCTTCGAAGCCTTCAAGTATTCCGAGCATAAGCTTTACCGTAGTGCTTTTTCCGGCTCCGTTAGGACCAATGTACCCTATTATCTGGCCTTTGAATATATCCAGGTTTATTCCCTTGAGCACTTCCTTATCGCCAAAGCGTTTTTTTAGCTCCCTTATGCTTACTATGGCTTCTTCTGAAGATTTCACTGCTTCCATCGGCCCCACATCCTTTATATTTTTAGTATAAGGATTATTATACCATATATTTGGAAATGGGGCACCAGAGAATGAAATTTATGCTGGGAGCTTATACTTGATCTTCAGTCAGATCATTAATAAAAACCTCCCTGTGTAATTCCGGCATATTGAGAGAATGCACATATGCTGTTCCGGTGATGTCATTGATCCTTTCAATATATACAGATGTGCCTTGATAGGTCACATTTGCCATTATTGGTGAAGATGCTATTTGCTTTGCACGTCTTTTATTCAAGTCAGTCCACTCCTCTTTTAAGTTCTGTTATTTGGCGTTTACTGAAATCTAGTTTTGTCAGGATTGCAGCAACGTATTCATAATAATTTCATTCAGACAATCGGAGTTGAGTGTTCGTATATAAAACTGTATTTTGTAACAGAAAGGAAATAGTCACTATGCAAAAAATTCTAAAAGTCCTGTTAGTAGCTATTATTATATTTGCTTTAGTAGTTGCAGGAGGCGTATTCTACATAACCCAAGGGCTTGATGAAGGCGTAAGGCAGGTGATAAACAGCGTGGATATAAGTAGCATTCCCGACGGCGAGTACAACGGTACATATGAAGCCGGAAGGTGGACAAATGAAATGAGAGTGACAGTAAAGGATCATATAATAGTAAAAATCGATGTTGTTAAAGATGTTTTATTTTCCAAGCCGGAAGTAACCGAAGAGATAATCATCAGTGTAATCGATAAACAGAATGTAGACGTTGAAGCAGTTTCTGGAGCAACAGTTACAGCCAAAGCATATTTGAAGTCTATTGAAAATGCGCTGAGCAAGGCTAATTAAGTCAACGATAATTAATAAGAGGGATCTCATATGAAGAAGCTTTTGATAACAGTCAGCATAATTGCGCTTATTGTAATTGCATTTGTTTTAATCAAAGTATTGAATACCGACAGGTTCAGCATGACTGAGAATCTAACGGTGAAAAGTGAAGCATTTGAAAACGGCGGGAATATACCTGTAAAGTACACCGGCAAAGGTGAAGATGTATCGCCGGCATTGATGCTGGAAGGTATTTCTCCCGATGCTGTTTCGATAGCAGTTTTCATGGATGACCTGGATTTCCCGTTTGGGACATATAACCACTGGGTGATGTGGAATGTACCGGCGAGCTACGATGTGATACCTGAAGCAGTTCCGAAGGAAACGACGGTATCATCGTTGGGCAATGCTGTACAGGGCAAGAGCCAATATGGAGGGAAACACTACTACAGGGGCCCTCTGCCTCCTTTTGGATCACATACATACAGGTTCAGCATATTTGTACTGGATACAATGCTTGAACTAGATAGTGAAGCAGCCAAGGGCGAGGTCATGAAAGCGATGGATGGGCATATACTGCAGTATGGAACGCTGACCGGCGAATTCGGACAGTGACGTGAATGCCTGTACATGTTCGCGGCCAACTTGAGCAGGTGCGGATGCAGGAATGGAATATATTATAGAATTACGTGACAATGGGGCATACGGCGTTTATCGGACTATTTCCAGCCCTCGGACTGGGTCGAATAAAGTGGTAAATTATACAATAATGATAATCTATCCAGGGCATGCCGAATACCCAGTATACTATAACAGCTGTGTACAAAAGTGCAGGTGATATAGTTACATCAACTGTAGTGAAGCCCTCTGGAGCAGACGGCACGCTAGGGCTTGAATGGAGCGTAGGCATGCAGACTGCGCTGGGTACTTACGGAATAATGATAGCGGGTGGAGGAGATTAGATAACGGCATCATATACCGTTATAGGACAAAAATGACATAGGTATCAAGCGCTTGGAAAATATTTATAGAACGCTTGTTCACGCGTTTGTTTTCTGATATAATATATGAGCGTGCCGCCTGATACATATAGGCACCATATTTATATTGACAGGAGATTTCCTAATATGGATGAATTCAGAAAGCCATATGAATACGAGGAAGATAAAGGCATAAGCGGACTGCTTCTGGTTTATTTTTTTATGCTTCTTGCAGAAGAATCACTCCTTGGGGTAATTGTATTTTTCTTTGGATATAGCAGGCTGCCGGAAAATAAATGGTTTAACATGATTCTTATATGTATGGCAGTATTCTATACATTATTTTCGGTATTCTCGGCAATTGTACTCAAGCTTGAAAAAAAATGTGCAGTTAAAGTTTCAAAGATATTTCTTATATACAGATTTGCATTTATGGTTCCATATCTGATTTTCAATACTAATATCAGAATAGCTGAAATACCTTACAGCGTAGGATACGAGCTTTATGAGCGAGCATACCATAGCATTATTAATTCATTTATTATAAGCGTATCATATATAGTAATTTTCAGTGTCGGCTGGTATATTTATCTTATAAGGTCCAGGAAAGTGAAGGAGATATTTGCCGATAATGCACCCAGCCATAAAGCAGCAGTCCAGTAGAATGCCGGGGTACATGGTGAAGTAGCTTGAATATTAAGCATACCTATTTGGGATATTAATGGCATAGCATATTGGATTTACCAATGTGATAGGAGAATGCCAATGCCGTTACCTCGGATAAAGAAGTTCAGGTATGAATTCGTTATAACGGCAGCAATAATCATATTGCTGTCATTTGTTTTAATGAGACGTCCAATAATGGGTGTGGCGGATAATGGTGATTTTGCGCGGATAATGAATTCCACAGGGCTTCATTATTTCTCCTCTGAGCATTATGACCGCTACTTCGGCTATGTTAACAGGGAGTATGTTATCGGTCATATGGTACCTTTTGGAGGCGGTTACGTGTCCACACAGCTGGCGCTGGTAGTGTCTGCAGTTGTGTTAAGCAAGACCTTCAGAGATTCCGGCGTATTTGATATAAGATACCTTGGAGTGATATATGTTCTATTTCTGGCGACTGCTGCATTCTTTGCAGTAAAAAGCTGCAGGAAGTCTTTTGGCGCAGCAGGTATCATAATAGCTATATCCATAATAATTATTTTTTGTGATACCGGATATGTTTCATACTTCAACTCCTTATATGGAGAGCCTGTTACATTTGTTTTCCTGCTGCTGATGGCAGCGATGGCATTAACTATTTCGTCTGAAGAAAGACCGGCTATATGGATGCTTCTTATATTTGGCATAGCTGCTATTCTATTTGCGGGGGCAAAAGTGCAGAATATTCCCGCAGGAATCCTTTCTTCACTCTTGTTTCTGAGGCTTGCTGCAATGAGAAGAGACAAGGTCTGGCGAAGATCAGCTTTTGGATTGGCCGCAGGTGTTATATTGGTATCGATCATATGCTATTGCAATGTTTCTAGTGATATCAGGATCTGTAATAAGTACCAGACTGTATTCTACGGGATACTAAAGGACTCTGAGGACCCTGCCGGAGACCTGGAGGAGCTTGGCCTTGACCAGTCACTTGATGTGTTGGCGGGAACTAATTATTTCATGGAGGATTATGCTGTAGATATCAGGTCCTCGGACTTTAAAAGGATGATCAATGAAAATGTTGACCATTTTAAAATCGCGTCTTATTACCTCAAACATCCGCATCGCTTTGTTGAAAAAATGGAGATTGCAGCTGAAAATGGCTTCAAGCTAAACCAGGGTATGGGAAATTATGAAAAATCACCAGGGATAGCTTACAAGCAGGTGTCTGAGGTTTTTAACCGATGGAGCAGTTTCAAGCTTGGAGCCCTGCCACACTCACTTCTTTTTATTTCTATTTTTTATGGTGCCGCGCTTCTTGTCCTGTTATTTGAATACAGCCGTGCAAGCTGTGCAAAAATGCGTTTTTTGACTGAATTTTTCGGGTTTGTTTTACTGGCGGGTATGATCCAGTTCATTTTGCCCATCATTGGGGACGGGGAAGCAGATCTAAGCAAGCATCTTTTCTTATTCAATCTCTGCTTCGATATGCTTTTCTCAGCATCATTGGCATATATTGCTGTAAAAGCCGGTGCGCTGATCAGGTTACCCAGCAGGAAGGGCTTTTTTGCCAGGCTTCGTCCGGAATGATTATGTGGTTCATAGGGGCTGTATCAAAATAGACGGGTTGAGTAAAAAATCTAATAATGTGTGGCGATATAATCAATTTTTTGGTATACAACTCAATAATGAGGGGGAAACCTGGATTATGTAATATAATCAAGACTTAATGACCACTCCACCGAGTTATATCCACTCATTACTTAATAATTTACTCAACCTCTGGCACAAAACCCAATAACTTTGAGGAAGACCCTTTAAAGAAAATTTCCAAATGAAACTTTAATGCTATTGTAGTGTTCTAATGAGGCGGGAGATATGCTCGCCGCCGTATAGGCATATGGAGGTTGTGGTATCTTTTACCTCGCTATAACGAGCTTCTTACTTTTGATGGAGAAATATTGTTATACTTTTTATATAATTTGCTGAAATAGTATGCATCATCATAGCCTACCGCACCGGCAACCGATTTGATTGAATGACTGCCCTCCAGTAGCAGCTCCCGCGCTTTTGAAAGCCTTATTTTTATAAGGTAGTTGATTGGGGATTCTCCTATCTCTTCCTTAAAAACCTTTGAAATATATGCAGGGCTCAAATAAATGCTTTTTGAAATGGTTTCGAGTGAAATCTGCTTCATATAATTTTCATTAAGATACTTCATCAGAGTATTAACTATTACAGCTTTTTCCGATGAATCGAAGCCTGCAAGCGTGCTGGCACTGTGATGAGTATCGGCTCGGGTCGCCTGCAGAAACAGCACAATGAGCTTCATTGCGTATACCTTGATCATCAGCTCACAGCCGGGTAAATTGTTTTCCTGTTCAGTACATATATCACTGCAACACTTTACAAATTCCTGCTCGTACTTCTGCAGATTAAAGACGGGGGATGAACCCTCTGCAACAAGATGATTCCTGGGAAGCCCATCAACACATATATTCCCGAAGCCGATATGCAGCTCCATTATCTCTTCTCCCGGCCTGACAGTTTTTCCGTGAGGCATATCAGGGTCAAAGACAAGAACATCACCCTTTTTCACGTGGTATGTGCCATCGCTGATTGCATATGAACAGGCCCCTGACAGGACAAAGACCATAGAGACAAAATCATGTGTGTGAATGTTCGTAACATGTGACTCGTCAAATCTTCTTTTGAATGTAAAATAGATATTCGGGTTGAAATTCTCAGCTTTGATACCGAGGTCGCACATTTATTTTTCCAGCCTTTTAAATAGAGTAATTGCTTTAACAAGGGGCTGGCCGCAAACCATGCTTGCTGCTCGCCTATGCATCCTGGGCGTTAGAAATCTGCTGCCTTGTTATAAGATTATACATCAGGAAATTAGAATTGTACATTTCATAAATATGTTAAATATCTGATAATGAGGAGAGAAAAAAATCAATAACGATAGGCGTTGATAAATGTGGCAGAGTTAAAATGGATATGGGGTTTCATTAAAAGGTACAAGTTCATGTTCTGTACAGCCATGGTGTTTGTTATTGCCGTGAACCTGCTCAATATGGCAAACCCTCTTTTGCAGGGTCAGATCGTCGACAAGGTCATAATGGGCGGGCAGACAGAACTACTTCTAAAATTGGCTTTAACAATGATAGTTATCACTGTTGTAAAATCAGTCATTAGGTATATTTATCTTATGATGTTTGAACATGTTTCCCAACGCGTGGTATTCAATGCCAGGGAGTCTATATTTAAAAGGGTCCAGGAACTTGATTTTGAGTTTTTTGACCGTACCAAGACAGGCGATATAATGGCCAGACTGACGGGTGACCTTGAAGCAGTCAGACATTTCACAGCATACGTGATATACCAGTTCTTTATGCATGCCATTACACTGCTGTTTGTAATTGTGATCCTTTTTACCATAAATCCTGTATTTACAATCATCTTGCTGGCGGTAACGCCTTTTACCGGTTATTTGGCAATAAAGCTGGCAGGCAAGGTCAAGCCGGCGTTCTCAGCAATAAGAGAGCAATTCTCGCGGCTCAATTCAACTGTACAGGAAAGCATCAGCGGCAACAGAGTGATAAAAGCATTCGCGAAGGAGGACTATGAAATATATAAGTTCGCGAGGGAGAATGCGGGATACAGAGACAGCAACATAGAAGCTGCGAGAATATGGGAGAGGTACCTGCCTGTGCTGGATTCACTGGCTGGTCTGCTATCAGTGGTTATAATACTCGTTGGCGGTATAATGGTAATAAGAAAAGACATAACGCTCGGGGAGCTGGTTACCTTCAACAGCTTCATTTGGGCACTCAACAACCCAATGAGAATGGTAGGCTGGCTGATAAATGATGCACAGAGGTTTGTGGCATCGGCAGAGAAAATTATGCAGCTGCTCAGCAGGGAGCCCAAAATAAAAGGAAGCGAGTCAGCTGCAGAAGCTGATAAGCTTAAAGGGCATGTTGAGTTTAAAAATGTTACCTTTGGATATGGAAAGAATCTGGTGCTCGAGGATATAAGCTTTAAGGCATATCCGGGCCAGATGGTGGCTATCGTAGGACCGACAGGCTCGGGTAAGTCGTCTCTTGTCAGCCTTATATCAAGGTTTTATGACTGCAGCAAGGGTGAGATACTGATAGATGGCAGGGATATAAAGGAACACAGTTTAAAAACCCTAAGGGAGAGTGTAGCGGTGGCGATGCAGGATATATTCCTGTTCTCCGATACGATTGAGGGAAACATAGCCTATGGAGTACCGGAGGCGCCGGCTGAAAAGGTCAAATGGGCAGCCGGAATGGCGGAGGCCCATGAGTTTATAGCGGATTTTCCGGATGGCTATGACACCATCATAGGAGAGAGAGGTGTCGGACTGTCCGGTGGCCAGAAACAGAGGATCGCTCTGGCAAGGGCTTTGGTAAAGGATCCATCTGTGATCATACTTGACGATACTACCTCAAGTGTCGATATTGAAACGGAGCATACGATCCATAGCTCACTAAGCGAGTACTGCAAGAGCAGGACGACGTTTATAATAGCCCATAGGATCTCTGCCGTAAGGAAGGCTGATCTGATTCTGGTACTAGATAAGGGAAGGATCGTCGAGAGGGGTACCCATGAAGAGCTGCTCTCGATGAAGGGCTACTATTACAGCGTATTTGTGAATCAATATGGTGATTTCGATAAAAATGAAATTAATTCGGTAGGAGGTGAGCTAGCATATGGCAAGAAATAAATTCGATATAGATGAAGAATTGGATACCAGATTTGATTTAAATCAGTTCAAAAGACTCATGGGATATCTGAAACCATATACAGACAAGGTCATCTCCACAGTTCTTCTGATGCTTGTATCAAGTGTGCTTGCGTTACTGGGACCTTATCTGATGAAGGTGGCAATAGACCAGAAAATCCCCGATAATGACATTTACGGGATTGTTGTTCTTGCTGTCATATATCTGGCTATCCTTATTTTTAATACTGTTTGTTTGAAATTTAAAATAAGGACCATGACCTACATCGGGCAGAATATTGTTTACAACATCAGGAAGGATTTTTTTGAGCATCTGCAGAAGCTTCCTTTTACCTATTATGACAGCAGGCCCCATGGCAAGATCCTTGTAAGGGTGGTCAACTATGTGAATTCTCTTAGTGACCTGCTTTCCAACGGCATAATCAATGTTATAACAGACGCGTTTACCCTAGTTGCAATAATCGGCTTTATGCTGGTTCAGAATGTTAGGCTTGCGCTTGTCTGCCTGGCTGGACTGCCGGTATTGATAGCAGTGACCATGCTGGTAAAAAATGCCCAGCGAAAGGCATGGCAGAGGCATAGCCGGAAACAGGCAAATATGAATGCATATATACATGAAAGCATATGCGGTATCAAGGTCACCCAGTCCTTTGCCAGGGAAGAAGAAAACATGCAGATTTTTCTTCGACAGAGCAATGAATACAGAGAGTCCTGGTTATCAGCCATAAAGATACAGTTTCTTATGTGGCCTTTCATCGACATTATTTCTGTAGCAAGCGTTGCGGCTGTGTTTATTGCCGGAGTCAGCTGGCTCGGTACAGGCGGCGTTACCGTTGGTATCATTGTTGCTTTTATGAGTTACATATGGCGGTTCTGGGAGCCTGTCAGCAATCTGGGGAATTTATACAACTCCATTATCAATGCTGTTGCATATCTCGAAAGGATATTTGAAACTATCGATGAGAAGCCGACGGTAGCAGATCTGCCGGGAGCGGTCGAGATGCAGCCGATACAGGGCTCAGTTGAATTCAGGGATGTTGTTTTCAGCTACGAGAAGGATGAGATCATACTTGACCATGTAAGCTTTGATGTAAAGCCTGGTGAAACCATTGCTCTTGTTGGCCCTACAGGGGCAGGCAAGTCAACGATCGTAAACCTGGTCAGCCGTTTTTATGATATAGAACACGGCAGTATAATGATAGACGGCAGGGATTTGAGAAGCGTAACTCTTTCGTCACTAAGAAGACAGATGGGGATCATGCTTCAGGATACTTTCATATTCTCCGGCACTATTATGGACAATATCAAGTACAGCAGGCTCGATGCAACTGATGAAGAGGCAATAGCAGCTGCAAAAGCAGTTAAAGCACACGATTTTATAGCAACGATGCCGGAAGGCTACAATACTGAAGTGAACGAGAGAGGTTCAAGGCTTTCGGTAGGGCAGAGACAGCTCATATCTTTTGCGAGGGCGTTGCTGGCAGACCCGAGGATACTAGTGCTCGATGAGGCTACCTCAAGCATAGACACACAGACGGAGCTGGCACTTCAGGAGGGTCTCCAAAGACTGCTCAAAGGACGAACTTCATTTATCATAGCCCATAGGCTCTCTACCATAAAAAATGCAGACAAGATAATGTATATAAATGACGGTAAAATAACTGAACAAGGCACCCATGATGAACTGATAGCCAGAGGCGGCGCATATTACCATCTCTATACGGCACAGTACCGTTTGCTCGAGGCGATATAAAACTGAATCAAGGGGGACGGGGGTTTTTGATTATCGATTAGCTAGCTAATCGATAATCAAAAACCCCCGTCCCCCTTGATTCCAACTCGTTATAATGCCGGGAAAATAAATGGCAGGCTTTTGGGAAATATCTCGAAGACTGCCTTATCAGTCAGTATGATCTCGCCGTCACGATTCATGGGTATCGGTTTGTCTGCATAGATCTCTACTTTTCTGCTTTTATACATATGAACGCCTTTTATATTACGGTGCAGACCTTTCATAAACTGCGGGAAAAGACGCAGTATCTTTAGCCTGGACATAGCGTCTACATGACACACGTCAAAAAGTCCGTCATCGATTACCGCGTCCGGAAGGGCATGCATTCCACCCCCATAATACTTACCGATACCTGCGGCAACCAACAGTGATTTACCGGATATGACTTCATTATCAACTCTCAGTTCCATCTGATTATTTTTACAGACCGCTATAGTACTGAGTATACCGAGAACATAGGCTATTTTACCGGATATCAGAGGCAGCTTTTTAAAATGTCCGGTCTGGTACGCTACCTCTGCATCAAATCCAACTGATGAAATGTTTACGAAATACTTGTCGTTGACTCTTGCATAATCAATAAGCTTCTCAGTGCCTTCAATGGTAGCGGACATGATATTGTCAGGGATGTTGTCTCCCACAATGCTTTTTATAAAATCATTACCGGAGCCGCAGGGTATAACGCCAAGGCTGCTGTTGCTCCCAGCCATGCCGTTTAGCACCTCGTTGAGTGTCCCGTCGCCTCCTACGGAGTATATTCGGCAGGGTTCCGCTGAGCTTTTTTGCATTGCTATCTCAGTAGCGTGACCAGGATATTCTGTAGTTAATATATCATACTCACAGCTGTGATTTTTGCAATATTCGCTGATGCCCGGAATGAGCTTTACTGTTTTACCCTTGCCGGCAACAGGGTTGACTATAAAAAAGTGCTTCATTATATCCTGCCTTTAATTGAGTATTTATATTGAGAATATATATAATATGACATATTCTGATGAGAAATTCAATCATAGTATGCTAATGCAGCTTTATACCAATATTGAAATGGTATTGTGTACCGGGCATTAAGACATATGTGTGCGGAGCAAAGCAGGATTTTTTTAATAAATGGCGAATATAATTAATTGAGGTGGGTAAAATGCTGATAGATACAAGTATCACCATCGCATATAAATGTACTTCCTGTGGTAGCTTTGAATTTTTTAATGTATCAATATTTTCACTTATATACAAGAAGGGCTGCGGTCTGGCATGCCGTTGCAGGAAGTCATGCGTATCAATAAAGCAGGAGGGTGAAAGTAACTATTTAGTCAAAATACCCTGTATCGGATGTGATAATGAGCATACCTACCTCATTACCAAAAAATCAATACTGTTGGGTGAAACGATAGTATTGAATTGCCCTGAAACAGGGATGCAGATATGCTTTATCGGCAGAGATGAAGCAGTTCGCAAAAAAGTGGATAGTCTGGAAAAAGAGTTTGACGAGATGATCGATACTTACGGGTATGAAAACTACTTCCGCAATACTCAGGTCATGTTTGACTCATTGAATCACATACACGATATAGCTTTAAAAGGAAACCTATATTGTGAATGTGGGGCCTCCGAGATCGATCTGGTGCTACTGACAGACTGTATATTGCTAAGATGCGGGAAGTGCGGCGCCAATCAGAAAATCCAGGCGGCAAAAAATGAGGATCTCAGAGAAATATTAAAGAAAAGCCAGTTATCCATTACCAGGGATCCGTTTGGTTATGAAGAAAATAAACTTCTATCCAGGCAAACGGGTGATAAATTCGGGAAATAAGTTTGCCGGCAGTTTTCGCATAACAGCTTAGATACGCTGATTCAAGGTTGTTATCATTGACAATGTATTTTTCATGGTGCTATAATAATCTCGAATCAAAAAAATCATTCTATTGTTTAGATTTCCCTATTTAAACTAAGGAATTTTCATATGTTTCATGTAGATAAAGCCGGATATTAATACTTGTGGAAATTTATCCTGACACTGCTGACCAGGTATAATTTAGCGTCTTGTAGATGTTCATATGAATTTCTGATTATAAATCTAATAACTATATAAAAGGTAGGTGGATTATGGAAGAAGTGAATCTTTCTGCAAAGTCATTGGAGGATTTGCAGTACATAGCAAAAATGATGGGCCTCAGAGGTGTCACAAAATACGAGAAGAATGAACTTATAGAGAAAATCCTCAAAGCAGGCGCGCCTAAAGGCGAAAAAAGCGAGATAGCTGCCGATAGCGTGCAGGAGGGTGAAAGCGGGGCAAATCAGGCTGTAAAGGTCAAAAGAGGGAGAAAGGCAAAGAAAGTTGATATAGATGATAACTTGGACACTAAAGGTATGGATGAAAATCCAACTAATGAGATAGAGACAATAAATAATAACGCGAAAAATGAAATAGAAAATGTTAGTGCTATTAAGGAAGAAATAATATCAGAACCTGTAGAAGAAACAGACTTAAAAAATGAGAGGGCTGAGGAGCCTGCCGTTTTAAGAAAGTCAAAGAGAGGCAGACCGAGCAAGGCTGCAAAGGAGGCTTTGCAGGACAGTCAGAAGGCATTGCCTGAAACAGCTGCAAACAAAAAGCCTGAAAATGAGAAAACTGTACACAGTGGTGTTGTCGGCAGC
This sequence comes from uncultured Oscillospiraceae bacterium, assembly GCA_964490975.1. Lineage (GTDB taxonomy): Bacteria > Bacillota > Clostridia > Acetivibrionales > DTU013 > DTU013. The sequence continues at coordinate 6,801 of CAZBEQ010000025.1, read as the reverse complement.
GAAAAAGTTAAAAATGAGACACAGGCTGAAGAAGCCGTTATTCAACAGACTGAATCGGTCATACCAGAGGATGCTGCTGAAGAAAAAGCAGAGAAGGTTGATGCTGTAGCCCAGGATGATAAGGCAAGCGGTGATCAGACAAGCGAGCAAAACAGGGATAAGAGAAGACCACACAAAGAATTCAGGAGACCTTCATACGATACATCCCGAACTGCAATTGTTGATGGAATAAAGCCTGAAGGACAGGAAATACAGAGAGTGGACAACGGCAGGGCCGAAGAGCCCAGGGCAGAGGAGAAGCCTGTTAATAAGAGCTTTGACCAGCAGCAGAAAAAGGATTGGAGCAATCAGCAGGATAGACAGCAAACACAGCAGAACGGAAATGATAAAATGGAAAGTGACGATCCGGTGGAAGGCGTGCTGGAGGTACTGCCCGACGGTTACGGCTTTTTAAGGAGCGACAACTTCCTTTCAGGCACGAAGGATGTGTATGTATCCCCCTCACAGATCAGAAGGTTCGGACTAAAGACAGGAGATAAATTAAAGGGCAAGGGAAGGATACCAAAGGAGGGAGAAAAGTTCCAGGCGCTGCTTTATGTGTCGACTGTCAATGGTGACACTCCTGACGTGGCAGCAAAGAGGAAACCGTTTGAATACCTTACTCCGATTTATCCGGATCAGCGTATAACACTTGAGACAAATCCGAGAGAATTGTCTACAAGGCTAATAGACTTGATAGCACCTATAGGCAGAGGTCAGAGGGGTATGATCGTTTCTCCCCCGAAAGCAGGAAAAACGATACTGCTAAAAAAAATAGCAAATGCAATAACAACTAATTTTCCCGAAATAGAGCTCATAGTGCTGCTTATTGATGAGAGACCAGAAGAGGTCACTGATATGCAGAGATCTATAAATGGTGAGATAATCTATTCTACCTTCGATAAAGTTCCCGAGCATCACATTAAAGTGGCGGAAATGGTTCTGGAAAGGGCCCAGAGGCTTGTTGAGCACAAGAAGGATGTTGTGATACTTCTTGACAGTATAACAAGACTTGCAAGAGCATATAACCTGACCATACCCCCTACAGGCAGGACGTTGTCCGGTGGCCTTGATCCGGGAGCGCTCCACAGCCCCAAGAGATTCTTCGGGTCCGCCCGTAATATCGAGTTCGGAGGCAGTCTTACGATCATAGCAACAGCATTGATAGAGACCGGCAGCCGTATGGATGATGTTATATTTGAGGAATTCAAAGGCACCGGAAACATGGAGATACATCTTGATAGGAAAATGTCGGAAAAACGCATTTTCCCTGCTATTGACATTAATAAATCCGGCACCAGGAGAGAGGACCTTCTGCTCAACCAGAAGGAGATGGAGAGCATCTATGCTATCAGGAAGGCAATGAGCAACCTGGGGACTTCGGATGTCACCGAAATGATCCTGAACAAACTGACTCAAACTAAGAACAATGAAGAATTTGTCAACAGTATCAACAAATCCTTCATTGATAAATAGGACTTGATTAGCTACACAATTTATGTTAAAATATTTTTTGCCTGTTGCGTGAGCAGAATGGCACAATCTATTTTGCAGCAAGGCGAAGGAAGGTGAATCAGCAATGAAGGAAAATATCCATCCGAAATATGGAGAAGCAGTTGTAAAGTGCGCTTGTGGCGAGACTTTTACTACAGGTTCCGTTAAAAAGGAACTGCACGTTGAAATATGCTCAAAATGTCATCCATTCTTTACCGGAAAACAGAAGCTTGTTGATACTGGAGGACGTGTTGAGAAGTTCAAGAAGAAATTTGGTATTGTAGACAACGCGTAAGACGTTTTGTGACAACATATGCAATTTGAAAAGCTTGGACAAAAATGTTACACTAAAGGCTGAATACTAAATGATTCGGCCTTTATTTTTTATTTAACGTGGTTCGGATAGAAGGAGATATTATGAAGAAAACGACTATAGGGGGACAGGCGCTACTGGAAGGACTGCTTATGATGGGGCCTGAAAGTACTGCAATAGCTGTACGCAAGCCTGACGGTGAGATCGTACTGGACACAAAGCCACTGCCAAAGAAAACAGCCATTTCAAAAATACCGTTTTTACGTGGGTCGGTTAACCTTTTCAGACAGATGGTCGTTGGAGTAAAAGCATTGATGTACTCTGCGGATTTTGTGGAGCTGGAGGATGAGTCCTCCAAAAAACCTTCAAAATTTGATGCTTTTATAGAGAGATTATTTAAAGATAAGGGTAAGGATGCTGTCGTATATGCATCTGTAGTATTATCACTTGTATTCAGTATAGGCTTGTTTATACTATTGCCCAACCTTTTGGCCAGCCTTATCAACCTGAAGAAGGAAGGCTCGGGAGTTGTACTATACAACTTGTTTGAGGGCCTGATCAGGATTGTTATTTTCTTCTTATATCTCTATCTTGCAACACTGCTTGATGATATCAAGAGAGTATGGCAGTATCATGGTGCCGAACACAAGACGATACACTGCTATGAGCATGAAGAAGAGCTGACGGTGGAAAACATCAGAAAGTATTCCACAAAGCATCCACGCTGCGGAACGTCATTCTTGTTCCTTGTCATGATAGTCAGTATTATTATGTTCTCGTTCCTGGGCTGGTACCATCCCGTGATAAATGCCCTGTTAAGGCTGCTCATGATCCCTGTGGTAGCGGGAGTTTCATATGAGATACAGAGGTTTGCAGGCAGGCATACGGAATGGCTGGCTATGAAAATAGTAAATACGCCCGGTATGATGTTCCAGTATCTTACGACCAGGGAGCCGGATGATTCACAGATAGAGGTCGCGATCGTTGCTATGAAAAATGTCATAGTTGAGGATAATTCGGATAAATGGTGATTGTTCAATGACTTACGGTGAAGCTTACAGAGAAGGTATGCAGATATTGAAAAATGCTGGAATCGAAGCCCCGGCCAATGATGCCGGGGTTCTGCTTTGTTATGCCGCGGGCTGCGACAGGACATTCACTTACGCTCATGGAGACAGTGTACTGGAGGACGGGATACAAAAGTGTTATACAGAACTGCTGGAGAAAAGGGAAAGCGGTTATCCACTGCAGTATCTGACAGGCGTACAGGAATTCATGTCGCTTACATTTGAGGTCGCCCCCGGTATTTTGATACCTCGGCAGGATACCGAGCTGCTTGCTGAAACGGTAATTGATTTTTGCAAAATGCGGTTAATGGCGGCGGGCAGCGGAAAAGAAATGTGCTCCAAGGGTGCGATATGTAATACTGATAGAGCTTTGTCCGGAGTGGATTCTGGCGATCAGTCCGGCTGCAGCCTGAATATTCTAGATATGTGTACGGGCTCCGGCTGTATAGCTGTAAGCATTGCGCATTACCTTCCATGCTGCCGTGTGACGGCTGTAGATCTAATACCTGCAGCGTTGGCAGCCACAACAGCAAATGCCATGAGGAACGGTGTTTCGGAAAGGATCAGCATCATTAGCAGTGATCTTTTTAATAATATACCTATTTATAAGTTCGACGCTATAGTTTCAAATCCGCCATATATCAGAACAGGTGACATAGAAGGGCTACAGAGGGAAGTAAAGTGTTTTGAACCGGTTGAGGCACTTGATGGGGGAACTGACGGGCTTCAATTCTACAGAAAAATAGTTGAGACCTCCCCACGCTACTTAAAAAGCGGAGGCATCCTTGCCTTCGAAACCGGATATGACCAGGCATCGAACGTTGCTGCTCTCATGACTGATGACGGCAGGTATGATAATATAAGGGTACACAAGGATTTGGCCGGTATAGACAGGGTAGTCACCGGAGAAGTGTTATAAACAATCGTTTCACTTAAGCTCTAGAAGCGCCAAAGTGACATCATCCCGAAGTTCATCGGCGGAATTTACTCCAGCGAAGGTAAAAGCTGTCTGCTTTATCTTTTGCAGCAGCTTACGGGGTTTTGAATGGTTCTTTAAAAGAATATCGAGAAGCCTGTCCTCGCCAAACTGTTCGTTATCATTGTTTCTCATTTCAAGGATACCGTCAGTGTATAAAAATAGCTTGTCGCCAGGCAGCAGGTTCAGCGATCCATCCTTGTATCCAGGCTTTTCGAGCCAGTTGCTTATTGGTATTCCCGGCATACGAAGCAGTTCAAACCTGTCATCGCTGTAAATGACAGGGGTGATATTCAATCCGGCGTTGGAGTAAAGCATTGTTTTGCTGCCCAGATCGATTATAGAATAGAAAATCGTGATATAAAGCTCATCATCCAGCCTGCTTTGATTGAATTCATTGTAAAGCTCCTCAAGGGCCATTGCCGGAGACAGCAGCTTCTTGTTAATAGTCGAGCGTAAAAAGACAGTCATTAGTGAGGCCTGAACGCCGTGGCCTGAAACATCAGCAACATATATCCCAAGATGAGAAGGGTCAATATAGAATACATCGACAAAATCTCCGCCAAGTGATTCACAGGGCAAAAAAAACAGTGACAAATCAATCCGCGAGTCATTGGTAAGGTGGGGGAGAAGGCTTGTTTGAAGCTTTCTGGCCATATCCACCTCATTTTTCATCCTGCGGTTCTGCTCCTGTGTTTCTTCATACAGCTTTTTCAGCTGTGTCGTTTCGCGTAGTACTTCGACAGCAGCTATCACTTTATTGTCGGCATTTTTTAAGGGCGAGGACATTACAGAGAAGGTCCTGCCGTTGATTAGTTCCTCTTTTTCTTCTGTTCTGCCTTCCATGAGCGTTTTCCTTGACACGCAATTTTCACATGGTTCACTGCGGCCAATCATCTCAAAGCATTTCTTCGCACTGCTTTGTTCACCGAGGTCTTCTGCCATTGCTCTATTCATATATAAAACGTTATTGTCAAAATCCACAACTCTGACCCAATCATACATACCGTCGAGTATGTTCTCTATGAATGGGTTGTTTTTTCTGATTGAATTCGTAAGACCACCCCTCAATAACATAATACCAAAATAAAAAATCGCTGTAAATCATATGAAATGTGCCAAATACAGTAATAAATGCAGTCGGGATGGAAATAATATATAAAGTAATAAATGCAAATATAAGACTCAGGAGCTAAAATGTTAACAAAAACAGCCTTGGACCAAAAGTATATAAATTCCGGCAGCACAGTTGCCTTCAAGCATCTGACCGACGAGTTGTATGCCCGTATCAGCAGTGCGCTTGATAAAGGGGCTAAATCGGTGGTGTTCGTGTGTATCGGCACCGATCGTTCTACCGGTGATAGCCTTGGACCCCTTATAGGCTATAAAATATCAGGGCTGAGAAATAAAGGCGTACATGTCTATGGTAACCTTGAAAGCCCTGTGCATGCCAAAAACATCAGTGATATAATGAAACAGGTCTCGGAGTACTGTGAAAAGCCTTTTATAGTTGCAATTGACGCATGCCTTGGAAGCATGGAGCATGTGGGGTATATTGGGATCGGAGAAGGTCCGATCAAACCCGGATCGGGTGTAAACAAGGAACTGGCTCCTGTTGGAGATATGTTTGTGACCGGCATTGTAAACTTCGGCGGTTTTATGGATTTCCTGGTATTGCAGAACACCCGGCTGCATCTTGTAATGAAAATAGCTGACTTGATTTCTTCGGGCATCCGCTATGTGGTATGGAAGCTCGGCAAGGACGGGGAATTGTCAGAAGACATCTACCGCGAAAGTGCTCAGATGTGAATCGAAACGAATCAATAATTATATGCCTCCAAATATATTCAGACATTTTTCAAATATAGCATTATAATATTATAGAATGATTTATTTAAAACAAATATTCTTTGAATATATTTGGGAGGTTCATTATGAGAAATTCTGGAAAGGTAGTGGGTGGTATACTGATATGCTTTGGTATACTATTCCTCCTGCAAAACTTTGGACTGTTCAACTTCTGGAGCATTTTCGGATTTATGATATCAAGGCTCTGGGCATCACTGTTTATTATACTGCCGGGATTGCTGTTCCACTTTAAATTTTTCTCAGGCAACAGGAGAGATCCGGGTTTGCTCGTGCCTGGCGGTATTCTTCTGGTAATAGGTGCAACTCTGCAGTTCAACATGCTGTTTGGCGGGTGGGGGGTCACATGGCCGTTTTTCATATTCTCAGTGGCATTCGGCCTTTTTGAGCTTTACTGGTTTGGCAACAGAGAAAGAGGCCTGCTTATTCCGGTTGGTATACTTGGAGGTCTGTCAGCGATATTTTTCCTGTCCTTTTCGCTGAGCGAAATAATGAGCTTTGATACCGGACCGTATGCAATACCGGTAGTACTTATAGTTATAGGGTTTATTGTACTGGCTGGCGGAAAAAAGAGCAGTAAATATTAAATTATCTTTGAATCTAAGTGTTTATAACGAGGCTGAGCATATTTACCGCCTCGTTGAAACACTGTTGAAGTGAGAAAATCTTTTTACAATCAAAAGATTTTCTTTGAATCCAAGTGTTTATAACCGGTCAACCGGGGGAATATAAGTAAGGAACATTTTTTTTCGAAGGAGATGATGTTGTGGATAAATACGTATGTACTGCTTGCGGTTATGTCTATGATCCTGTACAGGGAGATCCCGATTCCGGCATAGCACCCGGCACACCCTTTGAGGATATTCCGGATGATTGGGTTTGCCCGCTTTGCGGAGTAGGCAAGGACATGTTTGAAAAGGAACAATAGGAAGTAAAAGAAATGAGTCTGCGGCAATAATATTTTGTTACGGGCTCTTTTTTTGAAAATTAATATGTCAATAACTTTAGAAAATGTCACCCCTAAAGTACTTTAATTATCGCCACAA
>CAZBEQ010000024.1:23683-52513 GCA_964490975.1 uncultured Oscillospiraceae bacterium | reverse complement strand
ATTCTATCTGGTACGGGAGGCTTAGAAAAGACGCTTTTTAATTGCCGCTTACCATATAATGTAGCATCAGATAGCCTTCTTTTTGCTGTGGGAAGGTGGATGGTGGAGGTGTAATATGGATGCCCGAGAGTATAAAACTAATTCACTAACTCATAAATTTAAGACATTACTGGGAGTAGGGCAAACCAAGGAAGTAACAAAGAAAGACACTTATACGTTACTGACTAGAGCTGTTACATGTATCGAGTTGGGTATGATACCTAATGATGAATCTGAAGGAGTAAATAATGTAAAAAGACTTATTGAAGGTATAAAATCGGGCGTTACAGTTATTGTTGATAACAGGTTTTATCTAAGGACTGAAGCACCAAGTTCTGTAGATACTGATGTATCAATAATTGGCCTAAATGCATCAGCTGAGTTTGTTCTTAGCGGTAGTCACTATATACTATTTGATCCTGGAGTTAATTGCAAGAATATATCAATACAAAAACTAAAACTAACTTCTACAATTAATGATATCGTTCTTTTTGAACACTCAGGTAAGAAGTATTATGAGTTGGTCGATATCAGTGATAATACTTTAAGTGGATCTATTTCTGTGTTTAGAGAAATATCTCCGACAAACATTAATCCAGATGCTGAGACATACGGAATTCATAATTTTATATTTGACAAAAATATCGTTACAAATACAAGGCTAAGCTGTATAAAACTACATGATACCCCGGTTGATACGATGTATGTACGAGGAAACCACATAACTAATTTTGATTACAAATTTGTTGATGTATCAACAGATAATGATGGTAGCTTTGAAAGTCAGGTTTCAAAATCTAGAAAGTTATTAGTCGTTTGCGATAATTATGTTAAATGTAATGATAACTGGTGGGGGGATAAAACAAATAATGGGTATTACTGCTTTGTACTATACGAGGGTTCAAAAGCTATCTATTATCATAATCATATAGAAGGAATCAAAAGTATTAATCGTGATTGTGCTTTATATGATGCTTATTTAAGTGCTGATGAAGTTTATTATTACAATAATACATGGAAAAACAATATTGTATTTAACTCGCCTAAACAATACAACGTTTTAATGAAAGCAAAATCCGGGGGTAGTATTAAAAGATACTGTAATAATATGTATGTAGTTGAGGAACGATTTGCTGAAGTTGCTAAAAATATGGAACCATCCCTTGCTAATCTTACCATAGATGCTGTTAAAGATATGCTCCAGGTACAGCTGTTTCAAGCCCAAGCCAGGACTACCCGATGGGAAATAAGAAACAATACCTTTGATGTTTACTATATAGTTGGTCAGTCCGGTAGTATGTATGCTGATGAGGTATGGATGCTTCATAATGATTTCAAATGCACAAAATTTTCATATACAATGTTTTACTACAGAATTGACTATGATTCTCAAAATCCAGCAGAGATTGATTATTCAAAGGTTGTCCATAAAATTATCGGGAATAATATAAAAATTTCTGGGAATGAGACTAATCCAACATTTAAGTTTGTGTCCTGTACAAACAATTCAAATGGAGCAGATATTGTTTATCCATCAGTTGAAATTTGCGACAATAATCTTGATATTGATAGCTGTAGTTATTTAACATCCAACTTGTATGCATATAATTTAACTGTCAGGAACAATACAATTGTTGTTACATCTAAAAAACCATACCAGGGCGGAACTATGCTATATCTAGAGACTATTCAAAATATGCTGACTAACTGCAGTAACAAAATTGTTAAACCATATGGCAGGCAATACGCTGTCAGAATAAAGTTGGGCAGGTGCATACTTAATGAAGATTTCTCAATAACAGATGTCGGTGGTGAGGATACAGGAGACAGGGTATTTTTTGAGATAAATCTTATTACGGATTATAAATACATTTACAGAAGGCGTTTCAAGATACAATGTAATGAGGGCTCTTTGGATTTCTATATGGATTTGGAATTTCTATACAATCCTGTCGATGGTTTTAATTATATCGGGTTTACAGATACTTCAGATAAAAAAGCTTATTATAAGCTGCAAAAGGTTTCCGGAAACGGAGAAGGTCATGGGAAAAATGTTAAACTTGTTGGAAATTTTGGAACGAAGCAATATAGATTCTATAACAATGGTTCTTACCCTAATATTATGTACTTCAGTTCCTGGGGAAATGAAGCCAAGTATCTTGAGATTAAGTCATTTACTAGAATCGCTGGGCTATTTAACATAACTAAAGGTAATGATGTGCTAAAATTTGCTTCGGAATCAGGACGCCAGGTTTCAATCGATATGCCGGATGGCGTATATAGTGGATATCAACTGGCATCAGCCCTTCAGAAAGCTATGAATGCGAATACAACGCTGTCTGGTAATGGTTCGATTAATTTTAAAGTAACATGGGATATAGTATCACAGTATTTTACTATTAATGCCGGAACCGGTCATAAAGTATCGTACATTCATTCCGGAAGTGATGCAGGTGCTACATTGGGCTTTAATGCAAATATTGCAGCTGCAGAAATTGTCAGAAGTCAAGTGGCTTGTGGATAGAATAGGCATAAAATAATATTTCCAATATAGTAAACAAAGGAGTGTAAAACTCCTTTGTTTACTATATTGGGTAAAAGCTCATTTAGTAAGATAAATATTGTCATAATGAATATTTAATTAAATAACTATGTAAAATGATGGAAAATATATAATGCCCCCGCTTGTCAAGACAGCATTTTCGATTTTTTAAGTTAGGTTCTCCTCTCTTGATATTTGCATATTGCAAAATTTAAGCACATAGTTGGCGGAAGTCAAGGGCGAGCGGTTTTTGCTCGTTCATCGAAGACCCTTGACATCCCTGACGATACATCCTTTTGTCCCCGGTCTGTTACAGCAGACCGGCTGCCATCCGGCGAGGACAGAGTTTGGGACAGAGTCCCAAGGTTTTATCCTACGGCAGGTAGCAGCTCACTGTCTCCAAAGTGATATTCGGCAGGTGTCATGTAATTCAAGGACTGGTGCGGTCTTTTGTTGTTGTAATGCTCAATATATTCCTGGATCATTTTTCGGAGCTGATGTCAGGTTTCGTATTCTTCCAGATAAAGCTTCTCCCATTTGAATGAACGGAAGAACCGCTCGATCCTGTGATTATCCAAAGCCCTGCCTTTCCCATCCATTGATATTTTTATGTGGTTATCCTTTAAAAGGCTTACGTATTCTTCATTCGTAAACTGCGAACCTTGATCCAAATTCATGATCTCAGGTCTCTTCCTGGCTGATAGGAACAGGCTTATAATAAAGGCTCGTTCTGTTTAAACTCAATAGTTCAGCTTGCTTGCTGATACTGAGTTTTTTGTTAATCCTGTCAATCAAGTTCATGCGGTCTTCACGGGATTTAGAGTCGCCCAGATTTTTTTTAAGCCAGGACACCTCCTATGAGAGTTGCCCAATTTGCCTAAACAGTTCGTCCTTCTCCTTATTGAACGACTGTTTGACCTTCTCTACCTCGTCGGTTCCCTTACTGAATGCTCTGCTAGCATTGCCTAAAAACTCGGCTTTCCAGCGGCTCAGCTGGTTCGGGTGAACTTCATGTTCGGCAGCAATCTCATTCAGCGTTTTTTCTTCTCGTAAGACCTCAATCACTATTTTTGCTTTTTCTTCCGGTGTGAAATTTCGTCTCTTTTCCATGTCATTATTCTAACTTATTTTCGCTGTTTTGTCTGTCTCGTTTTCTGGTATCATTATAGATTTACATGACCCAAATTATAGCGATATAATTTGAGCCATGCATTTTTATGTTAACTATACTATTTTTCTGGAGAGGTTATGTCATGAGAAATATTCGGGCATTCTTGGCAATTATTGTGATGAGCTTGCTGCTGACTCAAGTTACGGGCACAGGGCTGAGAGCATTTTGAACCATGTGTTTAATAAGTCGTACAGCAATCGTGTTTTTCCGGAAACGAAGAAATTAAATTATAAAGATCTGAATTTGTGGGAAAAATTTTCTATGTACTGATCGGTAGCCGGTAACTTCAAAAATGCCGTTTTAGGTGTTGGAAATGTTCATTATGCACCTAACAGCAAAGTAGATTATGACTGGAATAATAGTTAGGATGTTAAATCGAATTATAAATATTTTTTATCATACCCCGATTCGAAACGTAAAATCACAGATGTCGATACTATAGACTGCGCTTTGTAGAACAAGAGATATCCGGTTCCGGACAACGAGCTTAAAACCCTTAACAATGCCAGCCAATGGTCGCATCATATGTGGTGGTTTGATTGCATGCCAAACGCAGAAGGATCAACAAATGTATACCTAAATGACTGGTGGGCATATATTACATTAAGTAAATAAGGGATTGACTTTATTTTGAAGTATAATATATAATATACTGTGTGCTACACGTAGCTTGATTCCCACAAGTAATTGAAGCAATGTATACGGTTTATACCTGGCACAATTGCTACCATCGGAGGGAGGGATATACATGTCTGAAGTTCGGGTAAAAGAGAATGAATCTCTCGACAGTGCACTTAAGAGATTTAAGCGTCAGTGTGCCAAAGCGGGCGTTCTGGCTGAAGTTAGAAAAAGAGAACATTATGAGAAGCCGAGCGTTAAGAGGAAGAAAAAGTCTGAAGCGGCTAGGAAAAGGAAGTTTAAATAAGTCCGCGACAGAATTCTACGGACCAATTTGTACACGGGAGGCTTGCTAATGTCCCTTAAGGAGCAATTGCTTGAAGATATGAAGAATGCTATGAAGGATAAGGATACAGTGAAGAAAAACACTGTCCAGATGGCCAGAGCTGCAATTCTTCAGATTGAAAAGGATAATCAGATAACTCTTGATGATGATGGTATAATAGATGTCATTGCAAAGGAAGTAAAAAAGAGAAGGGATGTTCTGCCTGAGTACGAGAAAAGTGGCAGAGAGGATCTGGTAGACGGCTTAAAGGCTGAGATCGATGTTCTGATGAAGTACCTGCCTCAGCAGCTTACCGAAGATGAACTGGAGGTTTTCGTTCGCCAGGCGGTGGAAGAGACCGGCGCAGCTTCGGCTAGAGATATGGGTAAGGTTATGCAGGCTGTGATGCCAAAGGTTAAAGGCAGAGCAGACGGCAAAATGATCAATATGATCGTTAAAAAGATTTTGGGTTAAATATATTATGAAGAAAGCTCGATTTTTATCGGGCTTTTTTTATATCCGCAGGTCCGGCCGGAAAGCGGCCCGGGGTGGGGCGGCCCGGGATAAAGCGGTCCGAAGTGAGGCTACCCGGGGTGAGGCTACCCGGGGTGAGGCGGTCCGGATGCTCAATAGTGAGGGAGTGGTCACAATAGTACAGCAGAAGGTTTGGGCTTATAAGGATATTGATGAGTCGGAAGTTGACAAACTGTCGGAAGAGGCGGGTATTTCACGGCTACTGGCAAAGGTTTTTGTTAGCAGGGGTATCAGTGGCCACGAGGCCGTTGGTTATGTCAAGATTTTTTTGAAACCTGAAATTTCAAGCCTGCATGATCCGTTTTTGATGGATGGTATGGAAAATGCAGTGCAGAGGATACTTAAGGCTGTTAAAAATCATGAGGAAATACTTGTTTACGGAGATTACGATGTAGACGGTGTTACAAGCACGTCTATTCTATATAATTTTCTTAGCTTACGCGGGGCAAATGTCAGGTATTTTATACCGGACAGGATGGAGGATGGCTATGGCCTTACGATGTCCAGCGTAGAGAAGGCCAGGCAGCTTGGACCTTCTCTTATGATAACAGTGGATTGCGGCATCACTTCGGTTGAAGAAGTAAGGTTTTTGATGGATTCGGGTGTCGATGTCATTGTGACTGATCATCATGAATGTAAGGATACCTTGCCGGAGGCCATAGCGGTGCTGAACCCGCATAAGCCAGGCTGCGACTATCCTTTCAAGGAGCTTTGCGGTGCAGGCGTGGCGTTCAAACTGGTCCAGGGTATTTGTATTATGGAAGGAAGCGGGAGAGACTGCAGTATCATGGGCGAAAGCAACGGGCATGAAAATATTAAATTTGAGTGTGCTGACGATTTCCTCAGGTATATCGACCTTGTTGCGCTTGCGACTATAGCAGACATAGTGCCGCTTAAGGATGAGAACAGAGTGATAGCGAGCCTTGGACTAAAGGCTATGCAAACAACGCAGAACCAAGGGCTGGCCGCATTGATTAAAGCGGCTGGCTGTGGCGGAAAGGAAATAACCTCCTATAGTGCGGCTTTTGGTCTTGCGCCAAGGGTCAACGCTGCGGGGCGGCTTGGCAGTGCCGAGAGGGGTGTCAGGCTTTTTACAACTAATGACAGAGTATTAGCCGAAGCGCTTGCAAAAGAGCTTGACGAGGAGAACAGGCAGCGTCAGGAAACCGAGAGCATGATATTGAGTGAAGCTGTCAGTTTTGTTGAGGCAAACCTTGATCCGGACAGCGAAAAGGTGTTGGTGATTTGTGGAGAAGGGTGGCACCACGGTGTGATAGGTATAGTGTCATCAAAGATAACGGAACGCTATAACAGGCCAAGTATTGTTATTTCAATTGATGCTGATGGGAATGGCAAAGGCTCCTGCAGGAGCATAAAAAGCTTTAATTTATTTAAGGCACTCACTGCCTGTGAAGAGTTGTTTGACAGGTTTGGCGGTCATGAAATGGCGGCTGGCATTTCTATTAATAGCAGTAAGGTCGACGAATTGAGAAATAGAATAAATGTATATGCGGATAGTGTTCTAACCGATGCAGATATGCTGCCATGTATCAGGGCCGATGCATTTGTTGGTCGCGGTGATATCAATCTTGAAAGCGTCAGGGAAATAGCTAAAATGGCGCCTTTTGGTGAATCCAATCCAAACCCGCATTTTGGGTATATGTCAATGCGAATCAGCGATATAAAGACTCTTAGCGGAGGAAAACATCTAAAGCTGAAGCTGAGCGATGCCGGTTTTTGCACCGAAGCGATAGGTTTCAATTACGGGGAGCTTGCAGAGCAATATTGCGTTGGTGACGCCGTAGATGTGGTGTTTACTCCGGATATTAATGTATGGAATGGTACTGAAAAACTTCAGTTTAATATTAGAGACATTAAGCCTTGTGTTTATACTAATCTCGACAAAAACATTGTTTTTACAATATCTAATGACTATAATAGTATTATTGTAAATCTCGTGAACAGTCTTAAGGGACAGTATAGACTTGGCCCGTCGGAATTGATACCGGGAAGGTCTGAACTTGAGGCTGTCTATAGATATATAAGGTTCAGGGCGAAAGCGGCCGGAAACGAGTTTACAATTGAGGATCTGTACGAGTTAAGTTCTCAGTTGTCAGAAAAGTATAGTATAGAAATGAACCTTTTTAAATTAAAAAGAGCGTTAGAGATATTTGAGGAGCTCGGTCTGCTCAGCATAAAAATGGACGGCGGGCACAAGAACGTAGTAGTTAAAACAACTGGGACCACTGAGAAGGTGGATCTCAATTCGTCAAAGCTGTATACAGGCCTACAGGGTGCCATTAATAAGGGTGCCATTAATAAGGGTGCCAGGCACCACACTTAGACACTTATTTGGTGATCGCTTTTATAAAAGTGACTAACTTTGGTGCCTGGCACCGTTAATTAGGAGGAGCTGCAAATGAATTTTAAGGAAAAACTAAGGCATGTACCGGATTTCCCAAAGAAGGGCATCGATTTTATCGATATTACTACTGTTTTGCAGGATGCAGAAGTGCTGCACCAGAGCATAGATGAAATGAAAAAGCTTATTGAAGAGTTTGGAGATTTTGATCTGATCATCGGGCCAGAGTCAAGAGGGTTCATATTTGGTGCTCCGCTGGCTTATGCCATGAATAAAGGCTTTGTGCCGATCAGAAAAAAAGGTAAGCTTCCATATAAAACTGTAAGTGTTCAATATGATCTTGAATACGGAACTGACGAGTTAGAAATACATGAGGACTCGATCAAGCCGGGCCAGAGAGTTGTTATTGTCGATGATCTGCTTGCCACAGGCGGGACGACAGAATCCAATGTAAGGCTTGTTGAGAAGCTTGGAGGCGAGGTTGCGGGGCTGGCTTTCTTTATTGAACTGGGCTTTTTGAATGGACGTGAGAGGTTAAAGGATCGCGAGGTCAGATCCATTGTTGTTTTTTAAGGTTTTTAGGAGTTTTAGGTTTTAAGGTGTTTTGGTTAAATGGAATTTGCTATGTCGGAGGAATGGATGGACAACCGCTATAATAAGCTTGTCAACAAAATTAAACAATACAATCCCGGTTGTGATACGACTTTGCTCGATAAGGCTTATGCCGTGGCAAAAAAGGCTCATGAGGGGCAATTTCGTGAGTCCGGTGAACCATACATCATCCATCCCCTCGAAGTCGCTCACATTCTTGCGGACCTTGAACTTGATTGTACGGCAATAATTGCCGGACTTTTGCATGATACTGTTGAAGATACCAATTGTACTTATGAGGATATAAAGGAGCAATTTGGCGAAGAAACGGCGATGCTTGTTGATGGTGTCACAAAATTGGACAAAATACCGTATACCACCAAGGAGGAGCAGCAGGCCGAAAACCTGAGAAAAATGTTTCTTGCCATGGCAAAGGATATACGTGTAATACTGATCAAGCTGGCTGACCGTGAGCACAACATGCACACGCTCAAGTATATGCCGTATGAAAAACAGCTTGAAAAGGCCAGAGAAACGCTGGAGATATATGCTCCGCTGGCACACAGGCTCGGTATTTCAAAAGTGAAGTGGGAGCTTGAGGACAGTTGTCTTCGTTATCTGCACCCAAAGGAGTATTATGATCTTGTTGAGAAAATAGCAAAAAAACGTCGAGAACGTGAAGCATACATTGCAAATATTATTAGCGAGATAAATGAAAAAACAACAGAACTTGGCATAGAGACACAAATTGATGGCCGCCCTAAACATTTCTATAGTATTTATCGAAAAATGCAGACGCAGAATAAATCACTTGACCAGATATATGATCTTTTTGCCGTACGAATCATAGTAAATTCCGTTAAGGACTGCTATGCTGTGCTTGGACTGGTTCACGAGCTTTACAAGCCTATGCCCGGAAGGTTCAAGGATTATATTGCAATGCCCAAGCCTAACATGTACCAGTCACTCCATACTACGCTCCTTGGCCATGACGGGCATCCTTTCGAGGTGCAGATCAGGACCTGGGATATGCATAAGGTAGCCGAGGTCGGAATTGCTGCGCATTGGAAATATAAAGAGGGTTCGGCTTCGGGCAGGAGCGAGCTTGACAATAAGCTAGTATGGCTGCGTCAGATGCTGGAATGGCAGAAGGATGCCAATGATGCCAATGAATTTGTTGAGACTGTAAAAGTCGATCTGTTTGTAGATGAGGTATTCGTATTCACTCCCAAGGGCGATGTCGTCAATCTTCCAACCGGTTCAAACCCCATTGATTTTGCATATGCTATCCACAGCGCGGTTGGTAATAAAATGATGGGCGCCAGGGTGAATGGTGAAATCGTTAAGCTGAATTATGAACTGAAAAACGGTGATATTATCGAGGTACTTACATCATCTAATGTTCACGGACCCAGCCGCGACTGGTTGAAAATAGTCAAGAGCTCGCAGGCGAGAAATAAGATCAATCAGTGGTTTAAAAAGGAAAACAGGGAAGAAAACATACTCAGAGGCAGGGAGAGTATTGATCGTGAGCTGAAAAAGCAGGGTCTTCAGTACAATCAGCTTTTTAAGAATGAATGGATAGATATCGTTTTAAAAAAATATAATTTTAATTCACTGGATGATATATTCTCCGCTGTAGGCTATGGCGGTATAGGAGCCAGTAAGATCGTTACGAGGCTGCGGGAGGAATACAGAAAGACGCTCAAGCCCGAGGATCTTAAGGAGGAACTGGAGCAGGAACAGCTTCAGAAACAGGAAAAGGATAAAGATAGGGATAAGAAGAAAAAGTCGATTCCTGAAAACGGAGTTATTGTCAAAGGTATCGAGAATTGTCTTGTTAGGCTTTCAAGGTGCTGCAATCCGGTGCCGGGCGACGATATTATAGGATATATCACAAGAGGCAGAGGCGTTTCGGTACACAGGAGCGACTGCGTAAATGTTAAAAACAGCATAGGAGAAGAAGAACGGATCATCGAAGTGAAGTGGTACACTGCGAGCAATGTGGCCTATAAGGCGGATATCACGGTTATGGCAAATGACAGGACTCAGCTGCTGATGGAGGTGACAAACACCATCGGAGAGGCTAAAATACCACTAAAGGCTATGAATGCAAGAACTACACGTGATCAGATCGCTCTTATAGGTCTTACGCTGGAGATAACGGATACAGAGCAGCTAGAGAAGATAATTAAAAAGCTGCGCAAGGTGGATGGCGTGTTTGAAGTGACCAGAAGCAAGGGATGATTTCGGCAGACAAGCTAAGCAAGGTGGACTGCGTGTTTGAAGTGACACGAAGCAAGGGATGATCCCGGAAGGTAAGCTGAGCATGAATTCGCTTCGCTCAGGGTGTCAGATGAGCACTAATGAATTTGATTTGAGGCGCTGACGATGATTTTGAAAGCTGTAATACCGGGCATGTTTGATTCGAATTGCTATATACTCGTCGATGAAGGGGAGGCTGCGGTTATCGATCCCGGAGCGGATGTTGAGGATATTGCGCGGATCCTTGATGAACAGGGTTCAAAGCAGGGGTTGAATAATGGCCTGAAACTAAAATATATTATTATGACACATGCCCATATAGATCATATTGCGCAGGTCGATAATCTGCGATACGCCCTTGGCGGCAAGACTGTTGTGCACAAGGATGATGCGCCGTTGCTGGGAGACGCTCGACTGAATGGTTCAGTACTGTTTATGCGAAGCAGGACCTTTGAAATGGCTGATGTTCTGGTTAGTGATGGAGACGTACTTGAGCTTGGTAAGGCCAAACTCGAGATTATTCATACACCAGGTCACACTCCTGGAGGCATGTGTATTTTAGTGACCTGCGACGCTGACGATAAAAGCAGTATGAGTGATAGCTGTAATATTGGCTGGCAGGAAGAGGAGGAAGGCGGTAATATCGTTTCGCAGGAAGATGAAGAAGGCGGCGGCTCAGGAGAAAGCTGCATGAGTGTAAGCCGTAATATTGGTTCGCAAGACGATGAAGAAGGCGGCAGCTCAGGTGAAAGCTGCATTTTTACCGGCGATACTCTGTTCAGAATGAGTATAGGAAGGACAGACCTTGGGGCAGGTGACCAGCACAAGCTGATGGAGTCGGTAAGACGGTTGATGGAGCTGGATGGGACACTGAAAGTGTATCCGGGGCACGGGCCTTCGACGACAATTGATTTTGAGAGAGAGAACAATCCATGGCTGTAAAAATTTCATATAATTTTCTCAACTTTCCAACCTAATTCGTTCGGCTAAACTGCAAGGGACGATATAGTACAAATGACTTGGACAAGAAGTAATTTTGGATGAAGATTGAAAAATCGAGGTAATGGATTCCAAAATATAGCTTCAATAGGACCTTCACAGAGCGTGCTACTCGTTATTGCAACTTTAGGACGCTATTATAATGAAAAAGTCTTGGTTTATTAATAGTTGGCTATAAAATAGGCCTTTTTACAGTGCGATTTAGTCCTAAAGTTGAAAATACGGGTAGCGCGCTTCGGGAACAAGTAAAAATACGGGTAGTGCGCTTCGAGAACAAGCTGTCACAGGTGCATATTGACATCTGCATCCATTGTGATTAAAATATAGTTAACCTCTCGTCCTTGACTTGCTAGTCTGACGAGAGTTTTATTTATTTATAGCATATTGGGAAATATAAGTTGTATAACAGGAGGTTGCTATGAAAATTCAAGCGCCAAAGGGAACAAGAGATATCCTCCCTTCGGAGATACACAAGTGGCAATATGTCAGTAAAGTATTTGCAGAGCACTGTGACAGGTTTGGATATAAAGAAATAAGGATTCCTGTATTCGAGCACACTGAGCTTTTCCAGAGGGGCGTTGGCGATACGACAGATATCGTTCAAAAGGAGATGTACACCTTTGATGATAAGGGCGGCAGGAGCATAACTCTAAGGCCGGAGGGCACAGCAGGAGTTGTCAGGAGCTACATAGAAAACGGCATGTCATCGCTTCCGATGCCCATAAAGCTGTATTACGACATAACAGCCTATAGATATGAAAATGTTCAGAAGGGGCGTTACAGAGAGTTCCACCAGTTCGGCGTCGAGGCGTTCGGCGCTGCAGGCCCGGAAATAGATGTGGAGATAATCAGTATCCTGTATATGTTTTTTGAAAAGCTTGGTCTAAAGCAGACAGGTCTTAATATAAACAGTATAGGTTGCCCTAAGTGCAGATCGGCCTACCATGAGAAGCTCAAGGACTTTTTCAGGCCCAACTTGAATGGTTTCTGTGAGGATTGTAAAAACAGGTTTGAAAAAAATCCTTTGCGTATGATCGACTGTAAGAACGAAGGCTGCAAGAGGTTTATTACCGGTGCTCCGATACTGATAGACAACCTTTGTGATGAATGTCGGGGCCATTTCGAAGGCTTGAAAGCAGGCCTTGACAATTTGGGTATCAAGTACAATATCGACCCTACGATAGTCAGAGGTCTGGATTACTACACTAAGACTGTTTTTGAGTTCGTCTCGGAGAACGGCGGTTCACAGGGCACGATATGCGGTGGTGGCAGATATGATGGCCTCGTTGAGGAATGTGGAGGACCTGCTACACCAGGCATCGGATTTGCTCTCGGAGTTGAAAGACTGCTGATGGAGCTTGATAGCCAGGGTATCCAGATCGCAGAGCCGTCGGCGCCGGAAATCTATATTGCGACCTTGGGACAGAAGGCTGTGGATTTTGCGCAGCAGTTGGTTTACAAGCTAAGAGGCTTCAATGTAAGTGCTGAAACGGATCTGATGGGGCGAAGCCTGAAGTCGCAGATGAAATATGCGGACAAGAAGGGCTTTTTGTACACCATTGTTCTTGGAGATGATGAGATAGACGCAGGCAAGGGTGTATTGAAGGATATGAAGACCGGAGATCAGAAGGATGTCAGCTTGGATTCCATCGTCGACAGGCTCAGGAATCATGCCAAGTGATCATGCGAAACGACCAGGCGACGCGACCAGAGGTCGTGACCAGGGTAAACGACCAGGCGACGCGACCAGGGGAAGTACCAGGGTAAGCGGTCAGGGGACGCGACCAGGCGACGCGACCAGAGGTCGTGACCAGGGTAAACGACCAGGCGACGCGACCAGGGGAAGTACCAGGCGAAGCGACGAGTAGATGTGACCGGCAATGTGATCAGGCGAAGTAGGAAAGTGCAAGTTTTGATTTATAAGATGACTAATAATTGCGGGTTAGAAACGCAGATAAGGATAGGTGTTGGCTTATGGGAGAGAGTATTTACGGTTTGAAAAGGACTCATAGATGTACTGAGCTCAGTGCAGCGGATGTAGGTAAAAAGGTAACGGTCATGGGTTGGGTCCAGAAACGCAGAAACCTGGGGAGCTTGATATTTGTAGATCTCAGGGACAGGACAAGCCTGTTGCAGATAGTTTTCAACAACCTTACGGATAAAGAGGTTTTTGAGAAGGCTGAGAGTATAAGGAATGAATTTGTTCTGGCAGTCGTAGGTGAGGTTGCAAGAAGGGCGCCGGAAGCTATTAATACGTCTATGAAAACGGGCGAGATAGAGATCATAGCTACTGAACTGAGGATATTGAGCAAGTCAGAGACACCGCCGATACATATTGAAGAGGATTCGGGCGTTAATGAAGCGATGCGTCTCAAATACAGGTATCTCGACCTCAGAAGGCCGGACATGCAGGCTGGCTTGATGCTACGCCACAGAGTTGCCAAGATTGCCAGAGATTATTATGACAGCAACGGATTTTTGGAGATCGAGACTCCGATGCTGATAAAGAGTTCTCCCGAGGGAGCCAGAGACTATTTGGTGCCGAGCAGAGTCCATCCCGGAAAATTCTACGCGCTGCCCCAGTCGCCACAGCTGTTCAAGCAGTTGCTGATGGTGTCTGGCTTTGACAGGTATATACAGATCGTTAAATGCTTCAGGGACGAGGATCTGAGAGCTGACAGGCAGCCCGAGTTTACCCAGATCGACCTTGAAATGTCGTTTGTAAATGTTGATGATGTCCTTACATTGAATGAGGGATTTATAAAGAAGGCTTTTAAAGAGGCACTGGATGTGGAGCTTGAGACTCCTTTCCTTAGAATGCCCTATCAGGAAGCAATGGACAGGTTCGGCTCGGATAAGCCGGATATGCGTTTTGGCATGGAGCTTGTGAATGTTTCTGATCTCGTTGCAGGCTGTGGTTTCAAGGTGTTTGCAGATGCAATCGCAAATGGTGGCAGTGTGCGTGCTATAAATGCGAAGGGCTGCGGAAAATTCAGCCGTAAGGAGATCGACAGCCTTGTCGAATTCGTCAAGACATACAAGGCTAAAGGTATGGCATGGATCGTTGTGGATGAAAATGAAATAAAGTCATCCATAACAAAGTTCTTCAGCGAAGCTGAAATGAAATCATTGCTCGAAAAGACCTCTGCAGAGCCGGGAGACCTGATCTGCTTTGTTGCCGACAAAAACGAAGTAGTCTATGATTCACTTGGCGCGCTGAGGGTGGAAATAGCTAAAAGACTGGGTATTTTGAACAGCAGTGAATTCAAGTTCCTGTGGGTGACGGAATTCCCACTGCTTGAGTATGATGAGGAAGAAAAACGCTGGGTGGCTAAGCACCATCCGTTTACTTCGCCAATGGACGAAGATATGGAGTATCTGGAAAGCGATCCGGGCAGGGTCCGCGCAAAGGCTTACGATATCGTGCTAAACGGTACGGAGCTCGGCGGCGGAAGCATAAGGATACACATGCAGGATCTGCAGTCCAGGATGTTCAAGCTGCTTGGATTTACCGAGGAGGAAGCCTGGTCTAAGTTCGGTTATCTGCTGGAGGCGTTTAGGTATGGCGTGCCGCCGCACGGTGGAATGGCTTATGGCTTGGACAGGATGATAATGCTGATGGCCGGCAAGAGCAGCATCAAGGATGTTATCGCGTTCCCGAAGGTGCAGAACGCTTCAGATTTAATGACCAATGCGCCGGATGTTGTTGATCAGAAGCAGCTTGACGAATTGCATCTGAAGGTGTCTGAATAAGTGAATCAGGAATGGACACACAACAGACGCAGGTGAGTTCGCAAGGAACACAGTTTGAGTTCGCGAAGAACACGGTTTGAGCGTGGGGATGGACTTTGTGTCAAGGTGATTGGGGGAGAGTAAAACGGAGCAGGAGAAGAAGAAGAAAAGAAGCGAAGTACTGGATTGGATCCTTCATATTGGTGCGGCTGTAATTGTGGGTGTGCTTATAGTTACATTTGTGGCTCAAAGGACTATCGTACATGATATATCAATGGAACCGACACTTACAGAAGGTGATAACCTGCTGGTGGAGAAGCTGGGCTACCGTTTCGGCTGGCTCAACAGGGGCGACATAATAGTTTTTGAGTCTCCCGATAGTGATATACTGCTTATAAAGAGGCTTATCGCAGTTGAAGGTGACAAGGTCGAGATCAGGGAAGGCAAGGTTTACGTAAATGGAGAGCTCTCTCTGATAGGACTGTCGGAGGAACCGTTGACACCGGAGGGGGATATGCCCGAATATACTGACCTTACAGTACCGGAGGGCATGGTCTATTTGCTTGGGGATAACAGGCCGTACAGTCATGATAGTACTGAATTTGGACCTGTCGAAGAGAAAGTGATTAAAGGCCGTGCTCTAATAAGGATTTTCCCGTTCAATAGGTTTGGGACTATTGACTGACCGGAGCAGGATATATTAGATATACAATATTCTGCTTATGTTGCATTAGTTTAATCTGTGACATTAGTTGTATTTATGCAGATGTTGCAGATGTTGCAGATGTTGCATCTGTTACATTAGCTGCATTTGTGACAATTGGCAGCAGTATTCTTCATTAGTCTATAAGTTGCACTTGCGGCAATTTGAAATTAACCTTATGTCGATGATAATTGTCAATAAAAGTATCAATTACAAAATTGGTGCTTTTATTTCTTTATATATGAAAGTGTGCTAATATAAATGTCGGAACAAAGGGCTAAAAAGTATTTGATTAAGACAAAATGTAAAAGAATCCGTAATGATATAACGATGAGTAAAAACAGTTGCATCAGAAACAGATGCGCTAGAACTTAGATGTATTTGGGAGATCATATGAAAAGACTTTTACACGTGGGCCTTGATGTTGGCTCAACAACAGTTAAGCTTGCAGTGCTGGATCAAAATGATAATCCGGTTTACAGCAATTATCAAAGACATTTTTCAGATATTAGGAATACGATATTTCAGTTGGTCGACCAGACCTGTGAAATGTTTGAGGATGATGACCTGACAATAACGCTGACCGGCTCAGGAGGCATATCGGTGGCGCAATGGCTTGATCTGCCCTTTGAACAGGAGGTTGTTGCGGCAACTGGTGCGATCCAGAGATTGATTCCCAGGACAGATATAGCAATCGAGCTTGGCGGAGAGGATGCTAAAATCACATTTTTTAGAGGCGGAATAGAACAGCGTATGAATGGCACCTGCGCCGGCGGTACGGGAGCGTTTATTGATCAGATGGCTTCGCTTCTGCAGACGGATGCGACCGGCTTGAACAAGCTTGCGGAGGGCTGCAAGGTAATTTACCCAATTGCAGCAAGGTGCGGTGTTTTTGCAAAGACCGATATACAGCCTCTTTTAAATGAAGGTGCTGCAAGGGAAGATATTGCGGCATCAGTTTTCCAGTCCGTTGTTAATCAAACCATAAGCGGATTGGCATGTGGTAGGCCTATCAGGGGAAACGTGGCATTCCTTGGCGGACCGCTGTATTTTTTGCCGCAACTTCGAAGAAGGTTCATTGAGACACTTCACTTGAGCGAGGATCAGATCATATTTCCGGAGAATTCTCAACTTTTCGTTGCAACCGGTGCAGCATTGGCTTCGAAGCAAAGCAAGCCAATGAGCTTCAGGTCGCTTCGCAGTAAGCTGCCTTCTATCAATACAGTTGCCGTGCATGAGATTGAAAGGCTTAGTCCTCTTTTTAGAGATGAGATTGAGCTTGGAGAGTTTAACCGAAGGCATTCCAAACATACTGTTAAAAGAAAAGAGCTGGCGTCTCACCATGGGCCATGTTTTCTTGGCATCGATGCGGGCTCTACTACGACAAAGCTTGCGCTGACAGACTCAGAGGGCGCTCTGTTGTATTATCATTATGGAAGCAACAGGGGGAGCCCGCTCAAATCTGTTATTAAGGAAATGAAAAAGCTGTATGGCAAAATGCCTGCGGGTACTTATATTGCCAATTCGACTGTGACAGGCTATGGTGAGGGCTTGATTAAAGCCGCGCTGAATGTGGATCTAGGGGAGATCGAGACGATCGCGCATTACAAGGCGGCGGAGCATTTTCTGCCCGGCGTGGAGTTCATTCTGGACATTGGCGGGCAGGACATGAAGTGTATGCAGGTGAAGAATGGCGTGATAGACAATATCATGCTAAACGAAGCTTGTTCATCGGGCTGTGGCTCATTTATAGAGACCTTTGCCAATTCTTTGAATATGGAGGTCGAGGCATTTGCCAAAGAAGCTTTATTGGCGAAAAATCCTGTCGACCTGGGCTCAAGATGTACTGTTTTTATTAATTCGAGAGTTAAACAAGCGCAGAAAGAAGGGGCAACTGTTGGTGATATTTCAGCAGGCTTGTCATATTCTGTTATAAAAAATGCTCTGATGAAGGTTATTAAAATCAGAGATCCAAAGGAAATTGGCAAGAAAATCATCGTGCAGGGCGGCACATTTTATAATACCGCTGTGCTGAGGAGCTTTGAGCTGATTTCAGGGAGAGAGGCTATCAGGCCTGATATAGCAGGCATAATGGGTGCGTACGGCGCAGCGCTGATAGCGGGGGAACGCAGTGCGGAAGGTCAGAAGAGCGGTATCATGGGTGTTACCGATCTGGAGAGCTTCCGGACAGAGATCACGATGCAGCGCTGTGGAAAGTGCAGCAATAACTGCCTGCTTACTATAAACAATTTTGCCGACGGCAGAGTGTTCGTATCAGGGAATCGATGCGAGAGGGGTGCCGGAGGTGAGGTTCGCAAGGATGATGTTCCAAACCTTTTTGATTATAAATACAGGCTGCTGAATTCTTACAAGCCGCTGGAGGAAAAGGATGCGGTCCGCGGTATCATTGGGCTGCCTAGAGTATTGAACCTGTACGAAAATTATCCGTTTTGGTATACGTTCTTCTCAGAACTAAAATTCAGAGTCGTACTTTCTCCGCGTTCTACAAAAAAGATTTATGAGATGGGTATAGAGACTATGCCATCCGAGTCGGTTTGTTATCCTGCAAAGCTTGTGCATGGCCACATTATGAGCCTTGTACAAAGTGGAGTTAAGAACATTTTTTATCCATGCATCCCTTATGAGAGAAAAGAGGATAAGGATGCCGACAATTGTTATAATTGCCCTATCGTGACCTCATATTCCGAGGTTATCAGGACAAATATGGAGGTTCTTGAGGAAAAACACATCAATTTTATGAACCCGTTTTTGCCTTATTATGACAAGGAGCGGTTTGCGGAAAGATTGCATGAGGAGCTGAAGGGCTTTGGATTGACAAGTAGTGAGGTGAAAGTGGCTGTTGACAAAGCGTGGGAGGAAGACGAGCGGTTTAAGGCAACTATCAGGAAGAAAGGCGAGGAAGTGCTGGCACAGATGGAAAAGACAGGCGGCAAGGGGATAGTGCTGGCAGGCCGGCCATATCATATCGATCCTGAGATCAATCACGGTATTCCGAACCTTATTACACAATTTGGTATGGCAGTGCTGACCGAGGATTCGGTTTCACACCTTGCGAACGCTGCAAGGCCTTTGCGAATAGTAGATCAGTGGATGTACCATACAAGGCTTTATGCTGCTGCGACATTTGTCGGAAAAAGGGACGATCTTGAGCTTGTCCAGCTCAATTCCTTCGGCTGTGGTCTTGATGCTGTTACAACGGATCAGGTTCAGGAAATACTCCATGCATCCGGGAAAATCTATACGGTGCTTAAGATCGATGAGATCAGCAACCTTGGCGCTGCAAGGATCAGGCTCCGTTCATTAAAGGCGGCTATGGAGGAGAGAGACAGGAATGGTTATAAGCATACTGATAATGTATACGGTTTTACTAAAGTGCCATTTACGGATGAAATGCGAAGCAGGCATACTATACTGGCTCCGCAGATGTCTCCTATCCATTTTCAGTTCGTGGAAACCGCTTTCCGTGAAGCAGGGTACAATCTGGAGGTGCTGCCGTCCGTTGACAGAGGTGCTGTTGACGAGGGCTTGAAATATGTCAATAATGATGCCTGCTATCCGTCAATACTTACTACAGGCCAGCTTGTGGAAGCCTTGAAGTCTGGACGTTATGACACAAGCAATGTATCTGTGATCATTTCTCAGACCGGAGGCGGCTGCAGGGCTACAAATTATATTGGTTTTATAAAGAAGGCTTTGAAGGATGCTGGCTTTGCTCATGTTCCGGTGATTTCTCTCAACGCGCTGGGACTTGAGAGCAATCCGGGCTTCAAGCTTACTCCGGGGCTGTTGAATAAATCGCTGATCGCGCTGGTTTACGGCGATCTGCTGATGCGTGTACTTTACAGGGTCAGACCTTATGAAAAGATAAAGGGATCGGCGAACCTGCTTTATGAAGGTTGGGTGGAGCGATGCAAGGAGTCCGTTAGAAGCGGTAAGCACAGCGTATTCAGACGGAATATCAAACAGATCGTTGAGGACTTCGACAGACTTGAGCTGGTGGATGTGAGAAAGCCGCGGGTCGGTCTTGTAGGAGAGATACTGGTGAAGTTCCATCCCACTGCAAATAATGATGTGGTAGATGTGGTTGAAAAAGAGGGCGCAGAGGCAGTTATGCCGGATCTGATCGACTTTTTTCTGTATTGTGCATATGGCGCTAATTTCAAGCGAAGGTACCTGGCAGAAAAATTTAAGGTCAAGCTTGCCAACAATCTGGCGGTGTTTGGAATAGAGTATTACAGGAGATATATGAAGAGAGTGCTTGCCGCAAGTAAGCGGTTCGACCCGCCATCATCGATATACAGGCTTGCAGATAAGGCTTCGGGGGTGCTCTCGCTGGGGAATTGCACCGGAGAGGGATGGTTCCTGACAGCCGAGATGATTGAACTGATCGAGGAGGGTGCTGCAAATATCGTATGTATGCAGCCATTTGCCTGCCTTCCTAACCATGTGACGGGAAAGGGCATGATAAAGGCGCTGAAGAAGAAGTTTCCCAACGCCAACATTGTTCCGGTGGACTATGATCCTGGTGCCAGCGAGGTGAATCAGTTGAACAGGATCAAGCTGATGCTTGCTGCTGCATTCAGAAATATGGAAGCTGAGAGGGCTGCGGAGGATGAAGTCGCGGCTGCCGCAGATGGCAGCTGTTCGCTGAAGTAAGCGGCGGGGACGGCTGCTACGGTTGGCGGCGGTGCGTTGAAGTAAGTGGCGGTACAGGAACTGCGGTTGGCAGCCGGACGTGTGCTGTAAGTGAGCACAGCAAAAGTAAGTGGCGTGTACAGGAACTGCAAGAGAGGCTTTGCTGTTACTTTAGGTAACGGGATGTATGTTGAGGCCAAGCACGGCTGCTGCGGGTTACGACGGCATGGCGAGTGCACATGGCGGCAGAGTTGGTGTGAGTGGCGGAGAGTTTGCTGCGGATGTAGGTTTGTTGCAACTCTGGCTGATAATTTTGACAAAAAATCAAGTACGGTGCAACTCTGACCGGAAGCCTTGACAAAAAATCAAGTACGGTGCACTCTAGATACAAAACAGTATACATAAAATGGAATTGAGATAGTTATAAGGCATATAATACATAAATATATAAAATATGGGAAATTTTTTTGCACCCTACTTGAATAATTGTCAAGCCTGTTGTATGATTAAAGCATGGAAAAATATGTTAGTTATTATTCGGCCGCAAAATATTGGAATATACCATGCATTGAAACTGTAATCGGTAAAAAAGCTACAGAGACCAATCCAGCTGATGTTACAGTATTTAAGCATGATGCAAGATTTCGCATTAAAGGAAAGATGGTTCGTTCGTGCGAAATTGTTCTTCCTGATAGCGCTTTTATTAGGCGAAATGGCAAAATGGTTGCATCTCCTGAATTATTATTTCTGGAACTTGCATCTGTACTAAGCATTCATCGTACTATCCTATTGGGTCTGCAGTTGTGCTCACATCACAATGGACACCCTTCAGAAGCAATTTCCACAAAGCAAAAGCTTCAAGTGTTCCTGGAAAAAACCAAGGGCCATCGAGGACAACGTAAAGCTGAACGAGCATTGAAGTATGTAGAAAACGGTTCTGCATCAATTATGGAATCACTAGTTTATATGATTTTTACGTTGCCTAACGCACTAGGAGGCTATGGGCTTAATCACGCAATTTTCAATTACAAGATAGAATTAAACAAGGAAGTAATTAAGCGTCTTGGTAAAAAATATTGTTTTGTTGATCTGTATTATAAACAGAGTAAAATAGCAGTCGAATATGATAGCTTCGCTTATCATAACAGCCCGTCAAAGCAGGGCGAAGATCTTGTGCGATCAGCAACTCTTGAAAGGCAGGGTATAAAGGTAATGCATTTAAGCACCATTCAGCTATATGATGTGGATGCTTGCAGAGATTTTGCGTATAATCTCGCAACCAGTATCGAGAAACAAATATATATACGTACTAAGAAATTTGATGAGATGCATGCACTCCTGAGGACATTGCTGCCAAATGAAAAAACAGCAGATTGACCCTAACTAATGGGGTGTGTATAGCTAATACATGTTTGAGTTTTACTGAATGATTCATTACTGCTTTAGTTTGCCGGACATTTAAAAAGGGATTGCCTCAAATGCAGAAAAAATCTGATTGGGGACTATCCCTTTTTACATTCTTTTTAAATTCATTGAATTGCAGCAGACTTACCTGCGGCGCGGCTTTTTGTTTTTCATACCAGCCATTTTTTCGTTGTGTTTCTTAATTGAAAGGCTCATTGCAAAAGCAATGGCTCCGAATACAACAATAATTGCTATAAAGTAATATACCTGAAAAGACATCTTGATTTCACCTTTCTGTTTTAATTTTAACATCACAATTATATCTGCTAGTGGTTATGTAATGCAAGATGTTCTCGAGGATTTACATTATTTTTAAATTACCCATGTCATATTGCATCAGTACATAAGAATATGATTTTATATAAACTTTTACAAACGATGCTGCTTTCATGCTGCAAACTGGAGGATAAAATGGATATAAATCACAAGCAAAAATCAATAGATAAACCATTGAAAAAGCTTAATAATTCAATATTCACAATTCTTTTATCAATAATTGCAGTTGTAGTTGGTATCCAGTTCGGGAATATATTGTACAAGCTTGATTTTAGCATTATTGACAGTGTTGATACAGAAAATTTCAGGCATCTGATCAATTTGTCGCTTCCAATTATTGATTCGGTCTATAACAGTGGGAAATCCAGCGTTTCGGTTTCGGGAGAAGTTAAGGCGCTATTTAACCGCATATTTGGTTTCGATCTTGATTCACCTGCTACTATTCTGAACGCGCAATCTCCAATATTTATGAGCTATTACAGAATACAGCAGGTCAGGATGCTGAGCATGACCGGTAAGACACCAGCCGTGCAGGGTACTGGCTTGCCCGGCGACTCAAATAGTAACCAGTCAGGCAGCGTAAACATACCAAGCAGTGGAGGTATTGGCAACGGTGGAAATATAGGTAACAGTGTGAATAACCAAAATACGGGGACAGTTAATTCAACTGATGGAAAGAATACAGGGCAAAATGGCGAAAGCTCCGGCAGCCAGCAGGGAAAAGGCAGCACCGATGCTCCCGGTGATAGTCAGGCCCAGAATGGAAACAGCGGAAGCGGTTCAGGTAATAGCAGTGGCTTAGGCAATGGCACAGGCAACAGTAATGGTGCAGGGAACGGCGTCGATACGGGCAGCAGCAGTGGCTTAGGCAATGGCACAGGCAACAGTAATGGCGCAGGGAACGGCGTCGATACGGGCAGCAGCAGTGGCACAGGCAACAGCAATGGAACAGGCAACAGCGGCGGTATAGGTAGTAGCGGTAGCACAGGAAATAGTGGACAGTTGGCTGGCATGGTTGACGGAACGCCGGAGAGCAGCATGAGTTTTGGCACAGATTACGGTTTCAACATGAATACAGGTATCACGAACAATACAAATAGTACTTCTGGGGGGAATCAGAACAACAATCAGTTATATGCCGTAAATCAGCCTGGGAAGCAGCCGATCAGCAGTATTAGCTATGAAATCGAGGATGAAAAAGAGGGCGATGAAAAGGATACCGTTGAACTTGATAAAATAAAAATAAAGAATTTCACCAAGCACAAGATTGATATCGCAAAACTGTTGAAGGAGCCGCTTGATATCAATTTCTCAAGGAAAGGACCAAAGGTATTGATTTACCATACACACACCAGCGAAAGCTATGTGTTGAAGGAAGCTGATCTAGGCAAGGATGGTGTTCCGAGCTTCAGCTCAAATCCGAAGTACAATGTTGTAAGAGTTGGTGAAGAACTGGCGAGGCATCTGAAAAAATATAACATAGATACGCTGCACAACGGCACAGTACATGATAAGGTGAGGGATGCAGCTTATAGCGTTTCAATAAACACATTGCAGAGTTATAAAAAAAGTTACCCGTCCATTCAGGTATATATAGATATCCATAGGGATGCAGTAGAGAGTGATAAGCCTAAACTCCGCATTACCAAGGAAATCAACGGAAAAAACTGTGCGCAGATAATGTTTGTCGTAGGTGCAGATGGGATGCTGCCGCATCCGGAGTGGAAGGAGAACCTGAAATTTGTGCTTAAGCTGCAGCAGAAGCTGAACGAGAAGTATCCCGGGCTGGCCAGGCCGGTCTGGATAGTCGGAAAGCGTTATAACCAACAGATATCCAACCAGGCCATCCTCATTGAGGTCGGAGGTGACGGTAACCTGCTGAGCGAGTGTATCGAAAGTACAAAATACCTGGCCGAGGTGTTAAATGATGTAATGATGGAGAAATAACTGGTTATAATAAATGAAAATGCAGCAAAAACAAGTGAAGCTCTTGATATCGGAGGTCATGGCTTGAACAGGGTAGAAAGGTATAAAATAAAGAGGCAGAGACGTCAGAGATGTTTCGCGGCTATAATTCTGTTCATTTTTATTTTGACAGCGGGCATTCTGACTGTAGACCAGGTCACTAATAACCTTGTTGCAGGACAACAGGGTTTTTCAATAGCTGTATTTAAAAGCCATGATAATGTTCTTGAAATTACCTTCATGAACCACACATACTACATAAATACAGAGTATCTAAACCGAGACCTCAAAAAGCTCCGCTACCTGTTCCAGTAGAGACAGATCGAGACTACATGGATTTCTATGATTATGGATTTGATAAAACGTAGTGTACCATCTACTTGTTTGCTGAACATAGATGTTATATATTATATATTGTGTTATTTTATACATAAGACTGGTATTACAGAAGATTATGTATAATGACATATTAGTGATGTAATGTTAGCAGCACACATTTATTACAATTGACAATATGTTGCCATTAGTGTAGTTAATAGTATTTGTGGCTAATATATCAATAAGTAATTCTGATAGTTATGAAAATTAACAATAAAAAATAGAAAGGTTGATTTTTATATGAACACACCACTTGTATTGGATGGAAAGTCATTGGCAAAAAGCATAGAACAGGAACTGGCAGTAAGAGTACAAAGAATTAAAGTTAAAACAGGTACGATCCCTGTTCTGGCGACGATTATAGTTGGAAACGACCCTGCTTCTGTTACATATGTAAAAATGAAAGGCAATGCTTGCACGAGGGTAGGGATGCAGTCACTTAAGGTTGAACTGCCTGAGGGCACTACAACGCAGCAGCTTATTGACAAGATCGAGGAGCTCAACAGGGATGAAAATGTTCACGGTATCCTGCTGCAGCATCCGGTGCCGGGTAACATAGATGAAACAGCCTGCTTCAACAGTATCGACATATCTAAGGATGTTGATGGTGTAAACACGAATACGTTCGGCAGGATGACAATGCAGCTTGATTCATTCAAATGCGCAACTCCGTACTCCATTATGACTATATTGAAGCATTATAACATTTCGCTTGCGGGCAAAGAGGCTGTAGTTATCGGAAGAAGCCCGATACTTGGCAAACCGGTTGCCATGATGCTGCTCAATGAGAATGCTACTGTTACGATATGCCATTCTAAAACGAAGGATCTGCCAAGTATAGTAAGAAGAGCTGACATCGTGGTCGCAGCCGTAGGAAGACCTAAATTCGTAAAGGCTGACTGGGTGAAGGAAGGCTGTGTGCTGGTAGATGCGGGCTATAATGAAGGAAACGTAGGAGATATTGACCTTGAAAATGCAATCGCCAAATGTTCAGCCTACACACCTGTTCCGGGAGGAGTCGGCCCTATGACGATAAACCGGCTGATATACCAGACAGTTGAAGCGGCAGAGAAGAAGTTTGGCATTGCTTAGAAATAAGGCGGATGTTATAATTGTTTTGCATTTAATGAGATTATTTTTGTGAAACTAATCTGTAAGGCTAATTGAGAGACTAATTGAGAGACTAATTGAGAGACTAATTGAGAGACTAATTGAAGACAAGGGGAAGAATTGATGTCAGGCAACAGACAGGATAATATACGCAATTTTTGTATTATAGCACATATAGACCATGGCAAATCAACGCTTGCTGACAGGCTCATTCAGATGACCGGCGTTCTTACCCAGAGGGAGATGCAGGAGCAGGTACTCGATACCATGGATATAGAGCGCGAGCGCGGCATCACGATCAAGGCCCAGGCTGTAAGGATGATATATAAGGCAAATGACGGACAGGAGTATATTTTCAACCTTATTGATACCCCTGGCCATGTCGACTTTAATTATGAGGTCTCAAGAAGCCTTGCTGCCTGCGAGGGTGCTATTCTGGTAGTGGACGCTGCTCAGGGAATAGAGGCACAGACGCTTGCGAATGTATATCTTGCACTGGACCACGACCTTGAAATACTGCCTGTGATCAATAAAATCGATCTTCCAAGCGCTCAGCCTGAGCATGTAAAGAAGGAAGTTGAGGAAGTAATTGGCTTGGACTGCAGTGAGGCACCTGAGATATCAGCTAAGAATGGAATAAATATTGAAGCAGTACTGGAACAGATCGTTAAGCATATACCACCGCCGAAGGGTGAGGTTGACGAGCCGCTGAGAGCATTGGTATTTGATTCGTTTTATGATAGCTACAAGGGAGTCATCGTTCACATCCGTGTCAAGGAGGGGGCAGTGAAACCCGGTGATACTATCCGTATGATGTACACGAAAAAAGAATTTGTTGTTACCGAAGTAGGATATTTCAGGCCCGGACAGTATGCGCCTTGTGAAGGGCTTCTTGCAGGAGACGTGGGATATATTGCTGCAAGTATAAAAAATGTCAGGGATGCAAGGGTCGGTGATACTGTAACATTGGCTGAAAGGCCTGCTGCCGAACCGATGCCGGGTTACAAAAAGGTCCAGTCCATGGTGTTCTGCGGGATTTATCCGGCGGATGGCTCAAAATACGGTGATTTGAGGGATGCTCTTGAAAAACTGCAGTTGAATGATGCGGCTCTCTCATTTGAAGCGGAAACATCTGTAGCGCTGGGATTCGGCTTCAGATGCGGATTCCTTGGGTTGCTGCACATGGAGATAATACAGGAGAGGCTCGAGAGGGAGTATGATTTGGACCTGGTAACTACTGCTCCAAGTGTTATTTACAAGATCATATTGACGGACGGACAGGTGCTTGATATCGACAACCCGACTAATCTGCCACCTGTTACATCTATTGATAAGATGGAGGAACCGATCGTAAAGGCAACTATCATGACTCCCATCGATTATGTCGGCAGTATAATGGAGCTTTCACAGGAGCGACGAGGCACATATAAGGATATGTCATATCTTGATGAAACAAGGGTCATATTGACATATGAGTTGCCTTTAAATGAAATAATCTATGACTTTTTCGACGCTCTTAAGTCGAGAACAAAGGGTTATGCTTCCTTTGACTACGAACTGATCGGATACAGGCAGTCAGAGCTTGTTAAGCTTGATATTTTATTAAACGGTGACATAGTAGATGCTTTATCGTTTATTGTTCACACTGAAAAGGCTTACACGAGAGGACGCAGGATCGCAGAAAAGCTGAAGGAATCGATTCCGAGACAGCAGTTCGAGATCCCGATACAGGCATGCATAGGCGGCAAGATAATTGCCCGGGAAACTGTTAGTGCATATAGGAAGGATGTATTGGCCAAGTGCTATGGCGGTGACATCACAAGAAAGAAGAAGCTGCTCGAGAAGCAAAAGGAAGGCAAGAAGCGTATGCGCCAGGTAGGCTCGGTCGAGGTGCCGCAGGAGGCATTCATGAGCGTATTGAAGCTGGACTAGCTGCGAACTTGGGCAGCATGAGAACCGGGTTGCGAACTTGGGCAGCATGAGAACCGGGTTGCCAACTGGAGTGGCATAGGATCCGGGCTGTGAACTGGAGCAGTATGGGAGTCGGGCAGCACAAAACTAATTGGCATATTAGGTGATTGTATGGACGATAGTATTGGTGTATATATTCATATACCATTTTGCAAATCCAAATGTTATTATTGCGATTTTAATTCTTATTCCGGCAGGGAAAACCTTGCCGGTTCTTATTTTGATGCACTTTATAACGAAATTGAAGCCAGGAGCTTATCAATTATCGGAAGACGCATAAGCTCCATTTTCATAGGCGGAGGGACCCCGTCACTTGTGGATCCGGGGTATATACGAGGTTTGCTCGAAGTTTGCTCAAAGTGCATGGATATAGATCCGTGTGCTGAGATAAGTATGGAAAGTAATCCAGGAACACTAACATTAGAGAATCTGAGATATTACAGGAAAATGGGGATCAATCGTCTCAGTATCGGGCTACAGGCCTGGCAAGACCGCATTCTGCAAAGCTTAGGCAGGATACATGACAGGCAGCAGTTCGTGGACAACCTTAATGCAGCTGTTGAAGCCGGTTTTAAGAATATAAATGTTGATCTTATATTTGGCTTGCCGGGACAGACCTTTGAGGATTGGGCAGAAACACTTGAGGCAGTAACGGGAACAGACTGGTTATATTGGCCGATGGGACGAAAGAACCATCATGATGCCCCTGTGAAGCATATTTCATGCTATAGCCTTAAAATTGAGGAAGGGACGGTATTCGGAGACAGGCTGGCTGCCGGTATACTTGTGCCGGTAGATGATGAGCTGGATCGAAGGATGTATCATTATGCTGTTGAAGAACTTGCGAAAAAAGGTTACGGACAGTATGAAATATCAAATTTTGCAATCCCCGGCTTTGAATGCAGCCATAACATGATATATTGGAAAGCGCGTGAGTATGCCGGTTTTGGGGCGGGAGCCCATTCTTACCTTGACTCTACCCGGTTTGGTAATACAGCAGATATAGAGCAATATATAGAGGCTGTCCGGACTGAATATCCCAAAGTGAGCAGTGAAGGATGCATCGCAGGTAAAGGAAGTGCCGCAGATAATGGATGCATCGCAGGTAAAGGAAGTGCCGCAGATAATG
>CAZBEQ010000024.1:0-23583 GCA_964490975.1 uncultured Oscillospiraceae bacterium | reverse complement strand
AATGGATGCATCGCAGGTAAAGGAAGTGCCGCAGATAATGGATGCATCGCAGGTATAGGAAGTGCCGCAGGTAAAGAAAGCTCAACAGGGAAAGGAAGTATTGCAGGTGTAAAACAGGACAACAGAAGCAGTATCGAGCACAAGCCTTCAAGCCTTCATGAAGATGTACAGGTGATTGACCGGGATGGATCAATGTCCGAGTATATGATCCTTGGTCTCAGACTGACAGAGGGCATTACTTCAATGGAGTTTGAAGAGCGTTTTGGGGAAAGGCTGGACAAGGTATATGGAGAAAGCCTTAAAAAGCTAGTCGGGAGAGAGCTGCTTACGGAGGAAAGAATCGAGCTGCTTACGGAGGAAAGAATCGGGCTGCTTACGGAGGAAAGAATCGGGCTTCTTACGCAAGAAAGAATAGGGCTCCTTCTGGAAGAAACATTGGAGCTGCCTTCTGACGATAGCATATCTGATACCGTAAATAAAAAAGCTTATACAAGGTACAGACTGACCAGCCTGGGTCTTGATCTGGCAAACAGTGTTTTTATTGAATTTATATAATGTGCTGTTGAAAATTTTATCTTATATAAGGATGGTGTTAAAAATGAGTTTTGACAGTATTATTTTTGATTTGGATGGCACTCTTTGGAATGCAATAGAAGGGATTTGCCTTGCATGGAATGAGGTAATTGCAAAATATCCGAATGTAAAAGCAGTAACTCCTAAAGTCATGGAAGGATGTATGGGACTTCTAATAGATGGAATCGGCAAGAAATTATTCCCTGAGCTGGATGAAAAATTCCAATTGAAACTGGTGAAGGAATGCTGTGACGTTGAAACGGTTTATTTAGTAGAACATGGCGGAATATTATACGCTGGAGTAGAAGAAACACTCAAGAAATTGTCGGAAAAGCATAAGTTGTTTATTGTTAGTAATTGTCAGGATGGATACATACAATGTTTCTTTAAAGCACATAAATTAAATAAATACTTTTCTGATATTGAATGCTCAGGGGCAACAGGATTATCTAAAGGAGAAAATAATAAAATCATTATAAAAAGAAATGGGCTAAAGAGTCCGATTTATATAGGAGATACCAATACAGATGCGGAGTCGGCAAAGGTGGCAGGGATCCCATTTGCATATGCAAGATATGGCTTTGGTAGTGTTAAGGAATACGACTACGTTATTGACAGTTTTGAAGAAATATTGACCTTGGGATTATGAAAATAATCTTGACAAAGAAATTTCAAGGTGGTATTTTTAATATATGTTAGCACTCGATGAGCTAGAGTGCTAACAAACAAATTGTATAGTTGCTTCGTATAATTAATATGATAATGCCATTGGTGATTTTACAGGGGTGTATGAGATGATAATGGATGAGAGAAAAAAAAGAATACTTCAGGCCATCATCGACGATTACATTGATACGGCCGAACCCATAGGCTCAAGAACTATTGCGAGGAAGCATGAACTTGGGCTGAGTTCTGCTACTATAAGAAATGAAATGGCTGATCTGGAGGAAATGGGATATCTTGCGCAGCCGCACACCTCTGCAGGCCGCATACCGTCAGATAAGGGCTATAGACTTTATGTTGACAAGCTTATGCCGGTACATGATTTGAATATCGATGAGATCGAAAAATTAAAGTCTGCGATGGAAATGCGAATAAATGAGTTTAGCCAGTTATTGAGGCAGGCTTCCGCTGTTTTGTCGCGTTTTACAAATTATACGTCGATGGCTGTGACACCTCAGCTTAAGACGAGCAAGATAAAGGCGATCCAGGTTGTACCGATTGAAAACGGTATGGCACTGGTCATTGTTGTAAGCGATGCAGGAATAGTCCGTAACAATATGGTGAAAATAACTGAATATTTAAAACCTGATGCGCTTATAAGGATTTCATATATTTTAAATGAAAAACTTTCAGGCTTGGCTGTAGAGCAGGTAAACCTGCATACAATAAAGGACCTTGAGAGAGAGACAGGAGTGCCGGGGGAAATACTTATGCCTATACTTGATGGCGTCGCTGACTGTATATATCAGATAGACAGTCAGGAGGTATATGTAGAAGGCACAACTAATATTTTGAATCACCCTGAGTTTAAGGACGTTTCAAAGGCAAGAGAATTCATGAATATATTAGATGAAAAAGCATCGATCTGCAAGGCCTTGTTTGATATAACCGAGCCCCATGAGATATCGGTCAGGATAGGCTCGGAAAATTGTCTTTCAGGTATCAGGGACTGCAGTATCATAACAATTAATTACGATATTGGTGATAAACTGAGAGGTACCATCGGTATTATTGGACCCACAAGGATGGAATACCCAAAGGTTATATCATCAATGAGATATGTAAGGAAGCTTGTAAGTGATGAAATAAGCAGGATGCTTGGACAGGATCCGGGTGATGGGTAATACCTGAACGATCAGTTGTATCTGGCAGACTGTATATCCCTAACGGGAAATACTTATCAAAGGATGAGATGGAGATATGAGTGACAAAAAACAGCATAGACAGACGGAAGCCTGCAATGCTGAAAATGTAACCAACCTGGATGCAGACGCAGTAAAAAAGAGTGACAAATCACAGAGTACGGCTGAAAATGAAGGTGCTCAAAAATCCGGGGATATAAGTGGTGATATCAAGGCATTGAAGGACGAACTGGAGGCTGTCAGAGCGGAGCTTGATGAGAAGTCAAAGAAGTGCGACGACTATCTGGATAAGTTTCAAAGAACGGTTGCAGAGTTTGACAATTTTAAAAAGAGATCAATAAAAGAAAAAGAAGCCCTTTATATTGATGCGGCAAGTGACGTAATTAAATATTTCCTGCCGGCTATGGATAATACTGAAAGAGCGCTTCAGGCAATTGCAGCCGATAGTTCTGCACAGACACTGAAAGATGGTGTCGAAATGGTTTTCAAGCAGATCAGAGATGCGTTTAAAAGCATTGGAGTTGAGGAAATAAAGGCAGTTAATGAAACCTTTGACCCCATGCTGCATAACGCTGTGATGCATGTGGATGACGAATCGCTGGGTCACAATGCTGTGGTTGAAGAGTTCCAAAAGGGTTATATATATAAGGACAAGGTCATACGTTACAGTATGGTGAAGGTTGCAAATTAATACAGGGATCATTCTGCCGGACTTTATGCGGATAATCAAATAAACAGTTTAATGGATAGCAGAAAACTATCTGATATAAATAATAAATTACAACATATTGGGAGGGTTAATTATGGCAAAAGTAATAGGTATAGATCTGGGTACGACTAATTCATGCGTTGCAGTTATGGAAGGCGGAGAGCCGGTCGTAATACCAAATCCCGAGGGCAACAGGACCACGCCGTCCGTTGTGGCATTTTCTAAAACAGGTGAAAGGCTTGTTGGTCAGGTCGCAAAAAGACAGGCGATCACAAATCCTGAAAGAACCGTTATATCGATAAAAAGAGATATGGGTACTGACAAAAAGGTAAAAATAGATGACAAGGCCTATACTCCTCAAGAAATTTCCGCTATGATACTTCAGAAAATGAAAGCAGATGCTGAAGCATATCTTGGCGAGACTGTTTCACAGGCTGTTATCACAGTACCGGCCTATTTCAGTGACTCACAGAGACAGGCTACAAAGGATGCAGGCAAGATCGCAGGCCTTGAGGTAATGAGGATCATAAACGAGCCTACAGCTGCAGCGCTTGCATACGGCCTCGACAAGGAGCATGACCAGAAGATCATGGTATTTGACCTTGGAGGCGGAACATTTGACGTATCAATACTTGAGATAGGTGACGGAGTTTTCGAAGTATTGGCTACTAATGGCAATAACAGACTTGGCGGCGATGATTTCGACCAGAGGGTAATGGACTATCTGGTGGATACGTTCAGGAGAGAGAATGGTATTGACCTGAGAAATGACAAGATGGCAATGCAGCGTTTGAAGGAAGCTGCAGAAAAGGCGAAAATAGAGTTGTCAGGGGTTACGACCTCTAATATAAACCTGCCGTTCATCACAGCTGATGCAACCGGACCGAAGCATCTTGATGTTACGCTTACCCGAGCTAAGTTTGATGAATTGACAGCTGATCTGGTAGAGAATACGATGGGACCGACTAGAAAGGCTATGGCAGATGCAGGACTCACTCCTGATAAAATCGATAAAATGCTGCTTGTTGGTGGTTCTACAAGGATTCCCGCAGTTCAGGAAGCAGTTAAGAAATACCTTGGAAAAGAACCCTTTAAGGGAATAAACCCTGATGAATGTGTTGCTGTAGGTGCGGCTATACAGGCAGGCGTATTGACAGGCGAAGTCAAAGACCTGCTGTTGCTTGATGTCACTCCACTGTCACTTGGCCTTGAAACACTGGGAGGAGTATTCACCAAGCTGATCGATAGGAATACTACAATACCTACAAAGAAGAGCCAGATATTCTCTACTGCAGCTGATGGACAGACAAGTGTTGAGGTCCATGTGCTCCAGGGCGAGAGGGAGATGGCGCAGTACAACAAGACATTGGGCAGATTCCAGCTCACAGGCATTCCACCGGCGCCAAGAGGTGTTCCGCAGATAGAAGTTACCTTTGATATAGATGCAAACGGCATCGTACATGTATCTGCC
This sequence comes from uncultured Oscillospiraceae bacterium, assembly GCA_964490975.1. Taxonomy (GTDB): domain Bacteria; phylum Bacillota; class Clostridia; order Acetivibrionales; family DTU013; genus DTU013. Next base: position 18,965 of record CAZBEQ010000024.1, on the reverse strand, counting down.
AAGGATCTTGGAACAGGTAATGAGCAGAAGGTAACTATTACAGCTTCTTCGAATCTTTCTGACGCAGACATTGACAAGGCGGTCAAGGATGCCGAGAAATTCGCTTCGGAAGACAAAAAGCGCAAGGAAGAGATCGAGGTTAGGAACAACGCCGATTCCATGGTATACCAGTCAGAAAAGACCTTGAAGGATCTTGGTGACAAGCTTGGCAGTGATGACAAGGCCAAGGTAGAGACTGAGATAAATAATGTCAAGGAAGCTTTGAAGGGTACTGACAACGATAGGATCAAGTCTGCCACAGAAGCTTTGACTCAGGCATTCTACAATATTTCAGCAAAGATATACCAGCAGAACCCAGGCGCTGCAGGCGGACCGAATCCCGGCGCAGGCTTTGGTGGCGCAGAAGGCTTTGGCGGCGGAAATGGCGCAGGCCCCGGCGCAGGACAGGACAATGTTTACGATGCTGACTACAAGGTCGTAGATGATGATAATAAATAAAGACAAATGGGTTGCACAGAACTCATAAAAGAAGATATAATAAGCCGGGACTAGATAATGACCCGGCTTATTGAAACGCCGCTGATGTAATGAAATTTTTCTACAAACGAAAAATTTCATATAGAATAAAGGCGTTATAATAACACGGACCGATTATAGTCCGGTATCTGAAAGGGGACAGTTTGATTGTCCCCTTTTGGTGAGTTTTCAATAAGTATGATAGGAGTTGTTGAAGGTTGCCACAGTCCAAGAGAGATTATTATGAGGTGCTTGAGGTTGGCAGGGAAGCTTCAGATACTGATATTAAAAAGGCATACAGGAAGCTTGCCAAGCAGTATCATCCTGATGTCAACCCCGGTGATAAGAACGCGGAGGCAAAATTCAAGGAAATAAATGAAGCCTACGAAGTGCTCAGTGACCAGCAAAAGAGATCAAGGTATGATCAATACGGTCATGCCGGGGTTGATCCTAATAGCTTTGGCGGTGCCGGCGCAGGATTCGGCGATTTTGATTTCGGCGGGATCGGTGATATTTTTGAGTCATTTTTTGGGGGCAGTGGGTTTGGACGTTCGTCAAGAAGCCGCTCAGGCCCGCAAAAAGGTGCTGATCTTAAATATACGATTCAGCTGACCTTTGAAGAATCGGCCTTTGGCGTTGAAAAAGAGATAACTATACACAGACATGAAAACTGCGACAGCTGCAGCGGTACGGGAGCCAAGCCTGGCACCAGCCCGGTTACGTGCAAGCAATGCAATGGTACCGGGCAGATACAGTACAAGCAAAGCACCCCATTCGGGCAGTTTGTAAATGTTAAAGCCTGTGACGCCTGCCGCGGTGAGGGCAAGATAATAACTGACCCTTGTCCGGTATGCAATGGAAAAGGCAAGGTCAAAAAATCAATTAAGAGGAAAATCGATATTCCTGCAGGTATAGACGATGGGCAGACAATTTCCATCAGGGGCGAAGGTGAACCGGGTTCAAAGGGCGGCCCTGCAGGAGATGTTTATATTACTGTTTCTGTTAAACCGCATGCGATTTTCAAAAGACAGGGCAATGATGTTGTTTGCGAAATGCCGATAACCTTTGTTCAGGCTGCATTAGGTGCGGAGCTGGAAGTGCCGACTCTGGACGGGAAGGTTAAGTACAGCATACCGGAAGGTACACAGACAGGTTCTATTTTCAGACTGAAGAGCAAAGGGATACCTTATCTCAGAGGAAACGGCAGGGGAGACCAGTATGTCAAGGTAGAGATCGATGTACCCAAGAAGCTCAACGAGAAACAAAAGGAGATGCTGAGGAACTTTGCCGAGATAAGCGGGGACGATGTATACGAGAAACGTAAGGGCTTTTTTGACAAGATGAAGGACGCGCTTGGCATGTGAGATATGACAGGCAGTCAGGGCTCGTGTAAGAACAAAATGGAGGCTTGATTCATGAAATGGACAGAGGTATACATCAAAACAACTGAAGAGGCAAGTGATGCAGTATCCGAAATGCTTACCACAATTGGTGCAGGCGGCGTGGTTATCGAGGATCCGAATGAGATCAGAAGGCAGATAGAAAGCCCCGGATCTCTTGATTATGCCGACCAGGAATTTATGGATTCGCTTGGTACTGATGTAACGATCAAGGCATATTTTAATGAAGAGCATCAACCTGATGAACTGGCTGTGCTTATCAAAGAGAAGATAAGCTTCATAGCCCAGTTCCTGAATGTTGGTCAGGGCTATACCGGGTATGAGAAGGTCGATGACGAGGACTGGGCAACGGCATGGAAAAAGTATTACAAGCCGTTCCACATTTCTGACAGCGTGGTTATCAAGCCGAGCTGGGAGGAGTATGCCAAGCAGGATGGTGAGATAGTCATTGAGCTTGATCCGGGGATGGCCTTTGGTACAGGTACGCATGAAACCACAAGGCTTTGTTCGCAATTACTCGAAAAGTATGTTAATAAGGGAGACGAAATCATTGATGTCGGATGCGGTACCGGTATACTCTCTATTATTGCTTTGAAGCTTGGAGCAAAAAAAGTTACAGCAGTGGATATAGACGAAGTTGCAGTGAGGGTCACGAAGGAAAACAGTGAAATAAACGGCGTGCTTGAAAGCATTGATGTAAAGAAGGGCATCTTGTTCGATTTGGAGCCTGTTAAAGCAGATATAATGGTTGCTAATATAATTGCTGATGTTATTATAGGTATCTCCTCCCAGGTGCCAAAGTACCTGAAAAAGGATGGTATACTGCTTACTTCCGGCATTATTAGAGAACGGAAGGAAGATGTGATCAAATCGTATACGGAAAAGGGCTTTGATTTTGTAAGTATAGATGAAATGGGCGAATGGGTGGCGATAGTTTTTAAATGTCGAGATTCTTTGTAAAAACTGAACCTGCTGATCTGCAACAGGGACATATAATAATTACGGGCGAGGATGTGAAGCATATCGCGAATGTCCTGAGATCCAGATCTGGTGATCATTTGGAGCTTTGTGACGGAGAAGGCACTGATTATGATGCTGTTATAGACCAGCTTTCAAAGGAAAGCATCATCACCAGGGTCATAGCTTCAAAAGAAAATCAAACGGAGGCGCCCATCGATATTACTCTGTTTCAGGGGATCCCCAAGGCGGATAAAATGGATCTTATAATTCAGAAGTGTGTTGAACTGGGTGTTAACAGGTTTGTTCCGGTGACAACAGTAAGATCGGTAGTTAAAATCGGAGATGCCAGGGACGTGGCTGCAAAGGCTGCCAGATGGGGGCGTATAGCGTTTGAGGCTGCAAAGCAGTGCGACAGGGGCAGGATACCTGTTGTTGAAGAGCCGGTCGGATTGGATAAAGCATTGAAAATCGCTGATGGATACGGCCTTAAGCTTTTACCCTATGAAGAGGAGACAGACGGCAGTCTGTGTAAGGTTATGAGTGATCCTTGCATTTACGCAAATCGCAAAATCGCAATTTTCATAGGACCAGAAGGCGGGTTCGACAGGACGGAAGTTGAAAAAGCGGCCCAAAGCGGTTTCAGGTCTGTTAAGCTGGGACCAAGGATACTAAGGACAGAAACTGCCGGAATAGCTGTAGCGTCTATATTGATGTATGAACTTGGCGATATGGGTGGAGGAATGATAACAGTATAGGCAAGAAATATTGAGCAAAACGAAGAAAAGCGTTAATAATTTATAAAAAATAATAAAACAGCCTTTTAATTGGCAAAGATTGTGTTATAATACCTATTGAATATGGCAGGAAGGTAACAATTTATATGATAAAGAGTATGACCGGTTTTGGCCGTGGAGAGTATTCCAGGGACGGCAAGGAGTTTACTGTAGAAATTAAGACGGTAAATCACAGATATTCCGATATATTTATTAAAATGCCCAGGCAGATAGGTTTTCTGGAGGACAGGGTAAGGGAACTTGTGGGCAAGGCTATTTCAAGAGGTAAAATAGATGTATTTATTACATATTACAATTACAGTGAGGATTCAAAGCATGTTGCATTTGATGAAGGGCTGGCCAAGGCGTATATTTCAGCAGTAGAGTCGTTGAGAGACAAATTCGGCCTGGCTGACGATATTTCCGTTTCGCTTGTTTCAAAATACCCAGATGTCCTCAGAGTCGAGCAGGCGGAAGAGGATGAAGATCTGCTGTGGTCAATGCTCAAGGAGGCTGTAAATAATGCTGTGACTTCTCTGGTTAATATGAGGGGAGTCGAGGGTGAAGGCCTGAAGGGTGTTTTGCTTGAGAGGGCAGACTACATAGAAGGTGTTATTTCAGAAATATCAAAGCGTGCCCCAGAGGTACCAAGAGAGTATAAAGCAAAGCTGAATGCACGGATAAAGGAATTACTGGAACAGCAGACTATTGATGAGAGCAGGATAGCTGTCGAGGTTGCTCTTTTTGCCGATAGATGCAGTATAGATGAAGAACTTGTCCGACTGGCAAGCCATTTCAGACAGATGAGACAGATACTTTCAATGGATCAGCCGGTCGGCCGGAAGCTTGATTTTCTGGTACAGGAAATGAACAGGGAAATTAATACAATTGGCTCCAAAGCAAATGATCTGACAATTACCAGGCTGGTTGTGGATATAAAAAGCGAGATCGAGAAGATCAGGGAGCAGATACAGAATATTGAGTAGGAAGGTTTGACCCATAAGGTTAAAGGAGGGTAACATATGAAGCTGATCAATATCGGATTTGGGAACATAGTTTCAGCAAACAGGCTCGTTGCCATAGTTAGCCCGGAATCGGCGCCTATAAAAAGGATCATACAGGAGGCAAGAGACAGGGGGATGCTGATTGATGCTACTTACGGGAGAAGGACCAGAGCGGTGATTATTACCGACAGCGATCATATAATCCTGTCAGCTGTTCAGCCGGAGACTGTCGCACACAGATTGAACGCAAAGGATATGGAGTTAACGGAAGACCCGCAGGATAGCGAAGAAGAGGAATAATTTATTAAGTATTATAAATCAAATTTTCATGGGAGGACCTGTATATGATATTTCCACCGTTAGGCTCACTTTTAGAGAAGGTAGACAGCAGGTATACCTTGGTAGTAGCTGCTGCAAAAAGAGCAAGACAGATATCGGACGGAGCACACAAGCTTACAAGGTGTGCATCTGAAAAGCCTGTCACTATAGCGATCAACGAGATATACGAAGATAAGATCACCTATGTCAGGACAAAGAGCGGCATAAAATAAAATAACTGCCGGAAACCGGCAAAGTACGTAGAGTTGTATATGAGCTTAAAACGAGGGTTAAGGTTCTGAAATCTGTACCTTAACCTTTTTGCGATATTTAAGTTTTTGAAAGGAGGCATCGTGATGGTATTACAGGGCAAGTCCGTTGTTGTCGGCGTTTGTGGCGGTATAGCAGCCTATAAGGTGGTTGAAGTCGTCAGCCGGCTGAAGAAGCTGGGAGCCGATGTTGATGTCATCATGACCGCCAATGCTCAAAAATTCGTCACACCGCTCACATTCCGCTCATTGTCGCATAAGCCGGTTGTTACCAATATGTTTGAAGAACCTGAATACTGGGACATTAAGCATATTTCACTGGCGCAGAAGGCAGACATTTTTTTGATTGCTCCGGCTACCGCAAATATAATCGGAAAGCTGGCGTCAGGCATTGCGGACGATATGCTCAGCACTACTGTTATTGCTACAAAAGCGCCTGTCCTGATAGTTCCTGCAATGAATTATGATATGTACGCCAATGCAATTGTACAGCAGAATATTAAAAAGCTGAAGGATTTGGGTTGTTTCTTCATGGAGCCGGATACCGGTGTCATGGCGGAAGGCTCTTCGGGTAAGGGAAGGCTTCCGGAGCCTGCTGCTATAGTAGATAAGGCGGTGGAGCTGCTTAAGCCGGCACTTGACCTGAAAGGTATCAGATTGCTGGTGACTGCAGGACCGACCAGAGAAAATATTGACCCGGTAAGGTATATTTCCAACTATTCTTCAGGAAAGATGGGTTATGCTGTTGCTAAGGCAGCGGCTGACCGTGGAGCGGATGTGGTGCTCATATCGGGGCCTGTTTCGCTTGAAGCGCCAAGAGGAGTAAATGTGATACCGGTGACAACAGCCTGCGAAATGCGGGATGTTGTAATAAAGGAGTTTACCGGATGTGACGCCGTAGTGATGGCGGCTGCGGTGGCTGATTACAGAGCAGCGGAGGTTTCTGGGCTGAAGATAAAGAAGAGCGACGAGGAATTTGTTATCAGATTGGAAAAGAACCCTGATATTCTCAAAGAATTGGGGAGTATAAAGGGTAGCAGGATATTGGCAGGCTTTTGCGCCGAGACTGACCATCTGGTTGAAAATGCACAAAAGAAAGTTGCAGCGAAAAATCTTGATATGATCGTTGCTAACGATGTTACGATAGAAGGTGCCGGTTTTGGTACCGATACGAATATTATCAAGATCATAAAGAAGGATGGGCCTATTATTGACCTGCCGCTTATGAGCAAGCTTGACGCGGCTCACAGGATACTAGATGAGGTACTGGACATTGCACGTTTAAAGAAGATTTAACCTATGGGGTATGGACCACGGGATTGGTTTGCGGGATTGGACCGCACTACTCTTTATTTCAGTTTTAGGACGATTTTTCGAGAAAAAAGTCTTGTATTATAGACGGGTGGCCATAAAATAGGCCTTTTAGCAATATTATCACGTTCTAAAGTTGAAATAATGGGTAGCGGTGCGCCATAATAGTTTTTAAGCACTTGCCGTAATTCCAGACGGGGAGAAGGCAACCGGGCAGAGCAAGTTGATATGATTACAAGTAATTTGAAATAATAAATTATATGGAGGCTTCAGATGTTAACGGAAAAATCAATGGAGAAGATAGTAGCTCTTTCTAAAAACAGAGGCTTTGTATATCCGGGATCGGATATATATGGCGGTCTTGCGAATTCATGGGATTACGGCCCGCTGGGAGTAGAACTCAAGAATAATGTTAAAAAGGCATGGTGGAGGAAGTTCGTTCAGGAGAACACATATAATGTGGGCGTTGACTGTGCAATACTGATGAACCCGCAGGTTTGGGTGGCATCCGGACATGTCGGCGGCTTCAGCGATCCGCTGATCGACTGTAAGGATTGTAAGACCAGACACAGAGCCGACAAACTGATCGAAGACTGGAACAAGGAAAATAACATTGAGTTGGCTGTAGATGGTTGGAAGAATGAGCAGCTGATGGATTACATAAAGCAAAAGGGTGTTAAGTGCCCTGAATGCGGCTCATCCAATTTTACCGATATCCGCAAATTTAACCTGATGTTCAAGACTTTCCAGGGTGTTACAGAGGATTCAAAGGCTGAAATATATCTGAGGCCTGAGACTGCCCAGGGAATATTCGTTAATTTTAAAAATGTGCAGAGGACTACAAGAAAGAAGATACCCTTTGGAATAGGTCAGATCGGCAAGTCGTTCAGAAATGAAATTACACCAGGCAATTTTATATTCAGGATCCGCGAGTTTGAACAGATGGAGCTTGAATTTTTCTGCGAACCCGGAACAGATTTGGAATGGTTTGCTTACTGGAAGGATTATTGCTACAATTGGCTGCTTAAGCTTGGACTTACTAAAGAGAATCTCAAGCTCAGGGATCATCAGAAGGAAGAGCTTTCGCATTACAGTAATGCTACGACCGATATAGAGTTCAAATTCCCGTTTGGCTGGGGCGAGCTGTGGGGCATAGCTGACAGGACGGATTTCGACCTGAAGCAGCATATGGAGCATTCCAAGGATGACCTCTCATACTTCGATCCGGCAACTAACGAAAAATATGTGCCGTACTGTATTGAGCCTTCACTTGGCGCAGACAGGGTCACTCTGGCGTTCCTGTGCGACGCGTATGATGAGGAGGAGGTCACTGAAGGTGATGTAAGGACAGTGATGCGTTTCCATCCTGCACTTGCTCCTGTAAAGATAGCTGTACTCCCGCTCTCAAAGAAGCTGAGCGACGATGCCTTTAAGGTATATGAGAATCTGACGCGTAAATTTGTTTGCGAGTACGATGAGACAGGCAGTATTGGAAAGCGTTACAGAAGGCAGGATGAAATCGGGACACCGTATTGCATAACCTTCGATTTCGATTCGCTCAATGATGCCAGTGTTACCATAAGAGACAGGGATACTATGGAACAGGTAAGGGTCAAGATAGATGAACTTGATGCTTATTTTGAGGGCAGGTTTGATTTCTAACAGGTATAAGAAAGCAATCGGATGAATATCAGGGCTTATGTTTTATTGCTATTCAGGTTCCGCACATAAATGTGTAAAACTTGTTGGCAGTCGAACATAAGCCCTTTGTTTATCTCATTTTGTGTCATGCATACTCTTTTTTATATTAGTGGTTTCAAATACGCTAATAATGGGAATGAAGAATATTGTAATTTGACTTGTATTAATTTTCGTTAGTTGTTGACAATAATATATGCATTTTCAACAATTAGTATTGTAAAATTTCAATATTCAGGAGAATAAAATGGGAACTAAAATTGTAATTATTGGAGCTGGATATGCTGGCATATTGACTGCAAAAAAAATGGCGAAGAAATTTGTAAAAAATAAGGAAGTGTCGATTACAATAATTGACAAAAACCCTTTTCATACAATGCTCACTGAGCTTCATGAGGTCGCGGCAGGAAGGGTTGATGAGGATAGTATAAAAATCAGCCTCAAAAGAGTATTTGCAGGCAGGAAAGTGGATGTGAAGCTTGATACAGTCACATCCGTTGATTTTGATAAAAAGAAGGTCATTTGTTCGAATCAGCAGTATCCATATGATTATCTTGTTATGTGCGCTGGCTCAAAGCCAACATATTTTGGCGTTGCCGGAGCCGCAGAAAATGCTTTTAAGCTTTGGAGCTATGAAGATGCGGTAATTCTACGGGATCACATACAGAATATCTTCAGGAAGGCTGCCAGGGAGACAAATCTTGAAGAAAAGAAGAGACTGTTGACCTTCCACGTGGTGGGGGCTGGTTTTACCGGTGTTGAGATGGCTGGTGAGCTTGCTGAATACGTACCCGTTCTTTGCGATAAATATGAGATCGAAAGGGAGCTAGTTTCAATATCAGATATAGATATACTGCAGCGAACAGTGCCTGTACTGCCTGAAAAGCTTTCTGCAAAGGTGGAAAGAAGGCTTAAAAAAATGGGAGTTCGCGTGTTGCTCAATACAGGTGTTATAAGTATTGGCGAAGACTCCATTGAAATCAAGAAGGATGATAAAGTAATACGCGAGCATACAGGAACAGTTATCTGGGCTGCCGGTATCGAAGCGTCGGACATTACTTCACAAGCTGCGCAGAAGCTGGAATCCGGAAAGAGGGGACGAATTAAGCTGGATAAGCATCTGCGTTCCGTCAATGATGACCACATATATGTTGCCGGCGACAATATGCTTTATATACCGGAGGATGAAAAGAATCCAGTGCCGCAGGTCGTTGAGAACTGCGAACAGAGCGCGGATGTCGTTGCCCATAATGTTGCCTGCGCTATAACAGGCAAGGGTGAAATGGAGGTCTACAAGCCGGCGTTCCACGGAATAATGGTGAGTATTGGCGGACACTACGGGGTCGCACATGTTGGCCTGCCTAACAAGATGTTCAGCCTGCCTTCATTCCTGGCGATGTTTGCCAAGCACTTTATCAATATGATATATTTTATTCAAGTACTTGGATGGAACAAGATATTCAGTTACCTTAAGCATGAATTCTTTACAATAAGGAACAGCAGGAGTTTCGTCGGAGGCCATCTTTCCAACAGAACGCCCAGCTTCCTGCTTATGCCTCTTAGGGTTTGGCTTGGCGTAGTGTGGTTGTTTGAAGGCATCAAAAAGATACTGGAGGGTTGGTTTGTTTCACCAAAGCTGAATGGCTTTTTTAGTGGAGCTAACGCATGGTACCAGGGTATATTAAACGGAGGAGCTACCGATGGCACCAGCGGCGCAACAGCTGCGGCAGGAGCAGCGGAAGCGGCCGATGCGGTAAGCTCGGCGACGGGTGCGGCTGAAGGAGCAGCCGGAGCTGTAGGTTCTGTTGGTACGGCTATTTTGAACTTTGACTTTTTGGGCTTGTTCAGAGCGGTTTTTGTCAGCGGTAAGGATCCGGCTCAAGCAACATTATCCGATTATGCCTTCAAGCTCGATGTGCCGCTTGTGAACTCGTTCATTGACAAGCTGATACTGCCGAATAGTTCGGTACAGATGTTTATGCAGATATTTATAGTTATTGCCGAAATATTAATTGGTCTTGCGCTTATCGGAGGATTGTTCACTACACCTGCTTCGGCAGCATCATTGATATTACAGGCTATGTTCGTTACCACCACAGGTCTTTATTTGAATACCTTCTGGATGGTATTTGCAGGAATAGCGCTGCTTATTGCGGCAGGAAGAACATTGGGACTTGATTATTATGTAATGCCTTCATTGAAGAGAAAGTGGAAAAATGTAAGATGGGCTAGAAAGTGGTATCTGTATCATGACTGACAGTAAAGTAACTACCGGTGTTAACTATATTGATTTTGACAGCGCTCTTTTGAAAACAAGGGAAGAGGTCGACAGAGCGCTCTTATCCTCGCCATCCATAGTAAGGACATATATTAAACATCTATCCGGAACAAAGGGTAAGTTTATACGCGCAGTTTCACTGCTAACGTGTGCTATGAACAAGGATAGCATGGTCGATAGCAATGCCGTTAAAATTGCTGCAGCTATTGAGGTGCTGCATCTTGCCACCCTCGTGCATGACGATGTGATCGATGATGCAGATATCAGACGTGGAAGCCCGACACTGCAAAAGCTGTTTGGTAAAAGGACTGCTGTGATATGTGGAGATTATCTTTTAAGTGTTGCACTAAAGCTGGCGTCGTCTGTTACTAATAAAAAAGAATATCCGGAAATCAATATGCCCGACTTTGTTTCAAGAGTATGCGCCGGTGAGCTGAACCAGCAAATAAATAACGGAAATTATGATCTTTCGGTTCTAAGGTATCTTAAGATAATTTCAGGTAAAACGGCTGCATTGTTTGAAGCGTCGTTTTTTGCCGGTGCGGTACTGGCGGGAAGCGAAGATCCTGAAATAAAACTGTTTAAGAAGATGGGCCACAGTCTGGGAATGATATTCCAGCTGATAGATGACTGTATGGACTTTGAAGCGACGCAAAGCGTTGCCCAGAAGCCTGTCCAGTCTGATTTTGAAAAGGATGTCATCACTTTGCCTATTATCAAAGCATTCCAGGCGGACGCTCACCTGAAGGATAAGGCTGTACGCCATGATCTTTCGAGAGAAGAATTAAATGGAGCAGTTAAAAATGCAAATGGTCTGGCTTTCACCAGGCTGGTGGCAAAAAAGTATTACAGTAAATATATCAGGACACTAGATAGGCTTGTATTATCGGAAGAAAAGAAAATGAAGCTTATTGATATAATAAATATGGCATTCAGAGTGTTCAAGCAGGATAATGAAACAGCCCAGGCAGGCATTTAATGCAACCCGGGCCCCGGACTATAAGTGCGATAAAAATAGTTGGTATCGAGGATAAATTTACGTTATGCTTAAACGATTTCTTAGTTTTGTAGAGATACAAACAAAAATAACAAGTACCTTTGCGTTTTTATTGACTATAGCGTTTATTTTTTATAACGGCCAGAAAATCGACTGGCTGAGGACCACTGTTTTCTTTGGTTCGATGCTTGTGTTCGATCTTACTACCACAGCTATTAACAATTACATTGATACAAAGACTAATGATCAAAAGCTGCAGTTCAAAAGAAGTACCGCTTTGATCATCATCTACATACTATTTTGTATCAGTGCTACATTGGGCATTTATCTGGCACTTATCACCGATATTGTTGTGCTGCTGCTCGGCGGCTTATGCTTCGTGGCGGGCGTACTTTATACATACGGTCCGGTGCCTATCTCAAGGCAGCCTCTGGGCGAGGTGCTTTCCGGTATTTTTTATGGATTGCTCATACCGTTCCTGCTTTTATATATAAATATGCCTGCCGGTACTTATCTGACGTTCAGCTTAAGCTGGGATAAGATCGTTTTGGAGCTTATGCCATGGCCGATCGTTTCATTGCTTCTGTTGTCCGTTCCGCCTGTATGCACTACGGCAAATATCATGCTTGCAAACAATATCTGCGATATCGAGAAGGATATTGCCGTTAAAAGATATACCTTGCCTTATTATTTAGGCAGAAAAGCGTTGTATTTGTTTGCTACTATTTATTATCTGGCCTACATTTCTATCATTGTCATGGTAATTTTAAGAATACTTTCACCGATTTGCCTGGTATCCTTATTATCATTCATTCCGGTGTATCGAAATATTAAGAAATTCATGCAGAAACAGGAGAAGGCTGTCACATTTATTACTTCGATAAAAAACTATGTTGCTATAATGGGTTCCTTGACGATTATGGTATTTATTTCAGAAATTATAAAGTAATTGCAGAGGGTGTTTATTTTATTCATCTTTGGGTAAATAGAAAAAATGAAAGACTGTGTCAAATAAATAACAAACAACGGCGCAGAGCAGGAAGCCGGAGTTTGATAGATTAGGTAGGTTGAATAAATGAAGTTTTTTAAAAAAACCGACATTTTTATAATAACCGCAATTATTGCTGTAGCGCTGGTGACTTGGCTGATCTACAATAAAACAGCTTTAGCAAAGCCGGTTAAAGCAGAAATATATTATTATTCTGAGCTCGTTGAAACGATTGAATTGGCAGACGGGCAGGCAAAAGAGTTTTCAGTGCCTCAGGATGAAAATGTTGTCCTGCGTGTGGATGGTAAAGGAAATATTCAGTTTATTGAGTCGGACTGTCCGGACAAGGTGTGTATAAAGACCGGAAAGATCCATCTGGCGGGACAAAGCGCCGCATGCCTGCCAAATGGCATAATAGTGAAGCTAGTACCGGCTGACGGCTGGAAGGGTGATGAGCCGGATATTGTTATAGGCAGCAGCGGAAAACAGTCTGATGGGAGTAATTAATGAACGAGAGAATTGACAACAACAGAAATATTTCGAAGACCAGGAGGCTTGTACTCACTGGATTAATTTTTGCGCTTGCACTGATACTTGCAATAGTGGAGAATTCGCTCCCGGCACTTCCGCTTCCTGTTCCTGGGGTTAAGTTCGGATTGTCAAATATTGCAGTAATGTATGCTTTGTTTTTCCTCAAGAAAGGCCAGGCTTATTCAATAGCAGTTTTAAAGGGGCTTTCCGTTGCAGTGACGAGAGGCTTGATAGCAGGAATACTGAGCATTTCAGGTGGCATACTATCACTGACAGTGATGTTGATTTTGATTATAATATTTAGAGACAGGGTATCATATGCAGTAATTAGTATATCAGGAGCTGTTGCCCACAATGTGGGCCAGTTTATAGCAATATCATTTGTTTACACGGGGATGTATTTGTTGGCTTACCTGCCTGTACTGCTGATATCGGGCGTAGTTGCAGGCATCGTGACGGCCACGCTGCTGAGGTTCATTGTTCCGGCTTTCAATCGGCTGGGTCAAGAATAAAATATGATAAACGGAGGAGCTAATTTATGAAAAGAATCATTGCAATTATCATGAGCCTTACTTTGGCAATATTTATTCTTACTGCATGCGGCCAAGGCTCAAACGTGACCCCGGGACAGGGTACACCAAATGAAACTACCGGCGGAACAGCTGAAGGTGGTAACCAGAATAATGCTGCGGCAGGTGGTGCTATTAAGACAGGTCTTGCAGTAATTTCATCCATTGCAAAATCAACGGACGCAGGCGATAAGGATGGCCTTGCACAGGTGGATTCCACTGTTGTGGCAGTTACTGTTGATGCAGACGGCAAGATCACTAACTGCAAAATCGATAGTGCTCAGACAAAGATCAATTTTTCAGCAGCAGGTAAGATTGCTACACCACTAGATACAGTGTTCAAAACCAAGCAGGAGTTGAAGACTGAATACGGTATGGCAAAGGCATCCAATATAAAGAAGGAATGGTATGAGCAGGCTGATGCTTTTGCAGCTTATGTTACAGGCAAGACTCTTGCAGAAGTAAAGGGAATAGCTTTAAATGAAGAAGGAGCTCCTTCAGCAGCTGAGCTTACTTCATCTGTTACAGTACATGTCACCGACTTTATCGAAGCTATCGAGAAAGCTGTAAATAATGCGCAGGACCTTGGAGCAAAGGCCGGCGATAAGCTAGGGCTTGGAATAGTTACGACCATCAGTAAGTCCACAGATGCAACAGCTGATAAGGAAGGCCTGGCTCAAGCTTATTCTACCTATACAGCAACAACCTTCGGAGCAGATGGTAAGATCACAAGCAGTATTATTGACGCTTCACAGTCCAATGTCAATTTCAGTACTGCAGGTAAGATCACTACTGACCTAAAAACTGCGGAGCTGAAGACGAAGAACGAGTTGGGCGAAGCATATGGTATGAAGAAGGCTTCTTCCATACAGAAGGAATGGAATGAACAGGCAGCTGCATTTGCTGCATATGTAACGGGCAAGTCTTTGGACGAAGTCAAGGGTATAGCGTTAACAGAAGGTAAGCCTTCAAATACAGATCTGACAAGCTCTGTTACTATTCATGTAACAGATTTCATCACTATAATTGATAAAGCATCACAAAATGCTAAATAAATGCTAAATAGATATCCTTACAACTTTATGGTAATATTTATTAGAGAGGCAAGCCAAATTGCCTCTCTGATTTTTGTTAAAACTATGTGAATGGTGAATAATCAAATGCTAAAAAAGATGTGCATATTATTAATATCAGCTGCCATGCTACTGAACACTGCCTCTTGCGGCTTACGAAAGCCTGTGCGCTATGAAGCAGCCTTCCTGAAACTGTTTGATACAAAGACAACGATTGTTGCATATACAGACAACAAGGAAGAGTTCGCAAGATATTCACAGCTGATATATGACAGCTTAAATGAGTATCACCAGCTTTATGACATCTATAACAGCTACGAAGGTATTAGCAATATCAAAACAATTAACGATCAGGCAGGTAAGGCCCCCGTCAAAGTAGACAGCAGGATAATCGACCTTCTGAAGTTTTCCAAGCAGTGGTATGAAAAAACGGGTGGCAAGGTCAATGTCGCAATGGGTTCAGTTCTCAGTATCTGGCACGATTATCGGGAAAAAGGCATGGAGGATCCCGATTCGGCAGAGCTTCCTCCTTTAGAAAGACTTAAGGAAGCAGCGATGCACACTGATATTAATAAGGTCATCATTAATGAAGAAAAATCAACGGTTTACCTGGAGGACCCGGAGATGAGTCTTGATGTCGGCGCTGTTGCGAAAGGATATGCCACTGAACAGGTGAGCCGGATCGCATACGAAAACGGGTTTACTTCCGGCTTGATAAGTGTAGGCGGTAATGTACGGGCAATAGGTTTCAAGGGAGATAACAAACAGCCTTGGAATGTAGGCATACAAAACCCTGAGACCGATCAGGACCTGCCTGATCTTCACGTTCTGGACATTATAGATGCATCTCTTGTAACAAGCGGTATTTATGAAAGGTATTATACAGTTGATGGCAGGGATTATCACCACATAATAGACCCGGATACACTTTTTCCATCTGTTGAATACAAATCAGTATCAATAATGTGCAGAGATTCGGGAATGGCCGATGCACTATCGACAGCAATTTTCAACATGAATATCGACGAAGGTATGGATTTCGTCAAAAGCCTGCCGGATGTTGAAGTACTTTGGGTACTAAGCAATGGCGAGTTCAAATATTCAGATCATTTTATGGATTATGTAAAAAAATAGTATATTAATATCTGCCAGGTTGTAATAAAAAGTATTTATGTTGGGGAATGCTATTTTATAATTTAACAGTAGTTTGCATGATATGGAAGCTTTTCTGGATAAATAATCGCATTTGCTAAAGTATACAAAATGCAAAAAAGTTGTTTTAAATTAATTATATTATGTTATAATGATATGGGTTATTAGCGGGAGATTTTTCTTATGTATGAATTATAATCCATTAACTAAATAATAAATAAATGGAGGTATATATGTCAAAATTTGTTTATCTGTTTAAAGAGGGTAATGCCTCAATGAGGAACCTTCTTGGTGGGAAAGGTGCCAACCTGGCAGAGATGACCGGCCTTGGACTTCCGGTCCCGAGAGGATTCACAGTTACAACAGAAGCTTGTACGCAATACTATAAGGATGGAAAGGTTATTTCAAAGGAAATCGAGGATCAAATCTATGAAGCGCTTGCAATTACTGAGGGAATAGTAGGCAAGAAATTCGGCGATCCTTCAAATCCATTCCTTGTTTCTGTCAGATCAGGCGCAAGAGCATCCATGCCCGGTATGATGGATACCATATTAAATCTCGGACTTAACGACATAGTTGTTGAAGGCCTGGCAAAGCTGACAGACAATCCAAGATTCGCATATGACAGCTATAGAAGGTTTATCCAGATGTTCAGCGATGTTGTTATGGAAGTTGAAAAACCAAAATTTGAAGCAATCCTGGATGAAATCAAGGAAGAAAAAGGAGCAAGATTTGATACCGATCTTACTGCAGATGACCTGAAAGAGGTTGTAAAGAAGTACAAGGTGCTCTTCAAAAATGAAAAGGGCTTCGATTTCCCACAGGATCCCAAGGAACAGATGATGGAGGCTATAAAGGCAGTTTTCCGTTCATGGGACAACCCTAGAGCAATAGTTTACAGAAGGCTCAATGATATCCCCGGCGACTGGGGAACTGCAGTCAATGTACAGGAAATGGTTTACGGCAACATGGGCAACGATTCCGGAACAGGTGTTGCTTTTACAAGGAATCCGTCCACCGGCGAAAAGAAGCTGTATGGTGAATTCCTTATGAACGCACAGGGCGAGGATGTTGTGGCAGGTATCAGAACCCCTCAGACAATAGACATGATGAAGGAGATAAATCCCGAAGCATACAATCAGTTCACAAATATAGCTGATACACTTGAAAAGCATTACAGAGACATGCAGGATATGGAATTCACAATAGAGAAGGGCAAGCTGTTCATGCTCCAGACCAGGAATGGAAAGAGGACTGCCGCTGCAGCTCTGAAGGTAGCTGTAGATTTGGTAAGCGAAGCAATGGCAACCAAGGAAGAAGCTATACTAAAAGTTGATCCAAAGCAGTTGGACGCATTGCTTCACCCTAACTTCGATCCGAAAGCACTGAAGGCTGCCACACCTGTGGCAAAAGGACTTCCGGCATCACCTGGAGCAGCTACAGGTAAGGTATTCTTCAAGGCAGAGGACGCTGTCGAAGCTTTCAATAACGGAGAGAAAAAAGTCGTGCTTGTAAGGCTCGAGACTTCACCAGAAGATATCGAAGGCATGCATGTCTCACAGGGCATATTGACCGGCAGGGGCGGAATGACCTCCCATGCGGCAGTTGTTGCCCGTGGTATGGGAACTTGTTGCGTTGCAGGCTGTAGCGAGATAAAGATAAATGAAAGTGAAAGATATTTCCTTGATAAAAATGGAAAGAAATATGTGGAAGGCGATTGGATATCTATCGATGGTACCACCGGTAATGTGTACGGTGAACAGCTGCCGACAGTTGATCCTGAAATGACCGGCGATTTTGCTACATTTATGTCATGGGCTGATGAGATCAGAACACTTAAGGTCAGGACAAATGCAGATACTCCGAAGGACGCAGCTGTGGCTATGAAGTTCGGAGCTGAAGGAATCGGACTTTGCCGTACAGAGCATATGTTCTTTGAGCCCGACAGAATATTTGCTTTCAGGCAGATGATAGTATCACGCAGTGTTGAGCAGAGGAAGAAAGCTCTTGAAAAGATCCTTCCGATGCAGAAAAGTGATTTTGAAGGCCTCTTCACGGAAATGAAGGGATATCCGGTTACCATCAGGCTGCTGGATCCTCCGCTTCATGAGTTCCTCCCACAGGAAGCAGAAGATATCGCTGCTCTGGCAAAAGAACTAAATATTTCTTCTGACGAATTAAAGGGAATCGTAAAGAACCTGCACGAGCTCAATCCGATGATGGGACACAGGGGCTGCCGTCTGGCTGTTTCATACCCTGAGATAGCAGAGATGCAGACAAGAGCTATAATTGAGGCAGCTATCAATGTTAACAAGAAGGGAATGAATATAGTTCCTGAAATAATGATCCCGCTGGTTTGTGAAATCAAGGAACTGAAATTCGTCAAGAACATAATTACAAGTACTGCTGATGCCATCATCAAAGAAGCCGGCGTTAAGATGGAGTACAAGGTTGGTACAATGATAGAGATCCCAAGAGCAGCTCTGCTTGCTGATGAGATCGCAACCGAGGCTGAATTCTTCTCCTTCGGAACAAATGACCTCACACAGATGACCTACGGATTAAGCCGTGATGATGCAGGAAGGATCCTTGATGATTACTACCAGGCTAAAATATTCGAATCAGATCCTACTGCAAAGCTTGACCAGATAGGTGTAGGCAAGCTGATGAAGATTGCAGCTGCAGGCGGAAAGGCTACAAGGCCAAACATCAAGCTGGGTATCTGCGGAGAACATGGTGGCGATCCTTCGTCAGTTGAGTTCTGCCACAATATCGGTCTGAGCTATGTTTCATGCTCACCTTTCCGTGTTCCGATAGCAAGGCTAGCTGCAGCTCACGCAGTTATTAAAAGCAGGGGTTAGTCAGAAACTCACTAGTAGAAAGACATTATAATGGTGATGTGCATTTGAATCTGCAAATATAAATAATGAAGTCCTGTACTTGGCGTAAAGCATCAAGTGCAGGACTTTTTTATGTTCGCCCGGCATGGGCAGTAACTCGGCGGTGAAAGTCCGCTATGGGCTTGGTAGTGGGAACCATTAGCCGAACAGCAAGGGTGTCCTTGGCGACGGGGAATCTGAATTATCCGAGAAGAAATATTATCCGAGAATCTGGTTTGAAATCATGAT
>CAZBEQ010000023.1:44123-52740 GCA_964490975.1 uncultured Oscillospiraceae bacterium | reverse complement strand
TAAAAACCATGACAATGGTTATACAGGAAAAGATTATTCATGCGGTAGCCGTGGAAGACGAATAAACGTCCGTTGACATTAAGGATGGCATTGTTGTATAATTGTGTTTAATATTTAAAATGCTATGATCGGAACGAGTAGAGAGCTTGAGCCTCAAAGAGAACAGGCGGCTGGTGGAAGCCTGCAGGTACGGTTCTTAAAAATCCTCCGGGAGCAGCGGTCGGAAAGCATAAACTGGTAACTACAATACCTTCGAATGCAAAGTACGATCAGTCGGTGAACACCGTTATATGTGATATCAAGCGACCGTTGAGCTGCTGGGGATCGCATTCCCGGGAAGGCTGCATGGTAATTTGGGTGGTACCGCGTGAGATAATATCCTCTCGTCCCTTTTTTGGGATAGAGAGGTTTTTTAGTTTAACCCGGCAATAGGACTGATGCGCATTAAAAAGGAGGCAGTCATGTATAAAAAAGTATCAACAGATTTGAAATTTGTGGACAGAGAAAAGGAAGTCCTCAGGCACTGGAAAGAAAACAAAATATTTGAAAAGAGCCTTAAGTTTAGGGAAGGCTCGGAAACATTCACGTTTTATGACGGGCCACCAACAGCAAATGGCAAACCTCATATTGGACATATAATAACACGTACTATGAAGGATCTGATACCAAGATACAAGAGCATGAAGGGCTACAACGTGCTTAGAAAAGCTGGTTGGGATACACACGGCCTGCCTGTTGAGCTCGAAGTTGAAAAACTGCTTGGTATAAACGGAAAACCGCAGATAGAAAAGTACGGAGTTGAGCCGTTTATACACAAGTGCAAGGAAAGCGTCTGGAAATACAAGCGTGAGTGGGAGGAAATGAGCGACCGCGTAGGCTTCTGGGCAGACATGGAGGATCCCTACGTGACCTACCATAACAACTATATAGAATCGGAATGGTGGGCGCTGAAACAGATATGGGATAAAGGGCTGTTATATAAAGGACACAAGATAGTACCCTATTGTCCACGATGCGGCACATCACTCTCGAGCCATGAAGTAGCCCAGGGCTACAAGGATGTCAAGGAGACCTCTGTTTATGTAAAATTCAAGGTAAGGGGAGAGAAAGACGTTTATTTGATGGCATGGACGACGACTCCATGGACATTGCCTTCAAATGTTGCGCTGACTGTAAATCCCAATGAAAATTATATCAGGGCCAAATGCGGAGAAGAGACATATATATTAGCGGAAGCACTGGCACCTACGGTCCTGAAAGACGAATATGAGGTAACAGGCAGAAACAAGGGGCAAGAGCTTTCTGGCATGGAATACGAACCATTGTTCGACTTTGTTGTTCCAGATAAGAAGGCTTATTATGTCGTTTGTGATAATTTTGTAACTCTTACCGACGGTACCGGTATAGTTCATACCGCTCCTGCTTTCGGTGAGGATGATGCCAAGGTAGGAAAGGCAAATGACCTGCCGTTTGTACAGCTTGTCAACGAACAGGGCGAATTCGTGGATTCGGTTGAGAACTGGAAGGGTATGTTTGTAAAGTCAGCAGATCCAATGATCATAAAGGAACTCGAATCCAAAGGATTGGTTTACAAGCTGATGGATTATGAGCATTCTTACCCGTTCTGCTGGAGATGCGATACTCCTTTGCTCTATTACGCAAGGGACACCTGGTTTATCAGAATGACCGAGATAAAGGATAAGCTACTTATAAACAATAACAGCATAAACTGGATGCCTGAAAATATCAAGGAAGGCCGCATGGGCAACTTCCTTGAAAATGTAGTTGACTGGGGCCTGAGCCGTTCAAGGTATTGGGGCACTCCGCTACCGATATGGGAATGTAAATGCGGGCACAGGCATTTGATAGGCAGTATAGCTGAATTAAAGGAGCTTGGTGAGAATGTTCCGGATGATATAGAGCTGCATAAACCTTTTATAGATGCAGTACATCTGAAATGCCCGAAATGCTCGGGAGATATGAAGAGAGTATCCGAGGTTATCGACTGTTGGTTCGATTCAGGCGCAATGCCCTTTGCACAGTGGCATTATCCCTTTGAGAACAAGGATATATTTGAGTCACATTATCCCGCAGACTTCATAAGCGAGGCTATTGACCAGACAAGAGGCTGGTTCTATACGCTACTTGCGATATCTTCGCTACTGTTTGAAAAGCCCGCCTTTAAAAACTGTATCGTGCTTGGCCATGTAAATGACAAGGATGGCCAGAAAATGAGCAAGCACAAGGGCAATGTAATAGATCCATGGACTGTATTGGATAAGCAGGGCTCGGATGCGGTTCGCTGGTATTTCTACACAGGCAGCGCTCCATGGCTCCCGAGCAGGTTCTATGAAGAAGCCGTGAGCGAAAGCCAAAGGAAGTTCATGGGCACACTTTGGAACACCTATGCATTCTACGTGCTATATGCGAATATCGACAATTTCGATCCGAAGAAGTACAGGCTTGAACATGATAAGCTGGCGGTAATGGATAAATGGGTGCTTTCAAGACTTTACACATTGATAGGCAATGTGGATAAAAATCTTGAAAATTACAGGATAACCGAGTCTGCAAGGGATATTCAGGAATTTGTTGACGAATTGAGCAACTGGTATGTCAGAAGATGCAGGGAGCGCTTCTGGCAGAAGGACATGAACCAGGACAAGATAAATGCCTACATGACGCTTCATACTGTACTTGTAGAGCTGGCAAAGGCTATTGCACCGTTTGTTCCGTTTATCAGCGAAGAGATATACCTGAACCTGGTGAAGGGTATAGATACAGATGCTCCCGAAAGCGTTCACCTTTGCGATTATCCTGTTGTGAAGGAGGGCTTCATAGATAAAGAACTTGAAAACAATATGGATAAGGTCCTGAAATATGTAGTCTTGGGCCGTGCCTGCAGAAATACGGCAAATATTAAAAATCGCCAGCCTATAGGCAGGATGTTCATAAAAGATAATGAAAAACTTCCTCAAATGTATGCAGAACTGGTCAAGGATGAACTTAATGTAAAGCAGATCGTATTTACAAAGGATGCTTCAGGCTTTACCACATATAAGTTCAAGCCTCAGCTGCGTACAGTAGGACCTAAGTATGGCAAGCTGGTATCAAAAATAGGTGAGTACCTGTCAAAAGCTGACGGCAATGAGCTTATGGACTATTTCAATAAAAACGGAAGGATAAGCTTTGAACTGGATGCTGCTGCTGTAGAACTCGAACTATCAGATGTACTGGTTGAGACAGCACAGAAGGAGGGTTACGTTTCAGAAAGCGACAGGGATATAACAGTCGTTTTGGATACAAATTTGACCGCTGAGCTGCTGGAAGAAGGGTTTGTACGTGAGATCATAAGCAAGCTTCAGACAATGAGAAAAGAAGCAGGCTTTGAGGTCCAGGATCATATAAGGGTGTATTATGGGAGAAATGATAAAATCAGTGAAATATTTGAGCGCAACAAAACGCTGATTGGCGAGGAAGTTCTTGCTGAAGCACTTATGCAGTCTTCTGGTGGTGGTTACAGTAAAGAGTGGAGCATCAATGGAGAAAATGTAACGTTCAGTGTAGAAAAGATATAGACTGTAATAGCAGTCTAAGTCATTAACTGCAGGATAGTGTAAAATATTACATTATCCTGCAGTGTTACATATCGTAAAATAACAGGGTGGGAAAATCGAATGGTTAAAATGAATGTCGATTTGGCAGACAGAGGTTATCCAATATATATAGCATCAGATTTTTTCGGGCTTGGAAAGGCTATTAATAGCGCAAGACTAAACGGAAAGATCCTTGTGGTCACAGACAGCAATGTAAGCGGCCATTATCTAAAGGCATGCGTGGATGAACTGGAGACAACGGGAGCTGAAGTTTTCAGCCATATTATAGAAGCAGGCGAGAAAAGCAAGAAACTCGATACTGTACAAGATATTTACAGGCTGCTGATTGCTCAACGGTTTGACCGCGGGTCATCATTGATCGCGCTCGGTGGCGGAGTACCCGGTGACATCACAGGCTTTGCCGCAGCAACCTTTATGAGGGGCATAAATTTCGTACAGATTCCCACAAGCCTGCTGGCCCAGGCAGACAGCAGCATAGGCGGCAAAACCGGCGTAGATTTCGAAGGCAGCAAAAACATGGTCGGAGCTTTCTACCAGCCGCGATTTGTGTACATTAATGTTAATACCCTTTGCACATTGCCTCGGCGGGAGCTTAGCTCAGGACTGGCAGAGGTCATTAAGCACGGGCTGATACTTAATTCTGAGTTCTATGATTATTTAAACTACAACATGAGTAAAATCTTCAAGTTTGAAGAAAATACGCTTCAATACATAACAAAAATGAACTGTACGATCAAAAAAGGCGTCGTTGAGCAGGATGAACGTGAAAGTGGCCTTCGGGCGATCCTGAACTTTGGGCATACTATCGGCCATGCTGTAGAGAGCGCTTCAGAATTTTCACTTCTTCATGGGGAGTGTGTTTCAATAGGCATTTCAGGAGTATACAAGCTAGCTTTGAAGCTGGGTATGGTGACTGAAGAAATGGTTCACACAGTGGAGAACACCCTTATGGCTGCAGGTCTGCCTATAAGAGCTAAAGGTCTCGATAGTGAGGCTATTTATTCAAAAATGTTCCTTGATAAAAAAGTGAAGGACAACAGACTGAATTTTATACTTCCTAAGGGGATAGGTGAGGTTATTAGCTGCACTATAGAAGACGAAAAAATTATAAAAGAAGTCATTGAAGAATTACAATAACAGCATTGGTAAGACTTTATTCGCACTTGGCGCAAAGCGTCTCTGCTTTTACAGCAAGGGCGCTTTTTTTTACTTTCCATAAAATAATCTTCATAAAAATCGTCCTTTTTGAAATTATATATAATAAATCATACTTATTCTTTCAATCAAAGCAGGTGAGGTTTCCATGTTCGGCAGAAAGGCGCGCAACAGGTTATTGGCAGACAAGCTTGACAGACTTGCACTGGATATGGAAAAATCCAGGATCAGAGATTATATATGTTATCTCGAAAACCCAAGAAAACTACTGCTTCCCAATTTTCTGGCAGGGCTTGCAAGAGGATTTGGCGCATCTATTGGATTTACACTGCTTGCCGCTTTTGTAGTATATTTTCTGCAAAAGCTTGTAAAGTGGAATCCACCAATCATTGGCGAATTTATAGGTGATATTGTCAGAATAGTTGAAAATAACATGCATAAAGCAGGAGGCTAGCTGTATGAACAGGAACGATGCTGAACACTACCGTGATTTATTATTAAAAATGCTCGATAGTGTGGATAATACGATAGAAATGATGAAAGATAACAGAGAGGCAGAGCAGGATAAATATTCGTCGGGAGAATTATCAAACTATGACAATCATCCTGCAGATCAAGGTACAGAGCTTTTTCACCTTGAGCTCAATAATGCCCTCAAGGTTCATGAAGAGAATATACTGATGGATGTAAAGGATGCATTGGAAAGAATAGATAAAGGCATATATGGTATTTGTGCTCATTGTGGAACAGAAATACCTACTGAGAGGCTTGAAGTCAATCCTTATGCGAAAATGTGCATAAATTGTCAAGAAAGCATGGAAAATGCTCCATTGAGACAGATGAAAGGAAGAGCAAACGAAGAACTGGTCGTTGATGCTCCATTCGGAAGGAAATACCTCAATAAGCAGGAGGATGATGAAAACGAGGGAATGGATCAATTAAATGATCTCATGAAATATGGCTCATCTGACAGTCCTCAGGATCTTGGCGGCTATCACGACTATAAGGAATATTATACGAACGAGATAGATAAGCAGGGAATTGTTGATGATATGGACCAGGTAACCAATGAAGAATATAAAAAACAGTTACCTGATTGATTATCTACAATATTCAATAAAATGTTGGAATTTTTTAATAAAAAATATATAATTAATATATTATATAAGGTAAGTATTTAGAAATATAAGGGGGCAGAATGCGTTTACAAGCAGTAGCATTAATAATTACTGAAGGCATTTCAAAAAAGCAGCCTGTAAATATGCAGATGTATACCGTATCATATATAGTATTTGCCGCTATGATATTGTTAATTATATTTGCTCTTATACAGATTTATATATCATATTTGAAAAAAAGATTGAATACCCAGCAAAAATTATCCAATTCTATTGTCGAAAATGCAAAAACCATGATAATAATATGTTCTTCAGACGGAAAGATAGTTATGTTCAATAAATATGCTCAGGATGTGACTGGCTATAGTACAGAAGAGGTTGAAGGCCATCGCATTGGAGAAATATGTTTCCTGCATCAAAATACTGGGCTGGGAAATGTGATCAACGAAACAGTAAAAAACAAGACAGTCATTCATAATTATGATACATGCCTTGTATCAAAGGATGGCAGGAATGTATACACACTTTGGAATATAGATGTAATAAATGATATAGAGAATCAACCTATTTATACGGCAGCCCTCGGTATGGACATAACAGACCGAAAAAATGCAGAATCAAAGCTTGCTGAAAGTTACCAGGAGTTGGAGTCTCTATATGGAGAAATTGTTACTAAGGAAATAGAACTGAAGTTGCAGTTTGATGATCTAAATACAAGGGATAATGAACTACGATGCAGTGAAGAACGCTACAGACTGGCCGTTGAGGGGGTCAATGACGGGATATGGGACTGGGATGGCCGGGATGGCAGGCTCTTTTTATCAAATCAAAGTAAAATAATACTGGGGGTATGTTCTGATGAAGAATACCTCACAATTGAAAAGTGGTTTGATGTAATTGAAAAGGAAGATTTGGACATTTTTATAAGAAGCCTTAACAAGTATATAACAGAACCACAGAAGCAGCATTTCCAGATAGAATACAGGATAAGAGCGGAAAATAGTGTAAAATGGGTAAGAACAAGGGGAATGGCAATATGGGACGAAGACGACATTCCTATAAGGGTGGCTGGGTCAATAACCGATATTACCGAACAGCGCCAGGCTGATGAGAAAATTCATAAGCTGGCATATTATGATGCAATGACAGGTTTGCCAAACAGGTCCCTACTAAATGACAGGTTTACCATCGCAGCCGCAAGTGCTCAAAGAAAGGGAAGGAAGGTAGCTGTATTTTTCCTGGATCTGGACAATTTCAAAACGATAAATGATACAATAGGTCATACATATGGAGATCAGCTGCTTTTAAAGGTTGGTGAGCAGCTCATGCTCAGAATGAGAAAAAGTGATACGCTTGCCAGACTTGGCGGTGATGAATTCATAATGCTGCAGGCTAATGTGGGGAGCATGGATGAAGTTTACAGGCTCGCGGTCAGAATGCTTGAAATATTTAAAAAGCCATGGGTGCTTGATGACCGCGAATTCTATGTAACTGCAAGCATTGGAATATCTATCTATCCAAATGACGGATCTAATTTGCAGGAACTGATGAAAAATGCTGATACGGCAATGTATCGGGCCAAGGAAAACGGTAAGAATAACTTCCAGATTTTCACCCAGGAGTTAAATCTCCGCATAATGGAAAGGATGGAGATCGAGAACCATCTCAGAAAAGCGATTGAAAAGAAGGAACTTGTAATTTATTATCAGCCACAGATAGAACTGGCAACGGGGAATGTAAAATGCGTCGAGGCTTTGATCAGATGGTACAACCCGGACATAGGCTGGGTAATGCCCGACTCATTCATACATATAGCTGAGGAAACAGGTCTGATAGGAGATATAGGTGAGTGGGTGCTGCTTACAGCCTGCACTCAGCTTAAAAGGTGGCATCAGGAAGGGCACGAGGCTCTCAGGGTATCCGTGAACCTGTCAGCACGCCAATTTCAGCAGCCCAATCTTTACCAAAGCGTAATTGACATAATAAAAAAGACCGGTATAAAACCAGAATGGCTTGAGCTTGAAATTACAGAGAGCCTGGCAATGCAGGATCTGGAACTGACGATAGATGTTCTTGGACGCTTCAGAAAAGCCGGCATAGGTATTTCACTTGATGATTTCGGGAAGGGCTATTCTTCTCTGAATTATCTGAAAGTGCTTCCCATAACGAACCTGAAGATCGACAAAACGTTTATATATGGAATATCAAATAACGCAAAGCAGTCCAAGATAGTAAGGGCCCTGATATCACTTGCGCACAGCATGGATTTGTCAGTAACTGCCGAAGGAATAGAAAACAGCGCCCAGCTGGAATACCTGGTGAAGGAATGCTGTGATAATGCCCAGGGTTATCTGTTCAGCAGACCTAAAACTGCAAAGGACATAGATATATCCTCGTATGAATCAAGTCTGAAGATGATATCCTGAGTCAGGGCCATTTTGCCGTCAACTCTTGCTGTCGACGAACCATTTGTCCTCCTCCAGCCACAGATAGGTCTCCCTGCCGTTTATACTGCACTTGTATCTGATGCCCTGACCACCGGCTTTTAGTGATGCTGCCCGGCGCACATCGGTCACCTTGTCTATGTCAAAACATCTGCCATCTTCCCATTTGATTATAAGAGGGACTTTTCTGCCGTCCTTTGTGAACTTCGCTATTACTTCAACAAATACCTTAGCCAATTTTCACACCTCTTTTAAAAACAAGTGGATAGTTACCGCGCAAATA
>CAZBEQ010000023.1:11451-44023 GCA_964490975.1 uncultured Oscillospiraceae bacterium | reverse complement strand
TGGCTTCGTCATATTTCGCTTACCGCGCAAATATGGCTTCGTCATATTTCGCTTACCGCGCAAATATGGCTTCGTCATATTTCGCTTATCTAAAAAATGATACGGGGTGGATCACATTTTCCTCTACAGGGTTCGCATTTAAACCGTCGCCTTTCAACAGCACGGCCCGCTGCACCGAATAATGCCCGAAACGTGACCTTATGCCGTCTATGCTGCTCTCGAGCTGTTCACGCCTTAGTCGCTTTTCATCGTCAAAGAAGGATAGTTGGCCGCACTCATTTTCCATCACTACATCTGTGACCCTGACACCCAATGTTCTGATGTTTTTGGACCAATCCCACGATGCTGCGAATATTTCTAGGGCTTTTTCCGCTATTTCCGAGGATGTACAGGTATAGTGGGGAAGCTTGCCCTGCCTTTCGATAAAAGCCAGGTCATTTGATCTTATATATATCTGTACGGTCCTTCCCTTCAGGCGGTGGCGCCGAAGTCGTTCGGCCACGCTGTCTGCAAGCACGTAGGTGAGGATCTTTATATCATTGTTATTGCAAAGATCACGGGGAGTTGTCAGTGAATTGCCAACACCCTTGATGCCAGGCTGAAAGTCGAGCTTTGTAACCGGCGTTTCGTCATACCCATTAGCAAATATCCATAGCGTGCGTCCCCACTGCCCGAAATGTCTCTCCAGAAACCTGGGAGGCGCACAGGCGAGTTCTCCGATGGTGCCGATACCTATGTCGGTAAGCTTTCTGCGGGTGGAGGGCCCCACATATAACATGTCGCTGGCAGGCAGGCCCCATATCTTTTCCTTGTAATCCTCACGGGATATCACTGTAGTTGCGTCAGGCTTTTTCATGTCGGAGCCAAGCTTTGCAAAAACCTTGTTGAAGCTTACGCCTACGGATGCCGTGATGCCAAGCTCATACTGTATCCTGGCGCGCAGCTCGGCTGCGATTTTTTCCCCTGAACCGAACAACCGGGTGCTTTCCGTCACGTCGAGCCAGTTTTCATCTATACCGAAGGCCTCTATCAGGTTCGTATAGTTTTCGTATATTTTTCTGACCATCACGGAAAACCTGAGGTATTGCATGTAATTAGGCCTGACCACCACAAGCCCTGGACATTTGGATCTTGCCTCCCATATGGCATCTCCCGCTTTGACTCCAAACTCCTTGGCTATACGGTTCTTTGCCAGCACGATACCATGCCTGGTCGATTGCGAGCCGCACACTGCAACGGGACTTTCGCGTATCTCCGGGTTGTAGAAGCACTCTACGCTTGCGTAAAAGTTATTCAGATCACTGTGCAGTATGACTCTGTCCATGGATACATCACCTGTGTTTCCCGCAGGTTCATGGCGGCACCCGCCTTTTCCCCGGAAATAAGTTTTTCGATAATAACGAGGCCCAAATGTCTCCCGCCTCGTTGAACCGAAGTATTATAATGCATTTCATCACTAGTATATGCAGTTTATTATCGAACATGTGTTCGATAATTTAATTATAATACCGTTCTGACTGATATGTAAAGAGTAATGTTTAACCAAAAAAATTTGCTTTTTGAGAAGGTAATTTTATATAGAAGCTTTGGCGATGTGTGATTTTATGACAAGTGAGAGATGACTTCAGTGGCGAACTAACGCAGTTGTAAAAACGAGCAGTGAGCTATCACATTGAATTAGTCAGCTGCCAAAAACGAGCAGTGAGCTATCCAGCGAGCCAAATTTGAGTGGTCGAGTAGGCGTGGGCACCAAGAGGCGCCCACGCCTACTCGACCGCTATCCAGCCAGCCAGATTAAAGCGCATTACTCATTTTTTCAATTCGATACCCGTTGGTTAATCGAAACTGTTTTGATGGTTAGGGACGATGATCCCGGAGTAGAGTTGGTCTATACCTGTTGCACCGAGATAATCGGCGAATCGCATAAAGCACTTCTCCAGTGCATGCTGAATTGCTTTTGTCTGCTTGACACAGTTTTCCCACCACCAGTTTTTTATGACCAGTGTCCTTGACTTTTTATCGTAAAATGGCTCAAATCTTCCGATGAACCTGTCCCCGTAGAGTACCGGCAGCACATAGTAGCCGTATTTTCTTTCAGCCTGCGGCTTGTAGACTTCCCAACGGTAATCAAATCCAAAAAGCTCACTGATCATCCTGCGATCCCACAGCATATTATCCAAAGGCGCCAGTATCCGGGCTTCCGGCTTTCCAGAGCATGCCGGAAGTTGTATTACGTTTTCCATTATATTAAGATCAATGCTTCTTATATAAAATGGCACATTTATGCCATCTACGGAAACCTCGGTGAGCTTTCCCACAGAAAGCAGTCTTTGTAAGCTTTCCAGCCTTTCCGGCGTTTTTGTTTCCGGTATCTCAAGCCAGGCGTCGCCAGGTTTTGACCACAGCAGCCCGATGCCTCCTATTCTGCGGTATATGCGCCAATCCCTGTACTCCTCAAAAGTTTCGTTAGGGTCAGGCGTGTTCAATGTATCAAGTGGCAGTTGCCGAGCTGTAAAATCGTAATACTTTCGAGTGTTGACCTTGTGGTGTATTACAAGCTCGCCCCAGAACCACATGCTTTCCAGTGCGGCTCTGGATACTCTTGTGGGACCCCAGGGCCAGTTGACGGACTCATCATATTTGAGGTCGATGGAGGACAGGGGACCTTGCATTCTGATTTCCTCTCTGATAAGAGGCAGGTAGGGAGTGACGGGCTTCTCGACAGAGCATAGTCTTTCAAGGTTTGCAGCCCTGTATCTGCTGAAATAAGGCCAATCCTCTGTGCAGTAAATAGACATCACCTTGTCCCAGCCATCAAGAAGTAATCTTTCTTTGTATAGCAATTCATCTAGCATGACAGACCTGAAATTATCGATCCTTGACTGCAGAACAAGCTCCTGATTATGTCCGACTATGTTGAGCGGATCGTATTGTATACAGCCTACACGCTTCATATATTCAAGTATGCCATCCTTTCCCGATGAAAAACGAGAGCCTGATAGGCCGTGATAGGACAACAGGAATCTGCGTGCTTGTTCTTTGTTGATTGAAAGGCTTCTCATGCGATAACTCCTCATTATAGATATCAATAAGTTGATTTCTGTGCAATAGATATCAATGCAATAAAATTATACACGAACAATTGTTCGCTTGCAAGGATGTGCTTGTGATTACTCAGGTATTATATAGCGAAGAAAGCTTAAATCTTGTATAATTAATTTATCGATTTATGTCGATTAATGATGTACTAAAATGAAGCGACTTATACGGGAGGCATCTATGAGAAAAACTGATGGGGTTGAAAATGTAGAAGTCAAAAAAAAGAAATCAGCCGGAAAAATAATAGGTACTATATTATTGATCCTGGTCATTTTGCCGGTTTTGCTTGCAGGCTTGCTATACCTTTATATCAACGTGGCAGATTTTAATTATGATGACCCTGAACAGGTTATCGCGCAGAGCACACCGATGAGCTTTTCGCAGAGGAATTCATTTGATGCCGGGAATATGAAACAAACAATGCTTCTTGACAATGCTGATTTGTATTTCCTTACACGTGACATTATTCCGGATTTACACCTTACGGAGTCCGTGTATATCAATGCGTACAGAATTGCGCTGGAGGATACGGCTGTTTATCTCCAGGGAAAGGCATATGGGATCAATATCCCATTAAAGCTGAACGTCGATTTGAGCTGGGAAGATGGGAGCCTGCTGCTTACTGTAAAAGGTGCGTCACTTGGAAAACTCAACATTCCTGTTCCATTGAAAACAATTGCAGACAAACTTGACATTGGTCTTGAATATCCATTTTCCATAAACGAGCTCCCGCTGCTGCAAAAGGCTGAGGGCCTTAGCATTGATGGCGGCTATTTGAAAGCTGTGTTCCCAATAGATAAATATGTTGTTGCGGAAGGCATGGATGCGTGGATGTACCTTAAGCCTGCGCTGTTATATATGGGCAGCGATGAGATGGCCAGCCTGGTGGAAAGCTATAAAAACAACTGGATGGAAGATAACTATGTAAGTGAACAGCTTAAGGAATATGCGAAGAAGTTCCAGAACGATCCTGAGGAGTATCAGAAGCTCAAGGTCAGAATGCTTGCGGCTGGTCCTGAAAAAGCAGCTTCGGATTACTTTTCTGCGGACTGGTACAATGAGGATATAATGACCCGTTTTTATCCCGGCATAACACGTGAAGCTGTGGAGAAGCTTCGTAAAGAACTGCCGTATGAGAGAAATTATATGTTTCTTAAAAATTATGCATCTGATATAGATGAGAAGTTCGGCAGCTCAATTATTACTGTGAAAAAAGGTAAATTCGTATACAAGAAAAATGGTGAGGCGCTCGATATGAGAAGCCTTTACGCAGAAGTGCCGGGAGTTGATGAAATATTTTCAGAGGGTACGAGTTACTGTGCACTGCTGTGCGGAGGTGCGGATTCGAGGCAAAAGATCGGCAGGGTATATTATTCCTGCGGTACTGCGTTCAAGTTTCCAAGTGGGCGTTGTATGGTAGTTTGCCAGAAGGACAGGAAGCTTTACCATACGGAAATAACACATGAGGAGTATGATGACCTGGAGAGCGGAAAAACGCCGGTTTATATCGTCGCAATAATCGACAGGTAAAAGTAAGGCATAAAAGATTGAAGATCAGAATTAGTAAAGGAGCTGGCGATGAAAGTTGCTATTTGCGATGACGATAGAAAGCAGCTTGCTGTCATAAAGGCCGCAATGGAACACTATGAGATGGAGCATTCAGAGCAGATTTACGAAGTAGAATACTTTAGTAATCCTTTTGAGCTTTTGCAGCATTCCGAGAAAAAAGGCGGATATGATATTTTGATTTTGGATATCTGTATGCCAGGTATTTTAGGTACCGATATTGCTAAGGAAATCCGGAGAAAAAAGGAGAAAAGTGAAATTGTTTTTTTGACTTCAAGTCAGGATTTTGCGGTGGAAGCATTTGTTCTCAAGGCTGCACATTATGTGATCAAGCCCTTTACGGCGGAGCAATTTGCTGAGGCCCTGGACAGGGCCATGGAAAGATTTATTAGCAAACAAAACAAGAATATAAGTATAAAGCTGCAAAACGGGGACCTGAGGTTTATAGAACTCAATGAAATCATGTACGTTGAGAGCTTTCGCCATACTCAAAGCATCTATTTGAAAAGCGGCGAAAGCATTGAGGCAAGGGAGACGCTTACCAAGCTTTCATCTATGTTTGATGAGGTCTTCAAAGGGCAGTTTATATGTCCGTATAAGGGCTTTATTGTCAATCAAAAAAGCATCCGGGGGATTGAGCCTGCTAGGATTATCCTGAAAAATGGCAAGGAAATCCCCATAGTTAAGCGCAATTTTGCTGCAATAAAGCAACAATATTTTAGCTTCATGTTCGTAAAGGAGGCTGATAACCATGGATAATCTCCTCTTTGCAAACATTTTACGAGGTGATGTTTCGATCATTCTTAATATGATGCTAATTTTTTCACTTGTAGAATTTAAATACAATAAAAAGGTTACACTCACTGTTTTAAGTGCAGCCTGTGCTTTGATCATCATCGTGAATAACTATTTAGATGTTTTTTATGATGTAACAACTGTGGGCAGAGTAAGTATTGGCATTTGGCTTTTAGTCGGTATCGGTCTCAAATTTCTGAGTACTGACGGTATTATGAAATGGTTGTTTAATATAACTACCGCAATTAATGTTTTATTTTTTATAACAGTACTAAGTTATGTTTTATCGCGCTACCTTCCGTATCCCATGTACGCGCACACAGCAGTTCGCATTGTTCTATATATTATTTTTATCACATTATTTAAGAAATTTGTGTATCCCCTCTATCGGCAGGTGGTAGATCGATGGCAGCAATTTTTATCGGTAACCGTGGGGTTTACGCTGAATTTCGCATATATATTAATTACCTCTCAAGATATTGCTGAAACAATTACGCAAAACTTTACACCCATTTTACTTCTGACGGGCTTGATGTTTCTGGTTTATGGTGCGATACTCTGGTCATTTCAAAGCATCATACAGGAATATAAATTCCATACCGAAAAAGAGCAGACCAGGCTGCAAGATGAACTTCTTTCCTCGCAGCTTGCGGCATATGAAGAATTTTTTGAAGTCTCAAAACGCCACCGTCACGATTTGCGGCATCATAATCAAATTATCATGGAATACCTTAAATCTGGCGATACAGTAGGTGCTGAGGAATATTTGCAGCTTTATGATGCAAGCCTCACAGAAACTGCTGCAACAAGCTATTGCAAAAATCACATTGCCAATGCGGTGCTATGCCTGTATGCAAAAAAGGCGCAAAAGGAAGCTATCCTCTTCGCCGCAAATGCGGACATTCCTGAACGCGTAGCTATGACCCCACCTGAGCTTGGCAGTTTGCTTTCCAATATTCTTGAAAATGCACTGGAAGCCTGCAGAAGGACAAGAGCGGATGAACGCTTTATAACTTTTACAGCCGAAGTTGAGGAGGAAAGCTTGAAAATAGAGCTGCAAAACTCAGTAAGCGGCAAAGTGGAAATCAAAAACAACCTGCCTGTTTCCACCAAAAAAAACGGCGGTTTAGGTACAAAAAGCGTGCTGCACATTGTAGAGAGCTATCATGGCATGCTTAATTTCAGCCAGGAGGGCGACACCTTCATCACTCAGATTGTTCTGCCCGTATAGTTTACATAAGTAAATAACGAGGCGTTATAAGAACCACATAAAAGCAGTTTGTTGTTTCTATGTGGTTTTTTGTGCCTGCACATTTTGTCGTTTTGTGCAGAATTATGTATGTTTTGTGCTGGCGAAGAGAAAATCGACTTTTTTTTGCATTATTCTATAGTTAAGGAACGGATGAATTTTGAAAGGAGTTCATGCGAATGGTTCAAAAATGCATTGACCACACGAAGGAAGTGGAAAGGCGGATATCTGCGATCACGACGAGTCCGAGGGACACCTGTTCCTTTTATCAGCCAAGGGATATGTGCCTTAATGCGATGAAGGAGTGCTGGTATTGCAGGTATGCTTCGTTTGATTTTGAGAGTACAGACCCGGACAAGCGTGGATTTTGTAAATTTAAGAAGCTATGATTTTTCGTAAAAAACCATCCGAATTTTGAAATATAGAAATGATAGTTCCAGCAAATTGGTTTATCACTTTATGATTACAATAAGGGAGGCATAAAATGGAAACAAAAAAAGCAATGAGAAAGAAAGTTTTGTGTTTAATCTTAACACTGGTAATGGTAGCGGGGATGTTTCCAGGTCTTACCCTGCCCGCAATGGCTGAGGCTGCCCCAGGCATGACCGTTAAAATTAACGGCACAGAAGTCACAGGACAAAGCCTTCAAGGCGCTATAGCCACTATATACACTAGCAGTTTATACTATTACCAAATCACCTCAATAGAAGTTACAGCTGGTATCGTAACTGCAACCGATTGGGATTTTATCAAGACCTATAAAGGAACCCTATCTAGTCTTGTAACCCTTACTGTGGCTGATACAGATGCTGTAACCTCGGTTGCGGATCTGCCTGCTTCGAGTGGTACTAGTGTGAGTGCATTTCCGTCTACACTTGTGACTGTGAACATTGCAAAGACGAAAAGCATTGGTAATAATGCATTTACTACTAAATGCACAGAACTCACGTCTGTAAGCTTCCCAGCGGCGACAAGCATTGGTAATAATGCATTTACTAACTGCACAGCACTCACGTCTGTAAGCTTCCCAACGGCGACAAGCATAGGAAATTCTGCATTTTCTTACTGCTCAGCACTAACATCGGTAAGCATCCCTATGGCGACAACCATTGGTGATAAGGCATTTGCATGTTGCACAGCACTTACTTCAGCAAGCTTCCCTGCAGCTGCAAGTTGCGGAAAGTATATATTTGATGGCTGCACAGAACTTACTTCAGTAAGCTTTCCTGTGGCAACAAGCATTAATGAGTACGCATTTCAAGACTGTACAAAACTTACTTCACCAAGTTTCCCAGTAGCATCGACAATTTCTCAATATTCATTTAAAGACTGTACATCACTTACCTCAGTAAGCTTTCCTAAAGTGACAAGTATTGGAATGAATGCATTTAATAACTGCACAGCACTCACATCAGTAACCATCCCTGAGGCGACAACCATTGGGACAGGGGGATTTTATAACTGCGCAGCGCTTCCTGCGGCAGACTTTCCTAAAGTTACAAGTATTGGATTAAGTGCGTTTAATAAATGCAAATTACTTACTGCTGCAAGTTTCCCTGCAGCGACTACTATTATGGATAATGCATTTAATGGTTGCACAGCACTTGCGTCAGCAAGCTTTCCTGCAGTGACAAGTATTGGAATTGATTCATTTTATAACTGCACAACGCTTACTACACTCAAGCTTTCTGCAACGCCACCAACAATAAACGGTACGAGTATTTTCACAAACTGCCCTGTAACACGCAGCCTTGTTTTTGTGAATGCAAGCGGGACAGAATTGACCGGAACTGATTTGGTAAGCGCACAATCGGCTTACAAAGCTGTTAGTGATAGTGATAATATAACCAAATGGCATGGGTGGACGATTTATGTGCCTCTCCCTAATTGGCTGGACGGAATAACTTCAATCGACAATAAATGGTTTGATGGAGGAATAATCACCACAGCAGAGGAGCTTGCTTCATTTGCCTACTTTATTAATACCAAACATTACAACTTTGGAAAAACATTTACTCTCGCTAATGATATTGATCTTTCTGGCAAGGAATGGACACCCATTGGAATATTTAGGGATGGTAGTGGATTCCAAGGCACATTTGACGGCAACGGTCACAAAATAACAGGGGTTAAAATCGGTGTATCGGCTATTGCAGAAACCACACAAGACTGTGTCGGTCTGTTTGGCTGTAATGGAGGTACAGGTACTATTAAAAATCTCGGGGTGGAATTTGATAGTTATATAAATGAAAACTATGTCAGTGTTAGCGGAAGGTATGGGGATTATATCGGTAGCGTAGCCGGGTTTAATTATGGCGACATCAAAAATTGCTATGCAACAGGTAATATTGAAGGCGGAGCTGATTCTACAATTGGTGGCTTGGTTGGATATAATAGTGAGGGCTGGATCACAAACTGTTATGCCACAGGTAATGTTAGCGGCGGAGCACAAGTGGGTGGCTTTGCGGGGTATTTAAATGGTGGCCAATTCAAAAACTGCTATGCTTCAGGTAATCTTGCCGGAGTAAGCAACGCATCAATAGGTGGCTTATTTGGGAGTAGGAACAGCACTTACTTAACACTCTTAAACGTGTTTTGGAATAACAGTATTTCGATGAAGGTGGGTGGCATCGAACAAACAAATAAAAGAGGTATGGGGAATAATAATCTTGATAATACTACCAGTATGACAGTAGCTGCTATGAAAGATCCTTCTTTTGTGACAACGCTAAACAATTACCTTGATATAATTTATGATGCAGAGCTGTATCAATGGAAAGTAAACACTGACAATTATCCGACATTTTCGGGTACCCTTTATTCAGCGCCGACAAAAATAGGGAAAGCGATTACTATAGGTGCTACAGCACCTGTTACTGGTGCAGCCATTACAGGCGGCACAAACACACCACCGGCAGGTGCATCGGGCCCTGTTATTACATGGTCAGCCGATGGCGGCGCAACATGGAATGCAAGCGGAAGCTTTGTGGCAGGCACGGTCTACAAAACCAAATATGTCTATACGGCAGACACAGGCTACCAGTTTGACAGCGCGATTGCGGCAGGTGATATTTCGGTTACAAATCTTGGCAGCGGCACAAAAAATGTTGCGCTTACCGACAGCAATAAAACCCTCACTATAACGGTGACGTGGCCGGCAACAGCGGGACCGGCAGCAGAAACAATAAGCGGTACAGTCAGGGACAGGGATGGCAACCCTATCGCAGGGGCAACAGTTGCCCTCACACCCGGTGCAGGTACACCAAATCCCGCAACCACAGGCATTGACGGCAAATATACCATTAACAATGTCCCGGCCGCCAACTATGTAGTTACGGTTACATTGCCAAACGGTGGCGGGAGCTTTACCAAAAACATCACTGTTCCGGGCGGCAACATGGATATCCAGCAGCCGACGGCACCAACCTATACTGTGAGCGGCTCAATTCAGGATGCAACTGACAGCAGCCCGGTATCCGGTGCAACTGTAACCTTAACGAATACAACTGACAATACAAAAATATACACCGGTACAACTGACATAAACGGTAATTACACAGTTACAGGTGTTCCAGACGGCAGCTATACGGTTAACGTAACCAAAGGCGGTGAAACCTACGACTGCGGTAATGCGGGTATTACAGTTAACGGCAGCAACATATCAGGCGGGAGTATATCAGTGACAATACCGACCTATACAGTCAGATATGATGGCAATGGCGCAACAAGCGGCAGCGTTGCAAGTCAAACAACAAAAGCCGGAAGTTCCACAGTGGCTTCTGCTAACGGATTTTCTAAAACATACTTCACCTTTGCCGGCTGGAATACAGCTGCAGGAGGGGGAGGCACTGCTTATCCGGCAGGCAGCACTATACCTGCTCAAGCTGGGAATACGACAATTATCCTTTATGCACAATGGAACGCAATAGGCCAAACTATTGCACCAAGCTTCACAGGCAGCACTGCGACAAAGACAAGTACAAATGCAAATACGGTTTCCTACACATTGTCGACAGCAGCCGCAGCGGGCACAACTTACAAGGTTTACAGTCAAGCAAGCGGTGGCAGTGTGGTAAGTGGTGTTACAGCCGCTTTGAGCGGAACAACAACCATAACCCTTACAGGAGTAAGCGGCATTACGACTGATACAACATATTATATAAGTGCGACAGAATCAGGAAAACCCGAAAGCACAAGGACTGCAGTCACAGTTAAGCCAATCTACACCGTCAGCTATGACGGCAATGGAAGTGACGGAGGTACTTTGCCGACAGATGCTACTCAGTATAAAAATGGAACTATTGCTAGAGTAATGAGTAAAGGAAATCTTACAAAATCCAACAATACCTTTAACGGCTGGAATACTTCACCAACTGGTAATGGTATAAGCTACAGGGTCAATGATACCTTTGCCGTTGTGGGAAATGTAACGCTGTATGCGCAGTGGAAAGCAATTGACAGTGCCCAAATACCTATTTTTAAATCCAGCAATGTAAGAGGAAGAGTGACAGTGACTCAGGCTGCAAGTGCATATGAGCTTTCAGTTACTGCAGAGGTAAACGATGGCGGAACCTTATCCTATCAGTGGTACGAACACACAGACGGCACAACAGCCGTTGCCATCAGCTCTGCGACAAATTCAAGCTACACACCTTCCACAACTTCTACCGGTGTTACATATTACTATGTTGTGGTTACAAACACGCTGACGACACAAAGTGGTGTAAAAACCTCAACCAACACCAGCAGCGAAAAAACAGTAATTGTGCTTGCAGAGCCTGCGGCTAGTTATTCTGTTTCAACAAATTCGACATTAAATAACATTACTTTGGGCAACACAAGTGCAACACAATACCAGAACTATACGACAAACATAATCGCAGACACAGGGTATAATCTGCCTGACAGGATAACTGTGACAATGGGCGGCAGGACACTAATCAACGGAGTTGATTACATATATTCAAGAACATCTACAACAACAGGAACCGTAACGGTTTACAATGTGACAGGACAGATAGCCATAACTGCGGAAGGTGTTTTGATCCCAACAGCTGAATACACAATAAGCTTCAACTCCAATGGCGCGGATGCAGCAGTTCCTGCTATAAGTGCACATTACGGAGACGCCATACTCCTCCCAACCCCGACAAAAGCAGGCTTCAGCTTTGTCGGCTGGTACAGGGACAGTGGCTTTGCAACCTCTTATATTTCTACCACCATGGGCAAAGAAAATATTACCCTGTTTGCAAGGTGGCAGCCAATTACTTACACTATATCGGGTAATGTAAAGAACGAAGCCAATGCTAATGTCAACAGTGCAACAGTAAAGCTTATGGCTGGCAGCCGAATGGTTGCACAGGCAACCACAGGCATTAATGGCAATTTCACAATAAGCGGAGTTCCTGCAGGAACGTATAATTTAGTTATCACCAAAGGTGATCAAACTATTACCTTGGTAATCACTGTTTCAGATAATAATATCGCAACCGGTACGGTGATCTTGCCAACGGGGAAGAAAAACAGCATAGTTGAGGTCAAGAAAAACACTCCTGATATTATTGTAGATAAGTTAAATGACTTTTTTAGAAGCAGTAAATTTTCCCAGGAAGACAGCAATGTTGTTGATTCAGGGGGAACGGTCGAGATAAGATTGTTAGCAGAGCAAAAGGATGAGAGCGGCGATAACGCAGCTGCAAATGCGTATAGCATTAAAAATGAAGCTGGTGCGAGCGGTAAGAATGTAGGAATTTTCCTGAACTTAACTGTAAGCAAAATCATAACTCCATTAGGTGGAGCAGCAGAGCAGCCAATTCTAATAGACCAGCTTTCTGATCTGTTAATCATTGATATACCACTTCCGGCTGAACTGCAAGGCAAGAGCGGGTATGTAATTTATCGTTATCATGGTGCTGCGGTTCAAATAATTACCGAGGTGGTAAACGCCGATGGCGAATATATTGAGGTGAGCTCTGACGGAAAGTCAATAAAACTGCACACAAAAAAATTCTCCACCTATGCAGTTGGCTATACAGCACCATCAACTCCTCCAAACAATAATACAGGCGGCAGTTCAAGCAGCAGTGCAGTGCCATCAACAATCAAAACTGAGCCAAGTGAGGGAGGCAGAATTGATATTGGCACTGACAATAAGACTGCCACAATTACACCTGATAACGGTTATGCAATAGCTGATGTAATTGTAGATGGAAAGAGTATCGGAGCAACTGAGAAATACTCATTTACAGACGGAGCTACTCACAAAATCAGCGCAGTTTTTGTAAAGAAAACCACACTTCCATATTACAATCAAAATAGCGGAAAGGTTTACATTGGTTTTTCTCAGATTGTAGGAAATCTATACAAATATATTGCACCATCTGGTGTCAACGTAGAGTTCAAAGACAATCCAAAATACTTTGCCGACAATACAATTGCATGGGCAAAACCAAGCATAGATTTTGTGACAGAACGTGAATTATTCCTTGGCACTGGAATCAACAAGTTCAGCCCGGATGCAGGCATGACAAGAGCTATGTTTGTAGCGGTAATAGGAAGACTATATGAACGTTCTTATGGCAGCATTTCCGGAACAAGCACATTCTCTGATGTTGATAAAAACGCCTACTATTCAAAGTATGTTGGGTGGGCTAATGAAAACGGCATCATAAAGGGAGTTGGAGGGAACAGGTTTGCTCCGGAGGATAAAGTGACTCGTGAGCAAATGGCAGTAATTATGCTAAACCTTGCAACTCTCCTGAGAAAGGCAGAGGCTGAGGGTGTATCCCTTACATACGCTGATAGCTTGAGCATTTCATCATGGGCAGTTGACGGCGCTAAATACTGCCAGGAAACAAAAGTGATTACCGGCCGTGACGGGGGCATCTTCGCACCACAGGATAGTGCCACAAGAGCAGAGGTAGCAGCAGTAATTGAGAGATTCATCAAAACAATTGTCAAATAGCAGCGTCTCGAGAGTATGATGCTCTGGAGAGCGGGAAGACACCGGTTTATATCGTCGCAATAATCGATAGGTAAAAGTAGTTTTATATAGCAAAAAACTCGCCTGCTTTATATAGGGCGAGTTTTTTGCTGCCTTATGCAGATTACTTTTTTTGATGAGCAGGGCTGACGTTAGCTGCAGGACTTACATTCGAGTATGAGCTTACATTGGCCGCCGGACTTACATTAGAGTAAGGGCTCACATTAGTCGCCGGACTGACATTAGAATAAGGACCTACATTCGCAGCAGGACTTACATTAGCGGCCGGGCTGACTTCAGCATATTCAGGCTTTTTCATATAGAACGGCCTTTCATTGAGCTTTTCCTGAACTATGCGCAGCGCTTCACCAAAGCGCTGGAAGTGGACTACTTCACGTTCTCTTAAAAAACGCAGAGGATCTATGACGTCGGGATCGTCAGTCATATTTATCAGATTCTCATATGTTGCACGAGCTTTTTGTTCGGCAGCCAGGTCCTCGACCAAATCTGCTATTGGGTCGCCCTTTGAAGCAATGTATGCTGCAGTGAAAGGATTTCCTGCCGCACTCACCGGATATACAGCCCTGTCATGATCGGCAAAATAGCCTCCAAGGCCTTCCTTTTCAAGGATTTTTGCTGGTACTCCCTTTGTAAGCTGATGCACAATGGAGCCTACTATTTCCATATGAGCTAATTCCTCTGTACCGATATCGTTCAATGTAGCCTTAGCCACATCTGTTGGCATACTGAACCGCTGACTCAGATATCTTATTGATGCGGCGAGTTCGCCGTCGGGTCCGCCGTACTGAGTTATAACATATTTTGCAAGCTTTGGATTACAATTTTTTATTTTAACTGGATACTCCAGCTTTTTTTCATAAACCCACATTTACACAACCTCCTTTAACTGTATAAAATATATCCTGTAACTGTTCAGGCCTCCCAGGGCCAGGGGCTCTCGATCCAGGGCCAGGGGAAGGAGTTGCTCGAAGAGACCGTCAATGGTCCATACATATTCTCATAATTTTCTCTGAGCATTTTGCATTTCTGAACAGTGTTTACAAAAATCGTAAGGGCCTTCTGGTCATACGGGTGGGTATTCAGATAAAGATTCAGCTCTATTGCCATAAAGTCCAGTGCCATTATTTCCGTTAGCATTTTATCGCGTGCGATATACATATAAACACCTCCAATCAAATCTTTAAATATCAGGACTTCTGTCATCCGTCGTAAGAATAAGCGGGATCAGCACCATAGGGCCTGTCGAGCTCCGGAAATATAGTGCCCTGTTTAAGTCCAAGAAGCGGCGGATAAAGACAGCAAAGACACTGAAAGGGTACATATGCATGCGCCAGCCTTGCTCCGACTATCGGCTGGGGATTATAGTACTGCATTTTACACATATCGAAATCATTGCAGGAGATTTTCTGGACTTCAGCCGCCTCGGCCGCCTTAGCTGTATTGGCAGCATTTGCTGCCGGAAGGTTTTCATATACTGACGGCATTATGTTGTTACCTAACATCAGGCTCCCTCCAATACACTTTTTGTATATAGTATTCTTGTTTACATAAAAGTGTTCAATTAAGATAAAAAATCCTTAACTGCAGCAATAGTGGCATTTATAGAGGTTACATCTAATATTTAGCTGAACCTATGAAGGTAATTTACAGTATGGTAAATTCCAGAAAGGCAAATTTCAGAATAGTAAATTTCAGAAAGGTAAATCTCATAATGGTAAATTTGCAGCATGGCAAATAGTGAAGTGAGTTGTAAATACACAGCAGGGTGAGTAAAAAATCAATTCTTTCATAACCATTTTGAGTAAATATTATGAATTACGTGCTGGTATTTCACATAATATGGGATACTATTAAATTATTATGTGAAATACCTATAGTAATAAGTGATTTTGACCGCAACAGTTGAAATTTTACTCACCTTGGTCCATATTGCCCAAGGAAATAAAATATATGACTACACGTTTCTTGAAAATCAACAATGCCGAAAACGGGTTCGGAAAGGGGGATGCATATAAATAAAAAATATATTATTTACTTTATGGAAATAATATGTTAGACTATTTTAGTGTGACTAATCAACCATGTGCTCGGTTGCTGGACTCTCCAACCAATTACCTGGCTCATGGCGCTAAAAAACAAGGAGGCAGTAAAATGTTAAAGGAAAAGAAAACGGAAATCATTGAAACGTACAAGCTGCATGAGGGCGATACAGGCTCTCCGGAAGTACAGATCGCTATCCTCACAGAGAGGATAAACCACCTCAACGACCATCTCAAGGATCACAAGAAAGATCACCATTCCAGAAGGGGCCTTCTGAAAATGGTCGGACAGAGAAGAGGATTGCTGAATTATTTGATGGAAAAGGATATCGAAAGGTATCGTGTCATAATCGAAAAACTCAATCTTAGGAAATAATATTGAGCGGGGTTTCCCGCTCATTATTTTTACATATGGTGTTATAATAATATTAAGGGAAACCTTAAAATAAAAAATTACTGCTAAAGGAATGATAGCCGCAGTGAACAGAGAACAGAGACCAGTTTTCGCAAACAGAACTTTCTTGCGAAAGAATTGCGGACGCTGGTGTCCGTTTTCTGTAATAGCTGCCTCTGTTCCGTTACGCAGGATAACAAAAGGAGGCATTTTATGTCTAAAAAATTTAGTATGAAACTTGCCGGGAGAGATCTCATAGTTGAGACCGGCAAGCTTGCGCAGCTTGCAAATGGTTCTGCGCTGGTAAGGTACGGCGACACGGTAGTCATGTCTACAGCAACAGCATCAACATCGCCCAGAGATGGCATAGACTTCTTTCCGCTCAGTGTGGATTATGAGGAAAAGCTATATGCCGTTGGTAAAATTCCTGGTGGCTTTATAAAGAGGGAAGGCAAGCCTTCCGAAAAGGCAATATTAACTTCAAGGGTCATCGACAGGCCGATACGTCCGTTATTCCCCAAGGATCTCAGAAATGACGTAGCTGTAGTGAATACAGTACTTTCTGTCGATCAGGACAATTCTCCCGAGATAGCTGCAATGATCGGAGCTTCAATAGCCATCAGCGTTTCCGACATTCCGTTCAATGGACCAATAGGCGGCGTAGTACTGGGACTTGTTGACGGAGAA
Source organism: uncultured Oscillospiraceae bacterium (assembly GCA_964490975.1). Taxonomy (GTDB): domain Bacteria; phylum Bacillota; class Clostridia; order Acetivibrionales; family DTU013; genus DTU013. The sequence continues at coordinate 27,191 of CAZBEQ010000023.1, read as the reverse complement.
GTCATCATTAACCCAAATGCAGCTCAAAGAGAAAAGAGTGAAATGTATGTGACACTGGCCGGTACCAGTGAAAAGATCACAATGATCGAGGCAGGAGCTAAGGAAGTTTCCGAGGATGTCATGTTCGAAGCAGTTAAAAAGGGACATGAGGAAATCAAAAAGATCACAGCTTTCATAAAAGACATTATGGCTGAAGTCGGCAAAGCTAAATTTGAATACAAATCCGCTGAAGTACCTCATGATATATTCCAGGCGGTATATGACCTGGCATATGAAGATATGCGCAAGGCAGTGCTGACTGATGATAAAACTGTCAGAGACACTCAGGTGGCGGCACTTACCGAAAATGTCCAGCAGAAGCTCGCTGAAACCTTCCCGGATAGCACTGCTGTCATCGCAGAAGCTATTTACAAGCTCGAAAAGAAGGTAGTCAGAAAATATATACTGGATGAAGGCAAGAGAGTCGACGGAAGAAGGCTCGACGAAATAAGGCCTATGTCGGCAGACGTATCACTGCTTCCGAGAACTCATGGTTCAGGACTCTTCCAGAGGGGCCAGACTCAGGTCATGACCATCGTTACACTCGGCGGAATAAGTGAAGCGCAGATGCTCGACGGCGTAGACCTAGAGGATGAAAAGAGGTATATGCACCACTATAATTTCCCGGGCTATAGCGTAGGAGAAGCAAAGACATCAAGAGGACCCGGCAGAAGAGAGATAGGACACGGCGCGCTTGCTGAAAGAGCATTGGAGCCTGTAATACCAAGTGAGGATGAATTCCCTTATGCTATCAGGCTGGTTTCCGAGGTACTGATGTCAAACGGCTCCACTTCACAGGGAAGTGTTTGCGGAAGCACACTGGCACTGATGGATGCAGGCGTACCGATAAAGGCACCTGTGGCAGGTATCTCTGCAGGACTTGTTATTGATGACGAAAATCCTGAAAGATTCATTACATTCATGGATATCCAGGGCATAGAAGACTTCTTCGGTGATATGGACTTCAAGGTAGCAGGTACAAAGAAGGGAATAACTGCTATACAGATGGATATCAAGGTAAACGGTCTTTCATATGAAATCATAAGACAGGCATTTGAGCTTACTAAAAAAGGACGCTTCCAGATACTTGACGAGGTGATTGCGCCTGTAATTGCTGAACCAAGGCAATCGGTTTCAACATATGCGCCTAAAATGTACAAAATGAACATCGATCCTGACAAGATAAGAGATGTCATTGGACCCGGCGGCAAGGTGATCAACAAGATAATAGATGAAACAGGAGTCAAGATAGACATAGAGGATGACGGAAGAGTATTCGTTTCAACTGCGGATGAAGCAGCAGGGAAAAGGGCTATGTCCATAATCGAGGCTATAGCAAAGGATGTCCAGCCGGGGCAGATATTCCTCGGTAAGGTCACAAGGATGATGACCTTTGGTGTATTTGTGGAATTTGCTCCCGGAAAGGAAGGCCTTGTGCATATTTCCAAGCTTGACAGCAAGAGAGTTGCAAAGGTCGAAGATGTATGCAAGGTTGGCGATGAAATGCTGGTCAAAGTTATAGAAATTGACAAACAGGGACGCATCAACCTTTCAAGAAAAGATGCACTGCCTGAAAACAGCAGCGAGCAGTAATCAGTTACATTTAAGGGCGGTTGCGCAACAGTATGATACCTGTTGAAACCGTCCTTTTATTTTTCCAAAGCCAAAGTCAGGAGGCAATATGCTTAGAAAATATTCTCTTAAAAACAGAGTCAGAGTAGTTTGTGAGAAGATACCATATGTCAAATCAGTTTCTGTGGGCATATGGGTAAAAACTGGATCTAGGAATGAAGAAAGCAGGATCAACGGTGTATCTCATTTCATAGAGCATATGCTTTTTAAAGGGACTCAAGAAAGAAGCGCCGTGCAGATAGCTGAAGAGATCGACAATATCGGAGGACAGCTCAATGCGTTCACAGGCAAGGAATGTACATGCTTTTATGCAAAAACGCTGGATGAACATATAGGTATTGGCTTGGACGTCTTAAGTGACATGTTTTTCAATTCTATTTTTGCAAGTAAGGATATCGCGCTTGAAAAGAGGGTCGTGATTGAAGAAATAGGCATGTATGAGGACTCTCCGGAGGATCTGGTGCATGATGTGCTTTCTGAAACGGTTTGGGGCGGCAGCTCTGTTGGATTTCCCATACTGGGCACAAAGAAATCGCTCCGAAATATAAACCGCGAAAAAATAATCGAATATATGCACGAACGGTACACGCCAGCTAATACTGTGATTTCTGTTGCAGGCAATTATGATGACGGATTGCTGGAGGAATTGCTCGAGAAGTATTTTGGAAGCTGGAGTTCAAATGTCATTAATAATGAGATGGAAGAAAATGTTATATTCAAGCCTGAATTACGGGTCAGGGAAAAAGAAACTGAGCAGGTACATTTATGTATAGGGTTTGAAGGTGTAAAAAACGGAGATGACAGCCTTTATCCGCTTTTAGCATTAAACAACATATTAGGCGGTGGCATGAGTTCGAGACTGTTTCAAAGGATAAGAGAAAAGAAGGGGCTTGTATACTCTATATATTCTTACCCTACAACATACAAGGATACCGGTCTTTTCACAATATATGCGGGAATGAAGCCGGATAATCTCCAAGAGGTCATGCGCCTGATATATGAAGAGATACGTATAATGAAAAAGAAGGGTATATCAGCTGCAGAGCTTGACAAAACCAAAGAACAAATGAAAGGCAATTATATTCTGGGGCTCGAAAGCACAAGCAGCAGGATGAACAGCATTGGAAAATCAGAGTTACTGCTTGGATATATAAATACACCTGAAGAGATATTGGAAAAAATAAAGTCCATCGATATGGAAGGCGTGGACGATATGATCGCCGGAGTACTTGATTTGGAAAGAAAAGGTGTATCAATAGTGGGTAATATACGTAATGGTACAACGTTGGATTAGTTTGTCCAGATAGTTTTAAGTCGCATGCCATAAAATTCTATGATGCTCTGGAGCAACATTAAGGTTCCGGAGCATTTTTTTATACAAGCACCTGTTACCGTAAATATACATAAAATGAATTAGTGTTTGAGCTTTGTATTTGTTACGGCAGGCAGGGAGGAAGAGCAATGAACAATATGAAATATACTGTGATTGGCGGAGATCTTAGAAATGTAAAGCTTGCTGAAGCTATTTCTTCAGATGGTAATCAAGTTAGTCTTTTTGGCTTTGAAAACGCTGGTTTTGAATCCGTAATTGATGAAGTCGAAGATCTGGATGCAGCTATCGATGATTCACAAATAGTTATTGGCCCTTTGCCATGTACAAATGATAATGACATATTAAATGCACCCTTCCATAAAGAAAAAATCCATATAAACGAAGTCTTTAAAAAAATGAAAAAAAACCAGTTGTTTATTGCGGGCAGGATCAGCGACAAAATAATACATCTGGCCAAGGCATACAATGTTTATACTATAGACATTCTTGAACGCGAGGATATGGCCGTTCTTAATTGTATACCCACGGCAGAGGGAGCGATCCAGATTGCTATGGAGGAGCTGCCTGTTACGCTTAATGGAAGTAAAGTACTAATACTGGGCTATGGCAGGCTTGGCAAGGTACTGTCTAAAATGTTGTCAGGTATAGGAGCAGATGTTTATGTAGAAGCTCGAAAATACTCAGATATTGCATGGCTGAAGGCATATGGAATCAATGCTGTTTACATAAATGAACTAGATAAATATTTACCCAATATGGATATTATTTATAATACTATACCATGCAGGATTCTTGATAGTGACAAATTAGAAATAACAGGGAAGGATTGCCTGATAATCGATCTTGCTTCAAAACCGGGTGGAGTTGACTTTGAAAAGGCAAAAATGCTTGGAATCAAGGTTATTTGGGCTCTCTCACTGCCTGGAAAGGTAGCTCCTGTGACTGCAGCAAATTACATGAAACAGACGATATACAATATAATTGAGGAGCTGGGGGTGTGATAAATGGTATTGAAGGATGTGAAGATAGGTTTTGCTTTCACCGGCTCATTCTGCACTTTTGCAAAGGTTATAACCGAATTGGAGAAGGTCGTATCTGAAGGAGCTGACATAACACCGATTATTTCATATTCAGTTGATAGCTTTGATACAAAATTCGGCAGTGCAATCGAATGGAAGACCAGGATAGAGGCTGTGACCGGGAAGAGTATTATTAAAACAATAACTGACGCGGAACCAATAGGACCAAAAGCATTATTAGACATACTTGTCGTAGCTCCATGCACGGGAAATACGCTTGGAAAGCTTGCAAACGGTATCACTGATACTCCTGTCACAATGGCTTGCAAAGCACACCTGAGAAATGGCAAACCGTTGCTGCTGGCTCTGTCCACCAATGATGGACTTGGGATCAGCGCAAGGAATATAGGTTTTCTGCAGAACTGTAAAAATGTATTTTTTGTACCATATGGGCAGGATGATCCCCTGAAAAAAACTAATTCGCTTATGGCCAGTTTTAATTTGATCATACCGGCGATAGAATCTGCGTTGAAAGGAATACAGCTCCAGCCAGTCATTATTTGAATATATTGTGAGATTTCATAATGTGGGGCTGTCTCAAAATGAACGTTGAGGCAGTCCTTCTTTGCCCAAAAAACGCAAAAGCCCGATCACAACATCATATCCCGACTCCGAAGCGCACGTCTGACAGATGTTGAGTAAAACATCAATGAAAGTAGATATCTCGCCACACATTACTTGATTTTTTACTCACCCAATTGATTTTGAGACAACTCCTTTTTAATACTTATTGTTTGTGATTTTTTATGTATTGGTGGTATAATCTTTTTGGCAATTATTTTAAATTGGAGGGATTATAATGAAAAACAAAACACGATTTTTAGCAAGGACTGCTTTATTGTTGGCAATAGCAATAGCTTTCCAGATATTCGGGAAGTTCATACCTTATAACAACTTTATTGTTGGTCCTGTTGTCAATGCGGTGCTTCTTGTAGCAACAGCAGCTGCAGGGCTATGGAGCGGTATAGCAATATCCGTTATCGCACCGCTGGTTTCGGCTTTTACTAATAAGGCTGCAATCGCGCCGTTAATTATAGGATTTTCACCATTTATTATTATAGGCAATATTATTATAGTGCTCTGCTTCCATTTCCTAAGAAAAAAGAACGCTGTACTGGGAGTTGCGGCAGGTTCCGTACTAAAATTCGGTTTCCTTTATGGAGCGATATCAGTATTTACCTCATTGGTTGAAATGAAGCCGCCGGTAGCAGCGACACTGACCAATCTTTTCAGCTGGCCGCAGCTGATCACTGCTCTTGTAGGCGGTGCAATCGCTATTGTGATACTGAAGCTTGCCGGAAAGAGCCTGGAGATGGATTGATTTTTTGTGTTAACAGCCCCGTCAGTGAATCATAGTATATTATAGACTATGATTCACTGATAAGGGGCTTTTAATGATTTATCTAGATAATGCAGCAACTTCATTTCCAAAGCCTGAATGCGTCTATACCGAGATGGACAAATGTATGCGTGAATATTGCGCAAATCCGGGCAGGGGTGGCCATGTCCTCTCAATAAAAGCAGGAATGGCTGTGAACCATACCAGGGAGACTATATCCAGGCTTTTCAATATAAACGATGCAATGCAGCTCATATTCACAAAAAATGCGACAGAAGCATTGAATATTGCTATTAAGGGTCTGGCTTACAAAGGCTGTCATATGATAACCACCGGAATGGAACACAATGCCGTCATACGTCCTCTGATGACTCTTGAACGTGATATGGGTATTGAGATTTCAATAGTGGCTGGAAATTCCTTTGGAGAGATAGTTCCTGAAGATATAAAAAAAAGTATTAGAAGCAATACCGCTTTAATAATAAGCACATTGTCATCAAATGTAAACGGTATTATTATGCCAGTCGCCGAAATCGGACATATTTCTCACGAGAGCGGCATTCCGTTTCTTCTAGACGCATCCCAGGGAGCAGGATCCATTACTGTGGATGTTGAGTCATCCATGATCGATATGCTTGCTTTTCCCGGCCACAAGGGACTGCTCGGGCCTCAGGGGACAGGTGGCTTATATGTAAGGTCTGGAATAACTCTCAGAACATTTATGGAAGGCGGTACCGGGAGCAATTCAGAGTATGTATACCAGCCTGAGATAATGCCTGACATGTTTGAAAGCGGGACTTTGAATACGCCGGGTATTGTAGGGCTGGGAGCAGGAGCCGGGTTTGTCATGCAAAGAGGTGCTGATAAAATACACGAATATAAAAGCTATCTCGTTGGCCTTCTTATCGAAGGATTTTCAAAAATACCAGGTGTTGTGCTTTACAGTGTTGCAGATAAAAATAGAAATTCGGGCATAGTTGCTATGAATCTGGGAAACCTGGACTCGACCGAGCTGGGCTATATACTCGACAGAGATTTCGGTATATGCACAAGGGCAGGTCTGCACTGTTCACCGGCAGCACACACGGTTCTAGGGACACTCAGCCGGGGAATCCTAAGGTTCAGTGTCGGTTGCTTCAATACAGAAAAGGATATATTAGAAGCTGTAGAAGCCGTAGAAAAAATCTCTTTCAGTACAAAAAGGTTTTTCTGAAAAAATATTACTAAATTCAAGACATTACTTCATTCATTACGTATTTAATATCAGAAACATTGTTTCAGTAAAATGGAATAAGTAAGTAAATCAAAATGTAAAATGAAGTAAGGAGTGATATTTGTGAATAACATAGTCAAAACGGTTATATCAGTAGTTGTCATTGCCATACTGGCAATCGTTGCTTTAAAGCTGCTGGGATTTGCTCTCAAGATAGTGCTGCCGATAGCAATACTTGCATTTATTGCGTATGTTATCTATGTCCTGATCACAGGCAAAAAACCGAATGTGTAAAAACGCCGGAGCATAAGCCTGCTGTATCATGGATAAACCAGTAAAACAGAGTGCAACAGAGCATGACGGGTGTGAAAAAGAGAAAATAAGTACTTTACAATACTGTCCAGACTGTGCTATAATTCAAAATGCGTTGCCGGGGTGTAGCTCAGTTTGGCTAGAGTGCTTGCTTGGGGTGCAAGAGGTCGCCTGTTCAAGTCAGGTCACTCCGACCAGCAAAAAACAAAGCGGATTACATGAAAAATTGTAACCCGCTTTATTTTTTGCCCTTAAATGGTATCTTCTACAATAGTAAAACTGTTTGCTAGAAGTTTAAAGGGTGATTGTTATCTACAAGAATTGGATTAGTGTTTAATTCCTCTTGTTTATATTGGCCTGTTATTTTTGAAATACATTTCACAAAAATTAAATAGTCAAATAATGATTGAAGCTTTTGACGACTCTTTCTGGAAAGTTTGTCACATAATTTTCTTCTATGAGAGCTCGTGATATCAGGTACAGCACCATTTGGACTGATTATATAACCTTTTACCAAATTAACGTCATTAACATAATTTTTTAAAATGTCATCTTGCTCAAAGAACACAACCGTATCATGTATTTGGTCGCAAGCATGTTCTGTATCAATCCCTTTTAGCTCTATGAATTTTGATGAGCTTGTTGTCGGATTATAAATAAAGTAGTCGCATTTGTTTTGATTCTGCAACGTGTCAGGAATAATACCATGATCAATATGATAAACATCAATTTGATTTATAGCTTTAATTGGAAGTACAGATCCTTGCTCCCTTAAAGTCTTTCTTTGCCCGGGATCGATCACCTCTTTCCATTCACTATACTCACTCTGTATACTCATTATTGACCTCCAAATTGTATATTTCAGCATAATCGTTTCTTATTACTTTAGATATCCTATCTATCTCTTCAGATTCAATTTCTTGAAATTCATCATCGATTATAGATTTAGTATAATTTGTAGTTCCTCCAATCATATATGCACCGAAGGAAGATGGCTTTAGCCACATTTCTTTTTTAATTATACTATCAACACTATTATTGATAGTCCCAACTTTACCAGCATAAAGTAAATTATTTGATGCTGTCAGAATATAAGGACTATGAGTTGTTATCATAACTTGGTTTTCATTAGAATTAGCAAATAAAGCAATAAAGTCAATAATTTCCTTTTGCGCGTTTGGAAACAAATGAGCTTCAGGTTCTTCGATTACAACAAATATTTTCTTATTTTGTAACATCCATAAAAATAGTAAATTAAGAATCCAAAGTATTTCTTGTTGCCCTGATGATGCAAAATTTATGGGAATCCAACTTTTATTTTTAAGTCGTATATATTCTTTATCATCTTTGTAATAATACTCACCTTTTAAAATGTCCTTTACCATATTGGCTAGATATTCCCTTTTTGCTTTAAATTTATCTATGGATAAATCATAATTTTCTATTAAGGATATTAAAGCAGTGTCAAATAATGTAGCATTGAAGATATTTCTTTCACGCTGAATTAACTTCATAAAGTCACTGGTAATAAAATCCATATTCTTGGGTTCAATATTTAATAGCTGATTGGTAAGTAAAGAAAGCAGACCCCGGCCAGCTGGTATATAAAAGTTTTCTCTGGCATCATTGAATAAATTGTTTACCATACCATCTATTGATAGAAAGTACTTACTCCTTTCCAATTGTAAATATAGTTCATTTGTTGAATTTATACTTCTTAACGCTTCATACTCATAATTGGCTTGATCTTCAAGTTCCCTTATCTTTTGTATTAAATTATCGCTAAAAATGAAGTTTAAATACTTTTTATCATCCTGTGTTATAGTAATTTCTAAGATAATATTCTCATCATAATCAAATCTCAAATAAAAAGGATCCTTAAATTTTGTCATACCGAAAAGATTAACAAATTTATATTTGATAGCTGAATTAACTGCACTCGGGAATCTTTTATTTGGGTTTATCCCTTTATTTATGATATCATGCAAATGAGTTTTGACTTCGTCTCTAATTGACTTAAAGTAATAAATACTTTTACATATGGTACTTTTTCCTGTAGCTTGCCCGCCAATTAATACCATAAAATCCTTAATATTCAAACAGCAGTGCGGTATTGGCCCGAAATGATCTATTGTTAGTTTTTGCATAGCTTACACTCCTTTGTAATTGCTTTTAATAAAACCCGAGATTTATTCATGGCAAACAAATATCTATTTAGAATACACATTTATTCAGTTTCAAATGTGTTTGATAACTAGATTATTTCAATTATAATAAAATAGTAAAAATTATACAATGACATAATAGAAAATAAATGAATATCTGCATTATAAATTTAGGATGATATATTCCGTTCAAATATGGTCCTAATATGTAATTTGAATAAAACATTACTTAAATGATGATAATAATGGAGACCATAAAATGGTATCCATTATTTTTTGTTTTAATGCAAGGAGGGCTTAGTATGTCGGGGTTTCAAGCGAACAACAGCATTGAACCTCAAAAAAATCCAAGATTTTTCAGACTGAAAAAAAAGAAGACTCAAGGCTATATATGGGTGAGCGCAGTAATGTTCATAATGATCATTATGTTATGTGGAAATCATTACGTGCTGCTTAGCTCATACAACACATTAAAATATGAACTGGCAAAGGCAAACTCCGTTATACATGATGAACGATCAGAAAACCTCAGGCTCGCAGAAAGCGAAACAGAGCAGCAAGACAGAATAAAAAAATTAAGTAATGAATTGATAAGGCTAAAAGAGAATTTCAGCAAAACCTCCAGGGGAAGCGAAGACCTTTCAAAACATATCGATAAGCTCGAAAAACAGAACAAAGACTTGCTAAATAAGGTGAAGGACCTGACAAATGATAACATAGCCCTTCAGAATTCTTTGAAAATGGCAGCATCAGTGGGTGTAAAGCCACAGAGCTATTCCTTCTTTGAAGGTCTTGAAGAAAGAGAAACTATAAACAAGGGCAAATATATCGGCAAGTTCCTTGGGACTGCATACACGCCAAGCAAGGAGGAATGCGGGAATGACAAGGGTATCACAAAATCCGGGGAGCCTATTATTCCCGGGATATCGGTAGCAATCGATGAACGGTACTGGCCTTTTGGCACCGTGTTCTATATAAAAGGGCTTGGATATACTGTAGCAATGGATTCGGGCAGCTCAATCAAAGGGAAATATCGTTTTGACTTTTCAGTTTTGGACAGAGAATTTGCTATGAAGCTGGGGTCCAGAAAGTGGGATGTTTATCTGGTAAAGATGGGTAACGGCAGTATAAAGGACATCAAACTATAATATGGGAGGGCCGGGATTTGTCATTCGTTAAGGATAAGTTAAAGAAGTATTTGTTTTTTGATGAGCCTGAAAAACAGGAGAAATTTACATTAAGACCTGATAATTATGGTTCTGAAAATAGCAATAAAGATGACAGCATTCAAAATGTACTTAAAAAAAAGGAAGAAAAGGCTGAGAAAGCTCCGGAAACCGGAGATGTCATTGAAGAAGATATAAAAACTAACCTTGAACGGATAAAAGCTGTTTATAGCATACCACTAAACAGTGATATAGTGCTCAGAGAGTTTGATATCATCTACGGCTCTGAGCGTGTCAGCGCTTTTATAATATTTTTTGACGGCATGACAGATCGGGAAGTAATCAATAACTATATCCTTAAACCTTTGATGGTAAATACTTCAATGGTGCTCAAGGATGTGGCTGAGAACCTTGAAGATTATATTGCCAGACAGCTTATGCCACATTGCCAGGTGAAAATAGAAGAGTCCTACAAAAATGTAATAGATGAGATCAATTTCGGTGGATGCGCATTGTTTGCAGATGGTGTTTCAGTCTGCTTTTCTGCGGATGTAAAAGGATGGGAACACAGAGGAATAGAAAAACCAAATAACGAGATTGTGATCAGAGGGCCTCAGGAAGCATTCAATGAGCTTTTAAGGACAAACAGCGCGCAAATCAGAAAAAGGCTTAAGGATGAGGATCTGATCGTTGAAGACATCACAGTAGGAAAGGTGAGCAAAACGCCATGCTCTATCATGTATATCAGGGATGTGGTTAATGAGAAGCTTGTGGCTGAGATCAGGCGCAGGCTGGAGGGCATTAATGTGGATTATATGCTTGATTCGGGTGTACTGGAACAATTGATAGAGGACAGTACGATTTACCCATCGCCGCAAATGATCTCCACTGAGAGGCCGGATTATGTATCCGAATTGCTTGCAGCCGGCAGGGTAGCCATTATTGTGAGCGGATCGCCAAATGTGCTGGTCGTTCCTACCACTTTTTTTGATCTTATGCATTCCGCTGAGGATATATATATAAGATATCCATATGTTAATCTTCTGCGCTACATAAGATATATAGCCGGGTTTATGGCAATGCTACTTCCGGGACTTTTCCTTGCCATCACGAACTATCATCATGAAATGATACCAACTGATCTACTGCTGGCAATAGAAGCTTCAAGAGAAAAGGTCCCATTTCCTTCCTTAGTGGAAATTTTACTGATGGAGCTTTCTTTTGAGCTTATAAGGGAGGCGGGTATCAGGGTACCGGGCCCTATAGGGCCTACTCTTGGAATAATAGGCGCTCTTATACTTGGGCAGGCGGCAGTCGCTGCTAATATAGTCAGTCCGATCCTGATCATAGTTGTTGCAGTAACAGGTATAGGCTCATTTGCCATTCCTAATTATTCTCTGGCTTATTCTATCAGAATCCTGAGATTTGCGTTTATTCTTCTGGGTGCTTTTTCAGGCTTCCTTGGGATCACCGTGGGACTTTTCCTTCTGGGGATATGGTCTACAGCGCTCAAGTCCTTTGGCGTACCATTCATGTCACCTTTAGGGCCAAGGACCTCAAACAGCTTCAGGGATGTTATGTTTAAAGCTCCTGAGTGGAAGCTGGAAAACAGGCCTGATTATCTGAATACACAGAAGGATAAAAGGCAGGAAAAGTACAGTATGAAATGGAAGGTCGACAATAGGAAAAAGTAACGGGAGTTAACTTATGCAGATGGAAAACAGGATCAGGTTCGGTAGATGGGAAGCTGTTACGCTTCTTATAAATTTGATATGTACAAAGGTATTCCTTTATTATAGCAGGATGACAGTGGAAGATGCAGGGACGGCAGGCTGGCTGTCATCGATCGTTTCCAGCCTTACAGCCTTGACTATGTTCAGTATACTTATATGGCTTTATAAAAGGTTCGGAGACAAGGATATATTGGACATTGCACAGATCGGAGGCGGGACGGTTCTTAAGATGTTAGTGGGCGCAGTCATAACAGTAAGCTTGTTCTATATGACTGTAATTGTTATCAGAGAATTCTCTGAAGAAATGAAATTAGTATCATTGCCAATATCGCCTCTTAGTTACATCATGTTATTTTTCATTGCAGGTATAGTTGCAGCCAGCTATTTCGGGCTGGAAGCTATCTTGAGATACCATGCAATAATAATACCTGTCATAATTATAGGATATTTGATCATTTTATTCGGTCTCATACCTAAAATGGATGTCAGCAACCTTTTGCCGGTTTTAGGGACCGGTGCTGATGATATAATAAAAAAGGGCTTTCTCAGATCTTCTATATTCGGAGAATTGATTGTACTTTTTTTACTGCCTCCGTTCCTGGGAAGCTATACGAAAGTGAAGAGTGTTGGATATATAACAATTGCCTTATGCGCATTTTTTCTGATAGCCGGCTCATTTGTATATATTTTATCGATTCCTTATCCATCCGCCCTTGAGCAAATTCTGCCGGTGTACAACATGGCGAGGATGATCAGTTTCGGCCGTTTCTTTCAGAGAATAGAGTCAATATTTGTGTTCATATGGGCTATGGCAGCGTTGTTGTATCTGACAGCGACATTCTATTTTATGGTATATACATTTGCAAAAACCTCGGGACTCAGGTACACCAGGCCTCTTATCCTGCCATTTGCAGTAATAGTATTCGGTGCTGCTTTCTTGCCTGAAAATCTGATAACGGTCATAAAATTGGAAACAAATTATATTGATAATCTGGCATGGCTTATTACTTTTGTTTTTACAGTACTGATAGTCGTTGTCGCATCTTTAAGAAAAAGTTCCCGAAAAAAGAGGTGTGAGAAATGAAATACATGCGCAGGGTGAGTAAAGTCATAGCTGTATTGCTATTGATGATAATAGCTGTCAGCCTTTCAGGCTGCTATGATCAACGTGATATTGATGAGCTTGTATATCCGCTGGCTATCGGCCTTGATGTAGGAGAGGCCAATATACTGAGGATGACGCTTCAGCTTGCAGCGCCTCTTGCAATAGGAGCAGGCGGTGGTGACAGCGGCGGAGGAGGAGGCGGTAAAGGCCAAACTACTTCTCTGATTACAGTTGATACACCTTCGATTTATTCCGGTCTGAATCTGATCAATAATATTATTAGCAAGGAAGTAAACCTGTCGCATGCTAAGGTTATCATTATTTCAAAAGCACTCGCGCAAAAAGGCGTAACTGAATATATACAGTCGATAGAGAAAGGAAGGGAGTTCAGACCTAATATGTTCATATTGGTGTCTAATGATCCTCCTGATAAATACCTGGAAAATGTTAAACCCGTACTTGAAAGCAATCCGGCAAAGTATTATGAGCTATTGCTTGGAAAGAATTATGCCTCCTTTTATCCTGATGCCAGAATATCTGAATTCCACTATGCGGATGAATCAGATTCCATTGAGCCTGTAGCAATACTTTCAGGCACTAATAAAAAGGACAGCGTTGACCAGCTTGGCACAAATAACAGTACGGCAGGAAGCGACAGACCCGAAGGGGTATATGAAGCTGAGAATATTCCTGTCATATCAGATCTAAAAAATGTTGTTATGGGAATAGCTGTTTTTAAAAGCGGCAGGATGGTTGGAACGTTGAATGGGACTGAAGCATCATGCTATCTGATGGTAACAGGTAAATATGATCATTCGTTTTGGAGCTTCCCTGATGTCTATGATGATAACAAATTAGTAGTAATGAATGTTATGCAAAGGAAAAAGCCTTCTATCACTGCGGATATCAAAGGTGGCAGGGTTGTAGTCAACATCGGGCTTGATTTGGAAGGTGATTTTTATTCCATTGAAAGCAATGCCAATTATGAAAACTATCCGATACCGGCGGAGAATAAAGCTAACGAAGTGATCAAGAATGAAGTTGCGGCAATGCTGAAAAAAACAACTTCCGAATACGATTCTGATATATGTGGAATAGGCAAATATATAAAAGGAAAATTTATTACACTCGATCAATGGAAGAGCTTTAATTGGATGGAGCAATATAAAAATACTGAATTTAATATTGATGTAAAGCTGAAAGTCAGGCGTACCGGCCTGACAATAGAATCAACGCAGCAATAGAGATAGAGGAGGTTTGAAATGTCATTGCCCGCGATTATTGCATTTTTTGCAGTCCTTGTGCTGATTGAGATACGCACTATTAGCTATGCGGTTTGGAATTGGAAGAATGACAATAAATTCGGTTCATTCATGGTGCTGTTACTTTGCATTTCAGCAACAGTAATGCCGGTTTATACGGCTTTTTTCAAGAGTTGATAGAAATGGCTGATTGTTAGTGGTATCATAGAAACAAATGATTTAATACTGTTGGGGGGTAATCATCATCAAGCGAATATCGCTGTTGTTACTTATAATAGTAATGCTTGCAGCTTTTTCAGCCTGTGGAACTGCAAAACAGACAAACTCAGTTCCGACAGATAACACACAATCAGCAGCCACGACCGTTATACCGCAAAACGGAGCACCTGATGAGAATGCCGATAAATCAGGCACTTCTCAAGATGGACAGTCTGATCCTGAAGATAATGAACTGCCGGCTGATAACAGCGGCATCACAGCAAATACAGGTGATAATAAGGAATTGCTTCAAAGTGCAAGTGTCGATCTTGATGCGGATGGTTTGAATGAGCAGGTCGAGGCGATCAAAGTTATTCTTTCTCCTGCTGACGGAACAACGAGCCAGTTGGAGGGAAGGCTGAAAATAAGCGATGGCAATGATATCAGAGAAGTAGTTTTCTGGAACAAGGATGATGATCTTTCCGGGATCATGACAAGTTTACAATTCGAAGATATGGATGGCGACGGAGCGAAAGATATTTTCATAGTTATTCCAGGCTACGGTGCATCCTTTACCTATTCAAACTGCTTTATTTACAGCTATATGAAGGATAAAAGCTGTATATCCTCAAGTGATAATGAACTGGCGGATTTTATCGGCGGTTTTAGATTTGCTTATGAAAACGATGGCAATAAACTGAGCTTAATAAACGAGACATATGGATTTTCAACTGAACTGACCATAGAGGAAAGTGATTTTGCCGGTTATTCTACTGAAGATGTCATGCAAGACTACGCGGACAGATCCTGGATAGAACCGGCATCTGTGGATATAAGCGAGGCTTCGAAGCTTGCACTGGTGAAAAATGGTAGTGCAGCAGAGATAAAAGTACCGTTTCCGATATTTGGAATGGCGACAGCAAACATGATCGGGGAAGTTGACCTGTACTATAAAATAGATTATGATTTCAGGCTTGTAATGAAAAGGTGTGAAGTGATTGATTTTGCAGGTGATGAAAAAGTAAAGGCAGGCAGCTTCGATATAAAGAAATGATGCTCAAATAAATTTAACACATCGCATCGCATCGCATCACGTCCGTCACATCACATCCGTCACATCACATCCGTCACATCACATCCGTCACATCACATCCGTCACATCAC
>CAZBEQ010000023.1:0-11351 GCA_964490975.1 uncultured Oscillospiraceae bacterium | reverse complement strand
ATCCGTCATATCACGTCCGTCATATCACATCCGTCATATCACGTCCGTCATATCACGGTGTGCAATATTGATACCTTTTGGGCAATCATTTTAGTCTAAATCGAATTTTATTGTGTGATGAAGTTACATAATTCGGCATTCAACTGTATTATTGAGCCTGATAACAAAAAATCTAAAGACTGGGTGCCCAGAACTGAGAGTTTTTGCACACCTTGATTCCAAGGTGGGACAATGGACCTGTCCCTATGTACTTATAAAGAGGGATTGTTTTTGTTTCAAGTGTCAATAAAATGTCAACAAAGGCAGTTTCAATGAAAAAATCCCAAACCTCAGAAGGCTTGGGATTACTGGCAGGGGAGACAGGGGTCGAACCTGCAGCCGACGGTTTTGGAGTTCTAGAAATCTGTTTTTGAATATTTGTGATATTTCTTGAACCCATTGAAAACACTGTGTTTTATCATCTATGCTCCTTCAATGTGTTATGAACTTTTGAGGGCTTTTTTGATTCTTTTGTCGCCGAAAGTGTCGCTAAAAAAAGAGCCGTACATAGATTGTACGGCGTTACTATTACCTTTTAATTAGCTTTGTTATTTGTTTCGGGTCCCTTCTTTTTCGTAAATAGAGATTCTAAGCTATCTGCGGCTTGCTGGTCAATCTTTTCAAATGCGTGACTGTATATGTTCAATGTTGTGCTAGTGTTACTATGTCCCAATCGTTTTGATACTGTTGCAACATCATTCCCCATGGAAATCAGCAAAGAAGCCGCCGTATGTCGTAACCCGTGAAATGTAATAGTTTTAAGCAAATACCTTCCCTTATCTTCTTGACGAATGTTATCATCCATCATTATTGACTTATTGTGTTCTTCTATAAAGTTATGAAACCATTTAGATGGTGTGTAAGGATGCATAATATCTCCAAAATCATCGGTAAAAAGCCAGTCAAAGCCTTTATTCCACTTGTTAGCTGCTTTCACCTGCTTTATTTTTTGTTCATGCTGATACTGTGATAGAAGATTCATTGTCGATTTTGGTATCTTAATAATTCTTGATGATTTTTCGGTCTTTGGAGATTTGATAATAATATTCCGGTCAAGCAAACGATCCAGATACTTTATTGTATCAGCTTTGTTTTTAATGATGCTGACGATGCCTAAATTAATAAGATCATCAAAGTAACCAGGATAATTTTCTAAAAATTCAGTCTTACAAAAGTCCGATAAGTATTGAGCGGTCCTTTTTATATGTATTGTATTATTTTCATAATTAATGTCATCCCACTGAAGTCCTGCCAGTTCTCCCAAGCGGCAGCCAGAGGCAATATCAAGATTAATAATTGTCCGAAACTTCAATTCGGCTTTTTCTAGTGATTCCATTAGGAGTGAAGCTTGTTGATCATCGTAGCACTCCATTTGTTTTTGCTTAACTTCGATAGGCTCAGTAAACTCAATTGGATTTGCCTTTATAAACTGTTTACGATAAGCATAAGAAAACACAGCTGATAATAACCTGAAATGATGCTTAATGCTTTGCTCTGACAAATAACCTTCGCGGCCATCTTTACGTTTTCCTTTACGTAACCCTATAAAGAATTCATCTAAAACTGCAGCATTAATTTTTTCAAGTTTGTACTTGCTGAAATAATCTTTTATCCTGAGATCGTACATTTCCCGGTAACGTGCTTCTGTTTTAACTGCAAGCCTCTTGTCGCCCTGGTGTGAGTTTATCCACTTCTCAAATAGATCATCGAAGCTATATTCACACGGTTTAGAGTATTCACCTTTTTCTATTTCAGTAACAAATGCTGCTAGAGCTTTTTGAGCTTCTCTATCGGATGTGCAGTGTATTGTCTTATATTCCCGGAGTCGCTTTCCATTGTCGCCAAAGCCGTGAGATACAGTCATTTTGTAAGTGTTCATCTGTCCTTTGGGGTTGTTGGTTGATTTTTCAAGACTACCGGCCATAATTTTCACTCTCCTTTTTTGGGGTTCTGTTTCTTGACATAAATTTGATTTAGCCACCCTCTAAACTCATCCTCTGAAAGTTCACCATTTAGAACTTCATTTAATTTTTCTTTTGCAGTGCTCGCCCAAACCTCATTTTCTTCTTGTTTCCACTTCCCATTACGAACACGAGCATTACATGTTTTATAAACTTTTCTATATTCCTCCATTACTGTTCCGCTGATACTTTTTAAGTATTTCTTTCGTGGACCTATTAAAGTACAAGACAAAGTTTCTCCTTCTGAGATCCGGTCGCAATATCGAGAATTCTTTGATGCTGGTAGAAAGTACTTTTCACAATTCTCACATCTTTTTATGGTTATGTTGTTTTTAACCATTTTTATTAATTCTAGATAGCACATTTTTTCAATTTTACTATCTACAATAAAATCCTCGCACAACTCAGTTTTACTGTCTTTGTTATGTTCGAAAGAATAACATACTTCCGAACTAAAAAAACTGAATTTATCTACATCAGAAGGTATTGCTCCATTAATATATTCTCTTAACAATTCTGCCGCCGGGGTTCCATTAGCATACTCTATACAGTCCTCATCAAGAACATTTTCAAGTGTTTTTAGAAAATCTATAGATGCAAAACGATATAATTTTAGATTTTTTTCAAATCCAGAAAAATAATCTGAGATTTCATTAGGTATATCAACTATATTAGGGTCATCAAAGCAATCTATAAAATTAAGTATTTCCTTTGACAACTCATCTTTGAGAGCCCCAAAATAAGGGTGGATAATAACTAATTTGGTAAAAAACTGTTGTATATCTGTTGTGTATGTTATCAATTGTTTTCTACTCTTAGGATATGAGGTCCTTAACAATTTTTTTGTACCTCTTTCGACGCTTCCCCAATCTAGTTCAATAAAATCAATGAGTAATTTGCCAATTGGGTATTCATGCACACCTGCATCGGAAATCAGTAATGTTTTTTTATCTTTTTCATTAAACCTTATTCGAATCATTTTGATTATCCTCCCTTAGACACATGAGTTTCCCAAAATATCGACACATTGCATAATACTAATAAAGATGTGTCTATTATTATTGATTTGTTAAAATTGTAAGTTTATACTAAGTATATAGACAGTGTAACATGCATTTAGACACATTGTCAATACAATAAATTAATGTGATTGGAGGCTTTTTATGAGTAGCACATACCTAAAAGTTTTACGAGTAGCATCTTATGGTTCACAGAAAGAAGCATCTAAAAGTCTAGGAATATCAAGACCATATTACTCAATGATTGAGAGTGGTCGCCTGACACCAACGGACGAGATTAAATCAAAGATAGAGACAGCTTTCAAATTGCCAATAAGTAAACTACTCCAAACAGCTGATAAATTAAAAGTTTTGTAAAAGAGGCATTGAATATAAGTGATCACGATTTATGGTCTAACTTAGTAGAGAAGCGGGAGGTACAAAATGGCTACACTGCTTACTATCCCAGAGATGGTAAAAAGACATACAAAGGACGGCAAGAAGTTATTTAGTGAGTGGTTTTTCTATGTACATGGTAAACAAGGCGATATTCCAGGTTATGTCCGCATTGGTGGCAAGGTTTTCATTGATATAGATAGCTTTGAAAGATACATAGAAAATGAAGGTATTCAAAGGATCGGACGGTGACAATATGAGATACCGTAACTTTCGGCATTATATGAGAAGAACTGCTTCAGGCGAAGTATTACACCATGCAAAGCGCAGAGCATTTCCGGCATGTGACGATTACCGGCAATTAAAATTATATCTTAATAATAAATACAGAGGCCGATATTTGCCGGATGGACTTATTACGGAATTTGAGAAGTGGCTGGACAAATACGAGGTCGAAATTCAGGCTTGTTAAGTGGAGGCAGCATGAAGGGGTATGTTAAGGACTTCAGGAAGGAACTAAATAGTGATATATGGTTGATGCCTCCACTTTATCATAGGGTATGGCAATACTTGAAATACTCCGTAAACCATGAGCCGAACCAGTTACCAATGCGTGATGGAAGCACATGCATGATTCTTCCGGGACAGCACTTGACGAGCCTTAGGAATATTGCCAAGGGCATAGGGTGGTATGAAGGTCTGAAATGGAAGGAGCCAAATCCGAAAACTATTAAGGTCATTTTGGACTGGATGATTAAACAGGGTATGATTCAGGTTAATAGTGGTCAGGGTAACAGACAGTATACCCTTATAACCCTTGTAAACTGGGAGTTTTACCAATCGAAAGAGCATAAGGGTAACGCAAAAGTAACGCAAAAGAAACAGTTCGTGGATATAAACAATAATGATAAGAATGAAAAGAATATTAAACACACGTGTCCTTTTTCTGAAATTCAAGATTTGTTTAATACAATCTGCGCATCATTGCCAGCGGTACAAATAATGACAGATAGCAGGAAAGAGAAGTTATCAAAAAGGTGGGTAAAAATGCCGGATATCAACGAATGGAAGCGGTTGTTTGAAATTATAGAGTGTACTCCATTTCTAAAAGGACAGGGTAATAAAGGATGGAAGGCTACATTTGACTGGCTGATAAAAAATGACACAAACATAATTGGAGTGCTTGAAGGGAAATACGGTACCAAATCCACGGAGCAGGAGAAGTACCAAAATATCATAACATAATGGGGTGAGTGTATGGACATATGGAGCTTCGCAGACCATTATCTGCAGCCATATAAAGAAAAGAACGATGAAATCATTCCCGATCTGTGCCCCTATTGTAAGGGCGGCCAGCATCATGACAAAGGAACATTTGCTTTGAATATATCGAAGCTTACTTATAACTGTGCAAGAGGTAAATGCGGCAAGGCCGGAACATTTAGACAGTTGTGCATTGATTTTGGAGAGGAAGCGGACAGAATGGAAGTCTGGGATACTCATAAACCGCAAAAAACATACAAGAGGCCTGAAACAAAGATCGAGCCTTTGATTGATAAAGCAAAAGAATATCTGCAATTACGAAAAATCAGCAGCAAAACAATAGAAGCTTATAAGGTGGGTAGTGACGATAAAGGGAACATTGTATTTCCTTTTTATAAAAACGGTGATCTGGTATTTGTGAAATTCAGACCAGCAAGAAAGCTGGACAAGGGTGAAAGGAAGGCATGGCGCGAAGCAGATACGGAGCCTGTGCTGTTCGGTATGGATTTGTGTAATCCTGAACTGCCACTTTGTATATTTGAGGGTGAGATAGATTGCTTGTCAGGGTATGAAGCCGGTATACCAAACTGTGTAAGTGTTCCGTCTGGTGCAGAAGATTTGACCTGGCTGGATACATGCTATGAATGGCTGCAGCAGTTCAAAACAATCTATTTTTACGGAGACAATGACGATCCCGGAAGGGAAATGATTCAAAAGCTGACTGTAAGGCTCTCAGATCATCGGCTATTTATTGTAAACCATCCATATAAGGATTGTAACGAACTTCTTTATAGAGAAGGGCCAGAAGCAGTTAAGGATGCTTACAACAAAGCAAAAGAAGTTCCTGTTTATGGACTTATTGATCTGGCTGACGTGAAGCCGCTTGATGTTAAGAATGTTCCGAGTGTTAAAAGTGGTATCCCTGGGCTTGATAGTAAAATAGGCGGGTTCCTTATGGGAGATTTATCTGTATGGACCGGCAAACGTGGCGAGGGTAAATCAACGTTACTAGGTCAACTGATGCTGGAAGCGGTTAACGAGGGTGAAAAGGTATGCGCCTATTCAGGGGAGCTCCGGGCAGATCGTTTTCAATATTGGATAAACCTTCAGGCCGCAGGTAAGAACCATATATCCAGCTATTTTGATTCAAGTAAAAGTAAAGATATTTTCTATATCGAGAAAGAGATTCTGGAACAGATAAAAGAGTGGTATCGGGGCAAGTTTTGGGTATACGACAATACTATTGCTGATTCAACAGAAGAAACCAGTATTTTGAAGGTATTCGAGTACGCAGCGAAGCGGTATGACTGTCGTGTGTTTCTAATAGATAACCTGATGTCTGCCCGATATAACACGGATAGCGAAGCAAATTATTATCGAGCTCAGAGCAATTTTGTTGGCCAATTGGTTGAGTTCGCTAACCGGTTCAATGTCCATATCCATCTTGTATGTCATCCTAGAAAAACTAATGCAAGCCTTGACAATGACGATGTTTCAGGTACTGCCGATATCACGAACCGCGCCGCTAATGTGTTCTCGCTTGAAAAATTGAAACAAGAAGATCAGGCGAAGTACGGTTGTGATGTTGCATTAAAGATACTTAAAAACCGGTGGGAGGGTGCAACGGGCTTAATAGGGCTCAATTTCTGTAAAACATCAAGGAGGCTTTATGTGCCAAGCTCCGGCAATAACAAAGTATACAGCTGGGAGAATGCACCGGCATCTCATAATTGGTGGGAACAAGCAGAAGAAAATAGCGAATGTCCATTTTAAGGAGTGATTGAATTGAAGCTACATGAAGCGATAGAGCCGACAGCAGAAGTAATTAGAGAAGTCAAACAAGCTTATAATCGTGTGCTAAAGCGGTGTAACGAAGCAACAGAATACCTTGACAGCCAGGATGTGCCGCAAGCGGAGAAAGATAAACGGATCCCCACATTCCAAATTGAGATCGTGGATGTTATGTCGTCATACATAAAGCTGCTTGATGATTGGGGGGTAAAAGTTAGAGGCGAAGAAATACAGAGTGGATTTACGGTATACAAACCGGACTGTATGGAAAATAAACAATAAAAAGCGAAAATTTTATATCAAGTGTCGCTGATACTGTCGCCAAAGTAAAATTGCAAATGTTGTAACGCCTAAATAGCAAGGCTTAGAGAATATATACCAACGGTTTTAATATGCGTAACCGGCTCTAAAGACAAAATTTCGCATAGAAAGGAGGCATATAAAGTGGAGCGTTTAGCGGAGATCAAGATAACAAAATCCCTTTTACTTATTCCGGAGCGGATACTATGGAAGTACCTTCCGGCTTGTGAAATTGAAGCTGGAATAAAACGAGGCAAAGGCTATAAGCGGGCTCTGGCCTGTGAGAATAGACAAAACAATAATAACCAAAGGAGACAAGCAAATGATATTTGAATTGAGCAAGTATAACACAGACAAGGTAAAGAAGGTTCTGGGAGGTGTTCAAGGCAAAAACATCATGGTTAATGATACCTGGCTGCATGGTGTTGCTTCAATCGACGTTACAGAGTGTGAGACATTTGACAGTGATCCTGAAGAAGGATATGACGGCGGCAAAAGAGATTTGATAAACATTGCCTTCAACTTCGAGAATGGGAATGTGGCGCATAGCTTTTGCCCTGATGAAGAACATTGCGAAATACGGTTTGAGACTGATGAACTTTGGATCTTTAGCATTGAAGATATCAAGCAGTACATTGAACGCAAGCAGGGCGAGCTGGCCTTCCAACTCAAGGAGTACGAGGAATACATAAGCAAGTAACAAATTTAATCCAGATAACCAGTCACCCCATTGAGAAGGGGGGGGGTGGGTTTAAAATCATGGAAAGGTCGAGGTCCTTCAATGCCCCGGCTTTTCCTCAGAGGGGGTATTAAGTATCTCCCCATCGACCTATCAACAAAAATAATTTGCCTTCCTGCTGAGGCATAAAAGAGCAGCCGGAACCTGTACCAGCGCAGCGAATGATATGCTGAGAAAATTACGAGGTGAATAGTATGCAGATTATTATGAATATGAGACAGGATGGCAACTTCAATACAAGCACTTCTGAGATAGACTCTAAGTGCCCGATGACAATTATAATCCGGACAGCAAGCGACTATAAGACACAAGAATTGCTGGAAAAGGCTCATAAGTACATCAAAGACCAGGGGATCAGAGACAACATAGTTACAGCCAGCGTAAATCAAATCCTTTTAGATGCCGGTTTCAAGCCGGTTTCACCTGACAAAATAAAGGATCTACTTTTAAGTACAAAAGGCGTGAATAGCACGGTATTGGCTCCAATCATCGGTGAAGAACCGTTGAAAAGTGTGAACCTGGCGATGGGTAAATAAACCCACGCCTCCCCTTTGGGGGTGTAGAGGAACGGAAAGGGGAACCAAAATGGTCAAGATTAATGATATATACTCTGTCCAGGTCGAAGATAAAAACCTAACGCTGCAGAAGGTAAACGGTACTGATAAAAGAACCGGCAAACGAAAGAATAACCCTATCGGTTATTTCAGTAATTGGCCGGCTTTACTCGATGCACTAATCAAAATATTTGTGGCTGAAAGAATTAACCTGGAAGAGGTTGTTTTATTATCACAGCTGAAAAGTATTTTTGAGGATGTCCGTAAAGAGATAAGAAAGCTGTTGTAATATGTGATAGAGGGCGTACGGGGATGGGGAGAACGTTTTTTCTTTCAAAAGGTACTTGGATACTCTGAGGGTAAAACCTTGACAAAAACGATGTTTTATCAGGGTGCGTATGGAAATATTTCAATAGTTATATGCGATGTAAGATATAAGTATAGGGATATATCAGATTGTCGAGGTGGTTTATTGAGTGTATTTTATGAATATGATCCACGTGATATCGGTTTCATAGCATTATACGCAGCCATAGTGTGGCACAAAGAATTAACACCTGAACAAGCTATAAGGCTGGCAGAAGGGAAAAGCGGCTTGAAGCCATCCCAGAAGCTTACACCTGAGTTGCTGGAAGAGATATTGAAGATAATTAGAAACCCGAATTTCAAGCGGTTTGAAGCCATAGAAGGGCGGTTTCGTATATCGCGATATAAAATATTTGAAGAACTGAAACGCCAAAAAGTAATTTGAAAGGAGAATGATTTATATGGCAGACATACAGATTTATGAACCAACCGTTAAGGAGGCAGCAATACTAGAGGTCTTGCTCAACCCAGAACACCGCATGAAGTCTGTAACGGATATATGCAAGTTAGCTCAATGTTCAAGGAATGTCTATTATACAGCGTTCTCCAAGCCAGAATTCAGGGCGGCATATGAGGAGAAAGTAAAGGATTTAGTCAAGCAAGCAATTGGGCCGATAGTCAATACTTTTATCAAAGAGGCGAAACGTGGGAACTTTCAACACGGCAAGGTACTGCTTGAAATGGCTGGCCTTTATAACGAAAAATCAACGGTTGAAGTGTCCGGCGAGGTTAATATTCAGGAAATGACCCGGGAGCAGAGGCAAGCGAGGTTATTTGAATTGCTTTCGAAAACAGAACCCGAAGCTTTAAAAAAAATGGTGGAG
The DNA here is from genome assembly GCA_964490975.1 of uncultured Oscillospiraceae bacterium. GTDB lineage: Bacteria > Bacillota > Clostridia > Acetivibrionales > DTU013 > DTU013. The sequence continues at coordinate 2,120 of CAZBEQ010000023.1, read as the reverse complement.
GAATAAGAAATGGAAGTCAGCAAATGTTATATGTCAAGTTGGCACAGCCTGCCCGGATATGTAAAGGGCAATAAATCACATCAGTTCGTTTCATCTGCCGGCCTAAGGTTCTATTTTGATTCAACCGGGCAGCCCAGGAATGTAAATGACGATAGCCTTGTCACAAATCTTGAAGCTTTTATGATGGGCTCCTGGCAACATGAGCATTATTTCAATATTGCTGAAACCAACATGTCAACAGCGATAAGCTCATATAAAGTTGGTGCAGACGGTATTATGTTTGAGTTGATTGTAAACGCTGCGACAAATCAAAAAGAGCGTTCCTACTATTGGAACCCGAAAGACGATATACCTGTTGAGTTACGTCGTAGTAGTTCAAAAAAGCTGTTCACGATCGATGAGCTGTTATCCGGAACATGGTATATTTGCACAGATGCATATTAGAACGAAAGGAGCTTATTAAAATGGAGACATATAGATGTTTAGTTGATAATCTAGGCAGTTTGGCAAAGCGTGTGAAAGGCAACAGGGCACATCAGTTTACTACTGAAACCGGGATGCGGATATACTTCGATACACAGGGATTACCTATAAACGCAGCCGATGATTCGCCGGTCACAAACCTTGAAAGTCATATACTTGAACGTTGGACGCATGAATACTTTTACAACTTAGGTGTAACGGATCCTACTACAGCGATAAATGCAATAAAGAATGCTTCGGGTAGCGTTATCCTTGAAGTTTTAGAGGATGCCAAAAAAGGCGAAAAGTACCGCCACACCTATTGGAATTGGCAGCCTAGAAGTGAGGATAAATTCATGATACAGGAATTGCTGCATGGCACATGGTACAAGGCTGTAGATGCATATTGATGAAGCTCCGAAAAGGAGCTTTTCTTGTTTCGATAGCAATTATATGTGTTTACCGCTTTACTATAGTCTCAAATCTGTTAAAGCAATACCCGACTAATGGTGCCGTTATTATGCAAGATATTAATTGAACAGAATCAGGAGCATTGATTAGTCCGAGCAATCTGTAAACGCCATAACTGCAAGCAATCATACCGGCAAACATTCCTATAAGAGCAACTATGAAACATATTTTGTCTAAAGTATTTTCGCATTGCCACATAAAATCACCGATTCCATTATATTAATATTTAAATCAATAGTCAAATAATGCAATTTATAATATAATTATGTATGTCATATTACTATTTGGGAAAGTCGGTCTGTATGGTGGATGAAAGTAAGCCGGTAAAGGAACTTGAAGAACTGACACAACAGAAGCCATTGTTGTCGGAGAACCCAACGGAATACGAAGCAACGCTTATCAAAGCGTGGAGACATGACGGGTATAAAGACGAACAGATAGCGGAGTTTCTTAAAATGTTGTAACGAGTAACTGATTTGATGATATTAATAAAATATTCACTGTGTTTAAATTAATTTTTTAGTTACATAACTTTTTCAGGAGGATGGATAATGAACCCGAAAGAACAATCAAAGGACAAGCCGCTCTGCCGATTCTGCAAACCGGATATGGAAGTAGTGCAAAAGCTAGAAGAGTTGCAGCGGCAGAAGGAGCAACAGAAAGCCAAACTTCCGGAGAACCCGTCCAAGTACGAACAGACACTGATAGACAAGTGGCAGAAGGAAGGGTCTACAGACGAAGAGATAGCGGAGTGGCTGAGAGACTTCTCGTAAATGACGGAGCTGACCATAAATTTTGATATGTGGCGATTCAAAAGAAATACTGATCTGATTACATTGACAGTCTTAATATTGCAGGAATCTTGCTTTAAAAAGCGAATTAAAGTAATAATGGAGGTATGTATATGTCTGACATAAAGTATGTTAATGCCAACACAAGGGAACAGGTTGGACAGCAAAATGGAACAGATTATACACCTATGCCGGGTGATATGGTGATTCTAAATAATCAGGCATGGGAGATTACAGAAGTCCATGTTAAATATTACATCGAGTGTTATGTAAAGCCAAAGTAGAGAGCCGTAAGGCTCTTTTTTATTGGAAGATAACTATTGTTAACAATTATTAAAAGTATTAAGACCAGCTAATAGTTGTCAAGAGATTCTGAAAAATATTTTTCAGAATCTC
>CAZBEQ010000022.1:27723-57115 GCA_964490975.1 uncultured Oscillospiraceae bacterium | reverse complement strand
AAAAAATCTCAATGGGATTTCTGGGTATAGATGAAATTCATGCGTTTGCCGTGTGGATTTCGCAGCTAGGACTTGACAACAAAGCTGAATCACTGTACAATTATATTCCGTCGGTACATGCGCCCGTAGCTCAGTAGGATAGAGCGTCGGTTTCCTAAACCGCAGGCCGGACGTTCGAATCGTCTCGGGCGCACCAAGAAGAACCAATGAGAAAGGACTTCCAGCAACATGCTAGAAGTCCTTTTTTTGTGTTTTGACACCAATTTGACACCAACCGGAAAATTTATTCGTCCTCGGAATCATTTTCTTCAAATAAATGATTCAGTTTTTGCATGCATTCGAGCTTTGCCTTATCACTGCTATGTACATAAAGATTCAGCGTTGTAGTAACGTCTTCATGGCCAAGAAGCTCAGATAGTGTTTTCATCACATCCATACCACTTTCAATAGCCCTGGTAGCAAAAGTGTGCCTTTTATGGGGAGCTCTCCATAATCGCCACACTTCTGCTTCATACCTCATAGCATGTGGACAAGATGTGGTTTCAGTTTCAAAGAGACTCGGCCATGCAAAGCCTAGTACCACATTGGCAATCTATGCCCATGCCTTTAAAAAGAGAGATCAGGAATCAGCTAAATACATGAAAGGGCTGTATGCAAAGAAAGAGAAAAAAGATAGTAAAATAAATTAGCAATAATAAATATGGTGTAGTTGTTGAGGCTTATGTGAAACAGTACGCCACAATAGTGAAGCGTTAACTTAAATATTTGAGCATCTGCACTAGCTGCTTGCTTGACATAAGCCCCTTCTCGTCTTCATCCAAATCTCTAGCTCCAAATCTGATGAAGCCATTGTCTGAGTAGAATCGGTTCAATACAGGCTTGTCCTCACACTCAAGATAAGTGATTTTACCACCAATGTAGCTTTGAGCCTCCCGCACTTTATCACATGCCATTTTTAAAAGTTCATCTCCAGATATTAGCCTCTTATCTTTGTATTTGAAGTTTTTACCCAACTGGGCTATTAAAGGCGCTGACATTATGTATTTCTTTGTATCCTTATTGTATGTGCCGAATTTAATAATGCGCTTTCGCTTGCTTTTGCTTAATACATCAGGATTGACTAGGATAAATTTATTAGCTAGAGAAAAATATCCGATAAAGGCAGTCTCGGATTTATATGAGCAGAACACAAGATGAGTTTTTGCCAGATCTTGCTTGGAGAATTCTATTGCCTTGTTTTTGATAAAATATTCGACATCAATATTAACAGGGCATGAAAATTCGAGGAGAATGCTTTTTGCAGCATCCTCCCCCATTTCTGTTAACATATCAGCAAGATTTATTATGAGATACCCCTTCAATGTGTTGCTGTCACTCACTTTTTGACCTCAAATAGAGCTTTTATCTGGTCTTTTCTGACGGTTGTGCAGGCTTTGTTCAGTACTACGTCTTTGGACTTTTTATTCTCAGCGTTCTCAAGTGCTGAAACAAAATTCCTGCCAAGCTGCTTGCTGTTAATATTTATGTCTTTCAGTATGCTGTTCGTTGCCATACACATACCTCCTTTCACCTGACAAAGAAAGTGATAATATTTTATCACTTTTAACCTATGAGTGCAATATATTTGTTTCAATCTGAAACAACTTACATCTATATATTATACTAATTTATCGGAAAAATATAGCCTGTACACAACAATTATTCGAGAATTAAGTATACTTTGTCTGTTATGATTAGCCTACGGTTTATTGTCGGTACGGCCTGCGGTTTTTTCTACCGACATTTCTACCGACCATTTTTATAGAAAATGATCTGTTTTAAGCAACCAGCACAAATTGTAAAAACCTCAGAAGCCGCTTATATCAAGCACTCCAAACCGGCACAAATTTTCGTAAATTCTTGTTTTTCGGTTTCCTAAACCGCAGGCCGGACGTTCGAATCGTCTCGGGCGCACCAATTTAAAAGGATAATAAAAGGATTTGAACCATCACAGTTTGAGTCCTTTTATTATTTTGCATTTTATGGTATACTCAGTTCGGATTATTTATAGAATGGCAATAATGTGGAGGTAATATCATGAAAGAAATTACTGAGGATTTATTTATTATAGAAGATGAAGTATTGAAAGCCAATGTTTTTGTGCTGTTAGCAAAAAACGGCTATTATTTAATAGATACCGGCATTTTTATGAAAACAAAGTTTTTGATTCAAACATTGGAGAATAACAAACTTTCTCTTTCTGATTTGAAAATGATTATTCTAACCCATTGCCATTGTGACCATATAGGCGGTGCCGCGGAGCTTGTAAGATGTTCGGGTGCAAAGTTGGCAGCACATAAAAATGACGTTCCGTACATTTTGCAGAAAAATGTAATTGAAGGTAACTATCACAAAATGATGTTAGAAGAGCAGAAATACATGCGGCAGTTTAATTGTGTAGTGCAGCAAATTGATTATTCTTTAGAAGATGACGAAACAATTGACATCATTGGTGGCATGCAAGTTATAAATGTACCTGGGCATACACCCGGAAGTATAGCCTTATACCAGGCTGATAAAAAAATTATGTTCTTTAGCGATGCTATTAGGAACAACAAAGAAAAAGGCCTTGTAATTGGTGTCCCTGAGAAGTTCAATGTAAATACTGATCAGGTGCATATTGATGCAAAAAAATTATTGAGTTATCCCATTGAGTACGCTTTGTTTGGGCATGGCTCCCCAATAATAAAGAATGCGAATCGGATACTGAATGAATCACTCGTATAATAACAAATCCGTATGAGCATAGTTAGAGCCTCATCTAAATTGAGCAAATAACACAAAAGTAAAAGTGCTTCAGATCTGAAAATCATCTGAAGCACTTTTACTTTTGTTTGGTTAAGCAACTTGCGTAATAAGGATCGAAGCGACCACTGAGTCATCCGATATAGATGGTGTGCCTATTGTTATTGTATTGTTATCAGTATTTCTCAGCTTCAAGGTGTGTGGTGAACTTCCTGTGACTTCAAATCCAACTTGCCCGATAATATCCGATCCGCCTGGATTTGAATACTTCGAGCCCGGAATTGGTGTTGTGCTGCTGTCCAAAAACAATGCGGCAGAGCGTGTCCCTTGCTGCACTACGATATGATATTCCACATCATACTTTCCATTGCCTAGTGTTATTGTATCACTTGGTGAGATAAAGCCTATATTGCCTGACAAGTAGCCGACACCAACATTGGTAAAGATCGCAGCTCCTCCAAGAGTCGGGGCCGCAGCGCCGTCAAGAGTCTGCCTCGGATCTGTATTAAGCCGGTACAGGTATGCGTAAGATAAAGCCCCTCCCGGTTGGCCCGGGTCGCCCTTTGGGCCTTGCTCACCTTGAGGACCTGGGTCACCCTTTGGACCTGGGTCACCTTGAGGACCCTTGAGTCCCATTGGGCCCTGCGGTCCTTCCGGCCCCGGCATGCAGCAGCAAAAGAACTTTTTCATGTCAGTACAGGAAAATGGTGCTTGTTCTTCATGTCTGATTAAAGTATTATCCATAAAAACCACACTTTCATATTATTACTAATATAATAATATGATTGGTTAACATAAATTGCGAACATTCTTAAGGATAATTCAGCTTTGTATTATTTATTACTTTGAGAAATTATTGTTTTTCATGCATCGACATTGCTTTTTATTACGGCTTTCCTATTGAGCAGCGGAATGACACACCTGATGGTAACTGCAGTTACGACTATGGCACCACCTGCCAATGCCCATAAACCGGGCACTTCACCCAAAAATATCAAAACCCATACAGGATTTAACATGGGTTCGATCATCGGTATCAAAGTTGCTTCAAGGGCAGTCACATGCTTTATAGCCTTCGAATAGAGAATGTACGGCAGTCCAAGCTGCACGACCCCAAGCACAGCCACATATATCCAGCCATTCGTGTCGGGCATATCCTTGAAAACAAAAGGTATCCCCACTATTGCTGTCAGTATGTTCCCCAGCAGCACCGATTCTATAGGTGAACCTTCCTTCTGCATGCGCATAAAGACCGCCAGACAGGCAAATGAAATACCGCTGCCCGCTGCCAGGATATTGCCTAACATGCCGCCCATGCTTAGGCTGTCGACAAAAAACAGCACCATGCCGCCCATTACAACAGCTATTGTCAGCAAGTCCAGCGGCTTTACCTTCTCCTTCAGTAGCCATGCTCCGAGGAAGGCAACATAAACAGGCGCGGTATACTGTATCAATATGGCATTTGCTGCCGTAGTGTATTTGTTTGCTGCGACAAAAAGCAGTACAGTTCCGGTATATGCCAACGCCGCGCCAATTTGCGCAAACGACCAGGTAAACTTCGGCCTCCCTGTGGCAATTAAAATAATGATGGCGGATATTCCGCTTCTTAGTCCTGCTATCGCCAGCGGATTTGAATTAATGGACTTAATCAGCAGTCCCCCAAGGCTCCACATGGTTGCAGTTATTGCAAGATACATTATTGCCCTTATTCTTTCATTTGCAGCTTTTTTCATATACGATCGCATCCACTTAATTATAATATAATTTCATAAGTATAGCTGAAAACATAATAGAATAAAAGTGTATTGGAACTTATTTCTTGAATTGGCTTTATACTATATATACATCTGTTTGTATGGTATAATCTGATTATGAGCAAGCTTCTCAAACAGACAACCGGGCTTTTACACAGTTTTTCACAACTTAAGATCAAACAGGAGTGATTACTGATCTTTGGTATAACACCAAGAAACGCCGGTCAGAAATTTTTCCAGGAAGCCTTGATGATGGACGCTCAGAAGGCTCCTCTGGTCATCGCCAAGGGTCCGGCAGGTACGGCCAAAACCTTCTACTCACTGGCTGTAGGCCTGCATAAGATAATGGGAGAACGTAATCCTCCATACAGAAAAATCCTCGTATGCCGCCCCAATGTAAAGCTCGATGAGGATATCGGTTTTCTTCCCGGCACTGAACAGGAAAAGATCACACCCTTCCTCCGTCCGATCATTGACAATCTGGAGGTTTTGGTAGATGCGGATGAAATCGAACGCTACACAAGCGAGAAGGAACTGAAGGATAAAATAGACGAGCTTTTTGACAGGAAAATAATCAGCGCGGAGGCAATAGCCTTCATCAGGGGCCGTTCTATTGTAAAGCAGTGGGTCATAATCGATGAGGCACAGAACCTTACGCCAAAGCAGGTGAAGGGTATCATCACCCGCGCTGGCAAGAACACTAAGATCGTTCTCATAGGAGACCCTGAGCAGATCGGCCATCCTTTCCTTGATATCAGGACCAACGGCCTGAGCTTTGCCTCAGAAAGGATGAAGGGCAGCCCGCTGTGCTACCAGATCACAATGACTGATGAGGAATGTGAACGTTCTGATCTTGCCTACGAAGCCGCCCGCAGAATGTAACGGTCTTAATGCGGCAGGGAGCCTTGCGGCTTGTTAAAATGCCTGCCGCATTAAACCACAAGAGGCCTACTCCTGCCGTTTACTCCATCAATCCATACTTCACTTTTATCCTGTCCAGCTTTTCAATCATAGGACCTGAAATGATCCAAAGGAAAAAAGCTGTTGATGCGGTATGAATGAGGTCAAAGGGAATGCCCATGATGTATGCGGAAACGAACACCTCCATTGTAGGCTTGGCGTGCCACATAAGCACTGAGGCGGGATTCATGATGCCTCCGTATATAAAGAAGGTGGCAAGACCGCCAAAAATGCATAGGGATCCGCGCGCCTTGCGAAGAAGGCCCTTACGGAACAGTACACCTGCCAGGAATCCAATGATCCCGAACGCAAACATCTGCCATGGTGTCCATGGCCCCTGACCGAAGAACATATTGGACACAAATCCTGTAACAGCGCCGACGAGAAATCCCGCCTCACCTCCGAAACAAACGCCCGCAATTATAACGATAGCCACCACCGGCTTGAACTGTGGCAGCATGAAGAATGCAGCACGTCCCGCAACACCCAGCGCGCAGAGCACTGAGATCACCGCAAGCTCGCGTGCCTGTGGCTTTCGTCTCTCAAACACAAATGCAAATGGAAGCATGGTTTCCAAAATGATAATAAGGCTTATAAAGTAATATTTCCTGTCGCCCAGATAATAGATCCCGGTAAATATTGTCAGCGGAATAGCTGCAAGTATCATTGCCATGGCCGCAAGAGTCCGTTTTGTCAGCTTGCGTTCTTTCCCCTGAGAGCCTGGAGAGAAATTCGGCGTATCCAGTTCCCTGCCCGGTAATATGGAGGAAAGGCCGACAGCTGTTTCCAAAACAAGCGCAAACTTCACAAGGTAGTCCCTCCAGTCTGTCCATCTATCGGACAAGAATACAGCTGTAAGTACAAACAATATCAGGCAGGCACATGAGACTGCTATACGTCCCGGTGTGAGCTTTGCTGCTTTCCTCTGTGGTTTTACTTCGTTATCTGTATTTTTGGGCATGAACAGATTTCCGCTGTCCATTGGCCTCGTTATAACGCATCGATTCAAAAGAAATTTTCTCGATTGTAGAGAAATTTTCTTTCCGATGCTGTGTTTCAACGAGGCAGGAGATATGCTCGCCACCTGCAAACCGAATAGGTACCCGCCACTTGTAGAAGTGGGGGATATCTTTCGCCTCGTTATATCCGGCTCTGAAATCCGGTCGCCGCAGGCCAGGACTATGTCTTCCGCAAGTATTGCCTCGGGAAGCAGACCATATGCCATCCGGTTTGCCGCCGTGGTATAAAAGCTATTTCCGGCGAAAAAGCTGCGGGGCTTGTCCGTACTTACGATGCCGCCGTCAAAAAACATGGCGCAGCGATCGGCATGCCGTGCACAGAATTCAATATCGTGAGATACCATCACAACTGTCATGCCTGAGGCCCTAAGGCTTTTTAATATACCCGCCAGCTTTTCCTTGAAGTGTCCGTCGAGGCCTTTAGTCGGCTCGTCCAGGAGCAGTATGTGAGGCTTGAGTAGAAGGACCTTCGCAAGAGCCGCACGTTGCTGCTCCCCTCCGGACAGGTCATATGGGTGCGCCGCCAACAGCTCATCAAGCTCACAAAGAGCTGACACAGCCGCCACACGCCTGTTCTGCTCATTCTTTGCTATTTTGCGTCCCGAGAAAATCTCAAAAAGATCAAGCTCCACGGTCTTTTTTACAAATAATGCCTGAGGGTTCTGAGGAAGGACGCCCAAAAGCCCATCGTACCGCTCCTGATCTGAAATATCCGAAAGAATTTTTCCATATATTTTTACATCGCCGCGATATGGTTTCAATATACCGGTCATTATGGAAAGACTGGTAGTTTTGCCAGTGCCGTTGCCGCCCATAATACAGAAAAACTCACCCTGATAAACCTTTACTGATAGTCCCTTTATCACATCGGGCAAATCCCTGCCATACCTGAACCACACCTCCGAAAGCTCGATGGCGGGTTCTCCCTGATCCATCGATGCCGTATCCTTTGGAATGGCATTTTCATTAAAAGCACGTTCTTCCGAGATCTGTTCGAGCCATGTTCTGCCTTCCCGGACTGTGACCGGACATTCAAGGTCATTGGCTACGGCAGTATATACACGCACAGGAGCCGGCATCGAGATGAGCATGTCATGGCACAGCTCCCCCATCCTTATACCCACCCCCCGTGGAGTGCCGTCCGCAATGATACATCCTCCATCCATTACCACGATCCTGTCGGCCATGGGAAATACATCCTCCAGACGATGTTCCGTCAATATGACCGTTGTGCCAAGCTCACGGTTTATTTTTTCCAATACCTTCAGAAAATCGCCTGCCGAGATCGGGTCGAGCTGACTTGTCGGCTCATCCAATATAAGTACCGATGGCTGCATCGTCATGACCGCCGCAAGGTTGAGCAGCTGCTTTTGACCTCCCGACAGCTCGTTGACGCTTTTATGGAACCATGTCTGTATCCCGAAAAACGAAGCCATTTCCGCCACTCTGGTCCGAATCTCCGCTGTGACGCAGCCGAGGCTCTCCATACCAAAAGCCAGCTCATGCCAGACCTTATCCGTGACGATCTGATTGTCGGGATCCTGAAGCACAAAGCCGATTTTTTCGCTCTGAGCCCTTTGATCGTAATCTTCCAGCGGCAGGCCCTCGAACAATATTCTGCCGTTTCTGGCGCCATGAGGAGCAAGTACGCTTTTCAGCATACGAATAAGGGTAGTTTTTCCGCTGCCTGATTTACCACAGACGGTCACAAATTGCCCTTTCTTTATAACTGTGCAAATGTCCTTCAGTGCCGGGGCCGACCTTCCCGGATAGGTGAATGTCAGATGCTCGATTGTAAATGCTTCCACTTTCTATCCTCCAAAAGCTCTATAATAACAGGAGAGATACACAGTATCAAATATGCCGCAAAGACGCTTATGGGATAGAATGCCGGCGGTACGCCCTTCATGGAAGGGAAATAACGCCAGTAGATACCTCCCGTTAAGAATCCGATAAGCACGTACATGCCTGTGCCGCCAATAATACAGAGTGCTTTCTTATCTCTGCTGTCAAAGCGAAAGATTGAAAACGCACTGCGCCCAGGCAGTCCATATCCACGGCTTTTCATACTATCCGCCGTATCAATTGCATTTTCCAATGCCCATGTAACCATAATGGATAAAATATTGATGCCGTGCTTTGCCCTCTGGAGAATGCTCCCGTTTGAAACATCCCTCCCTATACATTTCTGGGCATTTGAAATAACTTTGATCTGCTCCCTGAATTTTGGCACAAAACGCAGTACCATCGAAAGGATCAATGACATCCCAGGTATTATTCGTCCAAATAAATATATAAATTTGTCGGAAGTCATGACAGCATTGTAGCAGGAAAACCAGCAGATCACCGCTGCGATCATTGCCGCTGCCGCCGCTCCATAGGCAATTGATTCGAGCGTAAGCGGATTGCCGCTTGACAAATAGGTCAGGATCGTCACGCCCTCGTGGTTGAATGCGGGATTTACAAGCGCGGCCGCCAGCAGCATTGGCAGCATATACAGCAAATTAAAGCATAAAGCCTTTCTTCCATTTAATTTAATGGAGTAAGCAAAAGCACTTCCAAGAGAAATTGCAAGGCAGACCGGATGCATGAAGAACATCGCATAAAAAAGCGTAAGTGTAAAATATATGAAATTAACAATCGGATGATACCCTGAAAATGCGTTCTTCATATTTTAGCCTTCTACTGCCTGATAACCGCCCACATCGATACCCAGGTCACAGGTGTAAACCCATTCGACCCGATCCCCGGGCTTGAGCTGATAGCGCGAGCAGCCATAATTGGGGAACCAGTCATTGACTTTGTACATCCAGCCTGAAAGCTCACCGCAGTCAAACTCATAAAGGTTTGCTATGCCCTCGATATAAGCACTGTTGTACATTGGGGTGTTGACAAATTCCATATGGATCCTGTTCTTTTTCATTTCTCGCAGAAGAACGTTGAATACACTCTCACCCTCGTAGAAGGTCACCTCTTTTTCCGAGAAAATGACGCCGTCCTCAGGCACCAGGTCCTCCTTTTCAGGGTCCAACCAGCTCATATTGTCAAGAATAGTGTCGCAACACACCGAAAGCGTACAGGTATATGCCTTGTTGGTGATGACTGTATTCTGTGGTTCTACCGGCACTGGTCTGCCCTCAGCCACAGGATCGGTCAAATACCTGTCTTTGCCGGTTTCCGGATCTATCGTCATGCCCTGTGCCTGAGAGTATTCGGCATTGCCGGGTTCCACACCCTTTTGGAGCTCTCCCGCCATTTTAGCCGCCAGATCAAGCTTCTCCTGTGCGGTAAGCCCACCCTCAGTTCCGCCGGGGCGTGTCAAGGCTTCAGCAATATGCTCCGGCTCAGGCTTGGAAAATGTTTCATGCGTGGAAATACCCTCAGCCGTGCCAGGTGTATCCGACTCGGAAGTACTTTCTGCAATAGCATCTGGTGATATATCTTCATGTATTTCAGAGGTCTCCGGCACAGTTCCTTTAATAATTGGTGCTTCAGCCACAGACTGTGCTCCAGACTCAGTTTCTTGTATGTTCGGTGCTTCAGTCGCCGGCTGTGCTTCGGTGCCGGTCTCTTGTTTGTTTGATGCCCCAGTCGTCGGCTGTGCTTCAGACTCGGTTGCGCCTGGTTCGGCATCTATGCTCCAGCCACGCATTCCGGGGGCGTTGCCGCCCCACCAGAAAACAGCCGCCAGTACTGCGGCAATTATTAATGCGATGATTATTTTAGTTTTGTATTTATTCATCAAATGCCTCCGTTACAGCAAATTTGCAGCTCCAAGCATCCTAAACAGCATCTCCGCTATCTCGCAGCGTTTGACGGCAGCTTTTGGCATGATCTCTATATCCTCCTGGGGGATAATATCCTCACGATAGCAGAAAGCAAGAGAACTTAGCGTCCAACTGCTGCTTTGTACATAATCGGTAAACTGGGCCAGGATATCACGTGTTGATGCCGTATCAAGCTCCGTATCCATCCCACAGAGCTTTGCCGCCCGCGCTACCATTGTCGCCGCTTCCTCTCTGGTAATCGTACCATGGGGATCAAAAGCAGTCTTTGATGTTCCGCTCACTATTCCGCAGGCATAGGCTGTGCCTATGTAAGGTGCATACAGTGAATTCTCCGGGACATCGTCAAATACATCCATCATCCTTGGAGTCAATCCCAAGCCTCTCACAATGATAACAGCAAACTCCGCTCTGGTCATTATGTCATTTGGAGCAAACTCCCTGTCACTTTTACCGTTTATTATACCTCTTGCCGCCAGTGCCTCTATGGCAGGCTGGCTCACATGGGCACTTATATCGGGAAAGGTCTTGCCGGGAAAGCAGAGAGGCACTGCTGCAACACTTGAGTGTTTACCGGGAAGCCCTGCGCCCGGTTTGGATCTCTCGCCCGCCATGCCTGTTACTTGTATTGCATCGCTCATACGGTATAAACTGCTTTTTCCATCTCTCGCCCGCCGTACTGCTGCAAGAGAGTAGAATGCCTGCTCGGTGGCCATCAGGTTTGAGCCGTTGCCGTTTGCCGTGTGTAGGAAGCCGTTACCCGGCTGATAAAAGGTCATGAGGTTATCAAGCAGCGTATTCCCATTTTTCACAAATCGGGGATCATCCAGTGGAATGCCGAGTTCGGTAAGTGCTACTATGATTTGGGCAACACTCTCGGAGTTGGTGGTGTTCCAGCTTGCAAAACCACCGTTTTCTTCCTGCCTTTCAGCCATGCATGACAGCGCTTCTTCGATCACATGTTTGACATCTTCACGTTCCTGATACTTTGCCAGCGCCTGAAGCGCCATTCCGGTTATATCGGGATCTGATATACCATCTCCCACGGATGCTGCAGCAGTACCGCCAAAGAGTGAGAAGCCTCCATCGGGAAGCTGGCACTCAAGTATACGGTCTATATACATGTCTCTCGTTGCCTGTATTTTTGCATCAGGATTTTCCGGCATGGCATAATTACCGCTGTCCAGGGCGATCAGCGCCCATATGGGGCCGTTCAGCCCCTGCCATATGGTCCTGTCATAGTCGCCCAACGGTGTTAAAAGATTATAGCCTGCGACATTACGGGGATCCTTTCCGATCGAGGTCAGCGCTACGATCAGCCTTGAGTATTCCGTATATTTTTTTCTATGAAGAACTCCTCCACAGGCTTTGACATACTCCTCAACAGTGGCATAGTAGTCCCGGTAATACTGCTCCGGCACATAACAGCCGCCGCGCGCAAGCCCCAGGATCGCCCACTCACCGCCAATACTGCCGACCTGCGGACTTTTCACTGTCCTTGATATATATTCAGCTGTATCAGCTAAAACCGCATCCAGCTCCGTGCCGTTTTCCGCAAGTACCGGCACAGAGCTGCAAAGCAGCAAAATGACGACTACAAAAGCAAAAACTCTCCTTGTCATACGGTTATACATGTAATTACTCCTATTTCATGAGGTTTTCGGCAAATCTCTTCAGGATGGCCGCTGTTTGTGCTCTTGTCGCCGTACCGACAGGATCAAGAGTGTTATTGTCCGTGCCGCCGATAAGTCCGGTGCCGACTGCCCAGCTCATGGCTTCCCGTGCCCAACCGGAAACAAGGTCTTCATCCTTGAAGAATGATAGCGCTGAAGCAGCTGTCACATCATAGCCCTTATACTTGGCATATCGGTATAAAATAGCAGCCAGGGCCTCACGGGTCATACTGTCATTCGTTCCGAACAGTCCGTTCCCGCAGCCTGATACGATACCGTTTCCGTCCGCCCAGTCAACTGCGCTGCTATACCATATCCCGCTTTGTATATCCGCAAATTTATCAGCTGCAGCTCCGGCAGGCTTTCCATCCAATCTGTGCAGCACAGTTACGGCCATGGCACGGCTCATGCTCCCATCCGGGCTGAAAGCTGTACCGCTGGTGCCGTTAAATAAACCCTTCTCCACAGCAAAGCTAACTTCATCATAAAACCAATCGCTTTGCGCAACATCTGTGAAAGTGATCTTGTTTTTATCATATACGACAGCGAAAATAGAAAAATGATCAGTTGTAAATACTATGCATCCGGTATTGGCATCGTAATGCGTACCCGGCATCTCTGCCGCCTTTCCGTTCCCGTCTATATAATAGACCTTGAGCCTGGAGGTGTCCTCTCCTGCCTTCGGAACATAAGGCAGGGATACGGTCACTATCCCTTTTCCAAAATTCGTAACCCTTTTACCATCTATCTCTATGGAAAGGTCAAGTACAGGATGGTCACCCACAATAGCTCTGTTTTCAGCGGATAGGGCCGAGTTGTCCAGCCTCTCGATACCAACACTCACAGAAGAGCCGCCCTGTTCTGCTATTTTTGACAATGCTTTGTTTGATATGCTTATTTCGCCTATTTCTGTTTTTACTGCAATAGCTGCGCCGGATTCCTTTATGATTTCAGCAATAGACGCTGCAGGCAAATTTAAATTGACCCTCTCTGCATCGCCTTTTGTTTTGGTTTCTATAACGATTGACGCTGCTCCGCTCTTCTTTGCAGCCTTAACCGCTGTGCTTACTTCTGCCGTAGTTACAGTCGATGTTGCCACTCCGTTTTGAATTTTTGCCTCAGGTATAATAATTTCATTTGTATCTTCAACTGCCGTTCCATCTGTCATACCGGCAGAAGTCCCGCCTGAAGGGGTTCCACCGCCTGTAGTCAGAGTGCTTATAGCACTGCTGACCTCCGAAGCGGTTGCGTTAAGCTTCATCATCGTGTCAAGAACAGTTTTGGGTACTTTAGCGCATCCATACTCAGCCAGAAGTGCCACAAGCCTATCCTTGTCAGCAACGCAATAGAAGTCGCTGCCGCCACCCGTAGCACCGGAGCCGCCGATGTCAGCACCCAGCGCGAGGGTGAACTGGATCCTCATCACGTCTCCGTCACTTAAATAGTAATCCGAGAAACCTACATTGGGGTATATGTTGTTTACGCAATACATCCATCCCGAACCGTTCGTAAAATCAAATTCCCCCAGCCAATTGGGATTGCTTCGGGTATCAACAGTCCCTATATGATCCAGCAGTACAGAAGGGATCCGCGAGCCGTCCGTAGGCAGGGCTGAAAGCGACGAGCCAGCGATACCCGCCAAATAGAAGCCATTTGTGACCGTACCTGTTTTATCGTATGAATAACCCTTTTCATTCAGCAGACCTTCAAGCAGCTGTGCCGTATTTTTGCCCTCGAGGATATCTACCTTTACCGGTTCGATAATGTAGCCGCCGCCTATGGTGAAGGCTTCGACAGCAACGGTAGCCTGGCCAATTTTTTCTCCGTTCTGTGCGGGTACATAGTTTATTTTATATGTTTTACTGGTTTCACCTGCTGTTATAACAACAGTATTTTCACCTGACTGTGTAAAGTTAAGTGTATAGCTGGTTTTTTCAGCATCATCCCACGTATATGGAATATTACTGCCATTTAATTTAACGGTACTATTGATTTTATTACCGCCGGCGTTATAAGCCCAGACATCAAATGTCAGCCTGCTGCCCCGCTGGGTCATATTGTTTGTAAGTGTAGTAAATATTGTATCGCTCGGGGTCGGTTCTTGAGTGCCTCCGCCGTTATCGGGGTTCTGGGCGACTTTCTTTGTAAGTGTGACACGGTAAATGTTCGCCGTTGCGCCATCCTCAGCAGTAACGATAACATCCACGATTATTGTGTCAGACACAGGCTCAGTCGAATAATAGAGCGCGTAGCGGTTTTGGCCCGTAGAAGCATGTACTGATGTGACATCTATCACATCGCCGGCGGTTTTATCTTCAACTCCGGATACGGCCTTGACCAGAACGGATGCATCCGGGTCACTTGCCTTCAGCCACAGCCGCACAAAGGTCAAGCTTTCTGTGACACCTGATACCGTATAGCTTAAGGTATTGGGTACAAAGGACGGGTTCATGGAAAACAGGCTGCTGTCAGGTGAGTTGCTTGAACTGCCGTAGAGCACGGCAAGAGTTGCATCGTTGCTCCTTTCCCTGATGCTCAGTGTATATGTACGCGTATCGCTTCCATTTGTGACAGTGACTGTCACTGAAGCCTTACCGTCATTCAAAGCCACTTCAGCGCTGCCGGCGATATTGTTTACAGTGACAGTAGCTCCGGTATTGACCGTCGGGGTAACAGTAACGCTTTTGGTGCCTCGGTCGACTGTAACCTCATATTCCGTAGTGCTGCTTTTGAATTCCGGCATGACTGCGTTACCGCCGATAACAGTGATACCGGTCGCCCATGCAGTATTTTTGGCTACAGCCATAAGGTAGCCGGAGTCGTTCTTGTAGTATATCGTTCCCTCGGCATCGCAGACAAGGCTGCATATGCAATAATTGGACATTGGAGATACCGGAGTAAAAAGATGATAGCCCTTGCCCTCTGACTGTCCGGCACTGTCCTCAAGAACAAATATTCCTCCCGGCATCGCATTATATGTAAGGTAAACATATACCTTGCCGGTCTCGTTTACACAGGCTGTGGACAAAAGGGCGCTGGTCTGGATATACCCGGGGACATCTACAGAGTATATCTCACTCATGTCGGTGACATTCACGACCTTGTACTTGTGCCCTGAAGTGCCGAACTGCGACGAACCTGCCACTCCCACATATGCTCTGCCGTTATAAACAAGCGGAGTACCTGTGCTCATCCCGCCCAGGGCAAGCACCTGTGTCGCCGCATCATCAAAGGTCCCGTCGGAATTTACCTTTACTTTATAAAACTGACCTCCCTTGGTGGTGAAATATATCCTGTCAGATCCTGCATCATAAGATACGGTGGAGCGAATGTCTCCCTTAATTCCCGTAATTGTATCTATAATAATACCTGTTGTTGGATCTGCACTGTAAAGCACAGCCGTTTCAGTATATGTATCCTCCGGGCTCCCATCATCAGAGCCGAAAATCACATAATTATCGGCTGCATATGCCCCGGCCCAGTAAAAGCCGCCGGTATGATCGAGCCTCCAGGTGCAGTATTTTGTTTCTGTACTGCTTGTTGTATCCTCGTCAGTCACAGACAGGCAGTAGTATGTACCTTTGGTATTTTCCCTGTTCCATGTGCCGATATATATGTATCCGTCTTTATATGTTACAGGAGTGACCGTCTGACCTCCTACCTTCTCACTTACCCACAGGAGCTCAAGCGTATCGGCTCTCAGCGCCTGCACTCGGCCCAGTCCGACCGGTACGAACAGCATTCCCTCTCCATATGTGATGGGATTGAGGGCAAAACCAACGGCTCCCGCCATTTCAGGGCTGGTGGCTACGATCTCGCCGGAGGCTTTGTCGATTTTTGCAACAGTTTTCCCTTTTGCAATATATAGATAGTCATTTACCAGAATAGGCGGTGTGATAGACTCTGCCCAGCCGCCGGAGTGTTTCTTTGCCCATTTGATAACAGCCTGATCGGGTATTTTAGGGGTCGCTGAGCCTGTGATCCCCATGTTCTGCTCATTTCCCCGAAAGCTGATCCAATCTCCCGTATAATCCGGAAGTGCGACAGCAGGAGCGCCTGCCGGCGTTAACGCTACAGTGACCGCAGTATTTGCGCCTGCTGTAAATGAACCCTGTTTACTGATATACCCATACTTTGATACGTTATATGTAAAATTATCGCCGGAATGCAGACCTGAATACCTGGTTGTTCCCATATCCAGGACAACCGCCGCACCGCTAGTGTTGTAGACCTTTAATACTGCATCAGCGGGCGTTACTGCAAAGGTCGTGCTAGTTTCAGCTCCGGTTTCAACGGTGTTGACCGTGTACCAGGTCTTACAAAAATCGCCGTCGGTGAAAAGCTTGAAGGTCAGTCCCGAGCTGTAATCCTGCGGGCTTGTAACATCTATGCTGAAGTTCCGGTATTCAGAGTGAAGAGAGGTCTCTATCTCTGCTGAAAGTGCTGTGAGTTCCGTCTCCGCAGGCAGTAAAACACAGATTTCATAGGGATTAGCCTCCTGACCGGTATGACCATCTGTGACAACCGTTCCGGAAACACCCGCAAGCTTGAAGGCAGTAATTGTTGGACCGCCGTTCCAGTAGCTGCCGACATCAGCGCCCCAGCCGACGAGGGAGTAGTGCATCTCCAGTACGTCATTTGCCGAGACAGTTGTGGAACCGGCCCCCATATTGCCGAAGTTATCATTTATACTGAACATCCATCCGCTTTGAGTATAACCGGCGATAGCTGCTCCTAAATTATTTACAGAATCAATGTAATCGCCATACTCAGATTCTGTAATATGGTACTGAATACCTCCAGCCGTGAGCGCCGCCTTAATAGCGTCAAGAGCTGTAGCGCCGGCATCCACACTCACGGTTGTTTCAGCAAGCACTACACCGCTTTCAGATGCATTCTCGGCACCAATGTCGCTTGCAGTGTAATCATATATACCAACGTTGACACTAATAGGATCAACCACATTTGCAACAGCAGGGGAAATACAGCCAATTCCCACCAATATCGAAAATAAGACTAGAAATGCTAGAATCTTCTTACTTTTTATCATAATTTACATCTCCTTGAAAGCTTTTAGTACTTTACCCATATTCTGTTTTGCATTTTTCTTATTCATTCTGTTCGTAGCCACTAGTTTTTGCTGCTTGGCATACTGTCTTTTGCTGACCTCCTTCAGACCCGCCATTTCCAATACGCGAGGCCATGGACCCAAGCGGCTTTTAATGTAGAAATAGCCCATCACTTCATGTTTTGTCGGGATCTTCCCCAATTCTCTTGCGACAGATCTGAGATATTCAAGAATTTCTTCGTTGGTACCGTGCTTATATTTTCTTACAAATTCTGAATCCAGGGTTTGCCTTTCCTTCGATAAAAGATCTGCCTCTGTACTTTTTTGCAAATCCTCTCTCACCTCCATGCGCGGGCAAAAAAAAACCGCGACAATTAAATAATTGTCACAGCCGTATTTCTGTGCGTTGTTCACCCTTCATAAGCCCGAATTGCCGCGGGTAGAGCGATCCTTTCGATGCAGTTCTTCTGACTCGCGCTTGTGGAGAATATCTCCTGCGGCCGCGCTCTGCCTTCCCAGTTTCCCAGTGACTGACTTTCGTCAACGAGCGACGGCCTCGGCGCTTACAGCGGCGGTACCGTTCGGGATTCACACCCGATTCCCTATTATTCTTCCAGGCCTTTTGCCAAAGAAGAAACATCAAAGGTTTTCAATTTTAAGTTTGCCTTTTTATTGCAGTAACATATTAAGATGATATCATTTGTATATATTTTTGTAAAGCGAATCATGCCACACACACCTGTCTCGGCATCTGTCTCGGCTGCATGCTGCCTCAATGCGTGATCTCAAACAATATTGGACGAAAACGCTTTTGCAAGCTTGACTGCCTCATAGGCATCCTTTGAATAGCCATCCGCCCCGATTTCCCGCGCATACTCTCCATCCACAACGGCTCCTCCGATCATGAACCGGCAGTCCAGACCTTCTGCTTTAGCAAGCCTGATGACCTCCTTCATCTCCACCATGGTAGTAGTCATCAGGGCTGATAAGCCTATAATATGTGCCCCCGATTGCTTTGCCTCACTGACAATCCTCGCCGCGCTTACATCCTTTCCAAGGTCGTATACCTTAAATCCGTAATTCCGAAGCATCAGCGCAACTATATTTTTCCCTATATCGTGGATATCCCCTTTCACCGTAGCAAGCACTACAACGATGCTCTCCTTTTCTGTTTCACCTTGATTCTGCTTCAAAAGCGGTTCAACGCAATCGAACCCCTTCTTAATTGTCTCCGCGCTTTGGATCAATTGTGGAAGGAAGTACTTTTTTTCGTCAAAGAGTTTTCCTACCTCGTTTATTGCCGGAATCAAATGCAGATCCACAATATCCCGTGCATTGGCCCCTTCCGCCAGCGCCTTGTTAATCAAGGCCGAGATCCCGTCCTTATCACCCATCAGTACGGCATCGAAAATCCGCTCGACTGTCGTTTTCTCTTTACCGCTTTGCATAGCTGCATTTGGGGATGCGTCCTTGGGAGAGGACTTATCCGTATTGCCGAACCGGGAGATATAGTTCCTGCTGTTTTCATCTCTCTCCACCAATACATCACAAGCCATTTTTATATTCATCAGCAGATCGCTGGAAGGATTTGCAATAGCCATTGAGAGGCCCTTACCGATTGCCATGGAAAGAAAAGCGGCATTGATCCATCCTCTTTCCGGTAAACCAAAGGACACATTGGACAGACCCACGATCGTCGCACACCCGAACTCTTCGGAGCACCATTCTATCAGGCGCAGCGTTTCATGCGCCGCCTTCTGATTAGATGAAACCGTCATAACAAGTCCATCTACAACAATATCGCTTTTCAGATATCCATATCCGGCAGCCCGGTCAAAAACACTGTTTACAATGCGCTTCCTCTCTTCTGCCTTCTCAGGGACACCTCCATCGCTCAACGGAAGGAGTATGAACATGGCTCCGTATTTCGCCGCTACCGGCAAAAGCCGTTCCAATTTGATCTTCTCCTGGGAAATAGAATTGATCAGAGCCCTGCCCGGGTATATCCGCAGTGCGGCCTCTAATACCTCCGGGGAGGAAGAATCCAGGCATAGAGGGGCGTCGCAAATCTCGCCCAACAGAGTTAACGTGCGCAGCATTACAGCTTTCTCGTCTATTCCCGGCATTCCGACGTTCACATCCAGGATGCTCGCTCCCTTTTCTACCTGCTCCGTTGCCAGGCTGCGTATTTCATGTGTAAGGCCTTCCTTCAGCTCCGCCTGCAGTTTTTTCTTTCCGGTAGGATTGATCCGTTCGCCGACTACAGCCACAGATAAGCCTTTACCAAAGAAAACAGTTTTCCTTGACGAGGTTACCGCACTGAACTGTAAGGCATCAGGGGCATGCGCCTTTATCCCCTGACTTTCTCTGTACAATTCCTTAATATAAGCGGGAGAAGTTCCGCAGCATCCTCCCAACAGGTTTGCTCCGGCTTCAATAAGCCCTTGCATATATGAACCAAACTCCTGTGCACCCATGTCAAAGACAGTCTTGCTATCCACAAGCCTGGGAAGGCCTGCATTCGGCTTGGCCATCAGCGGCACTCTGGCATAGGGCTTCATAATTTTAATGACCTCAACCATTTGCGCAGGACCGGTGGAGCAGTTGCAGCCAACCGCGTCCACTCCGAGGCTTTGCAGCGTGACAAGAGCAGTGACCGGGTCGGTACCGGTCAGCGTTCTAAAACCGGCGTCAAAGGTCATACTTACGAGCACTGGCAGGTCACAGCTTTCCTTCACAGCAAGCACGGCCGCCCGCGCTTCCTGAATATCCAGCATGGTTTCTATGACAAACAGGTCCACTCTGCCCTCAAGCAGTCCCTTGACCTGTTCCTTGTAAATATCTACACATTCTTCAAAGGACATGTCTCCCAGCGGTTCTATGAATCTTCCGGTGGAACCTATATCTCCTGCGACCAGGCGGCCAGGAGAAGCGGCTTCCCTTGAAAGGCGCGCAAGCTTCCGGTTCAACTCGACCGTCTGACTTCCAAGCCCGAATTCCTCAAGCTTTATCCTGTTTCCTCCAAACGTGCAGGAGTATACGATGTCCGATCCCGCTTCAATATAGGCTCTCTGTATTTCCTTTATCATTTCTGGATTTTCCGACACCCACAGCTCAGGAGATACTCCCGCAGGCATCCCCCTCCTCTGCAGCTCAGTCCCTGTAGCGCCGTCCAGAATGAGTAACCTGCTGTTGACCAGTTCTTTAAATTGTATCCGATCCATCCCGTTATCTGCTCTCCCTTCCTTCTATTCCTGCAATTGCGATCACCGATTTTTCAGGGATCAACATAAATTTCTCTGTTAAGGCCATATTAAGCCGCTCCAGCTGAAGCGCACCGAAAATATCCTTCTGACACGATAGCGGCAAATCGCCGAAGCCCGGACTGTATCTGTGTCTGGTCAGCTTTCTCCCTTCCCAGTCCAACATTCTGTCCAGCATCTTAACCATCCAGTCCAAAACGGCATCTGCCGTTTGCGATGCAACAGAATCAAGGATCAATCCGAAAGCCGCATCCCCATTTTTTACTTCGTTGAAGATTCTCTCCGTTATTTCCTTTCCGACCGTAGCCCCCATTAAAACTACACTATTGCTGTTTTGCAACAGCTTTGCCAGGCTCAGACTTTGAAGCCGAATCCCATTGCTTAACGAGATCGCATCCTCTGTCCTTTCGGTTATTGGAATTCGCGAATACGCTCCTGCCGGCTTGCACAACCATAGCCCCTGTTTTATGCTTTCTTCCATCTGTGCTTTATCACTGTCGCTCAGCATGGTAATGCCTTCCCGGTATCCCAGTCTTGTGAGGATCATTCCTCTTTTCGGGACAGCCGGAACGCTGCTGAAATATTTAATTGTGGGATTCGTATATTTCTCCAGCAAAATCAACTCCGTTATGCGCTACTAAGTTCACCTAATATGCATCTATATTCTATTATATTCAGTTTATATGAGGTGTGCCAAAAAGTCAAGACAAGTTGAACAACTTGTGAAGCTCCTGTAAACTTTTTCAACACAGTTTGCTGCCTCGATGTTTTACAATTTTAATATGAGTTCAAATTTTCTACATAATGCATAAAAGTTATGTAATAAAATCTATTAGTTTAACTATTTACAATATATATGTACTGTGATAAAATCAACTACAATATATAGTATGGATTAGGAGAAGTAAGGTGAAAATCCTACACAGTGCCGCTACGGTGTGTTGCTTGACAACAAGTCCGATTGCCTGTCCCTACTGAACATTCGGAACTTCTTCGTCGCAAGGAAGTGGTGTTGATTTGGAAATTTTGTGATGAGCCATATTTCGACGAAGAACATGGCTCATTTTTATGGAAAGGAGGATAAACGTAATGCAAATTGCAGGGATGACAAAGCTTACGCTACTTGACTATCCCGGGAAACTGGCCTGTACCCTCTTTACACCGGGCTGTCAGCTCCGATGCCCATTTTGTCACAACGCCCAGCTGGCGCTTGCAGACCCCAACAAACCAACAGGCTTCACTATTGACGAGGTTATCTCATATCTGAAAAAAAGATGCAATATTATAGAAGGAGTCTGCATTAGCGGCGGAGAACCATTAATACAGGATGGAATAATAGATTTTATTAAGGATGTAAAAAATTTGGGCTATTTGGTCAAGCTTGACACTAACGGCGGTTTCCCTGATAGATTGGCTCAGTTGCTGGATCTCGAGCTCATTGATTATGTTGCTATGGATATAAAAAACTGCATTTCACGGTATGCCGAAACATGTGGGCATCAATCTATAGATCTTTCTCCATTCAGAAGAAGTATCTCGCTTATACAAAAAAGCAATATCTCTTACGAATTCAGGTCAACAATTGTACGCGAATTACATAAAAAGGAGAACATATTGCAGTTCAATGCATGGAATATAGATACATCCAGATTATTTTTACAGAGCTTTCAGGATTCAGCCAACGTACTACAGCCAGGACTGCACGGTTATAATACGGAGGAAATGGAAGCTTTCAGGCAAAGCATTTTACCTGTTATCCCAAATACAAGTGTACGCATTACAGGAATTTAAACCTTGTGAAGCTCTCATGCGCATTTTATGCCAAAATATTTTGCTTTTACGAAAGGATTATTATGAATACATATCAGGTTCAAAAAAGAGACGGCTCCATTGCCGAATTTAAGCTGGACAAAATCGCAACCGCAATGATAAAGGCATTTAAATCCAGAAATATCAGCTGGGATGAAAACATCATAGATTTTATGGCATTAAAGGTGACTGCAGATTTTCAGTCCAAGATCCAAAATGGCGTGATCAATGTGGAGGATATTCAGGACAGTGTCGAATGCGTGCTTATACAGGCAGGCTATACTGAAGTTGCGCGTTCATATATCCTCTATCGCAAGCAGCATGAGAATATGCGTAATATAAAATCGTCAATGCTCAATTACAAGGATCTTGTTGATAATTACGTTAAGGCAAGTGATTGGCGCGTTAAAGAAAATTCAACGGTGACCTATTCGGTAGGCGGCCTGATCCTGAGCAATTCCGGTGCTATAACAGCTAACTACTGGCTCTCTGAGATATATGATCAGGAGATTGCCGATGCCCACCGCAACTGTGACATTCATATCCATGATCTGTCCATGCTTACCGGTTATTGCGCAGGCTGGTCTTTGAAGGATCTGATCCTGGAAGGGCTTGGAGGTATCCCTGGTAAAATCACCTCATCTCCTGCCAGCCATCTGTCGACCTTGTGCAACCAGATGGTCAATTTTCTCGGCATCATGCAGAACGAATGGGCTGGAGCGCAGGCTTTTTCGTCCTTTGACACCTATCTCGCTCCTTTTGTAAAAAAAGATAGTTTAACCTATAACCAAGTCGAAAAATCTATAGAGTCCTTTATTTATGGTGTCAATACCCCCAGCCGCTGGGGTTCCCAGGCCCCATTCACAAATATAACCCTTGACTGGACAGTACCTAAGGACCTCGCCGATCAGCCAGCGATCATAGGCGGAAAGGAAATGGATTTTTGTTATAGAGACTGCCAACCTGAGATGGATATGGTAAATAAAGCTTTTATTGAGATCATGCTCAAGGGTGACGCAAATGGGCGCGGCTTCCAGTATCCTATCCCAACCTATTCCATAACGAGAGACTTCAACTGGTCTGATACGGAGAATAACCGCCTGCTGTTTGAGATGACCTCCAAATACGGTACTCCCTATTTTTCAAACTATATCAACAGTGAAATGGAGCCAAGTGATGTCCGAAGCATGTGCTGCCGGCTGAGGCTGGATCTAAGAGAACTTAGGAAAAAGGGCGGAGGGTATTTTGGCAGCGGTGAAAGCACCGGATCTATAGGCGTTGTTACTATTAATCTTCCAAGAATTGCTTACCTTTCAGAAAGCAAAGAGGAATTCTATCAAAGGCTGGATAACTTGATGGATATTTCCGCCCGCTCGCTTAAAACAAAAAGGACTGTCATCACACGTCTTCTCGATTCCGGGCTGTACCCTTATACGAAGCATTATCTAAAATCATTCAATAATCATTTCTCAACCATCGGTCTTGTCGGCATGAATGAAGCGGCATTGAATGCAAAATGGCTGGGCATGGATATGAGCCATAAGGAGACTATTACTTTTGCAAAAGAAGTGCTAAACCATATGCGAGAGCGTTTGATGAATTATCAGGAGAAATATGGTGATCTTTATAACCTTGAGGCGACTCCCGCAGAATCGACATCATACAGGCTGGCAAAGCATGATGTTAAACAGTATCCGGATATGATCACAGCAACCGAAAACTCCACCACGCCTTATTACACCAATAGTTCCCACCTCCCGGTCGGCTATACCGAAGACCTTTTCCAGGCGCTGGATATCCAGGATCAGCTTCAGACGCTATATACCTCAGGTACTGTTTTCCATGCCTTTCTGGGAGAAAAACTGCCCGGATGGGAAGCTACCGCAAAACTCATTCGAACTATTGCAGAAAACTACAGGTTGCCATATTATACTCTTTCACCGACTTATTCCGTATGCCCCGACCACGGGTACATTGCGGGGGAACATTTTATTTGCCCGCTCTGCGGAAAACCTGCAGAGGTATACAGCAGGATCACAGGCTACTACAGGCCGGTGCAAAACTGGAACAACGGGAAACTGGAAGAATTCAAATCAAGAAAGGTCTACTCTATTGATGCTTTGCGTGAACACAAGCATAGCAGTGATGCCACAGCAGGGCAAAAATCATCTGCCGTTAGCGCCGATCCATTTCAAGCCGATAACGTCACAACCAGCATCAGTGAGAATGCACGCCGGTTATCAAGCGCGCCTGTACAAGCCGATAACAGTAACGGGAATGTCCTTTTGTTTACAACGCCCTCCTGCCCAAACTGCAAGATAGTCAAAGCAATGCTTGATCAGGCTAATGTAGAATACATGATCATTGATGCCTCCAGCGAGCCATCACTGGCAAGGCAATACAAGATCAGGACAGCGCCAACACTAATTATTAAAAATAATGATGGGATGATATTGAACAGCATAACTGATCTGGCAGAAATCAAGACTTATAGCAAAAATATAGTATAACCGGGGAATCGAGTAGGAGGCGGTGACTAACCGTCTCCTCTCAGTAGAGAGGGACAGGGTAACAGGTTCCTCGTCCTAACTGCGGCTTGTTAAAATGTGGCAGGGAGTCCTGCGGAAGTGGAATTTAAACAGCCCGTGAGGAATACCTCTGAGGAAAGTGTTCGCATGCCCGACCCGGGAGACGTTTCCCACGCGTCAGCTTTCCGATGCTTTTGAAATTTCACTGAGGTAGGGCTGGCAAGTCCCCCGGAAAGGCCGCTGGAAGCTAATCCTGCAGATGCTTCATCAACATCCTGAGACGCTTCTCAATAAAACCCGGTATGTACTCATGTCCATGGTAACGGTACAGCGCAATGTCCTTCGGGCAGGTCATATGATTATACGCCGCAAATATCGTAGACGGAGGCGTAATCTCATCTACAAGGCCCGATGCCAAAAGAACAGGACACTTGATCATAGGAGCAAGGTTCATAACGTCAAAATACGTCAAAGTCCTTCTGGCCTTCTCTTCCACTGCCGGATCCGAATACCTTTGGAAAAATTCATTCAACTCAAGATATGGCATCCTCGGTGTAATATCTATAGCGCGGTCAAAGTTTGAAAGGTAGGGGTGGGTTGCAACAGCTACCGCGGGTATATCGGAAAGCGCCGCAGCTGCCAGCGTAAGCCCTCCACCCTGGCTTCCGCCGATAACACCGATTTTTTCTGAAATGACATTATCCATTGAGGCCAGTATCTCTACTGCCCTGACACTATCCATATATACCGCACGATAATAATACTCATCCTTTGAAAGTATCCCCTTGGTCATCCAGCCTGGAACATTTCCGTGGGAGGTCACAATATTGTCTACACTGTTGCCCTGCTGCCCCCTGACAAGCATCTGAAGCACGGCATATCCATGCAGCGCAAGGTCGACTGTTTCATGGATGTTTCCGTCAGCCGCCCAGTTGTAGCCATGATATAGCACGATTCCCGGGTATTCTCCCGGAGCATCCGGAATGGCCAGCCAGCCATCGATATTTGCATTCATGTATCCCGGATATGAAACCCTGAACACCTTGACTCCCTTTGATGGATAATTATAAGGCTGCAGATCATACTTAACAGGTACCTTTGCCAGTTCCTTTTTAGTCGAATCCCAGAATTCTTCAAAATCAGGCTGTCTTGTCAAAGCCGGCTCGTATACTTTTAATTCCTCTAAACTCAGATCATACGGTTGACTCATAATGTGTGTGCACCTCCGGATTATAAATATTCAAAGCTCACTTGTTTTTTCAGTTCTTCGATCAAATCCCGTTCTGCAGGCTGCGTGCCCGATGTCGTAACATTAGCGGCAGAGCAAGCCACAGCAAGTCTGACCGACTCCTCAAAGTCAGCACCAATGTCCATGGAATACGCAAGCGCAGCCACCAACGCATCCCCTGCCCCAACAGTGCTCTTTACACCCACCTTAATGCCGTGAGACAGGAGCGACCTGTCTTTTTCTACAAACAGAGCGCCTTCCTCGCCAAGAGATACTGCTGCCATCGTTATTCCGTGCTCTTCGATGAGCCGTTTGGCATATCTCTCTGCTTCCACGGCATCCTTTATGACAGTATCAAAAAGCTGTCCCAATTCATGTATGTTCGGTTTCACCAGATACGGCGCGGCCTTTATCCCATTCTTTAAAAGGTCCCTGTCCGCATCAAGTACCGCTCTTACGCCTTTCCGCTGTACCGCTTCTATCCAGCGTGCGTATATGCCATTGTCGATACTATTCGGCACACTTCCAGAAAAAATTACGATCGAATCAGCTTCTACATTGTCAATCAGCTTTTGCAGGAGCTTATCAAGATCATTTGCGCTTATGAAGGGACCGGGTTCGTTTATATCGGTATTTGTACCCCTGCAGCTATCCACGACTTTGAGATTCGTTCTGGTTTCTCCTTCGATATATACAAAATCGTTAGCTATCCCCTGACCATCCAGGTAATCCTTAATGTAACCTCCGGACGCTCCACCGAGTATGCCCATGGCAACACTCCTGCCACCCAGGCTCGCAAGCACCTTCGACACATTGATGCCCTTACCGCCGGCATCCCGCCTCATGGATAACACCCTGTTGACAGCTCCAACAGAGAAATTATTTATTTCAACAGTCTTGTCAACTGCCGGGTTCAGCGTAACAGTATATATCATTTCGTTCCTCTGCTTTTGCTATATTCACATTAATTTTATTGTCATATCCTTAACTTGTCAATGGAGCATGGGGGTAAGTGCACGGCCTACACGTGAAAACTATTAGAGCAGCATTAATACAAAGGATATCCCATGTTATGGCTGCTATGATACTTCGCTATGGCCGCTATGATACTTCGCTATGGCTGCTATCTTAATTAATGGGCAGTCATTTCATGAAAATTTTTCTCTACACTCAATAATTCAGAAATAATTGATTTTCGAGCATAATTATGTCAATAGGTTTGGGATTCTATTGCATTATTGCGCCCATTACTTGTAAAACCATCCACCGAATATTACATTCG
The DNA here is from genome assembly GCA_964490975.1 of uncultured Oscillospiraceae bacterium. Lineage (GTDB taxonomy): Bacteria > Bacillota > Clostridia > Acetivibrionales > DTU013 > DTU013. The sequence goes on along the minus strand of CAZBEQ010000022.1, from coordinate 29,962 downwards.
TTTATTTTGCTTCATACGATTACCGTGGAGATAAGTAAAACAAGAAGGTGGAACTCTTGATCAGAGCCGCTCGATAAAACGCCCGGAAACCTTGCGCATATCAGCCCCAGCTTTCTCCAGCATACTTTTTACCTTCTCCTGCTCAACATGCCTCTTTGTCTTGATACCATTAGCCTTGACCAGCTCCTCCTGAGTCATCACAAAGTAACGTATCATCTTGTATTGGGGCATCGTTTTGTTGATCTCCTTTATAGCTGCATCAAACTTAGCTGCAAGTTCGTTCTCAGGCAGCAGGCCACCCTTGCCATCACCTGCATTATCCCTGTCAATGACCAGCTTCGCGCAAACCTGCACATCCCCGTCCGGAGCAGTATTCCCCCAGACAAAAGAGTCCTTGACTCCGGTGATGTTATTGAGTTGTACCTCATACTCCTCGGGAAATGCCTTCTTGCCGCTGCTGAGCACAATCATGGATTTGGCGCGGCCCGTTATCCTAATAAGTCCTTTATCATCGATCCAGCCTATATCACCTGTTCTGAGCCAACCGTTCGCCGTGAAGGAATCGGTAGTCGCCGTCGGATCCTCGTAATAGCCGAGCATAACATTGCCGCCCCGTGTAATTATTTCACCTATGCCATTCTCATCAGGCGAGTTAATAGCTGTTTCTATGCCGTACATAGGGTATCCGATGGTACCCGGCACATTTACGAAATCATTGTTGGCTGCAATAACCGGTGACGCCTCAGTCATTCCGTAGCCTTGCAGCAGCCTGAAGCCTATTTTGTCAAAGCCGGTGACCACATCCCCGTCAAGTGCCGCTGCACCTGACACAGCAAATCTCAAATCTGGGCCCAACTGCGCAAACACGCTTTTGAACAGCTTTCTTCTCAAATCGATACCGACAGCCCTGAGCGCGTCTGATATCTTGATCAGTACCCCAAAAAGCTTTTCCTTCCCGGATTTTTTGATACCGTCCTGGAGCTTTCTGTACATTGCTTCAAAAATTGCAGGAACAGCAATCAGTATCGTGACATTGTACTCCTTGAGATTTTGTGCGATGTGCTTTACTCCTTCGCAATAAGCAATGCATACACCGCTGTGCACCATAAACAGGAAGCCTACAGTATTTTCAAAGGTGTGGTGGAGCGGCAGCAGCGAAAGATGCGTATCTGTACGATAAATTTTAATTAACGTCGTTATTGATGTCACATTCGAAGCCAGATTGGCATGAGATAACATAACACCCTTTGACATGCTGGTCGTACCCGATGTGAACAGCAACACCGACATCGACTCCCTGTCTATCTCTATGCCTGTAAAGGAGGTGTCACCGGCAGCCAGCAGCTTGCTGCCCCTCTCCATCAACTCCGGCAGAGCTATGAACCTTGGATCAGCTACTGTTTTAACATCTGAAGACAGCTCCCGTTGCGCTGCCGAACCTACATCTGCTGCCGCTCCTACACCCGCTGCCCGTTCTCCATGTACTGCCGATTCCCCATACGCTGCCGCTCCTACACCCGCTGCCGCTCCTACATCTGCTGCCGCTCCTACATCTGCTGCCGCTTCTACACCCGCTGATGGCACTTTACTCGCCACCGCCTTCACTACTGACCTTCCACTCGCTTCCGACTCATCTGATGGCTTTCCGCCCAGTGCTTCCATGCAGATGAAATACTTCATATCCGCATTTTTCTTCGCTATATCAAGCATCATATCATGATAATCCGGGCTGTAGAAAATCACTTGGACCCTGCCCCTGTCAATAAGGTTCTCAGCCTCATTCCTCGGCAAGTGCCTGTCAAGCGGCACAGCCACTCCAATACCATTAACTGTGGCAAAATAGCATACTCCCCACTCATAGCGGTTCTCACCTATTATAGACATCCTCATGCCTTGGAGTTCAAGCGATGCCAGCGCCGTTCCCAGGCAGTCCACATCACGATCCAGATCCCTGTATGTCTTATGAATTATTTTTCCTTCGCTGTCCTTAAACTTGAAAGCAGGCGCGTCACCGAACCTTTTTGCACTTCCCTTAACAAGCTCTTTAAGATCTCCGACAACCCTGGGCTCATAGCAACCGAGTCCTTTTATGACCCTTCTTCCATCCCTGTTAATGATTTCAATACCCTTACTCATAATTACCTCCGCTCCTGCAATTGATCCATCATGTTCCTGCGATTCAGACTGTCCCGCTCCTGCAATTGATCCATCATGTTCCTGCGATTCAGACTATCTTGCT
>CAZBEQ010000022.1:0-27623 GCA_964490975.1 uncultured Oscillospiraceae bacterium | reverse complement strand
TTGATCCATCATGTTCCTGCGATTCAGACTATCTTGCTCCTGCAATTGATCCATCGTGTTCCTGCGATTCAGACTATCTTGCTCCTGCAATTGATCCATCGTGTTCCTGCGATTCAGACTATCTTGCTCCTGCAATTGATCCACCGTGTTCCTGCGATTCACCTGTCCCGCTCCTGCAATTGATCCATCATGTTCCTGCGATTCAGACTATCTTGCTCCTGCAATTGATCCATCATGTTCCTGCGATTCACTTGTCCCGCTCCTGCAATTGATCCATCGTGTTCCTGCGATTCACCTGTCCCGCTCCCGTAGTTGGATCTAGCCAACATACCCGTCCCGGAAGATCGTGTAAATTATGTCTACATGCCTATCCTTCCACATCAGAATACTATCACTTAATTATATGACCTGATACTATATTCTAGTAACAACATTATAACTTCTCTAAACCAAATAATCAATATATGTGTATCATTAATGTCCAAAGAGTATGCAGTTAGCACTAGCATGAGTATAATTTCAAGTAATGTGTGGATACTAAGGCAACATGGTTGTCATAATGCAATAAAGCCTTAATTATGCGTACTTATCATGTAGAAGTCCCATCAAATTCGATAAGAATACACACATTATTTAAAATTCTGCTCAAATTTTCAAAATTATACCAAAGCTATGGATGTAGATTACTAGAACTGAGGCCGCAATATGTTAATAGAAAACTGCCATATGAGTATATCAAGAACGCTATATGCATTGCAGGAACTGCCATATGAGTATATCAAGAAACGCTATATGCATTGCAGGAATTGCTATATGAGTATATCAAGAAACGCTATATGCATTGCAGGAATTGCTATATGAGTATATCAAGAAACGCTATATGCATTGCAGGAATTGCTATATATGAATTGTAGTAACTGCTATATGAGTATGTATAACAAATACCACCATATATGCATAATAAGTATAGCATTAGCAGATGTCACATAATTATGGTAAATTTGCTTTTATCTTTTCAAATCCACAATGTATTCCTTCTCATCTGCAATGCTTATACAGAGTCCTTCAAGATCCAGATTAACAATTGCATCTTCCTTCAAGTTCTTCGTCATACCGGCAGTGGCAGATACCTCATCAGGCCATAGCAAGCTGATAAACCTTGTGATCATAAGTCACCTCACAGGATGTTGATGTATCGGATATCACTCAATATTATGCATTATAACACAATAAGCTGGACAATACTATCAATGAGCAAGTAAGATTTACAATATTTTCGGGAGGATCACAAAATGGATAAAATGGATGAAGCGCTCAGCAGGTTAAGACGGCTTGAATGCCCGACAGGTGAATTGGAAAAAAGCGTTGCGCTAATACTTGAGGATTATGGTGTAGCTGATATGGATAATATAAGAATCAATGGTTATAAAGGTATGAATGGCGACAATACACAGGCGTACAAGGTAGAGATCCCGGGCGCAGGGCAATCCTTCATGCTGCTCGCCAGATCAGGGAATGACGGCTATGTGGCAAAGGTCCTCGACGTCTACAGCACCTCATGAGATTACTGTAGCTGAGCTATACACCATTCTAATCTTAAGTATTTAATCTTAAGTATTTAATCTTAAGTATCGAACTTCGAGTTTACATTCCAAGTTCAATTTCAATTATGTTTAAAATTTCGATAATTGGGCACGATAATACTATTGCAGGTAGTCACAATGCCACAAAGTTTGAATTATACGTGCCAATTATAATGAAAACTCAATAAAATTTCAACAAAAGTGCCCAAAAACTGAATTTTTAAACAACGCTTTGAGTCTGGGGGTTCGATGGCTTCGGGGACAGTCACGGCCCAGCGGTACCAAATCGGCTCCCCGCACGAATCGGCCCCCCGCACAAATCGGCCCCCTGCACGAATCAGCCCTCCCCTGCACAAATCGGCCCCCTGCACAAATCGGCCCCCTGCACAAATCGGCCCCCTGCACGAATCGGCCCCCCGCACGAATCAGCCCTCCCCTGCACGAATCGGCTCCCTGCGCGAATCAGCCCCGATTAAGTATGTCCAGCAGATCATCTGGTTTTTCAAGAACATGCTCCGGCTTTATTCCTTCTGTATTTCTTGCGCCCCATAATGCTAGCGCAAACTCTATTCCTGCATTTTTTGCGCACATATAATCATAGTAGGTATCTCCCAGATAAATCATTTCCGAAAGTCCGACTCCCGACATTTCTGCAAGCTTATAAACCGGCTCCGCTTCCGGTTTATGCTTTACCGTGTCCTCAGCACACACTACATGGTCGAAATACTTAAGCAAGGCCTTGAGCGAAGTGTCATTGGATATTTCTTCTCTGTTTCTGGACGTAACGATACCGCATTTGATCCCGCGTTTTTTCAACTCCTCCAGAACATCGGTTATACCGTCAAAGATACCTACCCCATCCCTGAAAGCCTTTAAAAGACTATCGAAATACCTTCGGGTTACCGTTTCAATATCGCGTGCCCCTAACCGCTCCACTGCCTGTATTGTCGGTACCCCATAGGCAAGGGACAGTTCCTTATCCGTAAGCCGCCTGCCTAGTTCCTCATACATTGCGTAGTTGTATGATTCCATTACTACCTTCTCAGTATCGATCATTGTTCCGTCAATATCAAAAATAATCAGTTCGTACATTTCTGCTCCTTCATCTACATTCTTTGAGCTTTAATATGTCATCTATCCAGCCCTTCTATAATATCATCTTGCCTCGATATCTTCACTCTTTAAGCTTAGATGTCATCTATCCAGCCCCTCTATAATATCATCTTGCCACGATATTTTCACACTTTTAGCTTAGATGTCATCTATCCAGCCCTCTATAATATCATCTTGCCACGGTATTTACACATCTTACACTAAAAATGTTGTGAACGCCCCATGCATTAAATAATATGATAGCAGTTATGAAAGGAGTCTTGATATGATATGGCTGCAATAATTGAAGTAAAAGATCTGAAAAAAAGTTACCGTACACAGGAGGCAGTAAAAGGAATCAGCTTCTCTGTCGAGGAAGGAAGCTTCTTCGCATTTTTAGGTGAAAATGGCGCAGGTAAATCTACAACAATCAACATAATTTCAACATTGCTTGGAAAGTCATCCGGCAGGGTTGTCGTAAATGGCCACGAGCTTGACCATGATGATCAGGGAATAAGACAAAGTATCGGTATAGTATTCCAGAATAACACCCTTGATAAGTTCTTAACAGTACGCGAAAATGTGATGTCACGGGGCCAAATGTACGGGTTAGGGAAAAAACAATTGAACACAAGGATCTCCGAACTGTCTTCCGCCCTCGATGCCGGTGAAATACTGGATAAGCGTTATGGCAGCCTGAGTGGCGGCCAGAAAAGAAAGGCCGACATATTCAGAGCATTGATACATACGCCTAAAATCTTGATTTTAGATGAACCAACGACAGGCCTCGATCCACATACCCGGCAAAAAGTATGGGAAGTGCTGGATAAGCTCCGTCAGGAGAATAATCTGACAATCTTTCTCACTACACACTACATGGAGGAAGCAGCAAAGGCAGACTATGTCGTAATCATAGATAAAGGCACGGTCAAGGAGCAAGACACTCCTGAAACGCTGCGGCTCAAATACAGTTATGATCGTCTGGTAGTTATGCCTCTTGATATTCCTAAAATGTGTGAGCAGCTTGAAGCGAAAAAGCATAATTACATTTTAGACAGAGACCGCATAATAATTCCAATAAAGCATGCCTTTGAATCGTTGGAAATAATAAGCACAGTCAAAGATAATCTGAACTCCTTTGAAGTTATCAGAGGAAATATGGATGATGTCTTTATTAACATTATCAAGGAGGATAACCCGGATGAAAACAATAAGCTTTGCGTATAGAAATATCAGGCGTTACCTTAGAGAACCCGGCACCATCATGTTCTCAGTATTAAGTGTTTTTATTGTCCTTGCGCTTTACATTTTTGTTCTGGGTGACATTCAGATAAAAAATGTCCGGGATATAATGGGACCGCTCGGAAATGTGGACCAACTGATCATGAACTGGGTTTTGGGCGGATTGGTATGCATCCCTGCTGTCAGTGTACCACTTATGATTTTATGCTTTAAGGTGGATGACCTTGTAGATATGGTTCAGGATGATTTTTTCGTCACACCTGTAAAACGCGTAAACTTGGTACTCGGTTATATTCTGGCTGCCTTCGGTTTAGGTTTCATCATGACGATGCTCACTTTGCTGCTGGGTGAATTTTATATTATCGCTAACGGTGGACAATTCATGCCGCTGGGCAATTTCATTAAAGCAACATTGATTATCGCTCTTACTATCTTTTCATTTTCCGGCTTCTCCTTTTTCATTATTTCACTCTTGAAGTCAAAGTCCTCATTAATGATACTAAATTCTATACTAAATACTCTTATCGGCTTCCTGGCAGGACTGTTCGTGCCGCTGGGCATGCTATCAAAAAGCATCTCATCGGCAGTTAAAATATTTCCACTCGCTCAGGCCGCATCACTTTTACGCCAGATATTTATGGAGGACGCGATAAACTCAGTATTTAGAAGTGGCCCGGTAGAACAGCTGACATATTTCAAAGAACAATACGGAATAGAGTTAACTATTGGAGACCAACTGCTGACATCTTCAGAGATAATACCTGTTCTTGCTATGTTTGGCATTGTTTTTTACATAGCTTCAGTAATAGTAATAAGCCGCAGTAAAAAATAATCGTTCATATTAGCATCTCAGACTATGGTATACTGAAAGAAATATGAGAGTCGAGGGTCATAAATGGATGTAAAACTTATATGTCAGAGCCAGTATAAGTTGATGCTTGAAAATCTATTACGCAATAATCATATTGCAGTAAAAGAAGAGGCCGACATAGTAGTTGTTGAAAAAGGTATGGACTATAATGATGATTGTCGACTCGTTATCATTTTTACAATAGATTATGTCCATACGCTTATCAACGTTCTGCAGGGAAGCCCGGGTGAAGATGTTCCGGCTAACATGTTCCTCGGCAGGCAGGGTGATGACTGGGTGCCTGTTGCCATTGAGGATATCGTCTATATAAATGCACAGCGTAACGATACTTATATTAATCTTGAAGATGGGCACAGTCTGAAAATAAAATATAAGCTATATCAGCTGGAGGAAGGGCTGCTGCCAAAAAGCTTCATACGAATAAATAAATCTGAAATAGTAAATATAAGAAAAATCAGGTCAATAACTCCGATGTTTAAAGGCAATCTGTTGATTTACATGAATGGTTGCAAGCTGCCGCTTGATATTTCAAGAAATTTTGTAAAGAGTTTTAAGGAAAGGTTGTGCATAACATGATCATTACTAAAGATACATGGATCCGCTTCATTTATGCGATAGCCATTTCAACAGCTATATATTTGATTAGCGCTCTGGCCATTGCTAAAGAGGCCTTTGTGACACTTACTCTGCTAAAATCAATATTGTTGGGTGTCGGGATATGCTTTATTTCTGAGATGTTATTTGTTTTAGCCCAAAAAATCTGGCCTCGCAGCAATATACCTGGTTATTTCGTGCTTATCCTCGTCATTGCTGCAGGTACTTCTATTGGCTCGTATCTGCTAGGTACACGCTCCTTCATACTGATTGCTGCAATTTGTCTGGCAGCCGAAGTATGTGGTGTCCTTATTGTATTCCTGTATCTGAGGCATTACAGCAGAGTATTGAATGAAAAATTGAAGATCTATAAAGATGAAAGTCATTGATCTGTTTTGCTTATAACACTTCGGTGGCGGTGAGCCATGCATTAATGATACCTGTCGCCTGATAACTACAACATGATAACTACAGTATATATCCTGGCTCATATCCTGAAAAGGTACCCCGCACCCCACACCGTTTCTATGTATCGCGGATTTTTGGGGTCCGGTTCGGTTTTCTCACGGATCTTGCCTATGTGTACAGTGACCGTGCTGGTATCACCAAATGACTCAAGTCCCCATATACGGTCAAAAAGCTGGTCCTTGGAAAAAACCTTGTTTGGGTTCCTTACAAGAAACAGCAGTATATCAAACTCCTTCGAGGTCAAATCCACAATTCTGCCTTCCACCTTTACCGTACGTGCATCCGGATCGATCTCCATGTCTCTGACACGGATGGCTACCTCCCGGGTTACGGTTTTCCCGGTCAGACGCCTAAAGCGTGCAAGGTGGGCCTTAACTCTTGCCACCAGCTCTCCGGGGCTGAAAGGCTTTGTGACATAATCATCCGCGCCGAGTCCAAAACCGCGGATCTTATCAATATCCTCCCTCCTTGCCGACACAAGAAGGACAGGAGTGTCTTTGGCCTCCCTTATTCTTTTCAATACCTCAAAACCATCTATTTCAGGCAGCATCAGGTCAAGGAGAACCAGGTCATAGTTCTTCTCCAGCGCCATTGCAAGTCCGGTTCTCCCGGTATGGGCCATTTCAGCCTGCATCCCGTTTATTTCAATGTAATCCCTCACAAGCTCGGCAATACTGATATCGTCCTCAATTATTAGAATACTGTCAGGCATTTTGTGTATTACCCCCATCCGTTTCTGACTCAGCTGCCACAGTTTCGGCCGGCAGCTCTCCACCTATCCCCGCCGCACCAGCCTCAGCAGGCAGCGCATCGGCCGCACCAAGCTCGTTCATCCTTGCTCCACCCGTCTTCGTCTCAGCCGCCTTCGCCCCAGGTGTCCCCGCCTCACCCGTCTTCACCACATCCGTCCCAGTCCCGGCAGCCAACGCCCCACCAGTCCCAGCCTCAACCGGCAGCGTCCATGAAATGCGCGTAAACTCTCCATAGATGCTTTCCGCCCATATAATGCCCCCATGATCCTCAACGATCCGCTTGGATATCTGAAGGCCAAGCCCGGTCCCGCCTATAGTGGAGGTCCTTGCGGCATCAGCCCGGTAAAAACGTTCAAATATATTAGGAAGCGCATCTGCCTGAATACCTGTGCCATTATCCTCTGTTGAGCAAACAACAGCACCATCCTTAAAGCCCGCAGAGAATATCACCCTCCGGCCTGACTCCTTGCAGTACTTGACAGCATTCTCGGTCAGGTTATGCTGCAGTCTCTGTATCATGCTTCGATCCAGCCTGACTGTAATACCCGTGGGTATCTCAATTATACATTGGACATTAAAGCCCTTCTCCTCGAGATCCAGCTTTGTTTCATTGCAAAAGCTCTTAAAGAAGTCCAGAGCAGGAACATTGTCAAAGTGATAATTCGCCTTGCCGACATCCAGGCTGGAATACAAAAACAAATCGTCAATCATCCGGTCAAGGGCTATTGTCTTGCTCAGTATGGTACTCATATACTTATCCCTTTTTTCAGGCGTATTGGCCATACCGTCGATCAATCCCTCAATATACCCCTTAATTGCGGTGACAGGGGTCCTCAGGTCGTGAGAAATATTTGCAACCAGCTCCCTGCGGCTCTCATCCTCCCTGACCTGGGCATCTATTGAGGCCTTCAGCCTAAGGCGCATTTCGTCAAAAGCATTTACCACCTGCGCTACTTCGTCACGTTTTCTTGTCTTTATACTAAAGTCAAGGTCACCATCGGAAATATGGCGTACTCCGTTCTTTAACGTTTTCAGTGACTGCATCATGCCCCGCGTGACCAAAAAGGTCATTAACACAATAAGTCCCAGTGTTCCTAAGAACAGTAAATTCAAAAATCTCTCGGGCAACTTATCAGAAATGTGCTCGGTAGGTTCTGCCTCCACAACAATATAAAGCATTCCAACGTCTCTTTCCAGTTCTCTGCCCAGAACCAGATAATCACTATCAACATTAAGCCGGTAGTAATTAGGAAATATGGAAGGTTCGCTTTCAAAATGTTTCCTGGAACCAAACTGGTTTGTGATCCTTGATGATGTGATTTTCTGTACCAGATCCTTCCCCTCGAGAATACCTGAAGCAAAAAACTGCTCTTTTTCGCCATCAACCAAAACTATCCCTATTCGAAACTCCGAAGTGATTTTATCAATATCAGTCAGCATGTCCTTGTCGAATAATCCTTCGGGGTTTTCCTGCGCCAATATCTCAAGCCCGGATAGTCGATTTATACATTTAATAAAACTTTCATGATTATCATTTACATTCATTAAGAAGGGGTTGCTTGTTACAGTTCTGAGCACGGTAAAGGAAAGGATGCCTAAAAACAGGATTAAAGGCACTATACCCATTATAAGGTATGATATGAATATCTTGACCCGTGTCGACATCTCAGACTCCCCCTCTCTTATATAATATTACCTTAATATAGCTAACTTGTGAATACTATACCATCCGCCGCTCAAACCGCAGTAAAGCGATCCCGCAGGTAAAGACCGTCCACAGCAGCATTGATGAAAGTGTGATAAGCAAGTTTCCTATCGGAAGATAGATAAAATCAGCCCCTGCACCCAGCCAGTTAACAGGCAGAAAACCATTAAACCTGCCAAGCCAGAGCCGGCTCATATTCATAGCCAGCGCAAGGCCGATCAACGTTACTAAAAGGCCGCTGCTGCTTTTGAAAAGCTGTGCTCCGAGCACTGAGAATCCAATTACAACAAGAATCGGGAAAAGAGATCCAAGCGCCTGAAGTACGGAATATCCCGCCGATAACAGCCATTGCCCGCGCGAAGGAAGGAGTAGACCAAAAAGAATATTAGACAACCAAAGTGCCAGCATCATCAACGCCGCTCCTGTGATCGAGCATACAATTTTTGCTGCAAAATGGCCGGTCCTGCTATCGGGCATAAGAACAGACATCCTCATGCTCCCTTTTGATTGTTCATCAATAAACGTATCAGCAACCAAAGATACCGCAAATATCGGAAGGATCAGTGGTGTGAAAATCCCCAGCGCCAGCCGGAACAGGTCTTCACTGTATATAATCGCGTTATTCCACCCCAGGGCCAGAATATTTACTGCGACAACTGCCAATGGTATAATAGCAGCTACGATCATCCCTGCATATATTTTCTTACGATGGAGCATTCGAATAAATTCGTTCTTAAATGTAATCCCAAAAGTTTTCATACCCTTGCCTCCGATCTGCCTGCTGGTACATGGATCTGTTCGAGGTACCATTTTTGCAAACTACTTTCCTCTTTCAAAAACTCTTCCTTTAAACAGCTTCTAAGAATTTTACCATCATGAATGACCGTTATACGGTCTGCAATTTCTGATGCCTCATGAACAAGATGCGTACTGAGAAGAATCGATATACCCTCATTCTTCAGCCTTTCCAGCAGTTGATCCAACTCGGCGCGGCCTTCTATATCCATCCCGCTGGAGGGCTCATCAAGTATAAGATACTTCGGCCGACCAGTCAGTGCCATTGCGATACCAAGCCTCTGTTTCATCCCGGTAGAGAAACTGCGGACTTTTTCATTCTGCCGCCCGGCCAGCCCTACTGTACGCAAGGCCTCCTCAGCACTGTCCCTTCCACCGGCATAGTATCTGCCCTTTTGCATAAGGTTATCAAAGGCGGTCATATAGCCAAACGGCTCCGGCTGTTCAATCATAAAGCCACCAGCGTACAGCCGTTCTTTCAGATCAGCAGTACAGCCATTCGACCCGGAGCTCACATTTGAACTGCTATTTGAAACTGAACTGTAGCTTGTACCCTGGCTACAGCTCGCATCCTTGCTGCGGCTCATATCCTGGCTGTGCTCCGCATCCGACCCGCAGTTCACATTTAGGCTGTATTTCGCATCTGATTTGTAGTTCACATTCGGGCTGCAGTATAATACTTCCCCTGAATCAGGCAACAGAAGGCCTGCGATAATGCGCATCAACGTGCTCTTTCCTGCACCGTTTGCCCCAAGCAGTACATGGACCTCTCCCTGCTCCATTGTCAGCGTCACATTCTCTATCCCTCTGTTGTTTTTATATTTCTTTGTTACATTATTTACTTTAATTACTTCATTCATAGATTTCCTCCTGGTCAAACATGTATGGGGCTGAGCGCAGCTGCCCAACCCCCACAAATTGTTAATCTCAAGCAGTGTTTCAACAAGGCGAGTAGCCGCCAACATGTAGAGGTTTAGGATATCTGCCACCTCGTTATTAGTCGCGATTTCCTTGCCTTCTGCAGGTGCCTTCAAAAACTTTACTATCTATAGTTGTAACTGAAGCAGCATCTGGATTTGCTTCATCGACCACTGTTGTTCCGACATCCGAAAAGCTCATTGACATATCAACGTCCAGTGCATGGGCAACGCCCTGAGTATCAGTACCTGAGCAGTTCACTGAAATACTCATCGCTGCAGGACGGTTCTGTTGATCAACTGTCAGTGAAACTTCCAAGCTTTCAAGCTTTTTGTCAACCAATTCAATATCATACTCACAATCCTTCATATCAGCAAATGCATCCTGAAGCTCCTGGGGCAACATACTTAGGTTTTCAGGGGCTTCACATTCCTTGTCATCCTGCTTGTCTGACATCTGGAATGCTGTCTGCAATAATATTGGCATATTGCCCTGGTCAAAACTCAGTGAAAATGTACGCTGGCCATTGGATTCAGTCATATTGATCTGATTCTTGTAGTCGCCCATAATTGTATCGAGCAGTGCATCTTTCATCTGCTTATTTTCACCGGGGTTACCTCTTCTGTCGTGTCCAAAACCGCTGCGGTATTCCTCTCCATCCTCCGTATACTCGTCTTTATGGGTTGTCTTGTACCAGTTTTCGGAACCTGTCAGGTGAAGAAGCACATCCTCATTGTCACTGTAAATTTCAAATGACTTAGTCGTTTTAGCCGATGTCTGGAACGTGCCGCTCATTTTTTTATTGCCTTCGTCCACCTTCATGCTGCCATCAAGAGCAATCACTGTTTCGTTATTATCCGAAACAGCCATGGACATGTTTACAGTTGCATTTTGGATGCTCTCATAATCCTGGTCGAGCAATGACTTGAACTGCTCATAGGCACTTCCTTCAGGGTTGGCCGCCATAGCGCCTGCTGTAAGCAGCATTCCGCTCATGACAACTGCAGCAATGATAACTAAGAATTTTTTGTTTTTCATAAATCCACACTCCTAATTTTTTTCATTTTTTCTGTGGCATCGTTGCCACTGTTAAGAGTGTAACTCGAGAAAATAAAATGGAAAGAAAGGAATTCTAAAGAATTTATAAAGTTTTCCACCTTAGGCTAGTCAATATGATAAAATGTTCCAAAAACTAAATTTGCTCTATGAATTTAAAACAGTTTATCTATATTATACCAGTAAAACAAATGCAATTACATAATGTGACAAAAATGTTTTGATTATTGTTTGTAAATGAATTATAATTCTGTACCAAAATCTAGAGCAGAATAAGAAGTGAAAGCAGTGATGAACTCACGTTCTTTGCTTTTATGGTTTTCACTTTTGGCTTAATAAAGCCGCCAGTAACGAATTTTAAAGTAGTTCTTGCTTGTTAAATCGGGGGCAGGGGGATTTTTTATTTTCCGCCAAGCGTTGTAAACTACTTGCAGGGTGCATTAGTATCGCAACTACTTCCAAACACATAAAGCCGCTACCGAGACCACAAACGACTAAAGGCATGTTGCAGGTCCGGTACGCAGAAGGTTAAGCCACGGGAGCGTGAACAGAGGCATGAATCCCATTTGCCCAATCATGCCCGTCGATGATGCCAGGCAGGGACATGGAATCGAGACATTCTGGCATCCCCTACGCTGTTGTAGCGAAAGGAAAGCCGGGTACAGCCGCAAATGTTCGCGAACATGGGTTTGCAGGCTGCGATAGCCTGCGGCGGTTCGCCTGCAGTGCAGGCAAGCCTGACATTAATTTTACGAGATGATTTTCAATAAAATGGCTATAGGGGACGGGTTTCAATGCCTTAGCGATGCTCTCGGCTCGCTCACTTACCACTGCAGGGGAACCAGCCCGGCAGACGGCATCATCCAGCTTGTCGGGATGCATGTCTAGATGGGCGGTTCCTATGCTTGCCCGCTTGCAGAGACATTCATCAGAGAAAAAATATTAGAATTTTTATTTTATGTCGACATTCCTTTTTGTCAGAGCAACCCAGCAATTTCACAGTACAATAATTTTCGTTGTATGATGAATTTTTACCACGATAAATTTCACTTGCATTGCGGGAGACCCACCGCTGTGATATATTATTCTCAGAGCCCGCAAAGAACACTTCAGCTGTGGCCCTGAGCGATCACTCATCATCTACGGCTGCGGCATAATATAAAAGGAGACCCACAAATGGCCTATTATCTTAAATATGGTGACCGCGAATTCAAAGTCAATCTGCCGGACGAACAAATCAAACTGGTGCTGGAGCCAAACCCGGTTGAGCTCCCTTCGGGGACGCCCTGCGAGCTCATCGGGGCTGCTCTGGACAATCCTATTGGCACTGAACGGATCGAGAACATTGTGAAACCAGGAGAAAAGGTTTGCATAATAATCAGCGACAGCACCAGGAGCTGGCAGAATCCCAGCATGATACTCGGTGTCCTTCTGGAAAGGCTGGGCACAGCTGGCGTCAGCGATGAGGATATCGTCATCATAAGTGCCTGCGGCACACATCGCGCGCAGTCAGATGATGAACTACGGGCTCTTGTCACAGATGAAATATACGACCGTATTAAAGTGATCGATCACAATAGTACGGATGAAAACAATCTTACATATATGGGCACTACAAGCCGAGGAACCCCTGTGAAGCTCAATTCCATTGCAGTTAACAGCGACTGCGTGATCCTTATCGGCGCGGTGCTCCACCATTTTCTGGCCGGTTTCAGCGGGGGCCGCAAAAGCATTATACCGGGCATTGCGGCAAGAGAAACTGTGCAGGCGAATCATTCACTCTCACTTAACATCGGTCTCGGCAGCGGCGGCAATTCTCTTGTAAAGAGCGGCTGCCTTGAGGAAAATCCGCTTCAGCTGGACATGCTGGAAGGCGCTCTTATGCTTGATCCCTGCTTTATCATCAACGTGGTAGTTGACGATAATTACAGAACCCTCAAAGCCTTTGCCGGAGATATGGTAAAAGCACATGCCGCCGCATGCAGGCTGGTTGACGAGATGAACAGCGTTTCCATTGATCGCCTCTATCCTGTGGTCATTGCATCGGCGGGTGGATATCCAAAGGATATGAATGTTTACCAGCCTCTTAAGACACTGTGTCATATGCTTGAGTGTACAGAGCCGGGCGGAATCATGATAATGCTGTCTCAAAGCAGAGAGGGTTTTGGCTCACCCGAAACCGAAAAACAGATAACGAGCTATGACAATATGCTCGACAGAGAGAAGGCATTGCGAGAGAAGTACTCGATTGGAGCCCATACCGGCTATCTCTACGCCGACACCGCTGAAAAACATACGTTTATTTATGTCACCGACTTTGGTGCCGAGAATTTTGCTAAAACAAAGATGCTCATAGTGTGCAGTCTCGATGAGGCACTGGAGCTTGCAGCCAGACTATGCGGCGAGAAGCTCAAAGGGGATGTACTTCTGATGCCCAACGGATCGGTGACGCTCCCGAGGTTGAAGAAGTGAGCTTCCGAGTTTGAGAAAGTTAACATTCGTGACTGCAAATTGAGCCTCAGAGACTGACTAAGTAAACTCTCGTGACTTAAAGAATGATCTCCCGAGGCTGAAAAAAGATTAACCAGAACGATGAAATAATCCCCAAAAAATCGGTCAACGAGACCCCAAGGTTGGCAAACAATGAGGTAATCCCCAAAAGTCGATCAATGAGCCCCCAATACTGGTAGATGAATTTACAAATGGCGAAGCTGAAGAAAGTGACGAATAGTAACGAAAGAGTGATACATATGAACACAGACAAACTGGCTGGTCTCCGGCAGAGCTACGAGCAGTTCAAACAACGCGGTCTCAAGTTGGACATGTCCCGCGGAAAACCTGAAAAAGCGCAGCTTGACCTATCGATTCCAATGCTCCGCATGGATGGCAGCTTTATATGCGAGGATGGTATCGATGTGCGCAACTACGGCGACACAACAGGCATCCCGGAAGCAAAGCGGCTATTTTCCGAACTGTTTGGCGTCCCTGCAAATCAGGTAATCGTTGGCGGCAATTCAAGCATCAACCTTATCCACGATGCGCTAACCAGAGCTCTTCTTTGCGGTCCTATGGAAGGTGATACGCCATGGGCAAAGCTCCCCCGCGTAAAATTCATTTGCCCGGTGCCGGGGTATGACTGGCACTTTCATATGTGTGAAACGCTCGGTATAGAGATGCTTCCAGTGCAGCTTGGAGCGGGTGGCTCGGATATGGACGAGGTGGAAAGGCTTGTACAGGATCCCGAAGTCAAAGGCTTTATTTGCAACCCCATGTACAGCAATCCATCCGGTATTACATACAGCGACGAAACAGTAGATCGCCTTGCAGCCATGAAAACGGCGGCACCCGATTTCCGGATCATATGGGATAATGCCTACTGTGTCCATCATCTATATGAAAATAACCGTGATAGTCTTAAAAATATTTATGAGGCCTGTACCGCCAGTGGAAACGCTGACAGAGTGCTGATGTTCACCTCAACTTCAAAAATAACCTTCGCAGGCGGCGGCATATCCGCCATGGGCGCAAGCCCTGCTAATATCGCCCGCCACGCTGCTCTGTTGACATATCAGCTCGTCTGCTATGACAAGCTGAACCAGCTGCGCCATGCACGCTTTCTGCCCGATAAGGCATCAGTGGAAGCTCACATGGCAAAGCATGCAGCTATCATTCGCCCAAAGTTTGAGTACGTACTCGAAGTGCTTGAAAATGAACTCTCGAGTATCGGAAGCTGGAGTCGTCCAAACGGAGGATATTTCATATGCTATTACGCGCCTGAAGGATGCGCACAGCATATCGTCGAGTTGTGCCGCGAGGCCGGCGTAACGCTTACCCCTGCCGGCTCGCCCTATCCCGGTGGCATAGACCCAAACGACAGTACAATACGCATTGCGCCTACATTGCCCCCGCTATCAGAGCTCAAACTGGTAATGGAACTCTTCCCGCTGGCCGTCAAAATCGCCGCAGCCGAAAAAATCAATGGGGACGGGGGTTTTTGATTATCATTTAGCTGATCAATTGAATAGTAAAAGGAGCGTATCCCTTTGTACTAAGGCTCAACAAAGGATACGTCCCTTATTCTTATTGATAATCACAAACCCCCGTCCCCGACGATTTATGCCACAAATCTGTACATCAATGTTAAACAGTGTTGGTAGAAAAATCGCTAATACAGCTTATAATGGTATCAGAGGAGTATGAAAAATATGATTGGTATGAATTTGTCCCGTTTGAGAAAACTCAACCAGATTACGCAGGAAGAAGTTGCAGAAAAGATAAATGTATCAAGGCAGACGTATGCAAAATGGGAAAATGACGAGACCGTTCCTGATATCTACATCTGCTCAAAACTAGCAGAATTGTTCAATGTCTCAATGGATGATCTGATTCACCATTCTGAAAAAGACACATGTGTTGTTATACCAACAAACGGCAAGTACTTTTTCGGATCAGTAAAGGTTGGAGAAAGAGGGCAAATAGTAATTCCCAAAAAAGCAAGAGAGGTATTCGATATACAATCTGGTGATCAATTATTACTATTGGGGGACATTCAACGTGGAATTGCCATCGTAAGTCAGAAAAATTTACATAATTTTATTGGATTAGTAGGGCTGGATAATACCAAAACAGGAGGAGAAAAATGAAAAAAGCATTAAAGATAACTTTAATAATTATTCTTGCCATAGTTTTGGTTCTGGCAATAGCTGCAGGTATCTATTGTTATAAATGCCTGAACTATTGGCAGAAGGACTATGAAACAACCATAAAAGCCGGGTTTGTAGAGAAACAGGTCACGCTTTCAGATGGTTCTGTAATAAACTATGCGGAAGGACCTGACAACGGCAAGGCACTTTTATTGGTTCACGGGCAGACAGGCGCCTGGGAGGATTACACAACGGTATTGCAAGAATTAAGTAAAAGCTGGCATGTGTTTGCGGTAGATTGCTACGGGCATGGAGGCTCTTCTCATGATGAATCCAAGTATTATCTCAATAAAAATGGTGATGACCTTATTTGGTTCATTGATGAGGTGATCGGAGAAGAAACAATTGTTTCCGGGCATTCCTCGGGCGGCCTGATCGCGTCATATGTAACAGCATATGGAAGCAGTCTGGTTACGGGCGCTATCCTTGAAGATCCTCCGGTATTCTCTACAGAGAAGGACTATTTTGAAAAGTCGTTTGCATACCATGACACCTATAAAAATATGCATGGTTACATAAATTCCGGTATGTCGGAATGCTGGGAAGCTTATTATATGCGCCATTGCCTGTGGGGACAATTGTATATGGCCTCTTCGATGGATAGTCTGGCTAATTACGCTCAACAGTATTATGAAAATCATAAAGACAAGCCGGTGCAGTACTTCTTTATGCCGGAGTCGATTAATTGTATGTTTTTACATTTAAGGGAATATGATTTTGCATTCGGAGACCATTTTTATGATTATTCCTGGCATGCAGGCATCAGTCATGAGAAATTGATGAGTGATATCAAAGTGCCTACAGTTTTCCTTCATGCGAAAGATGCTTATACGGAAGATGGTATTCTCATGGCTGCCTCTTCTGATGAGCAGGCGCGAAAGGCAGTAGAACTGATTGGGGACTGCAAGCTGATCGAATTGACATCAAATCATAATATCCATCGTTTCAACAGAGATGTATTCATGGATGCAGTAAATGAGTTCAAAAACTAATCAACGGGGACGGGGGTTTTTGATTATCATTTAGCTGATCAATTGGAGATGGGACAAGGAAACAGGTTCCTTGTCCCATCTTCTAGCTAATCAATTGAATAATAAAAGGGGTGCAACCCTTTGTTCTATAGCATTACAAAGGATTCGTCCCCTATTTGAGTTAATAATCAAAAACCCCCGTCCCCCATGATTACTCTTCGAAGTAACGCTCAAGGAACCGCTTGGTGCGCTCTTCCTTAGGGCTGCCCAGTACCTGTTCCGGTGGGCCGTATTCTACTACGATGCCTTCGTCCATGAACAGCACATTGTCCGACACCTGGCGTGCGAAGGACATTTCATGAGTGACGATGATCATTGTTGTCTTTCTATCGGCAAGTTCTTTAATAACCCTCAGCACTTCGCCTGTAAGCTCAGGATCAAGAGCCGAGGTCGGCTCGTCGAAGCACAGGATGTCAGGGTTCAGAGCAAGAGCTCGTGCAATTGCAACACGCTGCTGCTGACCACCGGAGAGCTGGTGCGGGTAATAATTCAGCTTTCCAGACAGCCCAACGCTGTCAAGGATCGCTTTCGCATTCTTTGTTATTTCCTCACTTATTCGGTTCTTCTCGGTCTTATAGTCCGGGCACTCCTTTGCAAGCAGCATCCCAGCCAAAGTGACATTCTGCAGAGCCGTGTACTGGGGAAAAAGGTTGAACGACTGGAAAACCAGTCCAAAGTGCAGGCGTTTGTCCCGCAGTCCTTTCTCATCCCTGGATGCAGGATCTTCGGCATCGAATATCTTCTCACCCTTTACAGTAACGGTACCGGCATCAGGAAGCTCCAGAAAGTTGAGACAACGCAGCAGTGTTGTCTTGCCGCTGCCTGAAGACCCAATAATGGAGAGAGATTCTCCTTTTTCCAGGCTGAAGCTTATGTCCTTTATGACCTCAAGATTTCCAAAGCTTTTATTGATATTTTTAACTTCAAGTATTGGCATCCGTCAGACCTCCTACACTTTGAAATAGTCCAGCTTACGTTCCAACCTGCCCAAAAGCAGCGTCAGTATGCCGTTGAACAACAGGAAAAACAAACCTGTGGAAAACAGAGGCCATATAAGGCCCTGCTTTGTAAAGCGCTCGGCGGCCATAATTATTTCGGCAAGTCCGATTACCCGGGCAAGCGCGGTATCCTTTGTCAGTGTGATTATTTCGTTGCTCATCGGAGGCACGATCCTCTTGACGACCTGCAGCAGAACAACCTTGAAAAACACCTGGGATTTGGTCATGCCCAGCACTGCTCCGGCCTCATACTGACCCTTGGATATGCTTTCAATTCCTCCTCTGTATATTTCAGAGAAATAAGCTGCATAATTTACGACAAAAGCAATGAGCGCAGCAGCCATCCTGGACTTCATCGGAACACCGAACAGCAGACCGGGCGCGTATAGCACAACAAAAAGCTGCAGCATAAGCGGAGTACCGCGGATGATCCAAACAATAGTTTTGACGAGCCACTTCAGCGGCTTGAATTTCGACATGGAACCGAATGTGATCACCAGTCCCAGCGGCAGTGCCATAAGCAGCGTCAGGATGAACAGCTCGGTGTTGAGCCAGAATCCCTCCATAAGGGATGAAATATAGTTCATACCGATCCTCCCGAATAAATAAGAGCCCCCATTAGAATCGCGAAGACCCCGATGGAGACCCCCTGTTTATTTTAAAACAAGTAAGTTTATTTCACAAGTGCATCTTCCAGACCGTATTTTGAAGCTATGGTATTCATTGTCCCATCACCGGAAAGTGCTTTGATTGCTTCGTTGACCTTTGCAGTCACATCGCTGCCCTTGCGGAATGCAATACCAAACTGCTGTGCGCCAAAGTCATTGTCAGTATTAGCAACAAGATCTTCAAAGTCAGTGCCGGGTCCAACGTTGTAGAAAGCAAGTGTTGCATCAACGATTGCCATATCTGCAGTACCTGACTTAACTTCCATCAGAGCCTTTGCCATTGAATCTGAGGGCACATACTTGGATTTTGCAAAGAATTCTTTTGCGGATACCTTCTGAGTTCCGTCATCAGCTATTGAACCATCGACCTTTCCTTCACCGGTAGATCCGGCTTCAGCAGTCAGTGTCAGGCCGTCAACACTCTTCAGTATCTCAGCTGCACGGTCAGCCTTCATAACGATAGCCTGCTTGTTGTTCATGTAAGGATCGGAAATGCTCATGTTCACCTTGCGTTCTTCAGTGATGCACATACCATTCCATATGCAGTCGATGTTCTTGGAGTTAAGTTCAACTTCTTTCGAATCCCAGTTGATTTCAACGAATTCAGCCTTGACCCCGAGCTTTTCACATACAGCCTCTGCAAGCTCAGTATCAAAGCCTGTCAGTTTGCCGTCTGCATCATAAAAGTTCATTGGAGGATACTGGGTAATACCAATTATCATGGAGCCCTTATCCTTTATGTACTTGAAATCGGAATCAGCCCTGGTGCATCCGGGAAGTAGAGCTGTCAGCATGAGCACTGCAAGCACCAGAGAAATAATTTTCGTGGTCTTTTTCATATCTGTCTCTCCTCATAATATATCATTTTGACCAATTTATACGGGCAATTCAATTTATCATCACTTTACCGCGTTAAATCGATGATATATTTATACCACAAGTTTCTGCTTAAATCAAGTGCCCAAATAAAATTACTTACATAATCCAGAACTACGCTCATGCTTTGGTTACGCTTTGGTCACGCAAATGTCGCTACGGTCATGCCTCCGTTATTCCTCAGCACCAGCGTACGTATAAAAATAGTACATGATTCAAAAACCTTTTCAGACTTTCCCAAAAATTGCCATTACGGCAATCATATAGGAGAACAGTGGATGATAAATCTTTCCTTGCTGGCGACAATCAGGTATTTCATCAAGAATTGATATCAACCTATATATTATTTATCCATTTTTGTTATGCAATAAAAAGTGTCTGAAACCATTGATTCTTTCAGTGATTCCAAACACTTAAAAATTGTCTCTAGCTCCCGGACTAGAAAATTATCACTTCATGAGGTTACTGTGTAATTTTCAACACGTCAAACAATCACTTGGCCAAAATTTCAGGAATAGTCCACTTTTATGATAAAAGGTGCACATAATTAATGCTTTTATAGCTTTATGACAATCTACCATGCAATTAATGTGGCCTATACTTGAAAATTTAGCCATTTTGTTTCCAGTATTTCTAATGCTTCATGCGATTACCTTGTATGCCTCAGTGCGCTCCACCCGCACGGTCACGCTTCTGTCCTGCTTCCGTCACGCTTCTGTCCTGCTTCCGTCACGCTTCTGTCCTGCTTCGGTACGTTTCTCTCACCTCGGTCATTCTTCACGCTTCGGTTATACTTCTCACGCTTCGCCTGCTTTCGCTATGCCTCCGTCAAGCTTCTGCCGTGCTTTCCTTCCTGTACTTTTTCCACACAGCCACAGCCAAAATAGCACAAGCTCCGGATATAATACAGGCAATACTCTCTATTTAAGTATAAATCCGCCCCACTCTATCACTGTATACCCGTCCCTGTCCATCGCCTCAATCACAGGCTGTGCAGGTCTGTTGCCTTTGAATGGCACAAATGCGAACCACATACGGTAGCACTTGTCCGGTTTTGGTGTGATCTTCACCGGCATTGCAGTATCCACCGCCTGCGTCATTTGCGGCACCATAATATAATCGACTCCCGAAGGCAGCTTCTCAGTCCAGAATTCAGTAAAGTCGCTTGTCTCCTTTGTGTTGAAGCCATACTGTCCAAGGACCCTGTTGAACTGCTCACTTCTGTCATCAGCGGGTATCACCCAGCCATTATCATAGGTAAAGAGCGCCGGGTCTGTTTCTGATTCATAGAACAGATAGCCCGCCTCATCACCGCTTGTCCCATCTATGAGGCGTCCATCCGGCCACACAGTTACCTGCCATATCCCGTTATAATCAGGGATAGTCTGCGTCAGTAAGGCCGGCAAGCCGAACTCGACTGTAATGTCAGTCTTCTTCTCCGGATACAGATAGATGTTCGGCTTATATACGCCCGTGCCGTACGGGGGCCGTCCGTAAATATCGGCATCGTCGGTGCCGTTGAAAAGGTTGTAGTAATACTCCATTGCTGTATAAGTATATTCATTAGTCTTGTCAATGACATAGTCACCGAAATCCAGAGCAACGTTGTCCTGCTTGTTTGCCCAGCCGGAAAAGGTATCGCCACCGACAACATCCTTCAGGATGCCTCCACCGATAGCCAGCGGTTTTGCCATCTTTACCCCGCCGTAATCCAGACCGCCTGCTATAATGTTGAAGCCTCTGAGTGTCTGGTCCAGAAAAGCAAGAGACGAGTGCCGATGCTTGGATTTATCAAGGTACTCCGAAACATCCTTTCCAAGGCAGTATCCTCCATAAACCTTACCGGCAAAGGCTGCGCCCATTCCCTTCATACCCGCCACAGAAGAGGCATTTTCAGCCTTGATCATCCGGTCAAAATTATGGACCTTCCCGCTTTTGTTCCAGGCATTCTCGTATCTCTTAGCTGTAGCGGCAAAGGAATCCCGGATGGAATTCTGTTTGTCAACATAGACATCTATCAACGTACCTGCGGTATTGCTGGTTCCTGCAGAAGATGGGGAGCCAAAAAGGTCCCCGACAAGGCTGTTGGCATTCTCCTGATTCCGGGGAGGAGCTGCTGAAATATAGAGCGTTCCTTTGCCGTCGTTTCCTTCAGCTACCGCAAAGGGTGGGCACATACCAATAACAAGGACCAGGGCTAGAATAACAATGCCAAGCTTTTTCAACTGCTTCCTCATTCAACCTCACCCCCCATTTGCTGGCGATACCAGGCAACATAGCTTGCCTGCTCATCATCCAATCCAAGTGCCAGCGCTTCCTCGAAGAATTTTTCCGCTTCAGTGTTATTTCCCTGTTCAAAACGGATAACTCCCAAATAATATAGCGGCAATGGGTCGCCGGCTGCCTGCTCGTTCGCCCGCAACAGGAAATACTCCGCCTTGGAGTAATGCTTGTTGTTCACCGCCTGGATACCCGCGATTTTCTGCGCGTCCGTCCACAGCGGATAAGCTTTGGCCGCTGCAATAAAGTTGTCCTCAACACCATTGTAGTCGTTTTTTAGAAGGAGCAATTGACCATTAGTCTTAAAGTAATCCTCAGATTGCATGTTCGCCACTCTGTCCAGCGAGTCTCTGGCAGCGGTATAATCCTGCCGCTTTATGGCTGCCTGCGCTCTTAATATCTGAAGAATATCATTAGCTCCATAGTCTTTTTCAAGCTGATCCAGTAGGGCCGCGGCCTTGAAGCCATCCCCATCCTGTACTGTATCCTGGATCTCGCCTATTGCTTCTGCATGGGTGAAAAAGCCGGCTGCCGGATGGCTCATTCCGCTCCACAATCCAAGAAGCAGCAAAACAACAACTCCAGCTGCAGAAACCGAGTTCACAATAGCTACCGGCAGCTTCCTGGAAAACAGCAGCCTCATTCCCAGTAATACCAGTGCAATTAAGGCCGCCAGCAGGCTCCACACCATGGAACCTCCAAGGGCAAACCCGTTTATTACAGCAGAAGCAAGAATGATGCAAAATAAAAGGTTCAGCATACTATTCCACCTCCTTGATATAGGGCTTCAGTTTGTCCATAAGCCCACTGGCGTGTATTGATATACCGAAGACATCATATGCATGGTCGGTCGACGGCAGGTATTGAAGCACCTTCTGGCAGGCAGAGTACGCTTCTTCATACATCTGCATCCTGTCATACAGGTTAGCCATTGCATACCAAGCGGCCGGCTGCCTGTCGTCGATTTCAAGAGATGCTTTCAAATTCTCCAGTGCCTTTGCATCGTCACCCATCTCAAAATAGATGGCACCTTTGATGTATTGCGCCCTTGAAAGCTCTCCACCGGCGGCCAGGACCTTGTCCAGCAGAACCAGCGCCTCCGCCCGGGAATCATTATTGTTCATCGCCCAGAGATGGGCTGCGGTCATATAGTTGTAGAAGAATTCATTCTCCTTCATCAGGTTCAACTGCTGCTCTGTCAATTTGCTGTATGTTTCATTGTTGTAACGTGCAGTGCCGTCACCGATCGTGAACCTGAGCAGGTACGGATAGAGAAGACTCTCCGT
Organism: uncultured Oscillospiraceae bacterium; assembly: GCA_964490975.1. Taxonomy (GTDB): domain Bacteria; phylum Bacillota; class Clostridia; order Acetivibrionales; family DTU013; genus DTU013. Next base: position 4,705 of record CAZBEQ010000022.1, on the reverse strand, counting down.
CTCGATCTTGTTCTCCCCGTTTTGCACAAGCCCGGACAATGTACTAGCATACCGTATAGAATCCTCGATCTGTCCCAGATGCAAGGTGCAGTTTGCCGCAAGATAAAGCGCCTGCGGGTTTTGCGGTGAATCCTCCAGCAACTCGGTTACTGTTTCAAGACATTTGTCATAGGATTTGAGGGCAAACAGACAACTGGCTTTCAGCGCGGAGAGCTCTGTGTTTTTATAATTTAGTGAAGAAAGGAACTCAGCAGCAGCCTGTGTTTGTTTGCACGTCAGCAGCGCCTTGGCTACCGTTAGCTTTCCCTGAATTATCTCATCCTCAGTTGCCTTCTTCGCCTTCAGCTGCATATAAAGCCCGTCATATCGCATAGCGGCATCGGCAGTACGCCCGTAATGAGAGCCACTGTCATCCTGCCACGCAGAACCATAGGTCATGGCAAGAAATTGAAGTTCCATGCTCATGGTATATTTCTCCGCCAGGTCGAGAGCGTCCATTGCCAACTGGCGTGTTACTCCGCCATCCTCACCTATACGGGCGATCAGCGCATATTGTTTGCCTGCGATAATATCGTCGTCGAATTCCTTCAGCATTTTATCAAAGGCATCCTGTTTGGCCTCAACATCTACAGGCATTATAGAGGTCTGGCAGTAATAACCCTGGAGGATGCAAAGCCTTAGCAGCTCGGAACGCCTAAGCTTCTGAACATCACTGAGATTCCCCCCTGCCTTCGCGTATTCATCAAGCAGTGCAATATACCAGGCCTTTGAGTGGTCGCTGTTGAGCAGCCCTTGTTCGAGTAAACCCGGGTTCCTGACAGCAAACAGAAGCTGGGCTTGCTCATCGGAGGGTGCCATTACAGCAGCCTGATAGAGCAGATTGTTGTCGTTGCACAAAATTCCCTGCCAGGCAAGGACCCTGGCTTCGGCAATTTTTTCGTAATAGGCTGCCGCTGCGGGATCACCGGCTTTAGACATGAGCTTTCCATAATTGATGTAATATTCGATATCCTTCTTCACCGCTGAAATCGGCGATAAAGGAGCACCTGTGATCAGTGTGTAGATGCCGGAAGCCGCGATTATAGCCACCGCAGCCAGAATTGAAATATACCGCAGGGCAAAGGGGACAGGTTTACCCTGTCCGGATGCGGTATTCGGAGCCTGAGCGTTAGCGCCCGTGGCTGCTGGGTTTACATCGGGAGCGTTAGCGCCCACGGCAGCGGAGTTAGCGTTGGGAGCATTTTCTCCCTTGTCTGCTGAGTTTGCGCTGGGAATGCTTGCGCTCACAGCGGCGGAGTCTGCGTTCGGAGCGTTTGGAGCATTTACAACGGTGGCAGCTGTGTTTGCCACAGAACTTGCAGCAGTACCTGCCGCTACATTTGCCACCCGCCCTGTACCCGTCCCGGCATTGGTCAATACAGACAGATTCGCTGCAGCATTGCGGAACATTGCATCCAGGATCGGTGACAGGATCACCCATTGCAGTATTGCAAGGATAATTGCCCCGCTAACTATCTCCAGGAAAGAAAGAGCAAGTCCGGGAAAAATTTTCAACATATAGTCATATAGTAGTGGAACAGCAAAAAGCACAGCCGCCGCCGAAAGGACCGATCCAAGCAAAAGCACCGGTTTTCGCAGCCATAGCTTCAACGCCTTTGGAAAGCTGGTCCCGTATTCCGGATCGGCCAGCATACACATCAGCCAGAAAGCGACTGCAGACATAAGAATACTAATCAACAGGATCATCAGAAGCTGACCAATGGTGTATGCCAGAGCCATGCCTTGCGCGGCAAGCCGGCTGCCATATGTAAGGAACAGCTGATAGGAGGTGTTCGAAAGAGCAGCGGTGGCAATAAGCCATAGACTGCCTTTGACGGTGAATCTCCAGAACCCCTTCAGGAATTTGGTCCGATGGTGTCCCTCCCTTTCCCATACGGCAATAAAAAAGAAAATCCATGCGATGATCCAGCCTGTCAGGTCGAACAATAATACCATCCATACCGGCAAGGCATTCTGCCTGATCAGCATCATAACTGCCTTCAGCGCTGCAGGAAGCAGCGAGAGCGTAAGCAGCATCGTCATCAGCCAAAGGGAAGAATTGAGAAAATAGGAACTGATTAGCTGGTTAAACTGCTTTTTCATTAGGCTATCCTCTCTATTTTATTGAATTTTTGATAAACTTATCATAACATAGGCAGGCTCATGCATACAAGAGTATGGGGTTTAGGAAAAAGTTGTTACCTCTTCAGGGCCGGACTCAAAAATCCTTTCCTTAACAGCTAGTTGCACTAAATCAGGGTCAAATTGCTTTCCGGCATTATCGACCAGTTCCGCAATTGCCTCTTCATGTGTCATCGGTTTGTGATAAGGCCTTTCGCTGGTCATCGCGTCATACGCATCCACAATGCACAGTATTCTTGATTGTATCGGTATCTCTTCACCCTTCAAGCCTCTTGGGTAACCCTTCCCATCCCATCGTTCATGATGAGCCAGTATATAATCCGAAATGCGAACAAATTCCGGTACAGATTGCGTGATTCTGCTGCCAATTTCCGAGTGTCTTTTCATAATCTCCCACTCATCCTTATCCAGCTTACCCGGTTTATTTAAAATCGAATCCGGAACCCCGATTTTTCCGATGTCGTGTAACACACCCAATAGCTCCAATTCATGCAGTGTGGTTTGAGGCAGATTCATGACCTCTCCCATTCGCTTGCTAAGCTGCATCAATCGATGGGCATGTTCTTCTGTTTCATGGCTCCTTTCGAATAGTGTTTTCCTAAACGACTCTAAAATAGAGTTTCGATAGCTCCGACTATTCAGTATTTTTTGTGTATACATCACTTCTTCAGCTGAGTTGATTGTTTTTGCAACTTCTTCTTTATTATTTTTTCTAATCGCATAACCTAAAGAAATTGATAGCCTTATACTCATGCCTGCCAACTCCGCACACTTTCTACTTATTTTTTCGCAGATCACTTCTGTTTCTGCCGCATCTGTATTGGGCAGTAAAATGATGAATTCATCGCCTCCCCATCTCGCAACAACGTCAGATCGGCGACAGGCTTCCGTCAGAATTTTTGAAGCCTCAATTAAGAATCTGTCTCCTTCGTAATGGCCCAAAACATCATTGACCATTTTAAGTCCATTAATATCTCCCAAAATAATCGAAAGCGGGTAGTTCTCAATCTCTTCGATCTTCTTTATTCTTTCTTCAATGTACCTTCGGTTATATAATGTAGTCAAACTGTCATGATAACTCAAATAAAGAATTTCATCCTGCTTTATCTTTTTATCTGTAACATCTCTGAACACCATCACAGCTCCCTGAATATTGCCATCTTCGCTTAAAATGGGCGCTGCGCCGTCTTCAATAGTCCTTTCCACCCCATGCTTTGAGACTATGATAGTATGATTATCCATCTCGACAGCCTTTAATCCATGTAAGACTTCCTCAATCGGATTGACTTCCTCTATACCTGTAATCTCATTTTTAAGAATTAGAACATTACTTACATCTTCTCCTAAAGCATCTTTCGCGCGCCAACCGGTCAATTCCTCCGCAACAGGATTGATCAATGTAACTTTCTTGAATTGGTCTGTAGTAATTACAGCATCCCCAATTGCCAGCAGTGTGATTCTGAGCCGCTCCTTTTCATAGAACAACTCTTGTTCAGCTTTCTTTTTCTTGGTAATATCTTCAAAAACTCCAAGAAGCCCAAAAACCTTTCCGTCTACATCCCTTAACGGCACTTTTGACGTCCTGATCCAGCCTTGTTCACCATTTGCATAAATGTGTACCTCTTCGATATTGATTTTTGCAATTCCACTACTCATAATTTCTACATCATCAGCTACATACTTTTCCGTATGCTCAAAAGAAGGTGTATCATAATCATCCTTTCCAATAAGTTCTTCAGGCGAGCTCTTGCCGGCTTCTTTCGCAAAATATTGATTGCACCCCAAAAAGTTTGAATTCAAGTCCTTCCAGAAAACAGGCATGGGAATTGTATCCAGGACTTTCTGCAAAAGTTCATTGGCCAGGATTAATTGATCCCTGTTTTGCTTTGATTGTGCTTTGAAACTGCTAATGATAATACACATTACAATTGAAATAATTGGTATAATAACTCCTGGAAGCGCAAACAGCATTCCATCCGATATAACTTTTATAAGCGTAAAAATAACCGAGATACCACAAAGTGAAATTGCAACCCAGTGCCCCCTCTTAATTGGTATTAGTGTAATAAGTATAACTGCTAATACCTGTACTTGTGATAGTATTGCTGTTACGGTATATTTACTAAATATATAAAAGTACTCTTTTTCCTGTGTCGACAGATAAACCATAAGAATATTCAAAACTATATAGAAAACAGCATAAAAAAATAATTTAAACCAGTGCAACAGCCTTGTTTTCTCGACTTTATCGTTTATAGTATTATCTTTGCCGGTAATTTGCATCTTACTGTTTCCCTTTCTACAAACGTTGCAATATATCATAATATTTACCCTTCATGAGTACATAAAAACATATATTGTTTTTTGTTTAACCAAGCTTTCTTGGGGGAAAAAATATATTAATTAATCCAACAATTTTCATGTTGGTATTTAAGCAAAAGACTTCAATTTCAATATCGATTTATTATATAATTGACTCAACTTTCCCACACAAATATTGGATGTTCTTTGACAAATTAATACA
>CAZBEQ010000021.1:12392-57353 GCA_964490975.1 uncultured Oscillospiraceae bacterium | reverse complement strand
TGGGGCTATTGCATAGTGAAAATTGGTGAAAATTATATTCATGCTTCAGCTCTGCATTGCGGCTGACTGACTTGACAAAATATCACGTAGGGTGCAGATCTGACTGACTGACTTGACAAAATATCACGTAGGGTGCAGATCTGGCTGACTGACTTGACAAAATATCACGTAGGGTGCAGATCTGACTGACCGACTTGACAAAATATCACGTAGGGTGCAGATCTGACTGACCGACTTGACAAAATATCATGTAGGGTGCAGATCTGGCTGACTGACTTGACAAAATATCACGTAGGGTGCAGATCTGGCTGACCGACTTGATAAAATATCACGTAGAGTGCAGACTTAGGTTACATAACCTGGAGTTTCGGCTATTATTGTATAAAATGGTTTACAATAATCAAATTTTCTCTCAATTAATTTGCCGCAATTTGCACCCTACTTGATATTTTGTCAGCTAGTCCGTAATACATAGTAGTTTTCTGGTTAATTTATATTACTTACTTTTATATCACTTGTTAAGTAAATTTATGGGTTTATGATTTCACCGTGAAAGTCGGGAAATGGGATTTGTCCTATAGTGAACCGAAGTGTTATAATGTTTATCAACAGGCTATATCATTGTTACAGGAGGTATACCTCATGCGGATCCTGCACACTTCAGACTGGCATCTTGGCAGAAGCCTCGAGCATATAAGCCGTATCGATGAACAACGCAGCTTTATTGACTACCTCGTTGACTTGGCCGAGGAGAAGGATGTAGATGTCGTATTGGTTGCAGGCGATATCTATGACACATATAACCCATCATCAGCCGCAGAGGAGTTGTTTTACGAAGCCATGGACAGGCTTTGCGGCAAAGGTAAAAGGGCTGTCATTGTTATAGCGGGCAATCATGACAATCCTGACAGACTTTGTGCATCAAGCCCTCTGGCCTATAAAAACGGTATAATATTACTTGGATATCCCGCAAGTGATGCAGGAGAATACAGAATAAACACCGGAGGCATAAATATAGCCGATTCTGGGCCTGGTTGGCTGGAACTGAGCCTGCCGCGCTGTGACCATAACGCAGTTGTCCTTACTATGCCATATCCATCAGAATCAAGGCTTGAGGAACTGCTGGCCGAAAAGGCTGAAGAGGCAAAACTTCAGAAGGCTTATTCGGAAAAGATAGGGAGTATATTCTCGGAGCTTTCCGGAAAATTCAGAGATGATACAGTAAATTTGATAGTTGCTCATCTGTTCCTTTTAGGAGGCAGTACATCTGACTCGGAAAGAACACTGCAGGTCGGGGGGGCAATGACGGTCGATCCTGCCGTGCTGCCCGAAAAAGCGCATTATGCGGCACTGGGACATCTTCACAGGCCTCAGCAGATACGCAGCGCAGCATGCCCCACCTATTATGCAGGATCTCCGCTGGCATACAGCTTTTCGGAAGCAGATTACTGCAAAGCAGTTTATATAGTAGATGCAATACCTGGAGAGATAGCAGCAGTAGAAACGGTGTACATTAACTGCGGCAAGCCTTTGAAAAAATGGCTTGCAGAGGAGGGTATCGGCCAGGCAGTAAAATGGTGCGAAGAGGGGAAGGATCCCAATGCGTGGGTTGACTTGGAAATACTTACCGACCGTGTGTTGACAATGGATGAGCAAAAGCTCCTCAGAAGCCTACATCCCGGGATCATTAACATATGCCCGAGATTGAGGACTGATGCAGTCGAAGTACTGAGCCCTGTGAGCAGGGAAGGCCGCAGAGTAGATGAGCTGTTCAGCGACTATTACAGATACAGGTTGGGAGCTGATATCCCGGATGAATTGATAAAGGCGTTTATTGAAATAATCAATGAAGACCGGGAAGAAGACGGACAGGAAAATAGTGACCGGCAAGACGACGGACAGGAAAATAGTGGCCGGCAAGACGAGAAAATAGATGACCGGCAAGATGGGAAAATAGACGACCGGCAAGACGAGAAAATAGATGACCGGCAAGATGGGAAAATAGACGACCGGCAGGACGAGAAAATAGACGACCGGCAAGATGGGAAAATAGACGACCGGCAGGACGAGAAGGACAGCGGACAGGAATATGACAGTAATCCAAATATCAACGTGACAGACGGCATCCTGAACGGTACATCAGTAGGGGAGGCGGCTAAAGATGAGACCTAAGCTTCTTGTGATCGAAGGCCTGCAGAGTTTTACCGAGGCTCAGACCATTGATTTTGATATATTGGGAGAAGCCGGACTTTTTGGCATCTTTGGACCTACCGGCAGCGGCAAGTCTACCATTCTTGATGCCATAACCTTCGCATTATACGGTAAGGTAAAAAGGGCGGAGGGCGGTACACAGGGTATCATTAATTCAAGGTGTATGACAGCCAGGGTATCATTCACGTTTGATCTCAATAAAAATGGCACCAGGACTACTTACAGGGTGGAGAGGACTTATCAGCGGAAAAAGAATTCGCAAAATGCCTGTGAGCCAAAGGTAGTGCGCCTTATTGAAATAAAAGCTGACGGAGAGATACCTCTTTGCGACAAAGCTATGGAGGTAAGCTCAAAGATCAGGGATCTGCTGGGTTTGAACAGCGAGGACTTCACAAGGGCAGTGGTCATCCCGCAAAACAGTTTTCAGGAATTTTTGATGTTGAATAACTCGGAACGAAGAGGTATGCTTGAGAGAATATTTTATCTGGAGGAATACGGCAAGCAGCTTACTGAAAAGATTGGACGCAAAGCTGCCGCTCTCAAAAGCAGGATAGATATTTTGACGGGAGAACTGTCGGGATATGCCGATGCTTCCGAAGAGGCGCTCAAAGAAGCTAAGAACACAATGGAAGCTGCCGCGGCATTATTATTAGATACTGAAAAAGAATTAAAGCAGCAGGAGATAATATATAACCAGGCTAGAGAGATATGGGGCCTTGTACAGGACCTTAAGGATATAGGCAGCAAGGAACAGGCTCATCGGACTATGGGGCCTGGGATCGACAAAAAGCGGCAGCAGCTTGATAAAGCAGTCAAAGCAGATGGACTTGCTGCAATGATGAATAGAAAAAAGGAACTCGCCTTGAAGCTGGACGAGACAAACACGCGGCTTCAGAGTGTCATGGCATCATTGCCCGGTATAAATAATGATTTAACTGAAACAAAAAACAAATATGAAAGAGTTAAGCATGAAGCGGCAACTGAACAGCCAAGGCTTGTGGAACTCAGAACCAGACTTTCGGATGCTATCGGAGTGAAAAACGAGATTGCCGCGTTAATGCCAAGGATATGTGGCCTGACAGGAGCTGCAGGTGAGCTCACAAAGGCCTTAGGTGTTAAGACGCAGGAGCAAAAACGGAATGTTGAGGAATATGACCTTCTGAAAAAGCGGCTCATTGAGCTGACAAAGGAAACGGAAGCACTTAAAACGCTGCCGGAATACAGGCATGAAATACAGGAGGGTGCAGTCCTCGAAAACGATATAGATGCCATGGATAAAAGCTTGAAGCAGCTCCAGGCAAGAGAGGCTGTTATCAAAAAGGCAACACAGGAGCTTGAACGAAAGCTTGGCGATGTAAGGAAGGAAATAGCGGAAAGCCTCAAAGCCCAGGACCAACTGGCAGCAAGTATACAGGCTCATATAAATGTAAAGCCTGGTGACAGGTCTTCTGTTGTTAAAATGATCGACCGTGTGCACCTGGTACAGGGCATTTATCAGATAATGATGCTCAAAAAGAAGGAAATTGAGCAGACAGGCTCTAAAAATGAAAGTCAAAGATCTGCGTTGAAGGATTTTGAACGCAGATGTATCGAACTTGAAAATATAAAACAATCTGCCGTCGAAAACTGTGAAAAGCGTCAGAAAGAGCTGGAGCAATGCCTTGCGGAGCTTGACAAACATACTGCTTACACGTTGTCAATTAAGTTAAAGCAGGGAGAACCATGTCCTGTATGCGGCTCGACTATTCATTCCAGACCGGCTTCGCATGACGGTGCTGAAGAATTTGCGATACTTGAGAAACGAACTGAAGATGCGCGCAGCAAGCTTGCAGATAGTGAGAGCTTATTCAGGGAGGCGGAAAGAAGTGCTCTCATTTCTGCTGAAAACCTCAGAGCGAAGCTTGAACAGCTTGAATTGGCAGAACGGGAACTTGAACAGAAGAAAACCGGCTTTGAAACCGAAAGGCAGAAGCTGCCTGAGAAGCTGAGGGAGCTCGAGCCGGAAAAGCTTCAACAGGAGATAGAAAATGCAGATACATCGGTCAATGAAAAGCTTCAGACTATTGATGCCTGGGAAAAAGAGCAGGTTGACCTCAAGGAGCGCACAGACAGCCGTAATAATGCACTGGCTGCGCTCCGGATATCTGAAAACGGTATAAATTCAGAATTGAAAGTCAATCACGACAATAAAGTGCTATTAGATATGGAATTGCAGGAAATATCGGATAAACTGGCAGGTCAACGTTTAAAATATACTGAATTCCTGGCAAAGTATTCGGTTGTCAGCGCCGCCGCAGAGTTGACCAGACTGTCTGAAAATGACCGCAGCCTGAACAGGCTAGAAACAGAGCTGGAAAAGGCACGCAAGCTCAGCGATGACATGAAAAATATGATAGATCAGCTGAATGAAGAGCTCGGAAGGCTCAATGCAGAGCACATCAAAGCAGAGGCAGAAGTCAGTGGCTTGAATGCCCAGTTGCGGGATAAGGAAATTAAGCTGAAGGAACTGACAGGAGGAGCGGATATCGACGAAGGCATTAGAACCGTTGATGAAAAGCTCAAGCACTTTGCCGAGGCTGAAAAGGATTATTCACAGAAGCTGACACAGCTTGAAAAGCTTTGCAATGAGCTCAATACAGAAAAATCGCTCCTTGAGAACCAGCGGAGGATCTACTCTGAAAGTCTGGAAAATGAATCTGCAAAGCTAATTGCTTCGCTCGACGATAATGGCTTTAGCGGACCCGAAGAGGCAGAAGCAAGCATTCTCGCGGCTGAAATGCAAAAAGAGCTAAAAGCGGAAATAGAGCAGTATGATCAGGTGTCGTTGAATTTAACTGCACAAAAAAAGATGATAGAGAATAAGCTTGGGGCTCGGACCATCACCAGGGAAGAGTGGGAATTGATTGAACGTTCCTATACGGAGCTGCAGGAAAAGTCAAAGAACTGTGCCTCAGCAAGCGAGGTCGCAAAAAGCAATTTCATTAATATTAAAATGAAGAATGCAAAATGGGCCGAGCTTAAGAAAACCTATAATGAAGTTAACCACAAGCACGGTTTGTTGATTCAGATACAGAAGCTGTTGAATGCAGAGCGCGGCAAGGATAACAGCTTCATTGACTATATAGCCGAGGAAAGGCTTCGCTATGTGGCGGCGAAGGCATCTTCAATACTAAATGAGGTAACCAGGCACAAGTTTGCGTTGGAACTAGATGCAGAGTCAGGCTTTATCATCAGAGATAATGCCAACGGCGGGATGCTCAGAATGGTAGCATCGTTATCAGGCGGAGAAACATTTCTGACCTCCCTTTCTCTTGCACTGGCGCTTTCTGAGCAGATACAGCTCAAGGGACAGAGTCCGCTGGAATTCTTCTTTCTTGATGAGGGCTTTGGCACATTGGACCAGGAGCTTCTTGACACTGTTCTGGATTCTCTTGAAAGGCTAAGCAGCAATCAGCGTGTGATCGGTGTGATAAGTCATGTGCCGGAGCTGAAGGTAAGAATAGGTCGCCGGCTGGCCATTACACCCCCTGGCTTTGCAGGGGAAGGCAGCAGGATCACAATAGAAAAGGCATGAGGTTTATGGTATAAAGTTTGCAATTATAACCATATTATTATATAATTGTTATTGTCAGCTTAAGCTTATCGTCATTATTTTAAAAAAGCACAGGCAACTAATAATTGATAATGCATTAGGAGAGTGATAGAATGGCTGTTCAAAAGATTGATAAAACTGTTAAGCAGGCAGCTGCAAAGGAACCGAAAACTGCTAAGCCGACAGTTGTTAAGGAAAATAATGCGGTAAAGAAGGTCCAGACTGATAATGATGTAAAGCGCAAGGCGGTTAAGCTGGTTGTTGCACACCTGAAGAAGAAGCTTCCTGAAAATGATTTTTTAGGCAGGGAGCACATAACACAATGGATAGACGGTATGGAAAAGCTATTACTTAAGGAAGAGTTCATTTTTGTAGAGTACATCGAGATGAGACGCAATCTTAATGATGTAATTGAACGCACACTTGATGAAGAACTTAGATTCAAGCTGCGGGACTCGTGGTACAGTCTGGGTAAGGCCCTCGATAAGAAGGTCAAACAGAAGTAGATCCAGATGCATGAGCCCGGTAAAACGGGTTTTTTTATTGGGGTGAATCAAAGGTAAAATCAAAGGGAGAATCAAGGGGGACGGGGGTTTTTGATTATCGAATGATAATCAAAAACCCCCGTCCCCCTTGATTCCCTGTCCCCTTTTATTTCAGAAATTTGCGACCGTTTGCAATCGCCGTCTTAACACTTTCTGCGGCAGGACCTCCTGGAAGCTTACGGCCTGATACGCATTTTTCAAGGCTGATCTCGGTATAGACATCTGCCTCGATGTTTGGTGAAAATTCCTTGAATTCTTCGATTGTCAGCTCATCTATGGCTTTATTATTGTTTATGCAGTACAGTACCATTTTGCCGATGATCTCATGTGCGCTGCGGAAGGGTATGCCCTTTTTCACCAGATAGTCGGCTATATCAGTCGCATTAGTGAAGCCGCCCTGCGCAGCCCGGTACATGTTATCTTTTTTGATCTTCATCGCAGACAGCATCTTCACAAACACGGGAAGGCAAGCCTTCACGGTATCGACAGCGTCAAAAATTGCTTCCTTGTCCTCCTGCATATCCTTGTTGTAAGCGAGCGGAAGTGATTTCATCACGGTGAGCAGTGTCATGAGTGAGCCGTAGACACGGCCTGTCTTGCCCCTTACCAGCTCAGCCACGTCGGGATTTTTCTTCTGTGGCATGATACTGCTGCCGGTACTGAAGGCATCATCCATCTCAACGAATGAAAACTCTCCCGAAGACCAGAGTATCAGTTCCTCGCTGAATCTGCTCAGGTGCATCATTATCATTGACAGGCACGAGGCCAGTTCAATAGCGAAATCCCTGTCGCTTACCCCGTCCAGGCTGTTTTCGGTTATTCCCGAAAAACCCAGCTTGTCGGCTACGAATTCTCTGTCAAGCGGGTAGGTAGTCCCAGCAAGCGCGCCGGAGCCAAGTGGCATAATGTCGAGCCTCTTGTAGCAGTCGTCCAGTCTTTCAATATCCCGCCTGAACATTTGAAAATAAGCCATTATGTGGTGTGCCAGCGTTATTGGCTGTGCTCTTTGCAGATGAGTATATCCGGGCATTATAGTATCAAGGTTGTTTTCGGATATGTCAAGCAGCGTTTCCAACAGATTTGTCAGTATATTTCTAATCTCGATGGTCTCATCCTTTAGATACATTCGGATGTCAAGCGCGACCTGGTCATTACGGCTCCTTCCGGTATGCAGCCTCTTTCCGGTGTCGCCAATGCGTTCGATCAGGATCTTCTCGATATTCATATGAATATCTTCAGCGTCTACTTCGAAATGAACCTGTCCGTTTTCTATATCCTTCAGGATCTCCTCGAGCGTCCTGCATATGAGCTGCGCGTCAGCTGCGGGAATTATGCCGCATCTTCCGAGCATTTCTGCATGAGCCATGCTGCCCTGTATATCCTGCTTGTACATCCTTGAATCAAACCTTATGGAAGAGTGGAAGTCATCCACTGATTTATCCGTACTGGCAGCAAATCTGCCTCCCCAGAGTTTCATATCTTCTTACCTCATGTATATATTTTATTTACAATTATTGCACAACTTCTGTAAAAAAGCGAGCTTGTCATTCTCTTAAAGCTCTGACAATGCTCGCTTTATGTCCTAAACATGCAATGTCTATTCCTTGTCCTTCATCATCAGAGCCCTGACCTTGATCGGAAGGCCGAACAGGTTTATGAAGCCCTCGGCATCCTTCTGGTTGTAGACAGCGTCTCTTCCAAAGGTGGAAAGCTCTTCGCTGTACAGTGAGTACGGGGACTTGGCGCCTGCCGGCATGCAGTTGCCCTTGTACAGCTTCATGCGGACCGTACCTGTAACCGTCTTCTGTGTGCTGTCAACAAATGCGGACAGCGATTCTCTCAGAGGAGTGAACCACTGGCCAAAGTAAACGAGCTCTGCGAATCTCTGGGCTACGATATCCTTGTAGTGCAGAGTGTCCCTGTCAAGACAAAGCAGCTCGAGTTCCCTGTGAGCAGCGTAGAGTATGGTTCCGCCTGGTGTCTCATATACGCCTCTTGACTTCATGCCAACCAGCCTGTTTTCAACCATGTCGATTATGCCGACTCCGTTTTCACCACCGAGCTTGTTAAGTACATCCATTAATTCAATGGGAGAGTATTCCTTGCCGTTGACCTTTTTCGGCACGCCCTCTTCAAAGTATATCTCAACGTAAGTCGGCTTGTCTGGAGCCTTCTCAGGTGATACCATGAGCTTAAGCAGCTTGTCGTACTGGGGCTCGTTCCAGGGATCTTCCAGATCGGAGCCTTCGTGGCTCAGGTGCCAGAGGTTCCTGTCCATACTGTAGTTATCCTTCTTTGAGACTGGTATTGGAATATTTCTGGCTATAGCGTAATCGATAGCATCTTCCCTTGATTTTATGTCCCAGATCCTCCAGGGAGCGATTATCTTCAGGTGGGGGGCCAGAGCCTTTACAGTCAGCTCGAATCTTACCTGGTCATTACCTTTGCCGGTAGCTCCATGGCATATAGCGGTAGCGCCTTCCTGCAATGCTATTTCGACTAGCCTCTTTGCTATGATCGGACGAGCAAAGGAGGTGCCCAGAAGGTACTTGCCCTCATATACCGCATTTGCCTTGATGGTTGGGTAAATGAAATCTGTGATGAATTCCTCTCTGAGGTCTTCGATGTATATTTTGCTTGCGCCGGTTTTTATAGCTTTTTCATTCAGCGGTTCCAGTTCTTCTCCCTGTCCTACGTCGCCTGCCATTGCAATTACTTCGTAGTCGTAGTTTTCCTTTAGCCACGGAATGATGATGGATGTATCCAATCCGCCCGAATATGCAAGTACTACTTTTTCCTTCTGACTCATATCAATTCCTCCATATCTATGCTAGAATAATAACTGTACGATGCCTGCAGCATAATCAAGAGTATGCCGCATGATTATTTTACCACTTTACACATCAAATACAGCACTATTTTAATAAATTTAGAATGATTATACAACACAATGCATAATTATTCAATACTAATTATAAATATTCACAGGAGTACATATGCTCGTTATGGGAATCGACCCTGGATTTGCAATCACAGGGTATGGTATAGTAAAATACGAAGGGAACAAATTTTCGCCTGTGGAGTACGGAGCGATACTGACAAAAGCAGGCGAGCCTTTTGCACAAAGGCTTTTGAAGCTCGATCTAGAGATAGATATGTTGATAAACAGATTCAAACCCGATGCTGTTTCAATAGAGGAACTGTTTTTTAATAAAAATATAAAAACCGCCATTATGGCAGCTCACGGCAGGGGAGTTACAATGGCTGCCGCAGCCAGGTCCGGGATCGAGGTTTTTGAATATACACCGCTACAGGTGAAGCAGTCGGTCGTAGGCTACGGAAGAGCTGAAAAAAAGCAGGTGCAGCAGATGATAAAGGCAATACTGAATCTGCCGGAAATACCGAAGCCTGACGACGTAGCAGATGCGTTGGCCATAGCGGTCTGTCACTGTCATTCCTGTAAGCTTTCGGCAATTGGACTGAGGTAAGGCATGGCATCGGACTGAAACAGGGCGCAGCCGCAGACGGTATCAGCGAGAGCTATCAACCGGAGCTATCAGCCGGAGCTATCAGCCGGAGCTATCAGCCGGAGCTATCAGCGAGAGCTATCAACCGGAATAAGGCATGGTAAACTGTACTAATAAAAGCAGGGAGGAAATGAATGTACGCATATATAAAAGGAAAGCTTGATACGAAGGGAAATGACTACATAATCATAGAGGCAGGCGGAGTAGGGTACAGGATTAACACATCGCTGGCCACTCTCGAAGCAGCAGGTAGTTCGGGAAGTGAATTTAAAGCATACACACATCTTTATGTCAGGGAAGATATCATGAGCCTGTATGGCTTTGCTACTCATGAGGAGCTAAGCACGTTCGAACTTCTGCTGACGGTCTCTGGAGTAGGACCAAAGGCTGCATTATCGCTGCTGTCCTCTGTTTCTCCGTCAAAATTTGGACTGGCTGTTATCACCGATGATACAAAAACGCTTACAAGGGCGCCCGGCATCGGTGCAAAAATGGCGCAGAGGATAATACTTGAGCTAAAGGACAAGATCAAGAAGGAGCAGCTGGCTTTAAATACAGGCACAGCGAAGGATTTACCGGCAGCGTCCGACGAAGGCTCCAAACTATCAGAGGCTGTCAGCGCCCTTATGGTGCTGGGCTATTCTCATATAGAAGCGAGTAAGGCTGTAGCTTCGGTATTTTCAGATGAAATGGATATTGAGTCCATCATCAGGAATGCTCTCAAGGGGCTTGTCAGATAACCGGGGTCAGGCTTGAATAATTCACTTATTGATAAATATTCGCACAATGGTCAAAATACGCAGTAAGTATAAGTTTATAATATTGCGGGGGAAATCAGATGGATGAAGAAAGGCTGATAGATACAAATGCAGTTGGAGAGGATACCGATGAGACGAGTTTGCGTCCGAGAAAATTCAACGAATATATAGGACAGACAAAGGTCAAGGAAAATCTGAGCGTTTTCATTGAAGCTGCAAAGAGAAGAAAGGAAGCGTTGGACCACGTACTGTTATACGGACCGCCCGGTTTGGGAAAGACAACACTGGCAGGGATCATCGCATCGGAGCTGGGAGTGAGCCTTCGTATAACCTCCGGTCCCGCTATCGAAAAACCGGGAGATCTGGCAGCTATACTGACCAACCTTGGCAGCTTTGATGTTCTGTTTATAGATGAGATACACCGGCTCAACAGGAGCGTTGAAGAGATACTGTATCCTGCAATGGAGGATTATGCACTCGATATAATCATAGGTAAGGGACCAAGCGCACGCTCCATCAGGCTGGATCTGCCCAAATTTACTCTTGTGGGCGCCACCACCAGGGCGGGCATGCTGACATCGCCCCTTCGTGACAGGTTTGGCGTTATCAACAGACTTGAGATGTACAGTAATGACGAGCTTACACTGATAGTTAAGCGCTCTGCGGCGATACTTAATATTGAAATAGATGAAAAAGGTGCAAGCGAGATCGCAAGAAGATCACGTGGTACTCCAAGGATAGCAAACAGGCTGCTTAAGAGGGTCCGTGACTTTGCACAGGTCAGAGCCGACGGTGTCATTGACAGGAATGTGGCGGCTATGGCCCTCAATGCCCTTGATATCGATGATATAGGCCTGGATATTACGGACAGGAACATACTGTCGAGTATAATCGAAAAATTCGGAGGAGGACCTGTGGGCCTCGATACACTTGCAGCCTGCACAGGTGAAGAACCGGATACCATAGAGGATGTATATGAACCGTATCTGCTGCAGCTTGGGTTCATAAATAAGACACCCAGGGGAAGGATGACCACAAAGCTGGCTTATGACCACCTGGGCATAAAAATGAAGGGCGAATCGTATCAGCAGGAACAGATGGACATATGATGCGGTTGGGCAGATTTTTATTACAGAAAGGGTAAGTTAATACTAGCGATACGTCAAATCCACCAAAAACATCGAATTTATTTGGGAAATACTAAAACCATGCTAAGTTGTCCATAATCTCCTTGAAATGAATTATCGGGAGGGACAATATGAAAAAGGTTTTAGTATTTTTTATTGCCTTAATGATTACTCTACTGGTTTTGACCGGGTGTACAATACCGTTTTTCGGCGGCTCATCGGATGAATCGGCAAACCTTACAAAAGACGGGGATCTGGCTAGACTTGACGACGATACAGAAAGCACCGGAGCAGGTGTTTCGGGAGCAGACAGCCAGGTGGGCAATGTCAGTACAAGTGATGCCGGTGCAGGTGGTGCCGGTGCAGGTAATGCCGCTGAAGGTGATGCCACGGCCGGTAATGCCGGCGCAAGTGATGCCACCGCCGCTGTTGTTGACATCATTGGCGCAGACCGCTCCGGTGAAAGCAGTGTCGAGAGTTCCGGCAGCACTTCTGCTGATGGTTCTAAAAGCGCTGCTGCCGCTGGCATGGATAACGGTAAGAATGAACCTGCAAATTCGCTTTATTCTGAAAACAACGGGACAGACGCTGTCGGCGCTATTAACCCGGCAGGTGGTGTGCTTGATAATGATCAGTCTTCTGCAGTCTGCGGCTCAGAGTATGCTTCAGCCGGCACCGAAGGATACCAGCCGGAAAATAACAGCAGTTCGTCAACTATACCGGCAGCGGGTGTAATGGCTGCACAGAGCACTGCGCAAAGCAATCCGGCTGGCAGTTGGTTCGCCGAACCACGACGGCCGGTTACAGTATATTATCAAGACAAGGACGGCTATGTGATCCCAATGACCAGATGGATACAGTCGCAGCTTGGTATAGCCAAGGCCGCTGTAAGCCTCGCTATAGACTGCCCGCTGACACGTGAGGAAACAGTTTATTATGGAGTATATCCCGTATTGCCGGAGAATACAGAAATATTAGGCATTGATATTAAAGATGGAGTAGCAGTGATCGATTTCAACAGGTGCCTGCTCAATTACGGGACAGCATATTCAGAACGTAATATTATCGCCTCGATCGTATATACGCTCACAGAGTTCGAGCCGATCCAAAAAGTCAGTATATTGATAAACGGCTATCCCCAGGGCGTTCTCAAATACGGTACCGACCTGACGGAGCCTCTGGGCAGGGAGAACGTCATGATAAATACTGAACCGGATCTATTGAGCACAGAAAAGAAAAAAATGGATGTATACTTTCTGAAGCAGGCGAATATAGGCTTTACATATCCGGTTCCTGTATCGCTGACGGACAGCTCGGGCGGAGCCGATGTCATTGCTGAGGCATTGGTTAAAAAGCTTCTGAGTGCTGATCCTGAAGGCGGCATTTATTCTGAAATGCCGGAGGGAGCTTTCCTGATCAGCAGCTCTATAAACAACGGTGTGATTACTCTGAACTTTAGTGAGGAATTCCTCAACTATGGAGGTACGAAAAGGGAAGAGGGAATTCTAAAGCAGCTTGCTTATACACTCAGACAGTGTGACAGCCTCAGAAAGATCGAAATACTGGTGGAAGGACGTAAGATTGAGCTGCCGGAGGGAACAAACATTTCGGCAGGTCTGGCGATCCCTGTGACCATTAATGATATTATGGACAGATAAAAATATTTGGTTTATAGTATGATACATGATTTGCTTTTATATAATGTAGGTAAAGGAATAATTGCATGATGTCTAATACTGGAGAACGGAAGAAAGTTATTGTAGCAACAAAAAACAAAGGGAAATTGGAAGAAATCGCACAGTTGCTTTCGAATCTGCCCTATGATGTCATTTCAATGACAGAAGCGGGTATGAATGATGATATAGATGAAAACGGCGCTACTTTCGAGGAAAATGCATTGATCAAAGCCAGAGCTCTCAGAAAGGTAACGGGAGAAACCGTTATGGCTGATGACTCGGGACTGGAGGTCGATCACCTGGGAGGAGCGCCGGGTGTTTTTTCAGCCAGATATGCAGGGGAAGGAGCCACTGACGCAGACAGGAACAACAAGCTTCTTTTGGCACTGTCAGGAGTGCCTGGAGACAAAAGGTCAGCAAGGTTCGTATGTGCTATTGCGCTGATATTGCCTGACGACAGAGAAATAGTAGTCAGGGGGACCTGTGAAGGCTATATTGCCGACGCACCGGCAGGGAATAAAGGATTTGGCTATGATCCATTGTTTTATGTGCCCGAATTCGGGTCAACTATAGCACAGATGGATGCAGAACTGAAAAACAGCATAAGCCATCGGGGTAATGCGCTCAGAAAGATACTTGACATACTGGAAGGGGAATTTGCAGGCAGCCTGAACATCTGAATAAGAAGTATTGTTAAAGCGGTGTCTGGTTTTATTATGAAAATTTTAGTTTTAAGTGATACACACGGAGACACGAGTAAGGCTGAAAAAGCTATCAGGGCAAATAAGGAAGTGGATCTGATTATACATCTTGGAGACTATTACAGGGATGCCCAGAAGCTGTCAACCCTTTTTCCGCATATCTCCATCGTATATATTTGCGGCAATTGTGATTTAAAGACAGAAAGTGTTTCTGAAGAAAAGATAATCGAGGTATGCGGCAAAAGGATTTTTATCACCCATGGGCACAAATACTCTGTCAAGTGGGATTATGAAAGGCTTATCAGTAAGGCAGAGGAGCAAAATGCCGATATTTTGCTGTTCGGCCACACGCATATACCTGAACTTATCGCAAATGGCCGGTTTTATCTGCTAAATCCAGGCAGCACCAGCGAACCGCGCAATGATTCGAATGAATCGTATGCTATCATAGAAATCGACAATGACCAGGTCAAGCCCAAAATCTGCCGTATATAAGGCTCATTGCCCGCATCAAACCAGCGCACTGTTTAAAAAATTGAGTTATGGGCACATGCGGGATACAAATTTTTAATTTAATGCGGTATGGAGCAAAGAAAGTTAACATAATTTGAACTTTTCTCAATTATGGTTGAAGTATTTGCCCAAAACTAGAAAAATTAAGCACCGTGACCAATGCGTAGTTGCTGTACTCATTGTTCTACTTGTACTAAGGTGGCATTGCCCGCATCAAACCAGCGCACTGTTTAAAAAATTGAGTTATGGGCACATGCGGGATACAAATTTTTAATTTAATGCGGTATGGAGCAAAGAAAGTTAACATAATTTGAACTTTTCTCAATTATGGTTGAAGTATTTGCCCAAAACTAGAAAAATTAAGCACCGTGACCAATGCGTAGTTGCTGTACTCATTGTTCTACTTGTACTAAGGTGGCATTGCCCGCATCAAACCAGCGCACTGTTTAAAAAATTGAGTTATGGGCACATATGTGATACAAATTTTTAATTTAATGCGGTATGGAGCAAGAGAAGTTAACATAATTTGAGCTTCTCTCAATTATGGTTGAAGTATTTGCCCAAAACTAGAAAAATTAAGCACCTTAACTAATGTGTACCTGTCGTACTCATTGTTCTACTTCTGCTAGTGGCAGTAATTACCGCCGCACCTTGTACTCTTTGTTCTACTTCTGCTAGTAGCAGTAATTACCGCCACACTTGTGGTAACTGGGACATTCGGCAGCACCGGACTTTTTCGTCTGCACTATGTTGACATTGGTAAATACTGCTTCGAGTTCTATACTGCCGCATTTCGGGCATTTGATGCGTTTGTTTTCACGGCCTCTCATTGACGCCATGACATTGAAAACCTCGCCGCAGTCGCACTTCAAATCGTAAAAAAGGTATGATCGATACCTCCGTTGAATGATACTGTGATATACTGATATAACGAGGCGACATATATCCCCCACCTCTTGACTCTATTGAACAGAAGTGTTATCAATTAGTGTACCATAATTGTATTCGATAATGAACACTTCAACAGGATTAAGCGGCGTTGGCCTACTGAATAGCACTCGAACAGGCCGTTGTGTAGGAGGTAAGCCCTGTGATTTTAAGTGTCAGCAGAAGAACAGATATACCTGCGTTTTATTCAAAATGGTTTTTTAAACGCCTTCATGAAGGCCGTGTCCTTGTGCGTAATCCAATGAACCACCGTCAGGTGAGTAGCGTGGAGTTGTCGCCGGATGTCATAGACTGCATCGTATTCTGGACAAAGGATCCGACCGCAATGCTTGATAAGCTGGAGCTTCTTTCAGATTATCAATACTATTTCCAGATAACACTGAATACATATGGTAAAACACTAGAGAGATATGTTCCGGATGCAGAGAAAGTCATTAATTCCTTCCGCAACCTCTCTGTAAGCATAGGCAGCGAAAAAACGATTTGGCGGTACGATCCCATCATAATAACAGACAAGATGGACATAGACTATCATTGCTGGCATTTCGGATACCTGGCGGAAATACTGAACGGGTATACCGAACGTTGTACTATCAGTTTTTTTGATAATTATCTGAAAACAGAGCGAAATATGAAGGGGATGGGCCAGAAGGACGCTGACAGCGGAATAATGGCAGACCTGGCTAAGCGGCTGAATGAAATAGCTTTAAAGCATAATATAAAAATGTACTCCTGCTGCGAGGCCATCGATCCGGATGAAACCGGCGTACAGCATGGAAGCTGTGTAGATGGGGAACTTATATCAAGGATTATCGGGAAACCACTGATAGCCGTGAAGGACAAAAGTCAGCGGAGCAACTGCGGCTGTATTGAAAGTATAGATATCGGCGCATACAACACCTGCGGATTTGGCTGCAGATACTGCTATGCGAATTTCAGCGAAGATGTTGTCAGAAACAGCAGACTCAGGCATGACCCCGATTCACCGATGCTCATTGGCAATATTGAACCGGAAGATAAAATCACTATAAGGGATATGAGATCTCTCGTTACAAATGACGGTCAGATAAGCATAGCGGACATACAGAAATAGTTGCCATCATGCTGCCATATAAATGCAGGAACATTAAAAACATTCCTGCATATAATTAAATTGAATGATTTGAACAAAGACGTTCTGATCAAAGTTTACAAGACTTTCCAGAACGTTTTTTTATGGCTATGATTAATTGAATTTGCATAACTTAATACTGCTCCTGTCATTATAAAACTGTCTTGCTGAATTGAGGAGGTATTGATAATAATGTGCGGTATAGTTGGGTTTACTGACTTCTCCAGAAATATTTCGAATGATAGAGAGACACTTGTGAAAATGACTGAAAAACTTGTGCACAGAGGTCCTGATGCTCAAGGGTTCTATATTGATGAGAATGCTGCGCTAGGCCACAGGCGGTTGACAGTCGTCGACCCCGAGGGTGGGAAGCAGCCTATGGAGGCCTCGAGGGGCGGTTGCTCCTATATAATCGTTTATAATGGTGAATTGTACAACACTGAGGATATAAGACAGGAGCTGCTTTCAAAGGGCTGGTCTTTCAAGGGTTGGTCGGACACTGAGGTACTGCTTGATTCCTACATAGAATGGGGAGAGAATTGCCTTGAAAAGCTAAATGGTATATATGCCTTTGCAATATGGGACTCTGAGAGTAAGACACTATTCCTTGCAAGGGACAGGATTGGCGTTAAACCTCTCTTTTACTGCAAGAAGGGCGAGCTTTTTTTGTTCGCTTCAGAATTAAAAGCGATCCTTACTCATCCGTCGGTTCCCGCCGAGATCAATAGGGAGGGACTGGCTGAGATTTTTGCAATGGGGCCTGCAAGAACTCCCGGCTGTGGTGTGTTTTCAGAGATTTCTGAACTTAAGCCGGGCTATTGCATGACTGTAAATAATGCCGGTATAAGGATGAGGCAGTATTGGTCGCTGAACAGCCATTCTCATGAAGATGATTTTGACAAAACAGTAAAGACAGTAAGAGAACTGTTCTGTGATGCGGTAAAACGCCAGCTTGTGTCGGATGTGCCCCTATGTGTTCTGCTCTCAGGCGGCCTTGATTCAAGTGCTATTTCTGCAGTTGCTTCAGAGGCATACCGGGAGAAGGGAGAAAGGATTGAAACCTTCTCAATAGACTATACAGGAAATGACAAATATTTTGTGGTAAATGAGTTCCAGCCAAATTCAGATGCTCCTTGGGTGAAAAGAGTGTCTGATTATCTGGACACAAGAAATTCAACATGCCTTATAGACACGCCTGAACTGGTTCAGGCGCTGTTCCCATCAGTTATTGCAAGGGATCTGCCAGGCATGACCGATGTGGACTCATCATTGCTGCTATTCAGCCGCTGGATAAAAAGCAGGGTGACAGTCGGCATTTCGGGAGAATGTGCTGATGAGGTCTTTGGAGGCTATCCGTGGTTTTATAGAAAGGCGGAACCGGGAACGGTAACATTCCCGTGGTCACGAAGGCTCAATGAACGTGTAAGACTGGTATCTCCGGAGTTTGTCAAATTCATCGATCCGGAAGGTTATGCTGCAGCACGTTATCAGCAGGCTGTTGACGAGGTGCCGAAGTATGAAGGGGACAGTCCGGAAGAAGCCAGAATGCGGGAATTGTTTTATTTCAATATCACAAGATGGATGCCAACGCTGCTTGACAGAAAGGACAGAATGAGCATGGCAGCGGGGTTGGAACTTCGTGTGCCTTTCTGTGATCACAGGCTTGTCGAATATATGTGGAATGTCCCATGGAAGATGAAGTATCACAATAACAGGGAGAAGGGCTTATTGAGATATGCGTTGGCAGGCATGCTCCCGGAGGAGGTGCTGTGGCGCAAAAAGAGTCCTTATCCAAAGACTCATAACCCGACCTACCTGGAATCAGTGCGGAGTTTGATACTGGCAGTTCTTGATGATCATTCATCGCCGCTGCTTCCATTTATCGATAAAGAATATGTAAGAGAGCTTACCTTGTCGATCAGGAAAGACACGAATATACCCTGGTTCGGACAGCTGATGAATGCGCCGCAGCTGTTGGCCTTCCTTGTTCAGATCGATTTCTGGCTGAAGGAGTATAATATCGCTGTTGTTTAGGATTTAATAATTGATGTGTTTTTGGGCAATAACTAACGTTATCTGCAGGATTTATCGTACTGTGGCTGGAGACAACAAAGGCAACTGCCAACATGAGCATGGTCAAATGTAGACGACTGTAAAGGAAGATTAACGATTGAAATTGATTATATATGTGCTTTTTATTATATTGTTTGTACTTGTGACCTTTTTCGGACTTGGCCCTGCTTTGATGGCAGATGGATCCGACGTTGAGAGGCTTGCAACTTTGGCGGCAGTAATAGTGTCATATGTGATATTGGCACTGTTGCTGAGATTTCTTATTAAAAGGCTTAGCTAATAGGCGAATTTGGCTAAATTAGCCTTGAAGCCTGAAAAACACAAAATACGGAGGGAGATAGTAGATAGATGGATACTGACAGGAATGGGGAATACAAAAATACGCATGTTGAGAAGAAAGCTGATTATACTGCTGTAGCTATTGCTTTTATCAGGTACGCTTCTTATGTAATCATATTCTTCGGATTTATGTGGTTTGTTGTAAAATATATACTGCCGTTCTTCAGATAGTAATAGTCTGTAAAATAATTATGCTGTTCGGAAAGCCCTGAATAGTTCACCGATGACTTTTGACATGTGTTTCTCCAGTGCTCAAATCAGTATGAATGCCTTTAATGAATATGGTATAATTATACATATCAAATATTTGAACGGAGAGTACAAATGCCGAAATATAGAGTTTCACTGATATCGTCAATAATTACAATTTCTCTTGCTGTTGCTTTAATGTGTACAGCCTGTTCGCAGCAAGATAAGACAGGCGGTCTGGCTGACACAGAAACAAGTAGTGGTGAATCTGACGCGGAGGTCGATGCTGGTCCCGACAGTATTGAAGTGGGTAGTGACACAACAGACACGTGCAGTGACATGGCAAACCCGTTATCAGTAACCACTGATAACGAATCAGCTGTGGTCAACGAGGATTCATTGAATATCGAAGACTTGAAAAATAACGGTCTGGATGTAATCACAGAACAGTCCTTTGATGTCGAACTCGAGAATTTCGGACAGGTCACATTTGTTACCGGTTCAATAGAGGAGGATGGGCTTTATAAGCTCAAGCTATATCTTATCGATGGCAATGGAAAGGTGCTTTACGAATTCCCTGATTTTTATGGCAACACCTGGCCTATGTTCTTTGAGGTTTGGAGCGTCGCATTTGATGACTTGAACGGTGACGGGCTAAAGGATGTCACTGCCATAGCCAGCTATATGACAGGCATCGGACCCACAGGAGCTCAAGAATTCCCTGTGGCCGGGGTTTATTTTCAGCATGGTAAAGAGTTTGTCAGCATACCCTGGCTGGATGAAGAAATCATTGAAAGTGTGACCGAAGTTAATATAAGCAACGTATCTGATTATATTAAAAAGCTCGATCCTGAGAAGCTTTTGCAATATATAAACGGTGGTGCCGTGAGCAGAGATGGAAGCGGTGATACATCATCTTTGAATACATGGGTTGGTGAGTATACATTCTCCGAGTATGCACCTCCTGACCAGAATATGTTGTACTCAATATCTATTTATAAGGAAGAGAATACATATTATGCTGATATTTATATTGACGGCTTTCAAACAATGGAAAGACTGAGAGCAAAGGTTTCAGGTGATAACAGTTCAGTCAAGCTTATATTTGATAGCTATTTGCCGGATAACCAGTTTGAGATATTTGAAGAAGGTGATATTCTGCTGAGCTTTGAAAAAAGTGGTTCAGAGTTACTTTCATATTGGGCCGGAATCGAACCTATGGTAATAGATAACAATGTGTCTGGAAAGGTGTATTTTCAGAAAGAGTAGATATTCCGTTCTGATTATGAATTTAATGTACTCCTTTGTATGGATTATGGTAAGTTACCAAATAAAGTAATATAATGTACTTATACCAACAAACATATAGGAGTGTGTTGAAATGAGTGATGTGCTGGATAAGCTTAAGAAGAAAGTCTTAGGTGAATTCTTCTCTAAAATTGAAACAGTTGATTCTCAAGCATACAAGGCCTTGTCTAAAGAAGATAAAAGAGAATATGAGATAGATGAAAATAATTATTCTCGTAAAGTTCCTATCGATATTTCAGAAGATGAAGAACAGAGAGTCATTAATTTGAAAATACTTCAGCTAGTTTATAAAGCCCAGAAGGATATATCAGAAATGAAAAATATCATGACATTTTGGTTCGTGTTAACATTATTCGGGTTAATAGGGACAATAATTATGTTAGCCAATAGGTAAATATTGTTTCAGCTAAAATGGAGACATATGGGCAGGTTGATCTCATGAAAGCAAGCAACACTTGCTAAGAAGTATTAACCTCGCAAAGTGATAGGAACATACAGAGAGATAAGGAAAATAAAAAGCCCTTGAAACTTGGTGATTTCAAGGGCTTGGCGTGCCTGAGAGGATTCGAACCTCCGGCCAACGGATTAGAAGTCCGTTGCTCTATCCAGCTGAGCTACAGGCACATATTCAGTTTGAAGCGGCAGGTGTTTCTTTTTCAGAAGCAACCTGCCGGTTAAAACAAAGTGGAGCGGGTGATGGGAATCGGACCCACGCAATCAGCTTGGAAGGCTGATGTTCTACCATTGAACTACACCCGCAGGCATTGCCACGACTTCCGACTTTCATATTATACAGTCGGTATTCACGTTTGTCAATGCTGTAAAACTGGATTTTTTGCCGTGCTTTTTGCCGGCTGGATATATAATTATAGTCAATTTCTCGCCATCTGTTTTTGGGCCTCTTCGACAAGCTCAGCGGTGCCAAGCGTATTAAGCTTTTCTATAAATGTATCCACTTCTGTCATGTTTTTTATCTGTCCTTGTGTAAGCTTATACTCAAACTCCCTGAATGCATTCTGCCTGTCATCTGCAGTCTGCTGCATAACACCATAGTTTGGATAGAAGGCTCCGTGGGGAGGATATTTCGAATTCCTATCCAGAAACTCCTCAGGAGTCTCGACCGCCTCATTGTCTGCTCCGGCGACATCTCCGTACTCATACTTGATATTTTTAAATACCCAGTTGCCATCCCAATACATATACGTGCGATCCGCAAAATCCGTACCGTCGGGCATAGTTGGGCAGCCGTTCATTAAAACGTAATCCTCGTTCTCAATACCGCAAGTCATCAACATATAATTGTCACGGCTTTTTTGGACCCAGTCCAGAAATCGAAGAGCTCGTTCAGTATTTAAAGATGTTGAAGGGAACACGAAGGAGCCGTTGAAGAAAAAGCTACCCATTGGGCTATCCCTCTGAAACTGTTTTTCTGGATAAAGGTGGAAGGATCTCATGGGGTTTGATTCCTTTACTTGCCCCGAAGCATCGGAAAAGGTCATTTTTGTTGTTTCATTTGACAGTGGAGCCAGCATTCCTTCATATAAAAACGATGCTGTTTTTGCCTGGTCAGGATTGAACTTGAGATATCCTTTTTCAAACCAATCCACGAGATAGCCAATTGTCTCGTAGAATTCAGGCGTTTTCTCCCACGGTATGAGCTTCATTCCAGGGCCGTCCCATTTATATACCAGCTTTTCCGAAGTATCTGCAACAACGTATCCGGATGCCCGTGCAAAGAGTCTGAGGGTATCCACCATGTTTGCGACGGTTCCCGGTGTCAGATCAGGCTCATTATCTTTAACAGCCTTAAGAAATTTTTCATAATCATCATAGCTTTTTATGTCAGTTATGTTGTATTTTTTGAGCAGCGCATCGTCCACAATCAGGTATGAGCAAAAAGCCTGAGGATATAATGACGGTACAGCATATATCTTGCCATCCACAGTTGCATATTCCAGTTCTTCGCTTGTGTATTTCGAAAACAGCGAGGACGCGTTATCAGGAAATGCTTTTGTTATATCCTTGAGTTTGCCTTCGCGGGCAAGTCTTGTGAAGTCAGGATAATTCATATCAGGTTTGCCTAGAACCAAAGCGTCAAAGACCTCATCGGATGCATCAAGAACGCTGACTTTATATATATATTGGCCGAACTCTATCCATTTGAAGTCTAGTGAAACATTTAATGTATCCAAACAGCGCTTTTCAATCTCTGCCTTGACATTCTTCCAGTTCTTTGGCTCTTCTCCGGGAAAAAGAAACTTAACAGATGCATGTTCCAATTTTTCCGGTTCCTCATATTTATCCATGAAAGAGGGCTTATCATCTTTAGTTCCGGTGCAGCCTGCCATCGGGAAAATCATACATGTTGCTGTTATAGCTGCGACCAGCAGTCTTTTATATCCTGGGCTGTTTTTTTTCAAATTACTGCGTGCCATTATAAAACTCCTTTTCAACTAAAATTATTGTACGAAAGGTACAACTGGAAATGTATGTAGTGCTTGCATATATGTTACACCTTTGTCGGAATTAATTACACATGAAAATTTGAAATTTTTGTAAATAAATTATGAACATTCCACTACTTCTGCGTGAGCTGGCTATGAGCCATAGCAATTAGTTCATCCGTGCCGAGCTCCTCCATCTTTGTTATGAAGCTATCCAATTGCTCCTGAGCCTTTATCTGTCTTTTAGTGCCAAGATACGTTTTTTTCATAGTGGATCTCCCTTAAAAGAAAAATTCTCTTTTGAACAGATGCGGTATAACAACCCACTTCGATTATAATATAGTAAGATTACAAAATAAGTAGACATATTTACGACTTATGTAGTGATATTTTCGTTGTTCATGTAATACTTGATTAAAAAAGAAATCAGGCATAATATTACTTTAGAGTATTATTAACAGCGGAGGAAAATGTTATGGCTGATCCGAACCGTCAATACTGGAATCGACAGTTTAAAATCCTGCAGGATACATGGCCGAAGTCGGATGATTTTGAAAATTGTATAAGCATTTGTCTGGAACTGCACGCAATGGTCCATTCAAAGACAGAGGGACAGGAATGCCCGGTTTCATTTGAGGATGAGCTGTGGCAGAAATTCGATGACAAGAAGTTCAGACAATATCATGAAGGAGATCAGTCCATCGTTTGGAAGCTTTGGCATTCAAGCAGGATAGAGGACATGACGATGAACGTTCTGATCGCAGGCAGAACTCAGGTATTATATGATGAAAACTGGTATGAGAAGCTGAACATAGAGGCCAGAGACACAGGTAATGCAATGGGTGAGGCGGAAATTACAGAAATGAGCAGAACTGCCGATATTAGCGCGATTAAGGAATACCGCAGAGCAGTTGCCGAGCGGACACGGAAAATAATAAAATCGCTGGGACCGGACGATCTTAAGCGAAAGGTTGAACGTTCAAGGCTGGATCTGTTGCTCATGGATGGTTCTGTCGTGCAGGCTGCTGCAGGCTTGCTGGACTACTGGGGGAAGAAAACCTGCTCGGGTCTTTTGCTGATGCCGGCAACAAGGCATAATCTCGTACATATTAATGAATCAATGAGGCTGTTATAGCCTTTGGATTGCAGTCCCGGCGGGAAATAAAAAGTGGACAGGTTCCACGCAGCCGAATTGGTTGTATTCTTTGTGGATAAGTTATATAATAACTACAGATTATATTATCCAGATTCAGTAATAGATTGGTCTGGCATTCTACATGGGGGAGTCTTGCATGTTGCTTTTATACATATGTATCGCAGTGGGCGCTTTATTCATACTATTCTGGTGTGCCCAATTAGTGTTTTTCAGGCTGCATATGAACTGGACAAACCGCATTATTCCATCAGATGAACAGGATGAGTATGTTGGTGTTTCCATAATACATCCGATAAAAGATCTCGATTTTGAACTGGAAAAGAATCTGGAATCCTGGTTTAGACAGAACTATTCCGGACCTGTACAGCATATTTTTAGTTTCCAGAACACTGATGATCCTGCAATACCGGTGGTGAGAATGGTAATTGGCAATCATCCCTCCGTTGACTGTCAGATCATTGTAAACCCTGTAATAGAAGGGTTGAACGGCAAAAGCTCTAATATGGTCAACGGCATGAAGCTGGCAAAATATGATATGGTTTTATTTGGTGACAGTGATGTCAGAGTCAAACAGGACTTTGTCCTAAAGATGGTAAGGCCGCTTAAAAATGAAAAAGTCGGCATCACGACCTGCGGTCAGGTCAATATAGGCGGCACGGACTTCTGGACAAGATTCTTCACATTCACTCAGAACAGCGAGACTGATTTCATCTGGGCATTTCTCACAAAGATAGGTATGGATCTTGGCGCGACCGGAGCCGCATTTGGCATGAGAAAGCAGCTGCTTATGGAAATTGGCGGACTGGAAGCCTTCGGAGGCTCTCTTCTTGAGGATCTGCATCTGGGCAACACCCTGTATAAGATGGGCTATAAGCTGATATTGGGGCCGTTCATAGAATGCCATGTGCAAAAGCTTGGAAAGGAAAAATCCTTCAATTATGCCAGAAGGATAGGAGTTGGTGTCAAGGCCCATATTGCAGTTGAGCTGCCAACCTTCATACTGATGATATTCTGGTATTGGATCATTTTCATACTCGGCTTCATTTTTACCAATCCCTACGTGATATACCTCTCATTTGTATTTATGTCGCTCAGGATAATTCAGGGAATGATTATGAGGACTTTGACAAAAAACAAGATCATGCTCACAGATGTGATCACACCGCTCTTCTTCGATTTATTTGCTACATTTTATCTGATTTTTTCTATCAGCAACCCATATGTTACATGGAGAGGAATCAAGTACTCTGTTAAGAAGGGCGGGTATATAGAAGAGGCAGTTGAAGAGGCAATAGAAGAAGGCACTATTGAAAAGCTGGAAGAGGATGAGATCAAGGTCTGAATTATAAGATTAAAAAAGGAACTCGTATCAGAGTTCCTTTCTGTATATTCGGTAGGTTTTATAATGTATTGCACCGGTGCCTTCAATATCAGCTCTCATTCTAAGGTTTGTCTCGCCTATGGTGGAGGCTTCTCCGGTAACGAAACCATTTTTCATTGCATTCTTAAAGGCTTGATAATATATTGCGTATGACACGCCCTTGCTTCGGAATTCCGGTATCACAAACATTACAAACATTCTTGCACATTTTATCCTCCGCTTGTACCAAAGGTATTTAAGAGTGCCCAGCGGAGTTATCCTTCCATTGAGGTGGATCAATACTTCATTGTAGTTCGGCAGCGCGATCCCAAAGCCTATGGCTTCATCCCCGCACCGTGCTATTGGGATGATATCAGGATCTGCAAGGGGAACGAGCCTTTTGGCCATATCGCGGACTTCGTCCAGCGTCGGCGGCACTAAATCGGGCCATTCGGAAGGCATGGCCTTATCCATTATGTATTTCATTGCTTTGATTTCTTCATCGAGATTTTTGAGATTTAAGGGGTCAACTCGGAAACCATATCTTTTCTTTGCGTACTCGATCACTTTTGTCGGGTCCTTTTGGAATGTAGTCTCTTTGTCCATACTGTATGCGAAGACATCATAATCCTTGGCAAAGCCATAACGTTCTATGTAATCCTTATAATAGGAGGGATTGTACGAATTCATCAGCACAGGCGGTCTGTCAAAGCAATCCACCAGAAGGCCCTTGCTTTCATCACCATCAGTTCCGGTAACAGCGCAGGGCCCGCAGACAAAATCGGCTCCGTTCTGCTTTGCCCAATCCGCCACCGTATCCAGCAGAGCCTGCGCAACATCATAATTTTCTATGCATTCAAACATGGAGAAGAATGCCATGTTCATATTTTTTTTCTGATTGAGGTTTGTATCTATTCCCGCATATACCCTTCCAACAGGTATCCCGTCCTGTTCTGCAAGGAAAATGGCATGGATTATCTTGTTTAGAGCCGGATTTTTTGCCGGATCGAGAGATGCTTTTACATCTTTTATTAACGGCGGTACCCAGCATTTATCATTTTTATAAACCTTCCAGGGAAGGCGGATAAACTTTTTCAGATCGGATGCCGAAGAAACAGGCCTTATTGTAGTTTGCATCTATTTTCCTCCTGTTTAAGGTAAAGGGACACATCTCTAAAGGACTGTGCGAGAAATGTCCCTTTATCGCTATCATAGTTGTAAAAGGGCTGTGCGAGAAGTGTCCCTTTTCCTTTACATTATATCACCTTCGAATTTATATTGACTACATCAAAAAAAGCTGGTATGTTAAAGACATAATGTAATTTAATGTTTTACCGCATTAAAGCGCAACAATAGTTCGATCGGGAGATGTGCTTGTATGAATTCAAAGATACAGGATCAGTGGACTGACGGATTGTTTGAGGCAATACTGCTTTTGAAAAGTACTGAGGAATGTTATAATTTTTTCGAAGATATCTGTACTGTTTCAGAAATAAAAGCTATGGCCCAGCGACTGGAGGTAGCAAAAATGCTGAAAGAGGGTTATACTTATATGGACATCTCTGAAAAAACAGGAGCAAGCACTGCCACGATCAGCAGGGTCAACAGATGCCTAAATTATGGAGCCGATGGCTATAATACAGTGCTTGAAAGGCTTAAAGGAAAGGAAGATCGTACTTGATCAGAAGTCTTTTCATAGGCTTTCTGATATTATCGGCGCTTACTTCAAAGGGCGCTGAGGCTCAGATCGTCACAAGTACAAACATTACACCGGCAATGCTGCGGGACATCATCAGCGCAGCTTCGGCGTGCTCTGAAAAGTCTGCTGTCACTTCCTGTGACAATGGGCGTGTATCCTGCTATAACAGCTTGGAATCCGGAAAGTCTTATTTACTTTCTTTTAATCACAATAGAAGTGAAGTTTTCATCGTCACAACTCCCACAGATGGCGATTCATGCCTTAAGCAATGCTGTGGCATTACGGACTGCGGCGCTGTCTGCACGCATAATGGAATGTACAGCTGCATGTCGGGTCTTTCACCTCCGAATAAATACACCATGTCTGTTTAATAAAATAGTTTTATAAAAATCAGTCATTGTATTATTTATGGAGGTATATATGTTTAAAAATTTTGTGGAAAAAATTATCGGATCATACAGTGTAAGGGAACTTAAGAGAATAACACCTATCGTTGACAAGATAGAGGCACTTGAGCCTGAAATCAAGGCTTTGAATGATGAACAGCTGAAGGCTAAAACCGTTGAATTCAGAAAACGCCTTCAGGATGGGGAAACATTGGACGATATCATGCCGGAGGCATTTGCGGTTGCCAGAGAGGCATCTGTAAGAGTGCTTGGCATGAGACATTTCCGTGTACAGCTCATTGGCGGTGTCGTTCTTCACCAGGGCCGTATATCTGAAATGAAGACCGGTGAAGGAAAAACACTGGTCGCAACACTCCCTGTTTACCTTAATGCACTTGAAAGCAAAGGCGTGCATGTTGTAACGGTAAATGATTATCTGGCAAGGCGTGACAGCGAATGGATGGGCAAGATATACAACTTCCTGGGTATGAGTGTCGGCCTTATCGTTCACGGAATGGATAATGCGGCAAGAAGAAAGGCATACGACTGCGACATAACCTATGGCACTAACAACGAGTTGGGATTTGACTACCTGAGAGACAACATGGTCACTTATAAAAAAGACATGGTTCAGCGTGACCTTAACTATGCCATTGTTGACGAAGTGGACAGCATACTTGTGGATGAGGCCAGGACGCCATTGATAATATCAGGCGTTGGCGACAAGTCTACAGATCTATATAAGAAGGCAAACACCTTCGCCTCGAGGCTGAAAGTCAAGGTTTATACAGAAACTGACGATAAGCAGCACGATGATGATGTGGACGCTGATTATATAGTTGACGAAAAAGCGCATTCAGCTGCTCTCACCGCCAGAGGTGTCACTAAGGCCGAACAGTATTTTGGTATTGAGAATCTTTCAGACCCTGAAAACATGACGCTTTCCCACCACATAAACCAGGCTATCAAAGCCCATGGCCTTATGAAAAGGGACAGAGAGTATGTTGTTAAGGATGGAGAAGTCATAATCGTTGATGAATTCACAGGCAGGCTAATGTTCGGCAGAAGATACAGCGATGGTTTACATCAGGCAATTGAAGCTAAAGAGAATGTGAAGGTAGAAAGAGAAAGCAAGACGCTGGCAACGATCACATTCCAGAACTATTTCAGAATGTATAAGAAGCTTGCAGGTATGACCGGTACTGCGCTTACAGAGGAGCAGGAATTCCAGACTATTTACAAGCTGGACGTTATTGAGATCCCGACAAATATGCCCATGGTCAGGGCCGACCATCCGGATTGTGTATATAAGAATGAAATCGGCAAATTTAACGCTGTTATAAACGAGGTAGTCGAGCTGCACAAAAAGGGACAGCCCGTACTGATTGGAACGATTTCCATAGAAAAATCAGAGCTTCTGAGCAGTATGCTGAAAAAGCGGGGCATATCCCACCAGGTATTAAATGCAAAGTTCCATGAAAGGGAAGCCGAGATCATTGCTCAGGCCGGAAAGTTCGGAGCAGTGACGATAGCTACAAACATGGCAGGCCGTGGTACCGATATCGTGCTCGGAGGCAACGCCGAGTTCATGGCGAAACAGGAACTTAGAAAACAGGGCAATACCGAAGAATTGATTAGTGAATCCACAAGCTTTAACGATACCGACAATGAAGAGATACTGAAGATCCGAGCAGCGTACAAGGAGCTTTATGATACCTTCAAAAAGCAGATAGGCCAGGAGAAGGAAAAGGTAATAGAAGCCGGAGGCCTTCATATCATTGGTACCGAGAGACATGAGTCAAGGCGTATCGACAATCAACTCAGAGGACGTTCAGGACGTCAGGGCGACCCAGGTTCGTCGCGCTTCTATATTTCACTTGAAGATGACCTGATGAGGCTCTTCGGTTCTGAAAGGCTGACGGCTGTTGTTAATACCCTTGGGCTCGAGGATGATCAGCCAATAGAGCATAGAATGCTGTCGAATGCCATAGAAAATGCGCAACGCAGAGTTGAAGGCAAAAACTTCGATGTCAGAAAGCGCGTACTCCAGTATGACGATGTAATGAATAAGCAGAGGGAGATCATATACGCACAACGCAGGCAGGTGCTCAACGGCGACAATTTAAAGGATTCATTCATCAAGATGTTCGAAGGCACTGCAGACTCTATAGTTTCAGCATTCTGCTCAGAAAGTCCTCATCCGGATTTCTGGGATTGGGAAGGGATCAAAGCGCAGGCTCAGGGTATATTGCCTTCTATCGACGCGCTGAATGTAACCAGAGATGAAATGGATAATTACACCAAGGAGGATCTGCGGGAGACTTTGCTTGATTCAATGACTAAGGCATATGAGGCCAAAGAGGCGGAATTCGGCTCAGAGATGATGAGAGAGCTTGAAAGGATAGTTCTGCTTCGGGTAGTCGACGAAAAGTGGATGGATCATATCGATGCTATGGATCAGCTGCGGTACGGCGTCGGAATGAGAGCATACGGACAGAAAGACCCTGCTAATGAATATAAGTTTGAAGGCTTTGACATGTTTGAAGAAATGATCCGCAATATCCAGCAGGACTCAGCCAAAATGATACTGAGAATGCGCATAAACCGCGAACAGGGCACACCGAAGAGAGAAATGGTAGCTGAGCCTGTTACGGCAAGTCATGGAGACAGTGCACCTCAGAAACCCACAGCACGCAGTAGTGATAAGGTGGGCAGGAATGATTTGTGTCCGTGCGGCAGTGGAAAGAAGTACAAAAAATGCTGCGGCGCTGATAAGTCTTGATTGGAGAAACAGGGTACTGCATATGACCTACGAAGAAGCGCTTGAATATATACACGGGGCACACAGGTTCGGTAAAAAACTTGGTTTGCATAACATATGCATGCTGCTTGGGTTAATGGGCGACCCACATAAAAAACTGCGGTTCGTCCATGTCGCAGGAACAAATGGAAAGGGCTCCACATCGGCATTTATCGGCAGCATACTTTCAGAGGCCGGATATAGGACAGGTATCTATACATCACCTTATATCCAGCGCTTTACGGAGAGGATCCGCATAGGCAGCGAAGAGATAAGTAAGCAGGAGCTTGCAGAGTTAACAGCCTTTGTCAAATGCAATGCTGAAAAAATGCTGGGTATGGGTGGAAATTATCCTACCGAATTTGAAATAATTACTGCAATAGCATTTGAATACTATTACAGGAAGCAATGCGATATAGTAGTGCTGGAGGTCGGACTTGGAGGCAGATTCGATTCAACTAATGTCATTGATGTGCCGGATGTGGCAGTCATAACGACAATAAGCATGGATCACACCGAGAGGCTGGGGAAAACACTGGCCGAGATCGCTTTTGAAAAAGCCGGTATAATTAAGCCCGATGGTGATGTTCTGACTTATAGCCAGGACAGGGAAGCGGAGCAGGTTTTTGAAAATGTATGTGCCGAAAGAGGAGCCAGACTTTTTAAAACAGATTTTTCAAATATAGCACTGCATGAGTTTGGAGTTGATGGACAAGTATTCAGCTTCGGAGGCTTTGACAGATTGAAGATCGGTCTTCTTGGGAAGCACCAGACCCGAAATGCTGCCGTAGCTGTTGACGCGGTAACGCTTTTGAGAAAGAAAGGCTACAATACTTCCGAGGCTGATATCAGGCGGGGGCTGGCAAATACAAAATGGCCCGGCAGACTGGAATTACTTTCAAAGGATCCTGTGCTGATCATTGACGGAGCGCATAATCCTGAGGCGGCATCGGTGCTGAAACAGGCACTTGACGATTATTTCCCGGGAAAGCCAAGGACACTGATAATGGGTGTGGCTGCAGACAAGGATTACCAGTCGATGATAAAAATGCTGCTGCCCGGAGCGAGAAGGCTCATTGCAGTTACTACTCTTTCTGACAGGGCCTTGCCGGCAGATCAGCTGGCAAATTATGCGAGTTGCTATTGTAATGACGTAAGTATAAGTGATACAATTGAAGAAGCTGTAAGGATAAGTATGAAAAATATGGAACCGGAAGAGATAATTTGCGCTTTTGGGTCACTTTACTATATAGGTGCAGTCCGGGAGTATTTCGACATGTAGCCTAAGAGAGATGTAAATAGCTAAAATAGCCGGGGGGTGAGGTTTAATGGATATAAAGGCTGAATTAAACAACTTCAGATCCATTGATTTGGACAGCATTATCCAAAAAGGAGAAAATATCTCCGACAATGTCCGAAATTCAGTATTTCTTTATAATAAAGCCATTGACAGCCTCAGGAATGGCAGTGAGGACATAGCGATCATTGAGCTAAAGAAAGCTGTCTCGATGAACCCTAATTTCAATGAAGCCCTGAACCTGCTGGGGATCTGCTACAGCTTTACCGGAGACAAGGAGAAAGCCGCGGATGCGTTTGCCAAGGTTGTCAGCTCAGAGCCTAACAGTGTTTACGCAATGAATTTCATGCAGCGTTCCGGTATTGGAGAAGCAATTCCGACAGCGCTTAAGTCAAAACAGCAGAAGAAGCCTGCTTTGGAACAACCGGGAGAACCGCTGAAGAGGATCAGGGATAAAAAGCCTGAGAAGCCCGAAAAGCCAGAGAAGTCAGTAAGCTCATTTATAATTGACAATAACAAAAACAAGCGGATGATTGCAAATGTA
Organism: uncultured Oscillospiraceae bacterium; assembly: GCA_964490975.1. Classification (GTDB taxonomy): domain Bacteria; phylum Bacillota; class Clostridia; order Acetivibrionales; family DTU013; genus DTU013. The sequence continues at coordinate 25,049 of CAZBEQ010000021.1, read as the reverse complement.
GTAAAGATAGGAGCCGGCTTTGTGGCAGGCTTTGTGCTATCGGCTGCAATTTTTATGTCTCTGCCCAAACAGGAAGCAGTAATACAGCCTCTGCAGGAAGAAAATATTGATACGGCAATCAGTCAAGCAAATGCAGAACTTGAGACAAAATATGCCGAACTCGAAAGCAAATATCAAGTCTTATTGCAGGACAAGGAAGAAGCTGCCCGCCAGGTAGACTATTATAAAGGTGCATTCAGATTGTTCGAAGTCGAATCACTAGTTGGTAGCAAGGAATATGAAAGCGCCGCTGACATGCTTATGCTTATGAAGTCCATAGATTTTGAGGATGCCGAGAAGGACAAATTTGATTCCCTATATACAAAGGTTATGCCGCTTGCAGCCAAATCTGCATATGATAAGGGATACAAGCTATACAACCAGAAAAAGTATCAGGAAGCATTGGAAAATTTAGAGAAGGTACGGATGTATGACGCTAAAAACAGTAAAATGAGTGCTGCGTTGTACTATATGGGCCGCTGCAACCAGGTCTTGAAGGATCCAAGAAGCGCGCTGGCACTATTCCAGGAACTTGCGGACGGAGGGTATCCGGAAAGCTGGTATACGAGGAATGCCAGACTAAGGATCTCTGAATTGACAAAGGCGCAATGAACAGGTAATAATGAACCAATATATGTGAGCTGAAAAGTATAGACTGGGAAGCATAGACGGGAAAGTGTAAATCGGCCGACTGTTAAACCAGCCGGCTTTTTCGCGGCGTTTTACTGTAGTAAGTGTCACTGTGCAACGTGTGTATGCCTCACAGAGAGACGCAGTAAATAATTTGATAACATAATAACTTATTATCAAATTATTATGTAAGCAATACAGCTTACATAATGAGACACAGGAGAATTATTGCATTTCAGATGATAGACGCCAGGCTAGCCTGATGGGACGATATTACTGCTGATAACCTTTTACTCATAAGAATCGGCGGCAAGCTATGAGGAGTTGTTATGGCAGATTGTTATGGCAGCACACTACTCTTTTTTGCAACTTTAGAACGGAAATATACTAAAAAAGAGCTAATTTCATAGTAAAGTGTCTATAAAACAAGCCTTAATCCTCACATTGGCGTCCTTAACTTGAAATAACGAGTAGCGCGGTCAACTTCAGCCATCAGGCCCGAAAATTAGTCCTGCAAAGTTGAACCGCTAAAAACATTTCTTTTATTTTGTTCACTTTTGTATTATTATAAGTAGAGCATCGGTGTTGCAATTGCCGGTGTACGTAACGATATTGCCCGGGAGGTCAAGAAATGTATTATGAAAGTACTCGTGGCGGATTCAGGAATATAACTTCAGCTGAGGCAATAAAACGCGGCCTGGCACCTGATGGAGGCCTGTTCGTACCTGAAACTGCAGTAAAACTGACACCTGAAGAAATATACTCTCTTGCGGAGATGGATTACAGAGAAAGGGCTGTTTTTATACTCAGCCGCTTTCTCGATGATTATACGGTTCAAGAGCTGGCAGAGTGTGTAAATGGCGCATATGACAGCGTAAAATTCGATGACGGCAGGGTAGCGCCTGTAGTCAAGCTTAATGACAATGCATATATACTGGAGCTATGGCATGGACCGACTTGTGCGTTCAAGGATGTAGCGCTTCAGATATTGCCCAGGCTTCTGGTTAAAGCGAACAAGAAGACAGATGAGAGTGCTGAGACAGTTATATTGGTTGCAACCTCCGGCGACACTGGAAAGGCTGCACTGGAAGGCTTCAAGGATGTTGAAGGTACCAGGATCATCGTTTTCTTCCCTGAAAATGGTGTCAGCCAGGTGCAGAAAATGCAGATGGTGACACAGGAAGGGCGGAACGTATACGCTGTAGCTGTAAGAGGAAATTTTGACGATACACAAAATGGAGTTAAGGCAATATTCTCAGATAAAGAGCTGGGCAGCAGGATGCTTGAAAATGGCTACAAATTCTCGTCTGCCAATTCAATCAACTGGGGCAGGCTGGTGCCGCAGATCGTTTACTATTTTTCAACATATGCCGATCTACTGGCTGCAGGAGAGATAAAAGCCGGAGAAGAGATCAATTTTACTGTGCCAACAGGCAATTTTGGAAATATACTCGCAGCCTGGTATGCCCGTGATATGGGTTTGCCGATCAAAAAACTCATATGTGCCTCCAATGATAACAATGTTTTGACTGAATTCATCAACACCGGTCTTTACAATCGTGAGAGGGAGTTTAAGAAGACTATATCGCCATCTATGGATATACTCATCTCCAGCAATCTTGAAAGACTGCTATTTGAGCTGACAGATCATGACGGCGAACAGGTGCTCGAATGGATGAACAAGCTGAAAACTGAGGGCAGGTATATGGTTTACGGCGAAGTGAAGAGGAAGCTGTCAGAGCTTTACTGGGCGGCATATACCACAGAGCATGAGACACTCGAAACGATCAGAGATGTCTATGGCGATTATGAATATCTGATTGATACGCACACAGCAGTAGGAGTGGACGTTTACGACAAGTATGTTATTTCTACCGGCGATATGACAAAGACAGTCATTGCATCTACTGCAAGTCCTTTCAAATTCAACGAAAGTGTTGCCAGAGCAATATTTGGTGATAAAGAGATCGCAGGGAAAAATGAGTTCGAGTTGCTTGGCCTGCTGGCGGAGCAGTGCAGACTTGATATACCGGCTGGCCTTGACGGGTTGTCCGATAGGGCAGTCTTGCATGACAGTGTCTGCAATAAGGAAGAAATGAAGGAGCAGGTCATAAAAATACTTGGTTTGAAATAATTGGCTATACACATTTCACTAATTTAGATGACTGAATAAAAGGAATACCATAAATATCAGCGGAATCAATAGAGCGATCAGTATGATCGCTTTTTTTCTGCGAGTTGTCCGAAGAGCAGCCAAACGATCCCAAAGTCTGGCGGCCGGCTGCTTCTTACATATATAGAAGGCTGCTATTTTCTTCATAATTCATATATATTCGAATAAGCCGAGGTATATAGCTGATTTTTGGTTAAAAGTGTATCTGAGGCCTGGCTCATGATGGCAGACCTGTTGTATATGATGATTGACCCGCAGTCTGTGGCTCATGATGGCAGACCTGTTGTATATGATGATTGACCCGCAGTCTGTGGCTCATGATGGCAGAGTGTAGTCGTGGTTATTGACCTGCAGCCTGTGTTGGTTGACCTGCAATCTGTGCTGGTTTACATAAATTGTTCATTGATTTACTAACATACTTCCAGTAAGGTTATAATGAGGCGCAAGGTATCTCCCGCCTCGTTGAACCGAAGTGTTATAGCAAAGGCTCTTTTGAATAAAGGGACAGGGAGGGTTGGTAATCTGTGAGGTTTATTAATGCAATGCTTAAATTTAATAATAAGTTTAAATCACCGGTACTTAAACTAACAGTATTATTTTTGACCGTACTATTTATCCTGACTGCTGTACCTCGACTGGAATTATTGGCATATAGCCTTCAAGAGCCGCAGGCAGAACGCTTCAATATGACCTATATATATTTTGGCGACTCGGCGTCATATGACAGTTATGTAGATAGTACAAAAGGGTCGCTGGATCATATCTCACCAAGCTATTTCGACATTAATATAGATGGTACGCTGAAGCTTACCGGCGCTGTTGACAGGAGTTTCATAAATGAGATGCACGAAAGAGGCATCAAAGTCACACCTTTCTTAAGCAATCACTGGAATAATGAGTCAGGGGTCAATGCATTAAATAATGCTGAACTGCTTTCTGCTCAGATTGCCTACGCTATTTCTGAATATGATCTGGACGGTGTTAATGTTGACATTGAGAATATGAGTGAGAAGGAAAGGGATAAGTATACCGAATTGGTAAAGCTTTTGAGGCAGAAGCTCCCATCGGGCAAAAGCGTTTCAGTAGCAGTTGCAGCAAATCCATATAATCTCACTGAGGGATGGCATGCTTCGTATGACCTTGCAGTGTTGCAGCAGTATTCCGATTACATTATGCTTATGGCTTATGATCAGCATTATCAGGGTAATGTAAGCAGGACAGGCGGGGCTGGCCCTGTAGCGGGATATAGTTTTACAGAGGATTCCATAAAAGCAGCACTCAGGGAAGTGCCGGCAAACAAGCTCGTGCTCGGGATCCCCTTTTACGGCAGGCTGTGGAAGCGGGGCTCGGCATATGGAGGCTACGGTATCAGCAATAAAACAGTGGAGGCATTGGTTAAGGAATTTAATGGCAAGGTGGTTTATGACTATACGCATAAATCACCAAAGGCGGTCATAACAATCGGCGAAGCTGACAGAAAGCCTTCGATCTATGGCATGACTCTTGAAAAGGGAACATATGACATTTGGTTTGAAAATGAAGCATCAATAAAGCGCAAGCTGGAATTAGTGGTAAAATATGACCTGCTGGGTACAGGCAGCTGGAGTCTTGGTCAGGAGACAAAAAGTACATGGGACTACTATTCATTGTGGCTGGACGGCAGGTATTTCAGTGATATTCAAAGTCATTGGGCGAAGGCATCAATAATTGCTGCGATGGACAAAGGCTGGATGAATGGTGTATCAAGTACGCAATTCATGCCGAATTCTCCGATAACAAGGGCTCAGGCAGCTGCTCTGCTTGTAAGGGTACTTGATATCAAAGCAACAGTATCGGCTGCAGGTATGACGACATTCTCCGATATCACAAAGCACTGGGCGAGAGAGGAGATTGAAGCGGCTGCAAATGTAGGCATTCTGCAGGGCGTTGGAGGTGGCAGGTTTGATCCTGAGGCAGTATTGACGCGAGAACAAATGGCTGTGATGCTTAACAGGCTAATAAGCGGTGGCGCAGGCGGCATAAGCGGCGAAAATTCTGCTGCAGGCAGCAGTTTAGTCACAGGAGACAGTGTGGATAGCATAAGCGGCGGCATTACAAATAGCTCGGATAGCCCAGACAGCTTGAACGGCAATGTTTTAATGTCAGCATTCCCGGACGTGGATCATTCTGTATCCAGCTGGTCGTATGAGGCTATTGGAATAATGACAGCGCGAGGATTTATGGAAGGCTTTCCGGATGGCACGTTCAGACCGAAGGATACAATGAGCCGCAGTCAGATGGCAGTCCTTATGGAGAGGATATATCCAGAACTTTCCCAATATACTAATGCTACAGATAAGTGAAGACCCCTGTGGTATCATTGGTAAGTGTTTGAAAATGTAATGCTAAAACTCGTTAAATACTAGCGCTTTGCGGGGTTTGCGGCATCAAGTTGTACTTTGTATACAATTTGTTAAAAATTTAATTAATGAAAATATATAGCATATGTCATTTAATAATGATAGAATTATTACGTTAATGACTTATGTTTAGCCACGTTTAGGGACACACCGCACAGAAGGCGGGAGTGGTATTTTCAGCGCCGTGATTTTGTGAAAGGTAGTGTCTACTAATGATTGTGAGGTGGATTATTTGCTTAAGGCTCTAAAATCATTTAAAGGCGGGATAAAGCCTGGACACTATAAAGCGACTGCAGAGCTTGAAACGGTAAAAATGCCGCTGCCTTCGAAAGTCATCATACCTATGCTCCAGCATATCGGCGCGCCTTGTATGCCTCTTGTAAAAAAAGGAGACAGGGTGTTGGTAGGCCAGAAAATAGGAGACTCAGAGAAGATGATAGCAGCTCCGGTACATTCGAGTGTGTCCGGAATGGTTACTGATGTGAAGCCGGTACTATATTCAAGCGGCATTGAAGTAATGGCAGTGGAAATCAAACCCGATGGGCTGCAGGAGGTACACGAAAGCGTAGTACCGCCATTATGCCCAGATAAAGCCGGTATGCTGAGGTGTATCAGGGAATCAGGCCTCGTTGGCCTCGGAGGAGCCGGATTTCCCACTAGCGTAAAGCTTTCTCCACCACCAGGCAGGGATATTGACATACTGGTCATAAACGGCGCGGAATGTGAGCCTTTTATCACATCGGACTACAGAGAGATGATGGAGAATACTGAAGGCCTCATTGATGGAATAAAAAAAGTAATGGAGATCACCGGTATAACGAAAGCTTTTATCGGCATTGAAATAAATAAACCCGAGGCAATAGACAAAATTTCTTCTATGCTCAAGGATGGTGACAGTATTGAGGTGGTCAGCCTTAATACTCGTTACCCTCAAGGAGGAGAAAAGCAGCTTATATATGCTGTGACAGGAAGAAAGGTGCCTGCGGGAAAGCTCCCTTCTGATGTGGGAGTGCTTGCTCAGAATGTTACTACGGTTTCATTTATTTCCAACTATTTTAAAACAGGCATGCCGCTGATCAAGAAGAAAGTCACTGTTGACGGTGGTGCAGCAGCAAATCCAATGAATGTGGAAGTTCTCATCGGAACCCCGCTCAAGGAAGTATTTGAATTCTGTGGAGGATTCAGTGAGGAACCACGAAAGATCATTATGGGAGGGCCTATGATGGGTGTGGCACAGTATTCGCTGGATAATCCCGTATTGAAACAGACCAACGCTCTTCTTGCACTGAACGAGAAGGAAGCTGTTGAGCCGAAGGAATCGGTCTGTATACGCTGCGGCAAATGTGTATCAGCATGTCCTATGTCCCTTATGCCCCTCTATATCAACTCCAACGTAATGAGAGGTAACTTTGAAGAGACTATGAAGTACCATGTAAATGATTGTATAGAATGCGGCTGCTGTTCTTATGTTTGTCCAGCCTCCAGGCATCTGGTGCAGTCAATGCGCTATGCCAAGGCTGAACTGAGAAAACTGGCGGCAAAGCAAGGGGGGAATAACTAGCATGGAGATCAACCTTTTAGCAGGTTCATCACCTCATTTAAGAAGCAGCACAAATACGCAGAAAATAATGAGAGATGTAATTATAGCTTTACTGCCTGCGACTATCGCATCTTTATATTTCTTCAAGGTAAGAGCTGCTATGCTCATACTTGTAACAGTGATCTCATGTGTAGTAGCTGAATATGCATGGTGCAAAATCACTAAGAAGGAAAATACCATAAACGATCTAAGTGCAGTAGTAACAGGTATCCTGCTGGCATTCAACCTATCGCCGGCAGTGCCTGTATGGGTTGCCGCTATTGGAGGGGTATTTGCGATCATAATAGTTAAGCAGCTGTTTGGCGGACTTGGACACAACTTTGTAAATCCTGCATTGGCAGCAAGGGCATTTATGATGGCCTCGTGGCCGGTGCAGATGACTGACTGGCAGAAGCCCGGCTGGGACGCTGTCAGCTCTGCAACTCCACTGGCTATTATGAAAGGTGGAAGTGAAGTATCCGGACAGATGCCGCTGCTTTGGGATATGTTCCTGGGAAATATCGGGGGCACCATCGGAGAGACTTCTGTGCTGGCACTGCTGATAGGTGCGGCCTACCTTGTTGTGAGGAAGGTGATCACTCTGGAGCTGCCGGTTGCTTTCATCGGAACAGTTGGGCTGATGACGTGGATGCTCGGCGGAGAGGGCTTGTTTACAGGGGATTTTGTATATCATATATTTGCCGGTGGTCTTATGCTCGGCGCATTCTTTATGGCAACCGACTATACCACCTCACCTGTCACCTTTAAGGGGAGGATAATAATGGGGGTCGGCTGCGGAATTCTGACTTCTATCATAAGACTTTATGGAGGATATCCGGAAGGTGTTTCCTATTCTATACTTCTGATGAACCTCGTTGTGCCCATGATCGATAGATTTATGATCCCTAAGAGCTTTGGAGGAGGTGCTGTGAAAAATGCGTGATATGATCAAGCCTACATTGTCGTTATTTATCATCTGTCTTGTCACAGCCTTCTGCCTGGCATTTGTAAATAAAGTAACAAAGGAGCCCATTGTCCAGCGTATTGAAATGGATGCGGAGGAACAGCGAAAACAGGTGCTGACACAGGCGGAGAGCTTCGAAAAGCTGGAAGGCTGGGAGGACCAGGATGAAAGTGGTATAGTGAAAGCGGTCTATGCAGCTTATGCAGGAGAAGAGCTTGCAGGCTATGTATTCTCGGTTGCGCCAAAGGGATTCGGCGGGGAAATAGCTGTAACTGTCGGAGTTGACAGTGAAAGCATTATAACGGGAGTCAGTGTCGGTGATAACAAGGAGACTCCGGGACTTGGCAGCAAGACGGCTGATGAAAAATTCAGAGAACAATATAAAGGTAAGGATATCAGTAAGGAAATAAAGATAGTGAAGAAGCCGGTGTCTGCAGACGATGAGATACAGGCTGTGAGCGGAGCGACTATAAGCACAAGAGCAGTTACCAGCGGAGTTCAGGCTTCGGCTGAATTGGCCGGTAAGCTGCTGGAGAATGGGGGCGGAATAAAATGAAGCTGTTTAATATTTTCAAAAACGGAATTATCAATGAAAATCCTACATTTCGCCTTGTGCTTGGCACATGTCCTACTCTGGCAATAACGACATCGGCAATAAATGGTATAGGTATGGGGCTGGCCACTACAGCAGTGCTTATTGGATCAAATGTGGTTATTTCACTGCTCAGAAAGGTTATACCAGGCAAGGTCAGAATGCCGGCATTCGTTACGGTAATCGCCGGCTTTGTGACTATCGTACAGATGCTTCTGAAGGCTTATGTGCCCGCTCTCGATAAGGCTTTGGGAATATATATCCCACTCATTGTTGTTAACTGTATCATAATGGCAAGAGCTGAATCTTACGCTTCGAAAAATCCTGTTCTTGATTCAGCTGTCGATGGACTTGGCATGGGTATTGGATTTACGCTTGCTATCACTGCATTGGGAAGCGTCAGGGAGATACTGGGCAATGCAAGCATATTCGGTATACAGCTGTTCGGAGAATCAGCCAGTCCGGCATTGGCTATGATATTGCCTCCGGGAGGCTTCCTGGTATTTGGACTTGCCATAGGTCTGGTAAACCTGCTGACCAACAGGCAGGTACTGACCGGCGGCTGTGGGGGCGGATGTGATGGCTGCGACGGTCATTGCGGCCTGCAGGCAGCAGATAAGGAGGGACAATCATAATGCTGGCGAGTATTCTTATAACATTTGTTTCAGCTGTCTTCATAAATAACTTTGTTGTTGTAAAATTTCTTGGCATATGTCCTTTTCTTGGCGTATCCAAGAAAATCAATACAGCTGCCGGAATGGGCGCTGCTGTTGTGTTCGTTATGACTTTTGCATCGGCGGCTACCTGGCTGGTACAGGAATTCATGCTCAAACCGCTGGGATTGGAATATCTGCAGACTATAGCTTTTATACTGGTTATTGCTGCACTGGTGCAATTGGTTGAAATGATATTGCAAAAAACCAGTCAGGCCTTATATAAGGCATTAGGTGTTTATCTACCGTTGATAACAACTAATTGCGCCGTGCTTGGCGTATGCCTTTTGAATCTTGAGATGCAGGGTAATGCCAGGTTTCTGATGTCAGTACTAAATGGCTGTTTTTCAGGAGTGGGTTTCACACTGGCAATCGTTCTGTTTGCAGGGATCAGGGAACGTCTTGAGACTGCCCAGGTACCGAAATGTCTAGAGGGTTTTCCGATATCATTGATCTCGGCATCTTTGGTATCACTGGCATTTATGGGGTTTCAGGGCTTGTTCCAGGGTTTGATTTGATTAATGCCGGAGGGGTGAAAAATGGGAGAAGTATTTATAGCAGTATTGATAATAAGCGGTCTCGGACTGATTTTCGGTATTGGCTTATCTTATGCATCCAAGGTCTTTACTGTGGAAGTAGATGAAAGAGTGACACAGATACGTGAAGTACTACCCGGAGCAAACTGCGGCGCATGTGGCTATTCAGGCTGCGATGGTTATGCCAATGCAGTAGTTGAAGGGAAGGCTCCAACCAACGGCTGCCCAGTAGGTGGCAATGCGGTAGCGGTTAAGGTTGCAGGCGTTATGGGAGTTGAGCCGGAAGGTATCAAAAGGACTGCTGCCCGTGTACTTTGTAATGGACGCTGTAGTGTGAGCAAGGAAAAATATGAGTACCAGGGTATCGATACCTGTGCGGCAGCCGCACAGCTGTTTGCAGGGCATAAAGCCTGTGCATACGGATGCCTGGGACATGGCGATTGTCAGAAGGCGTGCCCCTTTGATGCGATCATTATGGTCGGCGGCATTGCAAGGGTCGTTGAGGACCGCTGCAGATCCTGCGGCAAATGTGTGCTTGCCTGTCCGAAGAACCTGATAGAAATTGTTGATAAGTCAAAGAAATACTCGGTAATGTGCAGGTCCAAGGACAAGGGCCCGATCACCAAGAGCAACTGCCAGGTGGGCTGCATAGGATGTACACGATGTGTTAAGGCATGCCCGCAGCAAGCTATCACCATGGAGGGCGCACTGGCTAAGATAGACTACAGCAAGTGCGACAACTGCGGCGAGTGCGTGAAGGTTTGCCCGACGATGGCCATAAGGGTCATGGACTTTGGCGAATAATGTGCACAGAGACATGGACTTTAACCGGTAATCAGAATTCGGCGTGCAGCCATAGACTTTAAGGGTAATTACAGACTTCGGCAGTTTGGGGTTGTAATGAAATGAATATTAGCTTATAATGATATAAAAAATAATAGGACAGTTCGAAACCATCCTGTCTGTAAACAAAACTATGGAAAACTCTGCGGCTGGTCACACATTGAGTATATACGGCTGCAGTGCAGGTTAGTTTTATTGGGGCGGATAACGCCCCTTTTTTATGTTGTTGAGCGTGTCTGGTAAAGCCGGACCGTACTAACCGGTTAGAGTTTGATGCGGGGGACGGAGTAACAGAGAGGAATAACTAGTCTATGATTAAGAGTGCTAAAAAAACAACAGACTATATAAGATATGTGGTGGAGGCTGCCATCATTGCGGCAATGTATGCGGCATTGACAATTTTAATTCCCGGAGGGTCCGGTCAGATACAGATCAGGGTCTCCGAAGCGCTGACAGTACTTGCGTTTTTTACACCGGCGGCGATTCCCGGCCTTTTTGTAGGCTGCATTACGGCAAATATTTTTGTAGGCGCGGGAATGTATGATATATTATTTGGCAGTCTCGCTACTCTTATCGCCGCATTCCTAACCAACAAAATGCCTGTCAAGTATCTTGCGCCGCTGCCGCCTGTTGTATTAAACGCAGTTATTGTTGCATTTGTACTAAAGGTATCGGTCAATGCGCCCCTCCTGGTTACTATGGGATTTGTTGCGCTAGGAGAAATTGTAGCCTGTTATGGTCTTGGCTATCCACTGATTCTTTTTCTGGAAAAGCAGGGCAACAGATTGTTCAGAAAGTAAGACGGACTTGAGAAGCAGGGAGGCAGAAGTGAAACGGATGGAAAAGCAGGGATGTAGAAGGTGTGCCCACTAAGGGGAAATTCTAAACCCAAGTTATTCTATTGCCTACTATAGAGTTTGTAAGAAACTGCTCAAAATTTCCACAAAGGGCAACCTCACTGCTATATGTGGTTGTCATAAAGCCGTAATACGTGTATTAAGTTAACTCTTTATAGAAATTATACAATGCTATTTCAAAAAAGTTAGCCCTTACCGAAAAAAATGAGCAAAAATTATGATGTGAGCTATAAAGTTAGCCCTTACCGAAGAAATTGAGCAAAAACTGATATTTTCCTTGACATAGAGGATGAAGTGCTCTATGATATTGCCATAACATAATAAATCTGGGGAGCTGGAGATATCCGGCTGAGAGGGAACTGTATCGTTCCGACCCATCAAACCTGAGACGGATAATGCCGGCGGAGGGAGTATAGGTTTTAAATTGCTACATAAACCCTCTATCTGATTCAGGTATGAGGGTTTTAATTATACTTACCCTACAGAAGCCATAAGTATTTATGATATCTCTATCAACCAGAATGACTTATGTTTTGCAAATCTGTATATGAGATGCTTCCGCTTTTTACGGAAGACGAATGTAAAAATCGATGGTGAGAATTAGGAGGTCAACATGAAGAAAAATAATACTCGAATGATTGCAGAGGCAGGTATAATGCTAGCGATGGCAGTTATACTCAGCGAATTCGTAAAACTTTTTGAAATGCCACAAGGTGGGTCTGTGACATTGGGGGGTATGGTTCCCATATTCATATTCGCTTTCAGATGGGGAGGGAAAAAAGGTCTTCTCGTGGGTGCTGTTTTTGGAATACTCGACATGATCATTGGGTTCTACCCGGCACACCCTATTTCCATACTTTTGGATTATCCTCTGGCATTTGCGATGCTTGGACTGGCTGGTTTCTTTAAAAAAACAAATGCAGGCTATATTTGCGGTATTGTGACAGGTATAACAGGACGTTTTATTCTGCATGTAATATCCGGCGTGGTATTTTTCGCAAGCTATGCTGTAGAGAAGGGGCAAACACCGCTGATATACTCGATTGGTTATAATGCTCCATACCTTGGGGTCGAAATGGTCATTACAATAATATTGTCCTTACTAATAATGAAGTTCATCAAAGTACCGACTGTAAAAGAAAATTAGTTAGTAAAAGCGGGATGGAAATGTGTTTGGACCACAATCCGTCCCGCTGCTTTAACTACTCGCCCTTGCTTGTCGTTGATTATTCGCCTTTATTCATTCGCCTTTACCAGTTTGCCATTAATTACTTGCCTTAATTACTTGCCTTAATTACTTGCCTTAATTACTTGCCTTAATTACTTGCCTTA
>CAZBEQ010000021.1:0-12292 GCA_964490975.1 uncultured Oscillospiraceae bacterium | reverse complement strand
ATTACTTGCCCGCATTTGCTTACTCGCCCTTGACCCTGCGGCTTATTACTCTGGCGGCATATACTCCACTTGCACTGGCCTGCGATAGCCCACGCGTTATGCCTGCCCCGTCTCCGGCTGCGAACATATTCGGGAGCCTGGTTTCCAGTTCTCTTGTCAGTTCGAGACGTGCACTGTAGAATTTTACCTCGACACCGTAAAGCAGAGTATCGTAATTTGCGGTGCCGGGTGCAATTTTATCAAGCGCATGAATCATTTCAATTATATTATCCAGATGTCTTTTAGTAAGAACCAGACTGAGATCTCCCGGAGTAGCTTTCATGGTGGGTATTGTGAAGCTCTGGCTTAGTCTGTGTTCATTTGTCCTCATACCTTTTTCAAGATCGCCGAAACGCTGCACAAGTACACCGCCGCCAAGCATGTTGGAGAGGGAGGCGATTCGCTTTCCATACTGGTAGGGTTCATTGAATGGCTTTGTGAACCTGTTGCTGACCAATAATGCAAAATTTGTATTTGAGCTCCTTAGTTCCGGATCTGTATAACTGTGACCGTTTACAGTTATAATTCCATCGACATTTTCTGATACTACATGACCATATGGATTCATACAGAAGGTTCTGACTATGTCCCCATATTGCTTTGTCCTGTACTTTAGCTTGGATTCATAAACAACGTCGGTGATATGCTCAAATACCTTTGCGGGCAGTTCTACGCGCACGCCGATATCCACCTGGTTATTGATTAGGTTCAGCTGCAGAGCCCTGCACTGCTGTGAAAACCATTCAGCCCCGGAACGGCCGGGTGCTGCTATCAAATAAGTACAGTGTATGGAACTCCCGTTTGCAAGCTGCAGCTCATACCGGCCATCTTTCTGTACAATATGTTCAACATGAGTATTACAGCGTATTTCGACACGGCCCTTCAGGTATTCATACATGTTTTTTAATATCTGTAGATTATTTTCAGTACCAAGATGCTTTACTACCGCGTGAAGCAGATGCAGGTCATTTTCCAGCGCCTTTTTTTCGATCCTGGCAGCTTCCTCGCTCTTTGTACTGAATCGTTCGGTAGTAGCCCCGAATCGAATATTTACACTGTCCACATATTCAAAAAGCCGGACACATTCTTCATCCGGTATATATTCGCTCAGCCATCCGCCGAATTCTGTAGTAAAATTGAACTTTCCATCAGAGTAGGCGCCGGCTCCGCCAAAGCCGTTCATTATACCGCAGCTGCCGCAATTGATACAGGAAGGCACTTTTTTATCAATAATAGGACATTTTCTTTTGTAAATATCACTTCCCTGTTCAAGCATTACAATCTTCAGCGAGGGCAGGTTCTCTGCCAGTTCGTAACCTGCAAATATGCCGGCAGTTCCGCAGCCCAGTATAGCAACATCATAATTCTCACAGCTCATTTGTATGCACCTCTTTTCTAAAAATATTATACGCATAAGATAATAATTTCACAAGTTGCCTTTTTTCTGTTTTGGGAGTTGAAAATATGGCTTATCTGTGTAATCATATTATTAAGAGTATGAGTATCAACTTAGATCTCTGTAAACAATAGTACGGGATTTTAACTAATATGCAGAAGATGAAGATAGTGTAAAGCAGCAGATGAATGGGAGGTATGACTTATGAAATGTGCAGTTTGCGGTTACAGATACAACGAACCTGTGGAAGACCAGGAGGGCAAGAAACTGGTCAGCGATGGGAAGGAAGCTTTTATAAAGCTGATCAACACCTTTCATATCAAAGACAATGAAGGAAGCCTTGATGAGGCATACTTGTTCGGATGCCCAAGATGCAAAACTGTCAGGATGGAACTCTGGAAATAAGAATGAGGAGCTCTAGCGATAGAATGAGAGCTCTACGATAGGATGAGGAGCTCTGGCGAGGATAAGATTTCCCTTGACATTATCCTTATGAGGCTTTAGAATATAATTACTTCAGAAACAGATCACGGGCGTTTAACTCAGCTGGTAGAGTGTCATCTTGACGTGGTGAAAGTCATAGGTTCGAGTCCTATAACGCCCACCAAATAAGAAACACTGAATTGATACAATGTATTGATTCAGTGTTTCTTATTTGGTGGGCGAAAACGCTTGTGCCATAAGAGCTTTTGAAACCAGACTGTGCATTTCGGGTATTCCTGTTTCCATATGGAGTGTAAAACAGAGCACCGGAAGGCGTGAAATCGCTAAATCCGGTGCTCTGTAATCGTTAAAAGACTGATATTCGTTAAAGTTCGATGGTTATCTCTTTCCCGATAAAGAACGTGAATACCAACCTGCCGGCGTACATATGGTAGATGTGCCTGACGACCTCGGCCTCATCCGGAACAATCTCCAAATTTCTGTGCCGAGTTCCTTCTGTTCGACTTGATATTAAATTCTATAATGAAAATACCTTTTGCATATTTACATAACTAATGGTATACACTATTGTCAATTAACTAAGTCATTTTTTGGGGAGATAAAAATGAATATAACTAAAAACGCGAGACGATACTCCATTATTGCAGCAACATGCTTTCTAATTTTTGGGGCATATAGCTTGATAAACACAATTCTTTATGCTAATTTAAGAGTTAATTACTTGGTAACTTTTCTTAATGTTTTTAACTTGGTAATCTGGTTTTCCTTTTGTGTTTTCGTTTTTCTTGGTAAGAAAAATTTAGGATTAGTTGGAGTTGCTGCAGCTCTTACTCTGTGTCAAATAATCTCTTATTTATTATACAACAGTTTAATAGGTATTTTGCCTAGTATCGTATTATTTTTCGTTATATTATTGACTACTATACCGTCATTACGCACGAACGCAAAGATTGTGAAATACATTTGGTATATTCCGGCAGTACTTCTTCTTTTTAATTTGCGTTCACGCATTTGGGATTTGGGAGATTCAGTGCTTGGCCTGCTTTTTGCCCTTGTGGAGGTTGTAGCTTATCTATTCTTTGGATTGTGGCTTAAAGAAGATATCGGCTCCAGTGTTAATTATGAAGACACAAATATTGAAACCGATAATAAAATCAATACTCTTTTCTTGCAAATAGGGACTATAGTGGTTCTTGTATTAGGATTCGTAATTTCCTTAATAGTGTTCATGTTCATGACCGAAGCCGGCGATTCTGCGTTTCTGGCAGGAATGCTTATGGTGTACTTTCTGGCTCTATGTATACCAATTGTTTATATTATTTTTGTTCTCAGTAAAAAGAAAATTGAACCAGCAAGAAACCTTGCAATGGTTATAATCTTTGCTTTCCTCTTCCAGTGGGCATACTATCCCATTTGGATATATCAAACATCTTCTGCTATCAAGACCTCAAGCAAACTTAAGCCATTTACCCATGTATTCCTATGTATGTTCATTCCGTTCTACAGCATTTATTGGGTTAACATACATTCCAAAGCAATGTATCAGAAATTTATTGCTAACGGTAAACACACAACAGATTTCTCGACTTTGCATACTATCGTATATTTCTTTGTTCCTTTTGTTGGGGTAGCTTTATTGCAGTCGAAAATTAACGAATTTTATAACCCGATCGCAAGTATTCCGTATTCGTACGCATCGCCAAATGTTACTCAGCCTGAACAAGCGAATTGTGAGCAGTATTTTAATGAAGAAAGCATTGCAGATAAGCTGAAAAACCTCAAGGAATTGATGGATCAAGGTATTATAACTTCTGAAGATTATGAAGCAAAGAAAAAGGAATTGCTTACAAAGATTTAATTTGGAAATACTGATTGTAACCCTAGTATAAACTTTAATAGCAAATTAAGATGTGTGTCTTATTAATGATCGGAAAATAATGACACACCCGTTTGCAGGCTATCTTTAATTTGGACGAACAGCTTATCATATCAATGTGCACTTTTTAACGAGACATCGGAGTCTTGTGCATTTGGTATTACTTTACCTTAAAAAATACCATGGCCCCATCAGACAACGCAGGTGCTTTAGTGGTGGTGATGGGTTGTACCCCCGTTACTGGAATCGTTGAACTTTAGCCAGAGGGGTGTGCATTGTATCATTTTGTAGTAGATTAGCCAAAGCTTATCCGTCGAAGACGGCATAAGCAACATTTGTTTCTTTTTGCAAAGCAAAAAGCTTAGGAAGTACCATCTATTGATAAAAAGATTTTATCGGTGGGTGGTTTTTTATTTGTCTTGAAACGGCTTGAAATAAGGGGCTTTCGGAGTTTTAATTGTTGAGATGGGCTAGATTTGTCGGACTGGCTTTCGGTAATCTGATGAATTATGGTTGATTTTTATATGTTGCAGCCCAGTAGAATCGTTGAACATTTGACGGGGGGGTGCATTGTATCATTCAAGGGAATTGAGTTATATTGCAAAATCTAATAGTGAGCCTCTCCTACTTTGATATCTTTTCAACATCGCCATGGGTCATGAGTCAAGGATGAAGATACTTATAGGGATTATTCATATTTGAATTATTGTTGGTCCACTTCATCTCGAAATTGATTAAAATTTTTGAATAATCATTAATACTTAATTTTTTATTGGAATTATCATTAATAGTAATAGTATTGATGCTCAGAGAATTTTTGAATTCTTCCAAGTCATTGTATAACTGATTAATAAACATAATTTCATTTTCTGATATTACCCCGTCTGCAGCAATACCTTTAATTGCTGAGATAATGTTCATAATTACAAAATCCGGAATGAACATTCTATTGTCAAGCAATTCACCAATGTTTACAAGTTTCTCGTTCAAAACTCGTAATTCTGTTATTAAAGAGCTCTGAGCTACAATTAGTTCACTAAAATTTCTCGTAGCATAACAATTTTGTATTGTTTTTATTGGATAAGTTGTGACTTCCAACTGTAAATATAAACTACTATAAAATGAGCCTAATTTTTTATCTTTGTCACTTACTTCATTGACATATTTAATTAAAGAAAATGTTAGTAATGTCACTAGGATTATGTAAGAAGCAACTGAGTATATTCTTTTATTCATGAAACCTCCAAGGATAATTAAATCGGTCTTAACCGACAGCACAAATAGATTTCGATTGATAACGATAGTCTTTATTGAGTGTTGTATCTTTTACATCTATTGAAAAAATATTTGAATTCAGTTTATCCTTGTCTGAACCAGCTTAAATGGTGATTTTTTTACTGAATAGCTTGAATCTTTAGAAACATAATCTCCAAGTATTACTTTATCCTTTTTGTAGCCAGATCTAAAGGAATAGAGTTCTCCTGTTAAAGTAAGGCTCTGAATTGTTGCTGCATCTGTGGATTTCAAATTTACTTGACCCGGAATTGAAGATAATGTTATTTCATTATTTGAACTAATTGTAATCCTTCCAGTACTGGCACTTTGATTTTGTACTTGTTCATCGACATCATTTACTGATACAGTCGAATTTAGAGAAAATTCATACCCAGGCTCTGATTCCGATAAGGCAAATAAATTGGTACCACTTAAGAGGGTCACTGATACTACCAATAAGAATAAAACCAGTTTTTTAATAAACGCTTCCTCCAATCAAATTAGGGTTAACTATTTTTAGTATACAGTACACAAATTAAATTAAATGTCAAATTTTGTCGCATGCATTAAACAAATTCTATTCATAACTTTTTCTGACCTGGATAAGGATTAGCAAGGCCGGTAATTCACTTATATTTGTGATGAGCAGCCCTCACAAAAAAGGAGGTATATCAAGAAAGATTCCTAGACGGACAATCCTGCATTGTATTAAACACTGATGTCCTAATACACACAATAAAGTCCGCTTACTAGAAAAGGGGGCTTTATTGTGTGTATTGTAAAAGGTAAACTTTTTGTGTAGCAATACTGTGTTACAAAACTCCGATTCTACATTTATGTGCCAACAAAAAATTAATGGTATATATTTAAGCCAATACCGAACAGCGTATTCTACTGTATATTCAAACAGCTCTGGAATTGATAATACTGAGTTTAAAGAAATAGCAGAAATAACTGTTGGGGATAGTGATACAGAGAATTATGTGATTTATTCAAATGTTTCTATACAATTCCCAAATATAAAAAAGTATGACTCAAGAATCAGTTCCATGTTCTCCAGGAGATAAGATTAAATTTGAGATAGAAGCTGTTGGAAATGGATTGAAATATGAATGGAGTTGCACCGGCTGGGAAATTACATTATACAAGGTGTATTTATGAACTTTAATAAAATGAAAGTATTTTTTACATTGATTACTATGTTTTTAATCGTTTCCTGTTTTAACTTTGTATTAGCAGAAAACAGCCAGGATAAAGAAATGGAGACAAGTTTTTTGCCAGTTGATAATACTGTAACGGGGGATGTTCCCTCTACAAGCACTTCGGCAGTAGTATATGATTCCTCTACCGCGCCAAGGGATTACCAACCAGTTAACAGCATCAATAAATTAAACTTATCATCTAAAGTCAGAGTAATGGCGAATGATGCAAACAGAGTTTTACTGATACAAGAGGTGCTTCCATGGAAATCTGATGCAAACAGGAGCGTACTAGAGTCATTGAATATTAGCTGTACTACGATAAGTATGCGACAGTTTGCAGACACCGACCTAAGGGGATATTATCTTGTAATTGTGGCGAATGACCAGAATCTCGGATTTTATAATGATTATGACACAGTCAAAGCTAAACTTGAGAAATATGTGAGTGGTGGCGGGATACTTGTGATGGGTGCATGTGACTCTGGTTGGGCAAATGGGATAATGACTTCAGGATTACCTGGTGGAGTGGAACTTGCACCTGTATATTATGATCCCCGTAATGTTGTTGCGGATCCTTCCCATCCTATTGTTACAGGTGAAATGACGAATAGCCAGGTTCTTACAGATGCCGATCTATATTCAAATTACTGTAGCCATAGGGAATTTAATGAGTCTACCCTTCCGGCAGAAAGCAGAGTGGTTTTGAGAAGCAGTGCTTCAAAAAATCCAACTTTAGTAGAGTATCCGCTAGGAAAAGGTAAAATAATAGCATCAGGTCTCACTTGGGAGCATAACTGGTATTATCACACAGGCAGTGATGGATACGGAGCATTTGCTAGAAAATCACTTGATGATTTATATGCATATGCTGCTTCCATGACGAATCCTGCTGCAGGATATGAATTCAGACGACAGGTGGGTATAGAATACGAGCAGACAAGCCAGCCCTTACAAGACATTAGTTTGCCGAGCATCGAGAATATCGATATTGAGGTTATTGATGAGATTGCTGGTAGATATCAGTTGACTATAAGCCGGTATTCTGTTGATACAAATTCAGGAGCTGAACCATTTTTCTTCTGGAAAACTAGTGATGGTTACTTTGGGGATTCTAATGAGGACTTTACGTCCGTAGAGTTCAATGCAAATCCGGGTACATATGGGCAACAACTTGAAATTACTGCATATATAGGAGATAATCTAGGGTATATTGATAGTAAAAGTGTAACTGTATCAGGAACACAAGTGCAGAATGAAGAAGGCTTAGAAGTTACACTTACTTCTCAACCTAATAATTTATCAGGATGGGAAGATTATGAGATAAGGTACAGTGCTGTTCTGTATTACGGAGGCAAGGTTGTGCCAGGAACTTCAGCCGATATCTATTATTCTCTTGACGGGGTTAATTGGGAGACAATAGTAACCGGCTTAGTAAATACAAACAGTTATATTTGGAATGTCCCTAATGATAATGTTTCAGGAGCTAAAATTAGAATTGTTGCACAGAACGGAAGTTACAAAACATTTGTCGAAAGTAGTGAGTTTAATATACAACCGACATTTTACATAGAAGGTAAAGTTCTGGATAAATCCGGCAATGGAGTATCAGATGTTAAGGTGAGTGTATCAAATAGTTATGCAGCAACTGATAAAACTGGATATTATGTTGTGAAGGTAGAAGGCTCAGGTTCGTATCAGCTCAAAGCAGAAAGCTCCGGAAGCAGTTTTGTAAAAAACGAGTTTACTGTATTATTGGATAATGATAGTTTTCATGAATACAAGGTGTTTAGAGTTAAGTAAGTTCTGAATATAATCAGGTTGGTGTGGCGGCTAAAGGAATTATTATTGATTCTTGTGCTTGCTGCATCGACCTGATATATATGATGAGAAGGCAAATAGGTATTTTGAGGTGCAAAATGAAAAGAAAGACATTTATACTCATGTTCTTTTGTGCAATGTTATTGATCTTCTTGGCATTCCTCTTTTTTAAGCCTATAAAAATACCTGTAGAGGAGAAACAATCACCTGTAACCGGGTTAGTTACGAATAACGGTAAGCCGGTTGAACGAGCCAATGCAACACTTTATTCTTTACAAGATCCTTCATGGATGCGAAGAAGTTCAACAGATAAGAATGGTTTTTTTTCATTTGATGAAGATATCTTATATAATCTGCCTTATTTGAATTCTGAATACATAATCACAGCAGCAGAGGATGTGGACTTTAAAATTAATCTAGGCTCGGTCATTTTTAAGGCAGAAGGTGAACCTGTATTTGTAGAAATCCCTGTAAGCAGGTCAGTTATGATATCGGGCATTATAAAAGATATGAATGAAAAAATATATGATGATGTATACCTAACGTTCCGTAATGATAAGCATGCTTTTTTATCTAAAACTGATTCCCAAGGTAAATTCTTTACTACAATATTACCGAACCAAAAGTATACCGTATATTCATACAGCCCGGGAATTGATAATACTGAATTTATTGAGATAGCAGAAATAACTGTTGGAGATAGTGATACAAAAGACATGGTGGTTTATTCAAATGTTGCTATACAATTCCCATATATAAGAAGTATTACTGAAGAATCAGGTGGATGCTATCCAGGAGATAAGACCAAAATTGAAATAGAAGCTGTTGGCAATGGAATTGAATATGAATGGAGTTGTACCGGGGGGAAAATTATAGGTGAGGGCAGCAGCATTACATGGGTAGCACCTGAGGGTTACGGGCCATATATGATATATGTAAAAATAACTGATTCCAAAGGCGTGACTATTGAGAAATCGTTCCGGCAAACGGTGAGTGGTGGTATATTAACAGGTTCACCCGAGTAGTTGAGATAATTCAATATTTTGTAGGATGTTTACCTGTTTATAGTGCACACCCCTTAGCAAAAATGCACACCCCATTTCGGGAATCGTTGAACTTTTGACAGGGGGGTTTATCATTTTGTAGTAGATTAGCCAAAGCTTATCTGTCGAAGACGGCATAAGCAACATTTGTTGCTTTTTGCAAAGCAAAAAGCTTAGGAAGTACCATCTATTGATAAAAGATTTTATCAGCAGGTGGTTTTTTATTTGCCATGAAACGGCTTGAAATAAGGGGCTTTACGGGTTTGGAGAAGGTGAGTAAGGCTGTACTGATTGGACGATTTTCAGTATAGTAGTGTATCGGAGATGCGAATGGGGAGTGCGAATGCGAAGTGCAGGTTGGTAGTGCAGATGGGAAGTATGGGGAGTGAGAATGCGTAGTGCAGGTTGGTAGTGCAGATGGGAAGTATGGGGGAGTGCGAATGCGTAGTGCAGGTTGGTAGTGCAGATGGGAAGTATGGGGGAGTGCGAATGCGTAGTGCAGGTTGGTAGTGCAGATAGGAATAGGAAGCATGTGGGGTGCAAATGCGTAGTGCAGGTTGGTAGTGCAGATAGGAATAGGAAGTATGTGTGGTGCGATAATAGTTGAACTTTAGGTAGAGGTGAAGGACAGCCTTTATTTCCCTGGGCAATAGGTACCAAGGTGAGCAAAAATTCAACTGTTACGGTCTGAATTATTCATTTCGCAGTTATTGGAGTAAATAACGCAAAGACATCCTAAATTATGTAAAATAATGATGCGCGAATCACAGTGTTTACCCGAAATAACCATGCAAGAGTTGATTTTTTACTCACCCCGATACAATATAACGAGGCGATACTTGTCCCCCACCTCATAACATATTTTCAGCCTTTCAGTCTGAAAAACGCTTGGTGGCGGGTACCGATTTGCCTTTCAGATATTTTCTTTCTATTAATCGAAAGAAAATGATGCGAGCATATCTCCCGCCTGGGATGCATAGGCGAGCAGCAAGCCGTGCTTGCGACCAGCCTCGTTGAAACGTTGCTATAGCAAAAGAATTTCCTTTGGAAATTTTATGCTTGGGTAAGAAAAATTTTCTACTAAGCGTAATCTGCAAAGCAAATTATCGCGTATCGAAAAGTTTTCTTTGAACGATGCGTTATAATAAAAGAGAATTTTTCAAGTCTTATGTTAGATTACTGCATATTAGTCGTCTTGTATCATAGAAAGAGATTTTGACCTGACAGAAGGAGGCGCACATTGTGAATGATGATCAAATCGTAGAGCTTTATTGGGCAAGGGATGAAAACGCTATACGCGAAACTCATGTCAGGTATGGAGCATACTGTTATTCGATTGCCAACAATATACTGCACAATAACGAAGACTCGGATGAATGTGTAAACGAAACGTGGATGAAGGCATGGAATGCAATGCCGCCTCAGCGGCCGAGCAGGCTGAAATTGTTCCTTGCAAAAATTACACGTAATTTATCGTTTGACGTATTTAAATCAAAAATGGCTGACAAGCGTGGGAAGGGCGAGATTGCGGCTGTTCTCGACGAATTGGAGGAATGCGTTTCAAACTCATCGGATGTAGAGGCTGAGTTTCAGGCTAATGAGCTACAGCAAGCAATCACCCAATTTCTGAACACTTTTTCTGAGCGTGACTATGGCATATTTCTGAGAAGGTATTTCTATGTTGACTCTGTATTAAAGATTGCCGAAAGATATGCCTTGAAAGAGAGTAATGTACATATGATCCTTTGCCGTGCGCGCCAAAGGCTTAAAAATCATCTTATGAAGGAGGGCTATATTTCATGAAAAAAGAAGATTTATTTGAGGCCATTGGTCATGTTGACGATAGATTGCTGGAACATAGCGAAGCATCAATATCAAAAAGAACCAAGGGAATATGGATTAAATGGGGTGCTCTAGCTGCATGCCTGTGCCTGGTACTTTACATCGGAATATGGTATATTCCGGCTCATACCGCAGAAACAGCTCCGGGAGCAGAAAAACTGCCGATGCTTGAGGCCCGCTTTGACAGCGATGGTATGGGCTTTGAGGGACTTATGTTCTATAGCATATCTGAGAGCGGCAGTGCCAATCCATGGACTGAGGAGGTATCACTCACAACACTGCCTGTATATAGGAATTTAGCCTATGTGGATGCTTCTGGTATACCGTTGTACCTAAGCGAGGGTGAAATGTTGAAATTGGCAGAAAAAACCGCAGCAGCTCTAGACACAACGATAGAGGAAATAAATTACGACAAAATTTCTCCGGAACAGCTTCCGCAGGATACCACACTTTCCGGAGGCGAGACTTACAGGCTTGCCGCAATGTCAGATGTTGGCGAGATTGTTGTATCCGGTAATGGAACTGTGAGTATATTTTTCGCTGAGGCTGTACAAATCCCGGAGGAGTACAGCTTCACATACTCCAATACATCCGACAGCGATGCGGTATCAGTTACAAGCTACCTGCTTGAACGTTTTTCAAGACTGTATTCACTTGAGAACCCTGTTATAAATACCTGGGGAGACTATACCTTTTCCGGTGAGCAGACCAGAAGATACAGTGCTTATAGCAACAGTGGTGGTCCCGGGCAACGAATACTAAACTATAATTTCCATAATGTATATTTTTCACCGGATATCGATGGTGCATTGTCCTCGATTAGTTTTGCAAATATACTATCCTCATCCGAAAAAATTGGTGAATATCCGTTAATTACTCCCGAGAGTGCGCGTGAGCTGCTGCTGGGCGGTAAATATATCTCCACAGTGCCGGAGGAATATCTACCGGAGGGCGTTGTTACCGGCGAATATATAGCAAAGGTTGAGCTCATATACCGCACCGGTAATATAGACAAAATTTTCATGCCATATTATCGCTTCTATGTAGAGCTTTCTGAATTTGCAGCAGCAGAGCAGACAGATGGGCTTAAATGCTATGGTGCATATTACGTGCCGGCAGTTAAAGGAGAATATCTGTCAGATTTTCCTTCTTGGGACGGTAGCTTCAACTAGGGTGTCAGACTCGAAATATTCACTCAGGCACCCATTCCTTAGTATTCTGGTTGAGCTCTTTGCTTTATCCACCGCTTTGGAATATTACGTGGCATCCGCTTACTGAATAACAAGCTTCTCCCAGGGATCGAATAGTTGTACTTTAGGTAGAGGTGAAGGACGGCCTTTATTTCCCTGGGCAATAG
>CAZBEQ010000020.1:0-59802 GCA_964490975.1 uncultured Oscillospiraceae bacterium | reverse complement strand
ATCAAACCGGTTATGTTGCTAATTGGAATTATTTTGCTTCATGCGGTCACCGTGATTCGTCTTCCTCAAATATCTGCTTTAGCAATTCCAACTGAGACATAAGAAGCATTTCACATTTTGATTTAAAAATGTGCAGCTTCTTTTTCGAATCTTCGTACTCGAATTTGATTTTAACAACTTCCTGGTTAGCATCATTTATGAGCTTTTGGGCCCTTATTTCAGCTTCCCTTATGACGTTGTCAGCCTTCTCATAGGCATTCTTTTTTATATCCTCACCTGTCTGTTGAGCGACCAGAAGTGTATTCTGCAATGATTCCTCAATAGTTTTATAATGCTGAAGGCCTTCATTGAGGAGTGCAAGCTTGTCCTTAAGTTCTACATTTTCCCTTATGTAAGCGGAATAGTCTTCGATGACCTTGTCAAGTACATCATTGACCATATCCTCACTATAACCCCTAAAACGCTTTTTGAAGGTTAGATTCTGCAAATCATTCGGTGTGTAGTTCATTTAATGATCACCCCTTATACAAATTTCCTAACCACTATATTGATCCTGTCCTTTTTTGTACGGCTGCCAACCTTTTCAAAAACGACTCTGCCCTTTCCCCGCAGGCTAAGCGTGTCGCCTTCTTTAACAAGCTTGTCAGTGTTCTGCGATATCTCCCAGTTAAGCTGCACCTTACCGCTTTTTATATATTCGGATGCCTTACTTCTTGATAAACCGAATGCAGCTGCACAAATACAGTCCAGTCTTTGAGCCGATACTACTGCTTTTATCTCCGAAGTCTCTTTATTTGGAGTGGACAATTCGATTATATCCGATATTTTAGGACTAATGCCAATATTTCCAACTTTCAAAAGATTTCCCACAACAAAATCTGCGATATCATTCAACACAAAAATGTTACATTTATCATCAGATAAAACAATATCTCCTGTTACATCCCGCCTTATACCTAACCCCAGCAATGCACCGAGATAATCCCTGTGTGCTAGACTGGACCTAGCAGGTGGTATGATTTCAATAACCCTTATGATTTCTCTTTTATATTCTTCCAGTTCATCCTCTTGTATTATTTCAGGCACAAACAAGGCTACTGACCTTTCAGCGTCCGTATAGCCTCCAAAAAAACTGCAGCCGTTCATTCCTGCTGATTTCAATACTCTCTCAGCCAGCATCTGCTGACGTGGATCCAAAAAATCTGAATGAGCCGGCTTATTCGTCTTTATAGAAAACTCCGACTTGTCAAGCAGCTTTGCGGCAATCAGCCTGTCTTCATGCTTGTCAAGGTACTTAAGAATGCATTCCCTGTTGTTTTTCATGCTTATCAGGCAATAATATTCAACACAATAATTCTTAGAATTGATATTATCAAAAGCGCAATTACGCCTGAAAAATCAAACATCTTACCATTGAACATTCTGTTCAGGACATTGCGTATTGGAGATAAAACCGGCTCTGTGATCTTGATAAGCAGATCCACAAACTGGTTGCTCCTGGTTAAAGGCATCCATGTAGCTAATATTCTTAATAAGAGAATCAACTGTGCAATAGTGAAGATAAACCCAACAATTCTATACATTTTGTGCCTCCCCAAACTAAGTAAATTATGGTGCTTACTTCATCCACGGAAATGCTCCCTTGCTTTTGAGCTCATCCTTGAAATCTCCCATTATATCCACATTGTTTGGAGCAATCATGAATATTCCTGTTGACACCTTCTGAATGTCACCATCCACTGCATATACAGAGCCACTGAGAAAGTCAATAACTCTTTGGGCTGTTTCCTTGGTAAGGCCTTCAAGATTAACAATTACGGGCTTTTTGTTTTTGAGATGATCACATACTTCCCTTGCATCATCAAATGTCTCGGGCTGCATGATAACAACTTTGAACTGACTATTGGAATGAAGATTTACAACTTTATTCTGCTGGGACTTTTTCGCAAAGGACTGAAGATACTGCGGAGCCTGGGTTGTCTCTTCCTTTGCTTCTTCCTGGATTTCTTCGGTTTCTTCCTCCTCGGTCTCCCAACCAACCAGATTCAACATTTTGTTTAGAAGCTTTGCCATTTGTATACCCCTCCATTTTTTTCTTTAGTCTGTCAGAAGCAGGACATTACCGTTTTCCGAATAAAGCCGTTCCTATTCTGACCATGTTGGACCCTTCCTCTATAGCAACCTCAAAGTCATTGCTCATGCCCATTGAAAGGTAATCCATATCTACATTATCAATATTTTCCCTGCTTATGTCAATACGCAATTTTCCAAGTCCTGCAAAAACCCATCTTACATTCTCAGGGTCCTCGGATAGCGGAGCTATAGTCATCAGACCTTTTATCCTAATATTTCCCATATGACTCACTTCTTTTATGAATGCTGGTGTTTCTTCAGGACCGATACCAAATTTAGTATCCTCGCCGGCGACATTTACCTGTACGAGTACTTCTGCTATCCGTCCTGCTTTTTCTGCCCTTCTGCTTATTTCCTTAGCCAGCTCAAGACTGTCAAGAGAATGTATAAGGCTTACTTTGTCAATTATGTATTTAACTTTATTGGTCTGCAGATGCCCTATCAAATGCCATTTGCAATTTATATCCAATATATCGGTTTTTTCACATAACTCCTGAACCCTATTTTCTCCAAAGTCCTTGATTCCGCAGTTATAAGCTGCTTTTATTCTTTCTGTATCGACAGTTTTTGTAACTCCGATCAGTTTTATGTCCGCAGGATCTCTTCCTGCCCTAACTGCTGCTTCATTGATCCTGGAAATAATTCCTTTTATGTTTTTCTCAATATAATCATTACCTTCCATCATCTGCCCACAATATCTCCTTCTTCAATATTATCCGGATTTATAATATAAATATTATAAAGGTCTACAGTCTTTTCAAATTCATTTTCAGGTGTCCTGATTATGGCATATTCTTCATCACTACACAAAATTTCGACATCTCTGTTGATGGTTACATTACTTCTAACCAGCATTATTCTGCCCCTGGTACGATCAGGCGTTATGTCCCTTAGGCACTTGAGCGGAACTTTAAGACCTTCTTTTGTTTTTGTTATAAAGTCTACTCTTACAACACGCTGGTCAGAAAGAATATCAACACCCCTGCTAATTCTGACCATCACAGTCAACATGTCGCTTCCATCATTATTTATATATGTCACAACACCTGATGCTTCAAGAAAGGAATTATTTATTCGCAGATTTATTGTTTTGCCTTCTTCGAAAACATCAGCTTTATCCGAAGGAATATTTGCAACAATATAAATGTCGGTGCCCTTGATAATTTTTGCAAAAGGAAGACCTTTTTGTACTTTTCCTGCATCGGAAGAAACAACTTTATTCAACTCAATTATCTTACTCAATTCATCCTCTGATATTTCTTTGATAGTATCAGGTTTTAGTACATTTTCATAGCCATCTATTTTATATGATACAATTCCGGATATAGTTGAAATGATCTGCTTTGTATTTTCATTGATCCTTCTCTGAATAGATTCTTTTTGCTGCTGTAAAGAGCTTATATAACCGTCTGTAGAATCGCCGGCAACTATCTCCGCCTTTTTCTCGACTATTTTCCTTATTTCAGCCCTTTGCTTTCCCATATCTGCAAAGCTTTTTGCATTACAGGCGATAATCAGCTCCTGTACCTTCAGACCAATTTCTTCATCTAACTTTGCAAGGTCAGCAGAAAAGAAATCACTTTTTTCGACCTGTTCCATACGTGCTTTTACAATCTTTTCGTTTATATTCTCGATGTCCTTGAGTAATCTGTCTGATTCCTTGCCCGTTACCATTGTAATACGTGAAAACGCGGCCGTCTTTTCTCCCTCATTTATTTCTGCTATGTATCTGCCGTCGATCGGTGAAGGCTCTAAGAGTTCTTCTTCCCTAACAATGACAGCCTCTGCCGATATATATTCTTCTATGATCCCGTTTCTTATTACGTCCTGCGCCGCAGTCGCGCCTGAAAGCCAATTAAAAAGAGAAGGTATATAGAATACCATAAAAATAACCAGCAACACACTTCCAAGAGTAATTCTTCTGACAGTTTTTTTCTTTGTTGAAGCCACACTATCAGAACCTGCTGCTTCATTGTCTTCATTATCATAATTGCCTTTTGAAGAATTGGAAGCTCCAATACCACTTTCTTCAACGGGTCTACTAATTTTCTCATCATCAAGCTTGCCGTCACGTTTGCAAGAAGCGCCGGATCTTGTTCTTTTCTGCCTTTCAGCAGTTAATTCAATAGTATTTTGAGTTTTTTCTTCGGTAACCTTTTTCCCCATAATTAAAACCTTACAAGTTTTCTCTCCTGCATAAATTTTAAAGCAGTCATGACCCCAAGCTTTACATGCTCATAAACCAATCCTCCCTGCATGTAGGCAGTATATGGTGGTTTCAAAGGTGCATCAGCGCTCAGTTCAATTGAAGAACCCTGAATAAAAGCACCTGCAGCCATTATGACCGGACTATCGTATCCGGGCATGTCCCAGGGTTCGGGGGTAACAAAGGAATCAACCGGTGAGCCTTTTTGGATACCCTGGCAGAAGGCAATCATACTTTCAGGATTTTCAAACTTGATTGCCTGGATAATATCACTTCTTAACTGAGTCGGTCCGGGCGATGTAACAAAACCCAGTCTTTGCATCACAGCAGCAGTAAATACTGCTCCTTTAAGACTTTCCGATACTATATGCGGGGCCAGAAAAAGCCCCTGAAACAGCAGTCTGCTATTTCCCAATGTCGGTCCTACTTTTTTCCCCAAGCCTGGCGTTGTAAGTCTATACGATGCATTTTGAACATATTTTTTCTTGCCGACGATATATCCTCCTGATGGAGCCAATCCTCCTCCCGGATTTTTTATAAGTGATCCCGCAAGTAAATCGGCACCGGCTTCTATCGGTTCCTCAGCCTCTGTGAATTCTCCGTAACAATTGTCTACCATTACAATAATATTATTATTTATTTCTTTTATTTTATCAACAGCCCTTCTGATTTCCCTTATTTTTATGGAATTTCTCCAGCTATAGCCGCGGGATCTCTGAATAAGCACCATTTTGGTCTTATCAGATATAACTTCACTTATGCCATCGTAATTGATGGAGCCATCCTCAAGCAGATCCAGTTGCCTGTACCCAATACCATAATCCTTGAGTGAACCTGCGTCTTCACCCCTGATGCCTATAACTTCCTCCAGCGTATCATACGGTTTACCTGTGACCGACAACAGTTCATCCCCTGGTCTAAGATTTCCATAAAGACATAGCGCAATCGCCTGTGTTCCGGCTACTATCTGATGTCTGACCAAAGCATCCTCTGCCTTAAAAACTGACGTATATACGGCTTCAAGTACTTCCCTGCCTCTGTCGTCATATCCGTAACCGGTAGTTCCTGCGAAATGCGAATCACTCAAATTGTGCTCCTGCATTGCAGCAATAACCTTGTACTGGTTCAGTTCCTTTACGGTATCTATATCTTTAAATACATCTTTGATTTCATTCTCGACGGTTTGCGTCATTCTGACAATAGCATCATCGATCCCAAATTGATTCTTTATAAAATTCTGACAGAGTAATTTCATATAAGCCTCTCTTATGCAATTTTGTAATAAATCCATTTTAACCTACTTAAATAGGTAATTCAACCTTTCCCTTGATTTATAAATGATACTGGGATAACATTGTATTAACACTTGTGATTGGTGGTAAAAATGAAACTCTCTTTTACAGTTACTGCTGATGACTGCTCAAAAACGGTCAAACAGCTCCTTAAAATCAAACTGCATCTTTCTGAACGATTAATAAAAAAGCTTAAATTAACAGGAAAAATCCTGCTTAATTCAACGCCTGTCCATATAAATGTCATAGCAGCAGAGGGGGACATTATTGAGGCATTGGTCGAACCAGAGGAACAGAACGATGATATTATACCTGAAAAAATGGATCTGGATATAATTTATGAAGATGATTGCTTAATAGCAATCAATAAACCGCCTGATATGGTCGTGCATCCAAGCTTTAAGCATTTTACCGGTACAGTTGCCAATGGTTTGATGTATTACCTGCTTCAAAAAGGCATCAGGACATTAATACGTCCTGTCAGCAGGTTAGACAGAGATACCTCAGGTATAATCGTATTCGCTTTAAATCCTTTTATCCAGGATAATCTCATCCGCCAAATGCATAGTAACACTTATTTAAAGGAGTATATAGGCATAGTACATGGCAGACTTGAAAATTCCAGCGACAGGATCGAGCTTCCGATCGAAAGGCTTCCAGGCAGCATTATGCTTCGTCATACGACTCCTGATGGAGCGCCATCAATAACCCATTATGAAGTAATAGAACAATTCACTGACACAGCATATTTGAAGTTCCGCCTTGAAACAGGCAGAACGCATCAAATAAGAGTACATTGTCAAGCGATAGGACATCCGCTTGTTGGTGATACTTTATATCAACTCCCTGAATTCGAAAACGAATACACCGGTATAATAACAAGGCAAGCTCTGCACTCCTTCCAAACTGCTTTCACTCATCCTGTCTCTGGCACTCCTGTATTGCTCGAATCAAGCATACCGGCTGACATATCAGGAGCATTGGAAATATTAAGAAAATAAGAGCATCGGATTTACATATTTTTCCTTTTATGGTATTATGATAGTAGCTATACTATCCGGGAGGAATACAAATGGAAATACTAAAGGAAAGATACTCTATCACAGAACTGAGTGAAATGCTACAGTTGACAGACCATGCACTGCGGTTTTATGAAAAGGAATGCGAGTTAACGATTCCAAAGGATGAAAGGGGACGTAGATATTACACTGCAGAGCTGGCTAATATAATGTACAAGATAAAGGTAATGAGAAGTGAAGGGCTTGAAATCAAGGCAATAAAAAAGATACTGCAGGATGATTGTGTCTTCGTACAACAGGAGAATATTGCAGAGAATAATACTTCCATTATACCTGCACAAAGCAAAGAGTACGAAGCTATGCAGGTTATATTCATCGAACTTGGGAAGCAGTTGACTAAAGAGATATCAAAAGAAATATCATATGAACTGGATAATACAAGAGAACATCTTTTGCGAGAGATCTCCAAAAGTAAGCTAGAGTTAGGGGCATGTGTTGAAAATAGTGTACGCAGGCTCGAAAACAAAATGGACAAGCATTATGATGAAGTAGATAAAGCTCTGTCCAGATGGCGTGAAAAAAGCAAGCAAAATTCGGTTAAAAAACTCTTTCACAAGATTTTAGGCTTAAAATAATAAAAACATAAAAACACCACCTAGTAAAGGTGGTGTTTATGTATAGTATTACATATATTTAACTGACTTTCATTTCGAGTCGGAGCTTATCAGCAACCATTGCTATAAATTCTGAATTTGTTGGTTTACCTTTTCCGATACTGACAGTATATCCGAAGAGAGCGTCAATTGTTTCAACTTGTCCTCTGCTCCAGGCAACTTCGATAGCATGTCGTATTGCCCTTTCCACTCTGCTGGGCGTCGTATTGTATTCACGTGCTATTGACGGATATAATTGTTTAGTGATCGAGTTTATGATGTCAAGATCTTTTACTACCATCATAATAGCATCGCGTAGATACTGATACCCCTTTATGTGTGCTGGAACACCGATCTCATGCATGATATTGGTTACTTCTACTTCGAGATTGCGTTGAACCGGTGCACGGTATGAGGCTTTGACATCCGGAATATAATCTGAACGTATGATTGGACTATGATTTGAATCCTTCAGCTGCCTTATACGTGATACCAGAACATCCATATCAAAAGGCTTTACAATGTAGTATTCGGCTCCTAAAGCAAGTGCTCTTTGTGTAATTTTATCCTGCCCCACTGCTGAGAGGATGATGAACAGAGGTCGCTTTTTCAACGGCATCATTCTAACTTTCTCGAGTACACCCAGTCCGTCAAGATGGGGCATTATAATATCTAATATCGCTATATCAGGCATTTTTTCGGTAATAAGGATGCATGCTTCATTGCCATCCTTGGCTACGCCTACTACTTCAATATCTCCCTGATTGCTCAAATATTCAGACAGGATGTCACTAAATTCCTTATTGTCATCTGCTATGACAATTTGTATCTTTTTATCCAGCAAGCACTTTCCCCTCCATTTCGTTCATATTTTGTTTATTTGATGCTTTCATTATATTTTTCTTTTACCTTTTAATCAAGTATTATTTTATCTGCAATTCCATATTATGATTATTCATATATATGTATGTGCCTTATAACCCTCTATTTCAGGCACTTATAACATTTTGACCCATATTTTGATTACGGCATTATCGGCTTACTATTTCCTTATTTTTCCATTTATTTCCTATATTTTTCCAGTCGTAACTTCAACTAGGCCACAATGTCTCCAGCCTATAATGTATAAGCTAACAGACCGGCCTTGTTAAGTGTTCAACGAGGTGGGAGATATGCTCACATCGTTTTCTTTCGATTAATCGAAAGAAAATATCTGAAAGGCAAATCAGTACCCGCCACTTATAGAGGTGGGGGACATCTTTCACCTCGTTATAACAATGTATTTCTTAACATTGCTTCAATAAAAATCCCATAGCCTCTTGTCGGGTCATTTACCAATACATGTGTTACTGCTCCGATGATTTTACCATTCTGTATGATTGGACTTCCCGACATTCCCTGTACTATTCCACCTGTTGTATTGAGAAGACGCTCATCTGTTATTTTTATTATCATGCCTTTTGACCCATTTAGATTTTGTCTGGATACTCTTTGGACTAATATACAAAATTCTTCGATTTTTTTTCCGTCAATATTTGAAAGAATTGTTGCCGGGCCCTCAGTTATCTCCGCTCTGACACCGACAGGATATACCTTCCCCTCTATCCTCTGCACCGCAAGCTTATCAAGCTTCCCATATATACCAATCTCGGTATTTGTCTGTATAGTGCCCAGTTTTGTACCCTCGGTAAATATGCCTTTAAGTTCGCCCGGTATGCCTGATTTGCCCATTTTAACTCCCAGTATATTTGATTCCAGAATTTCTCCTGATTTAACTGCCATCAGTGTACCAGTATCTATATCTGTTATTCCATGTCCCAAAGCGCCGAATCTGCCGGTTTTTTCGTCGTAGAAGGTCAAAGTGCCTATTCCGGCCGTACTGTCTCTTACCCATAATCCTATATGATACTTATCATCCTCTGAGGATTTTACAGGTG
The DNA here is from genome assembly GCA_964490975.1 of uncultured Oscillospiraceae bacterium. Taxonomy (GTDB): domain Bacteria; phylum Bacillota; class Clostridia; order Acetivibrionales; family DTU013; genus DTU013. The sequence goes on along the minus strand of CAZBEQ010000020.1, from coordinate 50,562 downwards.
ATACCATTGCTTCCTGGATTACATTGCCTGACCTGAAGTTTATTTTCAGAGGCTTCCCACCGTTATTTTCAATAACATCAACAAGATCCTCAATACTTACAACATTCTCATCATTTATTCTTGTTATAACATTGCCAGGCTTTATGCCTGTGTTCCTCACAGGAACTATTTTCTGATCATTTGATAAAACATCAGATATACCTATAACAAGTATACCGTCAAGCTTGAGTTTTACACCTACTGTGTTGCCACATGCAATTAGGTTTTTATTGGAAACCACATCCACATTGACAGTTTTTACCGGAAGAACACCAAAAAACTTCACATTGAGCTTTAGGCTTCCATCCTTGTCCGAGCTCAAGGATACAGGCTTTGAAATGCCAACATGCTTATAAGGAGATTCAAAATTTCTACCGTTGATCCTGAGTATACCTTCCGTATCAGCTTTGATACTTATCGGGAACAGACTGTCTATATTATAGGAGTATTCTTCTCCTTCAATCAGAACCATATCACCTGGCACGGTCAAAATGACCTTGATATATGATACACAGATGACAGTAAGAGCAGATACTATTAAAACGACAAGCGCCTTTTTAATAAATGTAGTTTTTCTCATTGTTCAACCTCCTGCAAGTAAGTTAACCTTTTGCAAATTCATTTATTCAAACAAATAAATGAACAGGAGGTAAAAAAGAATAAAATAATAAAAGAATCCGGCATTTAAACCGGATTTTAATTAATGTGGCTGGATTGTCAGGCTATTCTATGATTTTTTGCGTTTTTTATCAATTCTGCGGCATATTTCAGTGAGGTTTCAGTTGTCTCACCGCCAATAAGTCGTGCAATTTCCTTAATTTTATCATCTACTTCAAGTTTTGATACAATTGTTCGTGTGCTATTGTTTTCGGTGATTTTTTCAATGAGATAATTTCGGTCGGCCATACATGCTATCTGAGCCTGATGCGTCACACACAGCACCTGATGTTGCCCTGAAATATATGAGAGCTTCTCGCCTACTCTCTGCGCAGCCTTACCGCTGATGCCCGTGTCTATCTCATCAAATATCATCGTAGGCATGCTGTCTACCTCTGCAAGTATAGTTTTGATAGCTAGCATAACTCTCGACATTTCACCGCCGGAAGCTATTTTAGCCAATGGCTTCAATGGTTCGCCAGCGTTTGGAGATATGAGGAATTCCACCCGGTCAAGCCCGTTTTGCGCATATTTTCTTCCTGATGGGGTTGCTGAAGCCGTATCAAACTGTATATCCACCTTGAATTGCGCCTTCTTCATTTCCAATTCATCTAATTGCTGACCGATCCTGCTTTCGAGTACTGCAGCAGCCCTTGATCTTTCAGCATTTAATTTGTATGCAGTCATGTATAATTGATTCTCTACTAATGTCAGCCTTTCAATCAATGACTTTGTTATCTCTTCGCTCTTTTGAATTTCATTAAGTTGTCTTTCTGCATTTTCACAGAACCGTAAAATCTCAGCTATTCCCGTTCCATATTTTCTTTTGAGCTTGTATATGAGATCAAGGCGTTCTCCTATCCATTCAAGGCGCTGCGGATCATATTCTATATTCTCTCTGTCCTTTCTCACATCAGAAGAAAGATCATCCAACTGATAGATAATATCCTGAAGCCTTTTATACATGTCATCATACTTATTATCAAGCCTTACTATTGAGCCAAGGTTTGTCAAGGCTTCCTGCAATGAATCAATGGCAGGTCTGCCTGCTTCTTCACCTGCTATAAGAAGGTCATGCACCTGTGAAAGCGAACCTGCTATTTTCTCTGAATTGTTCAGTAATAGTCTTTCCTTGTTTAGATATTCCTCTTCATCAGGCTTTAGTCTGGCTTTTTTGATCTCGTCGATTTGAAATCTTAATAGATCCATTTTACGTTCCCGCTCGCCAAGATCCCCTGAAAGCTCCTTCAGCCTTGACTTTACATCCCTGTGCCTGTCCAGAAGCTCTGAGTATTCATGCTTTAGATCCAACATATCGCTGCCCGCAAATGCATCAAGAAGCTCTATGTGATATTCAGTTTTCAGCAGTGATTGATTATCGTGCTGACCGTGTATGTCTATGAGCCGCTCTCCTATCGCCTTCATAAAGGATGCAGCTACCATTTTCCCGTTTACCCTGCAGGTATTTCGTCCGGATTGAGTTATTTCTCTGGACAATATAAGTGTACCATCTTCTTCCGGTTCCATCCCCATATCGTTCATTACATCCCTCATCGCAGCGGCATCTGTCCAGAATACAGCCTCGACAAGGGCTTTATCTGAACCGGTCCTTATAATTTCCTTTGACACTCTGTCACCAAGCACGGCATTTATAGAATCAATTATTATCGATTTTCCTGCGCCTGTTTCTCCGGTCAAAATATTCAGACCACTTCCCAATTCAATGCTGACATCTTCTATTAACGCAACATCATGAATATCAAGCTGCAAAAGCATATTGCCTCCTAATATCATTACAATTTATTTACCTGATCATTTTATTAAGCTTGTTAACAAGTTCCTCTGCAATTTTTTCTGCTCTGCATACAACTATTATCGTATCGTCTCCTGCAATCGTTCCAACGATATCGACCCATTTGAGAGCATCCATTGCTGAAGCAGATGCCTGCGCCATACCTGGCAATGTCTTCACAACTACTATATTATTTGCATAATCGCAGCTTACAAAGGACTCAGTGAGAACTGTGAGCAGTTTATTTGAGATATTATTGTCACCTTGGGATATAGAAGAATACTTGTAGTGCTCACTGTCCACCATAGTTTTTACAAGTCTTAGTTCCTTTATATCCCTGGATACAGTAGCCTGCGTAACATCCATACCGTGTTCCTTGAGTTTTTCTGCAAGCTCCTCTTGGGTCTCGATTTGATATTTATCTATCAGTTCCAGTATTTTTGCGTGTCTACTGTATTTCATCTTTTTTCAGGCTCTCTCCTCTATAATAAATTTTTGTTCTCAGTATGTTAAAAAAGTTAAGAGTATTCATTTTTACAAGCTTGATCGAGTATTGTGATTTTCTAACCTCTACTTTATCTCCGGCAACCATTTCATGACCTTCCTGTCCGTCAAGAGAAACTATTGCTCCATTTATTGATCCCACATCCACGACAGCTCTAACCACACTTTCAGATTTTGTGATAAAGGATCTGGAATAAAGTATATGCGGACAAATAGGTGTAACTACCATTAAATCCGTATCAGGTTCCACGATCGGCCCTCCTGCTGACAGCGAATAGGCTGTGGATCCTGTCGGACTTGATATTATCAGACCGTCACCAGGAAAGGTATCCACAAACATATCATTTATGTATGCTTTCAAATACAATATCCTCGCTGTCGCTCCCCTGGTTATTACTACATCGTTCAGCGCAATATCCGTTATTGTTCTGCTGTTATTTTTGAAAATGGCGGCTTCAAGCATCATCCTTTTTTCTATATGATAATTTCCTTCAAAAAGCTGTCCTATAGCCGTATCAATGTTGTTTCTATCAACTTCGGTAAGAAAACCAAGATTTCCAAGGTTTATGCCCATTATAGGAAGATCTTTGTCATATATCCTGCGCGCTGCCTTTAGCAGTGTTCCGTCACCGCCAAGGCATACTAACAAATCGCAGCAATTAAGCATATCATCTTCGCTGCCACAGGGTGTACCGGTACCTGAAGCTTCAGCAAGAGTATCTGACACAAGAGCGCTGCCGCCTCGCTTTATAATGCTGTCTGCCAAAAGTCTTGTATATGTATAGTCTATGTCCTTATCGCAATTTGTTATTATGCCTATCTTTAACATCAATACCTCCAAAGTATTGCGTCTGCTCCCTAGCTTTCAAGAGAAGACCCCTTACATTATACTTTATAAAGAAAACATTTACTAGTTTAATTCTGAATGGGAGGATTGAACGGCCTCTGCAATTCCGGACAATATTTCCTTCATATCCGACAAACCATTATTAAGCGACAGATAGCACAAGTATTCAATATTTCCTTCAGGACCTTTTATAGGTGAATATGTAATCCCTTTAAAGAAAAATCCAATCTCCAGGGCATATGTCACCACTTCCTCTACAACCTGATGGTGGACCCCCATGTCTCTTACAACTCCATGCTTTCCTACCTTTTCACGTCCCGCTTCGAACTGGGGCTTTATAAGGCAAATGACTTCGCCCTGTCCCGGCTTAAGCAAGGCTGATACGGGAAGCAGAACCTTTTTTAGAGAAATGAACGATACATCTATAGATGCAAAATCAGCAGAAAAACCTATATCCTCCGGCTTCACATAACGAATATTCGTCCTCTCCATATTGAGCACTCTTTCGTCATTTCTCAAAACCCATGCCAGCTGCCCATAGCCAACATCTACAGCAGCCACTTTGACTGCGCCGTTTTTGAGCATACAATCCGTGAAGCCTCCGGTAGATGCCCCTATATCCAGAGAGGTTTTTCCATTGAGAGCTATGTTAAAATATCGAACAGCCTTGTCAAGCTTCAATCCGCCCCTGCTTACATATGGATTCAGGTTCTCCTTCAATTGTACATCTGCATCAGTCGGATAATTGCTTCCCGGCTTATCAGCGCGTTCTCCGTTTACATATACAACTCCGGCCATTATAGAGCTCTTAGCCTTTTCACGGCTCTCACACAGTCCCTTTTGCACAAGCAGGACATCAAGCCTTTCTTTCTCCAATCCAAAACCTCCCGTAATGCTTTATTTTCTTCTAAGCATTTTTACTATTTCATGAGCTATAGAATCCGCATCCAGCCCGAATTTTTCATATAATATGTTTCTGGCGCCTTGTGTTATCGGTATATCAGGGAAACCAAAAACTTTAGTTTTTATCATATAACCGTTTTCATTCAGAAGCTCCAGTACACTGCTGCCAAAGCCTCCATTGATACAGTTATCCTCTATTGTCGCTAAAACGCGTGTCTTTGCTGCGCTTTCCAATATCAGTCTGGAGTCGAGTGGTTTAATGAATCTTGCATTTATGACTTCTGCATTTATACCATTTTTAAGCAGTAATTCCGCAGCCTGAAGCGCAACTTCAACCATTTTGCCAACAGCTACTATTGTTATATCATTGCCTGTTATCAGTCTGACCCCTTTGGCGTACTTGATCGGAACCGGCTGAGAAAGCAAATCCTTCCCGGTTCCTCGGGGGTATCGTATTGCAATAGGCCCATTGTGTTGTAGAATACAATAATCAATCATATGGCTAAATTCATCATAATCAGATGGCGCAACTATTGTTAGATTTGGTATATGGCTCAGATATGACAGGTCATATAAGCCCTGATGCGTTTCTCCGTCATCTCCGATAAGACCGGCCCTGTCAATAGCAAAAACAACATGAAGGTTTTGCAAAGCAACATCATGTATGATCTGATCATAGGATCGCTGCAGAAATGTAGAGTAAATTGCTACAACAGGCTTTATCCCTGACTTTGCAAGCCCTGCTGCAAATGTTACGGCATGCTGTTCGGCAATTCCAACATCAAAGAACCTCTGGGGATACATATGAGAAAATTTGTCCAATCCGGTCCCAAGCGGCATTGCTGCAGTTATCGCGGCAAGCTTTGGTTCTGTGGCTGCCAGCTCTGCGATCCTTTCCCCAAAAACATCCGAATAGGTAGGACCGTTGCTCACTTTTACTTCGCCCGTCTCTATTTCAAAAGGTGAAATGCCATGAAATTGCTGTGGTTTATTCTCTGCAAATTGATATCCTTTCCCTTTCTGTGTGAGAACATGTATCAATACAGGGCCTTTCATACCTTTTGCATTTGAAAGCACCTTTGTAAGCTCTCCTATGTCGTGTCCATCTATTGGTCCAAGATACTTCAGCCCTATTTCTTCGAAAAGCATGCCTGGCATAACAATATATTTAATAGTACCCTTTGCCCTTTTTAATGCCTTCGCTGCTTTTTTCCCTATTCCGGGGAGCTTGTGAAGGAATATGTCAAAGTCTTCCTTTGCTTTATAGTAAAAAGGCTGTGTCCTTATTTTACTAAGATACCGAGAAAATCCGCCGACGTTTTTACTTATTGACATCCCGTTGTCATTGAGAATAATGATCAAATTGTTTGGAGAACGTCCCGCATCATTCAGTGCTTCAAAGGCCATGCCACCTGTCAAAGCTCCGTCACCTATCACAGCGGCAACTGCATAGTCCTCGTGCAGCATGTCGCGTGCTTTTGCATAACCCAGCGCCGCAGAAATCGATGTACTGCTATGCCCTGTATCAAAGCAGTCATATTCACTTTCAGAACCCTTCGGAAATCCCGATAATCCTTCAAACTGGCGTAGTGTCCCGAACCGATCCTTACGTCCTGTAATGATTTTATGGACATACGACTGATGCCCAACATCCCATATTATCTTATCACGGGGTGTATTGAAAACTATGTGCAATGCCAGCGTAAGCTCAACAACTCCAAGGTTTGATGCCAGATGGCCTCCTGTCACAGATACTTTTTCAATAAGAAAACTTCTTATTTCATCAGCTAATGATCTCAGTTCAGCTAAATTAAGTTTCCTTATATCTTCGGGCGATTTTACATTATCAAGCAAATTCTTTGTTTTATCTTTTTCTGCCATTGTTTACTTTCCTTTTTCTTCTGAAAAATAGAATTTTGTCCAAAAAGAATCTAATAATTATACTAACCTTATATATTATATAATTACTATTGCGAAGTGCAATATTTTTTCCAAGCGCTTTACCACCTACAGTAAGTGCTGTTATCATACCTGTGACCGAAAGCTCTATAATCGATACAGTCTCTCTGGACCCAATGATCCTGAAAATGATGTAGGCTCCTGCCGCACCGCTTATAATACCGCAAATATCACCCACGACGTCATTACAGACATTTGAAACCTTGTCTGCATTTCTGATAAGCTTAATAGACTGTTTTGCGCCATATAGCTTTCTGGAGGCCATTGCATGAAAAGGCGCCTCTTCAGCTGCTGTAACGGCAGTTCCTATTATATCGAATATGATATTTATGAAAATTATAATCAAAATGACAAGAAATGAAGTTAAAATATCGGCTTCTTTCAAAACCTCAGAGGATGCAGCAGTCAACACAGCCGATATAAAAAAAGACACGAATGTTATTGTCAGGACCCAAACAATATTCTTCCTTTTGGAACCGGCAGCCATCGATGATCTGAACCGTACCTTTTTTTCATCGGCTGGATGCTTGTAATTATCCTCCAAATACAAACTCCTCCGTATTCTATGTGTAGGATCAATGCCAGTAATATACTTTCCAGCGTTGCTGACATTTATGTCCCGTATATTTTATGTAAACAGGTGGCAATATAATGAGTAAATTTTGCGGCTTAGGTCAGGCAGGATTTCCCCTGTAAATACTGAAATGTCGCCAAATCAGCGGTTTCCCTTAAAATTCGCAGCTGCCGCGTTACCACTGACAGAGCCTGATCACCACTTAGTCCACACTGCAATCCCCACTATATTTCATTGGGAACAGTCTAGGGGTTTTCCCCAGCAGTCTGACCGCTTCCTAGCCTCTTTTGCAAGTATGGTTTCAAACAGCGATAATGCGCTCATACCGGCCAGTACTCATGCATCTGATCCATTATCCACCATACCCACGCAAGGCAGGCTACGCTGTTCGCAGCATCAAATGATACCGCCTAACAGGTTCAATCCCTGATCGTAGTCTACATACAGCACATCACAGTAATACAATAAGTATAATCTCTAATGTAATAAAGCATCATGCCGGCTTTTAACCACAAGTCAGGGTCTCCACGGTAAAGGGGTCAACGCCTGCATGCCATTGCAGATCGCCCCTGAACCTTAACTCCCAGCACCGACCCACCGCTGGGCGCAGCAAGCCGACACAAGGAACTTCATCGATATGCCCTTTAACGGATTTTTAGGCCCGTTTTCAGAAACGGCAGTACTGACTAGAATACTGCGCCACCTTGTTTTTGAGTTCTTATTATATCATATATGCAATAACTGATAAAGAATTACTTAAGTTCTGTTTTTATGCGTAATAGACATGTTTCTTTCTTTATGTCAATTTATCATCACTATACTCATGAATAAAACTTGTTTTTAGTTGTTCCTGTCTTTTATGAAATATGCAAGATCTTTTAGGAAAACAGCCTTATCTCCAAAGCAGCCAAGTGACTCCACCGCTGTGGAAATCGCATCATTAAGCAACTCTTCTGCCCTATCGATCCCATACAATGTTACATATGTTGATTTATGTAACGCAGCATCACTGCCTACGGGTTTTCCCATCTGTTCAAGACTGCCCTTTACATCCATGATATCATCCTTTATCTGAAATGCGAGCCCTATTGCTTGAGCATATTTTTCCAGACTTTCATACTCTTGCGCTGTTGCCCTGCAGATACTTGCTGCTGCTAACACTGGCGCCTTAATAAGGGCTCCTGTTTTACACCTGTGCATATATTCAAGTGTCTCTTTAGAAATTTCTTTTCCTTCTGACTCAATATCTATCGTCTGACCACGTATCATTCCTTCAGCACCGGCATTAACAGCAATAACTTGCATTGCCTTTGCATAGTTTTCTGAAAATTTTCCGCTTTTGATAATACTTGATATCATCAATTCATATGCCCTGTTGAGCAAAGCATCCCCTGCAAGTATTGCGGCAGCTTCACCAAAGACCTTGTGATTAGTCGGTCTCCCACGCCTGAAGTCATCATTGTCCATGGCTGGCAGGTCGTCATGTATAAGCGAATATGTATGTATCAGTTCTATAACGCAGGCAAAAGGAAGGATTTCATCTTTATTTCCTCCAAGTAAATTACATACAGCAAGCGCAAGTACCGGTCTGAGCCTTTTTCCTCCGGCTGACAGGCTGTACCTCATAGCATCATAAATGCTTGAACCTGGTCTGTTATCAGATATTAAAAGAACTTCCAGCGCATTATTGGTTTCCTGCAAATACTCATTATAAGCAGCTTTAAAATCCTTCATGAAAAATGTCACACTTGTCCTGGTACAGACATCTCCTTTTCAATAATTCCGTTTTCACCTTCAATAAGAATGGTGATGCTTCGTTCTGCTTCATCAAGCTTTTTGTTGCAATACTTTGTCAATTCAACACCTCTTTGGAAATAGCCTATTGACTCATCCAGCGTTAATTCTCCCTTTTCAAGCTTTTTTACTATTCCCTCAAGCTCGGCAATTGCCTGTTCAAAAGTAACACCCTCAATGTTCATTTCCATCCCCCTTGATACTATCGACAGTACAATCCAGCTTACCATCAGCAACACTTATTTCGAGCCTTTCGCCGAGTCTGACGGAATGTACCGACTTTATCAGAGTATCGTCTTCTTCAGACCTGATTATACAATAACCTCTGGACAGAGAGCTTAGCGGACTGAGCGTATCCAGCCTTGCCGCCAGAAGCGACAGCCTGTTTCTGTATTCACTGTTCAGCGCCGCCAGAGCTTTTTCCATATACCTCTTTTGTACATCCAGCAGCATTCTGTCCTGATATATTTTGTTATATGGCTGTCTGAATGCAACGCTGCTCTCAAGCCTCTTTATCAGAAGCCTTTCCATGGAAGTCTTTTTGTTCATGGCATTTCTCAAACGCATTTTTAATCCATCCAGTCTGTTCTCAACAACAGCTCTTTCAGGCATAGCAAGCTCCGCAGCTGCCGATGGCGTTGGTGCCCTGACATCAGCTGCAAAATCCGAGATAGTATAGTCTGTTTCATGTCCCACTGCTGAAATAACAGGAATACGAGATGTATAAATGCTTCTTGCAACTATTTCTTCATTGAATGCCCACAGCTCCTCAAGAGATCCTCCGCCTCTGGCCACAATAATAACTTCAACATTGTCAAGTTCATTAAAGCGGCGCACCGCTGCTGCTACTTGCCCTGCAGCCTGCTCTCCCTGGACCTGTACTGGATAAAGCTTTAAGTTTACATTATAGAATCTTCTGCTTAGAACATTTATGATATCTCTTATGACTGCGCCGGTAGATGATGTCACAACCCCTATCGACCGTGGAATATATGGAAGCTTGCGTTTTCTATCTTCATCGAACAAGCCTTCGGCCTGCAGCTTCTTTTTCAGATTTTCAAAAGCTATGTATAGAGCGCCTATACCATCCGGCTGCATTTCCTCTGCATAAAGCTGATATTGGCCATCACGTTCGAAAACGGATATATATCCTCTTATTATAACCTTCATGCCATCCTCAGGCATAAAAGTCATAGATGATGCATTTGATCTAAACATCACACATTTAAGGACTGCCTTCTCGTCCTTTAATGTAAAATACAGATGACCGGAATAGTGGCTCTTGAAATTCGATACTTCACCTTTTACCCATAATCCAGATAATACGACGTCTTTGGCCACAATATCCTTTATATACCTATTTACTTCAGAAACAGAAATCGCATTCATTTTAGGCATTATATTTAACCGCCGTTATTTTGTTCTTCAGTTGTGGAATCTCTGGAAGATATCTTGCTCAAAATACCGTTTATAAAAGAACCAGCATCCTCACCGCTGTAGCGTTTTGCTAATTCAACCGCCTCGTTGACGGAAACACTGTAAGGTATATCATTTCTGTAACAAATCTCATAAATGCTCAGTCGCATAATAGAAAGGTCTATCTTTGATATCCTGCCAATCTTCCAGCCTTTGGAATGCTTTTCTATTAAATTGCTTATAGGTTCAAGATTGGCAAATACGCCATCTATAACATCGTTAATATACGTTTTATCATTTGACGCCAAAGAATTTTCTTCAAAAAAGTGCTGTTTTTGTTCTTCCCTGTCGTCTTTTTGTATCTCCAACTGGTATAAAAGCTTCATAGCCATCTCTCTGGAGGCTCTGCGTCCCATTTTTTATCCTCCTTATAACGCCTCGGTTCAAAATGAAATTTCCCGGTTATATAAATTTCATTACCTCAGTAGCGTTTCAAACAGGTGGGAGTATACCCACCCGAAAACCGATCTGCCCAGTTAAATATCCGTACTGCCTCAACGGTATGTGCCGGGCGGCAAAACCCTGTCCAGAAGGTTTTTTATGTAATTCTTGTCCTCGCTCATTCTATTTCCAATATAATAACCTACACCGGTCAATATTGCAATAAAAAGCACTCTCAGAAAGCCAAGCACTAAAATGAGCACTGCAAGTATAAAGCCGATTGCTGCGCCAATAATAGCGCCTTTGTGTTCATTATAAAACATAAGGATCTTTTCTGTATTCATAACGAAGCCTCCTTATTCGACCCTGGGCTTGTATGTGACACCGGAGTAAATACTGTCAACTATTACCCTGACATTCCTGACTGTTATACCTGATGCATCTTCCACTGACTTTTTAACCCGTCCCTGAACTTCTTCAGATATTACAGGTATGCTTATGTCAGGCATCACGATTACTCTCACCTCTATATCGACTCCATCTTCAGCTTTTTTGACCAGCGTTTTCGACTCCTTTATGCCGTTGCACCTTTTGGACGCATTGCTGGCAATGTTTTCGATGGAATTAAGCGATATTCTGATTTCACCTATATTAGTATGTTTACTGACAGCCTTTTTATCCTTGTTGCTCCTGACCCCGGATAATAAAAACATTATGCTCAGAGCGAAAAAAATCATTGCTACTATAAATAATGCTATTCTCATTCCAGTTGCATTGCCAGTTGCATTGTCAGTTGTAATACCTCTCACAACAATTTCAGATATATCAACATATGCCTTTGGATATATCGCCACATACATGGCGAACGCTGAAACTACAGCCAGGCAGAAAGCATATACTGCAAGCAGTACTCTGAAAAGAATTTTCATACTCCATACCACCCCTCATCATTTTCTTATCTTTTGTTAACTGCTAATCTTATACTACCAATATTATAGTTTATTTTCCCAAAAAAATAAACCCTGACGGGTTTATAATCTAATACGTTTTTATTTCATTTTTGTCTGTTCCTCCACTAGTTCTTTCCGGTGTTCACGTTCAATATTTACTCCTTGTATATGTATGTTGACTTCCACAACATTCAAGCCTGTCATATCTTCAACTGCATTCTTGACCCTTTCCTGTATAGTCCATGCTACCTCAGGTATACGGTAACCATACTCAACTATTATAAAAAGATCGATTGCCGCTTCTTTCTCTCCGACCTCGACCTTGACACCCTTTGAAAGATTCTTTCTTCCCAGCGCTTCAGCAATACCGCCTGCTATTCCACCGCTCATTGACGTTACACCAGGAACCTCCATAGCTGCTATACCGGCAATTATTGCCACAACCTCGTCGGTAATTTTTATGGTCCCTATTTCATTGACCACACTTTGAACGTTCTCCTCCATCAGTTACCTCCATAGGTTTATTAGTGTTTAAAATATTATAACACTTTTATGATATCATGTAAAACTATTGAAAAAAACTATTTGCGATGAACCCCAGGAACATCGCAAATTGCAATATCGATACTATTAGAACATTGTTTTGATATGTATATCAGATACGTCAACATCTGCCTGTCTTGTGACTATATCAGTGATCTGGGCGGTATGTGAAGTAGTCAGGCTAGGTGTTTTTATTACTATATCTACACTTCCGTTATCAGCAAATAATATAAAGCTCTCTTCAAATCCCATTTTATTTATCAATGTCTCTATCCTTGCTTCTTTTTCAGTATTTTCGACCAGCGCTATCATTTTACTATGTGCTTCATCTTTTATTTCTACACTTGCATTAATATCCTCTGTTATAGATTTTAACGATTCGGTGACCTCACTCCTGCTCTGTTCCTTATCCATTCTGGCCTGAACAAAGTAATCATTGGCAATTTTCGATGCTGTCACATTTGTCTGATCATCAATAGTCTCTGTCAAGTCAAGTTCAGATTCTCCAAATGCCTCATTATCGATCTCATTGTCTACATACACTGCCTCGCCAAGCTTGCCCTCAGCATCGGCTGACGTGCTTCCCTGTTTGTAGCTGTACTGCAGGTAGCCTGCTACTACAATCAAAAGTATCAACGCTAAAATGACTATCTGCTTTCTTTTTAATACCATCATCACTCTGCCCCCTCCATTAACTTACAAATGTTTATTTAAGTTTTTTGTCCATCTTAGTAAATAATATATTCATGTTTCTATTCGTTTATGTTACTTTTTCCTTTGAACTACCTGAACCTTATGCACAGGCACATCAAGCACCACTGTAACAGCATTGCATATCCTATCTCTGACTTCGACACTGTCAGCTCCTTCAGCCACTACAAGGACTCCCTTAACCTCAGGTTCAAGCTGCTTTATAACAACAGGGGCCTTACCGCCTTCAGGCAAATCCTCATATGCAAGCACGCTTTCATATTCCTCCTCTCTTACCTTTCTGGTACCGCCCTCACTGTCCTGTTCATCTGTACTGTTACCGCCTTTTTTGATCTCGTATGCAGGTACACTTTCTTTTGTGGCTGAATATGTGATCATCACATCGACCTTTCCAACTCCCTTTACCTGTGACAGCAGTGTTTTCAGCTTTCCCTCCAAATCCACCTCCGTGTTGGACACCTGATGTGGTTCTGTTACTTTACTCGTATCGCTTTGCTGCTTTTCCCCTGAAGCATTGTTCCCCTTGCTTGTATTCAACATTGCTGAGCCTGCGATTATTATTATGACTCCTATAATAATCACAATAGCGGTATTTTCGATCAATTTCTTACGATCCTGGCCTGTGATCCATTCCTTTATTTTTTTGATTATCCCATTAATAATATCCATTACTTTCACCTCTGTATCTGCTCAATAATAATATCCTCAATGTCAGCGCCAAACACCTCCGCGATCCTACGCGACAGTCTCCCGTTCAATTCAGCGTCAAATACCATGCTGCTGTTAACATCCTTGGTTCTATTGTCAATCATGATTCCTTCAACATTTGTTATTGTCATTTTATCTATCTTTGCATTATTCTTTTTTGAACCGTTATTGCTGCTTTCAATGCTGTCATTTCCAACTACTGCTTTAATGTAAATTCTTTTTATCTCTCCAAAGTATTCCGATTGATAATCTTCATTTATAATAATGTCCGCCTCTACATCCTTCACTCCTTCCACTTCCATTGCATTTTGTTCGATCTGCTCTATAATGCGGCTCCGGTACAGTTCGACAGTCTGTCTCATCTGCTCTTCCTCCAGCAATTTGCCTGCCTTTTCTATCTCTTTTCTATCAATACTTTCTGCTGCAGCCGTTTGAGATGCAGAAAAATCAAAGTCTCTGCCCAACAACCCCACAATAGGTTCAATTATTACAATTATCAGTATAGTGCCTGTCAACAGGTTGACATACTTTTTCATTTTGCCCTGCGGAAGCAGCATTTCGATCATTACAATAAACAAAACCAGCATTACTATACTAACTGTCCAATCTTTGATAAAGTCTATCATTATATCTCCTATCTCAGCATAGCGCTCAGGTTTCCGGCACTTATCAATGCTGTTACTGAAATAATGAACATTACAGCTACAGCAGCAGTCAGAGCAAATATATGAAGCATAGATCCCGCCATATCATTGATACAATTTGTGATCCTGCTCTCTGAAATTGGCTCCAGTAAAGCACTGGCCGCTTTGAAAAGGCCAACCAGCGTGATTATTTTTAACAACGGTACTATACATATAAGCAGTATACCTATCATCGCGGCAACCCCGGCGGCATTTTTAATAAGCAGTGTACACCCTATTACAGTATCTGCAGCATCAGACAGCGTCTTTCCGACTATCGGAATAAAAGTGCTGATAGCAAATTTGGCAGCTTTTTGTGTAGCACCGTCGATCACTGCGCCAAGGGATCCCTGCAGCGTAATTGCCATTATGAATACAGTAAGAATAATGCCTAGCGTCCAGGATACTATTTGCCTTATTAAATTCACAAGTCTTGTCAGCTGTATTTTGTCTGATATGTTATTTACGATGGTCAATATTGCTGACATGAAAACCAGTGGGACAAACACATTTCTTATTAATGTTGCAGCAGTTTCTACAATCAGCAGAATGATCGGATGCATAATGCCTCCTGCAGTTATATTGCCACCCGAAACCAGAAGTGCCAGTAAAACGGGGATTATTGCATACATGAAACCGACCATATTGTCAATGATACCGATACTCATATTTATCACTGTGCTGAAGCTTACAAGCAATATGGAAACCGTGACGATATAGCATACATAAAATGCGATTTGACCAGTGCCATCACTCATAAGGTTCGACTGCAAATTTTTCAGCAGTGCGCAGATAATAACAAGTACGGTAATTTTAATGAGGATACCTATATTTTGATAGAGCTCCTTGAAAATAAAACGCAGCACATTGTTGCCAACATTTTTCAGATCCAGTCCCGGCGATCTATTCAGCAAATCGTCCATGAGTTCATCCACATCATATCCGCCAAGCAGATCAAGGCTTTCATCATCAATATATTTATCTATCTCATCTCTGACATTATCTATACCGCCCATATCAGCCTGACGCTTTATCATTGTGGCGGTTGTTTCGTCTGCAGCAGCGTTGTCCTGAGCAAAACAAAAGCCTGGCAGGAATAAAAACAGCATAATGGCAATCAAACCAGCAACCACAAATTTTAATCTTTTGTAATACATACAGCTTTATCCTCCCGTTACGGCATGATTTTAAGGATCAAGTCCATTAGTGATGTAATTATAGGCACAGCCAGTACAACGATCGTAATCTTTCCGGCCATCTCAATCCTTGATGCAATAGCCCCCTCGCCTGCATCCCTGCATATCTCGGCCCCAAATTCAGCTATATACGCTATACCTGTGATCTTAAGAACAGTGATGAAATAGGCTGGTTTTATACCGGCCTTGTCCGCATATTCATCAAGTAATTCAACAACAGCCGATAATTTAGTTGCCAGCAGCATAAAGATAATTATTCCTGCGATCATACTTACCTGTACTGCTATCTCCGGCTTCTGATTTCTCAAAATAATAATTATCACAGTGGATACAAGTCCGATACCGATTATCTGAAGAATCTCCATGGTACTCTCTCCTATGTACTTTTATGGCATGTCCAGCCTTCAGTCCAGCCTGAATATTGTTTTGACTGTATCAAAAAGCACTGCGATTTCCTTTACGACCATCAGAAGAACAACGATCAGTCCTGCAAGCGTCGTCATCATAGCCTGCTCTTCTCTTCCAGACCTTATCAGCAGCTGATTGAGCACTGCAACAAGTATTCCGATTGCTGCTATCCTGAAAATCAAATCAACTCCCATATCCCGAACAACCCCTTTTCGTATGATTCACACATATCTTAAGTAACCTTATTATGGATAAGTTAAATATATTCCATGATCAGAACCGCCACTTTTACAGAAGTACTATCACTACGGCAATACCGCCAAGCATACCAAGACTTTTATACATGTTTTCATTCCTTTTTCTGCTCTCCTCGGCTTTTTCTTCCTGCAATGCGAGTTGTCCAAGTGTCAGGCGTATATTCCTGATCTGTCCCTCAATATCTGTATTGCCAAGCAGTTTTCCGAAGGATGAAAGTATCTCTTCATCCTCCTTATTCAGCGCTGTCGTCCTGATATACTGTCGTACAGCCTCCTCCCATGCTTCAGATGCGCTTGAGGCTTTACCGTCCTTCAATATTTCAACCGTTTTTCTAAAAAAGACTCCTGTTCCACTGCTGCTTACCCTTCCTATCCTTTCAAATGCTTCAGTAATAATGTCCGACAGATAGCTTATCTGATTTTCAAACATCTGCAGCAGTCCCTGCAGTTCCCTCAGCTGCTGCGGCCTTTTGCTGCAATCCCTTGATAGAATGAAGCCCAGAAAGCTGCATGATAATATTACAATTAAACTACCTATGATTTTAAATAGCATTGATATCAACTCCTGCCACAATGCTCATGTTTGTCCCATCTATGACCTCCGCAAGCGATCCTGGGCCATCAGAGTCATTGAGAACTATATATCTCTCAAATACTTTATCTTCAACCATCATCAATACCTCACGCCTGCTTTTCAGCTCCGAGATATTGTAGCCATGAGCAGTGGTTATGATCCTTACACCTGCATTCAAGACACTGTGTACAGCCTCCCTGTCACCTTCGTTTCCTATTTCATCTGTGATTATTACTCTTGGCGACATGGATCTTATCATCATCTTCATACCAATATTTTTGGGACAGCCATCGAGCACATCTGTCCTTATCCCTACATCATTTTGTGGTATTCCCTTCATACATGCTGCAATCTCAGATCTTTCATCAACTATTGCAACCTTCATGCCTTTAAAGCCCGCCTCAGGCAAGCCATTGCTCAGATTTCTGGCAATATCCCTGAGTATTGTCGTTTTCCCGCATTGTGGCGGTGATATTATAAGCGTGTTATAAATGTCGGAACTATTTTTAATAATATAGCTCATAACTTTCTCCGAGCATCCGAAGATTTGATTGGATAATCGTATATTGAGTCCGGATATATCCTTTATATTTTTTACACAAGCGCCGTCAAATACCGCTCTGCCGGTCAAGCCTACCCTATGCCCGCCTTTAATGGTTATATAGCCGTTTCTTATCTCCTCCTGGTATGCATAAACAGAGTTTTCGCTCATTAGCTCAACACAATCCCTGATGTCCTCCTGTGTGACGATAAAGCTGCCAGCTGGCTTGGAAGACGGCAGTCCATCCTTCCCAATAAACCATTCTCTGTAGTAATTTAACAATACAAGAGGCTTGTCGGCCCTCAGACGGATTTCTTCCAATGGTTGGAGGCCATAGATCATCGCTCCTTCAACAGCTACTGCCACTCTCTTTGAAAGCATCGGCAGAATATCTTTTTTCAAAGTGCTTGTACCCCTTAAAGATAAATTTCGTTCGGTACAGTTTTTCATAGGTACCTCTCTTTATCCTTACTTGTTATTAATACTATTAGGCTTTGTCCAGTTTTATGACTATAAAGACTTCCATAATATGGTATGTTGAATGTTATTAGTTTACCATGTTCGACATACGTATTATAATAAGCATGCATAACATTGGTATGTTCGGTCAGAATGTGCTTTGCTTCAGAGATAACGTAATTATTGTTGTTACAAATACCGGCAATGACGAGATGTTCCGACAAAGCAACTATTTCAAGCTTGTTCAGCAATATTTTTCGGAGGCGTTTAATAAGGATTTGAAGTCTGATCCAAATGCCTATGAGGAATTATCACAGTAATTGAAAAGCCTTAATAACACAGCTATATTAAGGCCGCAAAGCCTGTCCGGCCCTCCACTTCCTCCGGAGCGCTATAACCTTAACGGCAAAGAATATACCACTAAGGATTAAAATTCATATTCTACCGGACTTCTGCCCATTGTCCTGCAGGCTATTCAGAATAATTATACACAAGGCGTCCATTCCATAGCATTTGAAATAAAAGATTATAGGTTCTATATGGAATATAGAGAAAATGACGAAAGCTACCGCTTTGAAGTAGGTTTCGAAAAGAACATTGTATCGGATATCTTCTTTCGTGGCGAGCAATATAGAATAAGTACAGGTGCCAAGTTTATAAGTGATGAGGATGACAGGCTTGTGCTTAAGATAGAGCTTCTATTCTCAGCACCGATTACCTGAACTACAAGATCGAACGCCTGTTTTCTCCAAAAATAAAATTCGAGCACATCATTTAAGCTTGCCAAATTTGTTGAAAGGCCAGAATCTGAATACGGCCTTGCCTTCAATCTGGCTGTGATCGATAACGCCAAAAGTCCTGCTGTCCTTGCTCACTTCCCGGTTATCTCCAAGCACGAAGAATTCTCCATCCTCAAGCTTTATCGGGAAAGGCTGTTCTCTTTGATATGTCTCTCCCTTAACATATGGTTCTGGAAGTTCCTCTCCATTAAGAAACACCTTTCCATCACGTATATCCACTTCATCGCCCGGTATTGCTATAACTCTCTTTACAAGTCTTATATTCGTCTTTTGCTCCACAGGCTTGAATATATCGCGTATATCAGTTAAGAATACTTTTATTCTGTCAAAATAGTTTTCAGGATACTTATTTTCCAAAAATACTATTATGTCTCCCCTTGAGGGTTCCCCGAAAGCATAGCTCAGTTTCCCTATTAAAAGGTGCTGGCCTTCCATCAGCGTATCCTGCATGGAAGTCTGCCGTACCTGTGTTGTTGCAAAAACTGCCGTATTTAAAAGAGAAACAATAATGAATGCCGCAACAAAAACTGCGATCCATTCCCAGACCTCTTTCAGTACTGCTTTAAAGGACATAATCAACACCCCTTGAAATGATTTTGCTGTCTTGATACCATTAAAAAGGTGGGTCTTCTGTTACCAGAACCCACCTGTAATAATTTCAGTTCTTATTCATCTGTTTCATCATCGCAGTCCTGGCAATCTTCACAGTCACAGGTCCACTCGATCTCGATCTCTTTATTGCAATGAGGACAAAGCACAGTATCCTTCTTCATGAAGGCATCTTCAAGATTGACCGTCTGGCCGCAGTGAGGACAATCAAATTCGGCAAATACTTCTTCCTCATCATCTTCCCCATCTTCGTCGTCTTCCTCATCTTCTTCGTCTTCTTCGTCGTAGTCTTCTTCATCCAGATCGTATATAACACTTTCGATCTCAGCAAGGTCCTCGTCCATTTCGTCTACCTGTTCACTGAGCTGCTCCTGTACTTCTTCAATATCATCTACTGCCAGAGCAACATCATCGAGTACTTCAATAATGGCTTTGAGCAACTTGCCCTCGTTAGTGGTATAATCAAGCCGCATTCCCTCTGCCAGACCCTTCAGATATGCTACCTTTTCCTTTAAATAATCCATAAGTACCTCCTAATACTACATACACATTATTCGCTTCTAAATAATATTCCCGCTCAATACTGCTTTATACAGAGATGAGTTATGCCCTTTCAAGATATTCACCGGTCCTGGTATCGATCCTGATGACATCTCCCTGGTTAATAAATAGCGGAACCTTGACGATCGCACCTGTTTCAAGAGTTGCAGGCTTTGTTGCACCTGTTGCCGTATCACCCTTGAAGCCCGGTTCAGTTTCAGTTATCTCCAGTTCAACAAATGTAGGCGGTTCTATACCAAAAACATTGCCTTTGAATGAAAGTATTTTAACAACCATATTTTCTTTTACAAACTTGAAGGTATCGCCTACAGTACTCTGGCTTATCGGCATCTGTTCAAATGACTCTACATCCATGAAATAATAGAGGTCGCCGTCATTATACAAATACTGCATATCTTTTCTCTCAATATGCGCCTTAGGCATTTTGTCAGTTGGGTTGAACGTTCTTTCAACTGTCGCGCCTGTTATTACGTTCTTAAGCTTTGTTCTTACAAATGCTGCACCCTTTCCCGGTTTTACATGCTGAAACTCGATAACCTGGAAAACTTGTCCATCCAGTTCAAATGTCGCGCCATTTCTGAATTCCCCTGCTGTTATCATAAATCTTTACCTCCATTATTCTCTGCTAGAACGCTAATTTATATTAATGCCAACGTTTTATTACAGTAACTATATAATATTAAATTAAAACATCATTCATTTCAAGAAAAATTTTCTTGTATTGCATGAGTTCTCTCAGAGTATTATCATTTCATTTGTTGAAGTAGTTAAAACCTGAGCCTTCATACCATCTACAACAACCATGTCCTCGATCCTGACACCACCGAGATCAGGCATGTATATACCGGGTTCTACGGTAACTATCATACCATCCTTCAGAATCATATCGCCTCTCATAGATAACGTCGGATCCTCATGGATCTCAAGACCTACTCCATGTCCAAGCCCATGTCCGAAATAATCACCATAGCCGGCTTCATTAATAAAGCCTCTTGCTACAGCATCGATTTCCATACCTGACCTGTCGCTTGCTACAGCCTCCAGACCTTTCAAATTTGCCTCAAGGACAATATTGTAGATCTTTTCCATCTCGCTGTCCGGCTTGCCGACAAAAATTGTTCTGGTCATATCTGAGCAATACCCCTTGTAAATTGCGCCAAAATCCATTGTTATAACATCGCCTGCTTCTACTTTTTTATCGGATGCCACACCATGCGGCATTGAAGCACGCCTGCCCGATGCAATGATCGTTTCAAACGAAGGGCCTTCTGCCCCAAGACGTCTCATGTGATGTTCCATCTCTGCGGCAATTTCTATTTCAGTAAGCCCTGGCTTTATATAGCCAAGTATATGTGTGAAAACACCATCAGCTATTGCCACAGAATTTCTGATCAGTTCTATTTCCGTACGGTCCTTCACTCTTCGGAGCTCTTCAACCATCCTGCCAAGAGGAATAAATTCCGCCTTGAGCTTCCCGGCATACTCTGTATACTGCGAATATGTAAGATCGCTGTCCTCAAATGAAAGCTTTCTTATTTTATCTATTTTAAGAAGCTTGTTCAATTCTTCAAAAACACTACCCGAATAGCGAACGATTTCGAAATCAGGAGCTTGTACGGCAGCCTGCTCAACATACCTGAAATCTGTTATCAGCACAGCACTGTTATAACTAATATACAGTATTGCTGATGTTCCGGTAAAACCGGACATATACATATAATTGACTCTCCTTGTAATGAGCACTGCTTCTGCATTTTTAAGCTTCATTTTAGTACGCAGATTTTGCAACCTTTTATGATATATCTCCAATTTCATTATCTCCTTTTCTATTCTTTGAGCATTAAAGCTGCAGCCTTTAGGGCAACCAAATAACTGTCTGCTCCGAAGCCGCATATCTGCCCTGAGCAAACAGGAGCTATGACTGATTTGCTCCTGAACTCCTCCCTTGCATGGATATTTGAGAGATGGACTTCAATACACGGAAGCTCGATTGCTTTGACAGCATCCCTTATCGCTATACTGTAATGAGTATATGCGCCAGGATTGAGTATAACAAGGTCATACCTACCCTTTGCCTCGTGAAGCTTGTCTATGATCTCGCCCTCATGATTTGTCTGTATAAAATCCGTATCAAATCCAAGCATCTGGGCTTCCCTAGTAACATCCGCTGCTATTTCGGCCAGTGTAGCTGTCCCATATACATCCTTTTCTCTTGTTCCGAGCATATTCAGATTGGGACCGTTTATAACAATGATCCTCTTTTGCATATAGATATAATTCCCCTTTACAATTGCATATATCCGCCGATGCTTATTTCTCGCCTGTGCTTTCAGTATGTCTCGGCTTTCTTTTAACAAGTACTGCAGCCTTTGTAATAGCCGCTACTACATCCACTTCAAACTGTTGTCCAAGAGTATTGATCTTTGAATAAAGCTCGCCCTTTTCCGTAACCACATATTTGGGCGGAAGATCATTAAGTGCGATTGCTGCAATATCAAGAAGGCATTTATCACAGGTACACATATTGATATCTGCTAGAATTTCCTTCATCTGCGAAAATACGATCTCTTCCATATAATTTTTAATCTGTGACATTGTATTTCCTCCTGTTTTTGTTTTTAAAATTTATTCATTATAAGCCCATGTAGCCATAAAACCATTGTACAAGCTCCCATCCCCACATAACCGTCACAAATGCTCCTGTTACAATAAAAGGTCCAAATGCCACTGTGTCTCTTCTTTTCTTTATCCTAAGCAGCATAAGGAGCATCGAGATCACTCCGCCAAGCAGTACTGAAGTACTTAGGGCAACTATACAAAGCTTCCAGCCAAGGAAAAGCCCGATAGGCGCCATCAGCTTGACATCCCCCATACCCATAGCATCTTCCGTCCTGTAAATAAGCGAACCCAAAATTGCGATCAGCAGAAGAAAGCCTGAACCGGGTAAAAGGCCTGCAAGCGGTGTCCACCATTTTCCATCGCCAAAGATTATGGGCATCGGGCTGAAACAGTTGTAAATGAAAAAGACAAAACCACCGGCAAGTCCCGCCAAAACAAGACCATTGGGGATTATCCTGTGATCGATGTCAATAAAGAATACTGCTACTAGTATCATCATTAGGTATGCGTATGCGAAAAAAGGAACTGTAAAGCTGTATTTTGTAAACAGTATAATAAATATGACTGCCGTTAGAAGCTCTATCAATGGGTATCGCGGTGAAATACGCTCACCGCAGTGTCTGCATTTGCCTCTCAGGAATATATAACTCAATACAGGGACAAGATCGAGTGCGGTGAGCCTGTTCCCACAGCTTGTGCAGGAAGAAGGCGGTGAAACAATAGATTTTTCATTTGGTATACGGTATATCAGAACATTCACAAAAGATCCGATGATCAGCCCAAGAACAAAAATAATGATGTATAAAGCAGCCATAACTCACCTGACCTTACATAGAAAATTTTATGAAAAAACTACATCCATTAATTCTCCATCCAGTATAAAAAACCCTTTAATCATCCAAATATTTTAAGAATTCCGTTGAAAGTTCATCAACTATATTTTCAGGCACGGAAACTTCCATCCAGATCTCGAAAGCTCGCAGCCCTTGATAGAACAGCATTCCTGCCCCGTTGGCAGTTGTGCATCCTTTTTTTCTTGCCTGTCCCAACAGCTTGGTTTCAGGAGGATTATAGATGACATCATATACGATCGGTTCCGATAGAAATTCTATATCTTCACCAAGGGGACTAGAATCTGTTTGAGGATACATACCGGCAGAAGTAGTATTAATTACCACATCATACTGGTTTAGAACAGCTTTTGCTTCTTCCGAATCAGCAGCTGCAGTATGTACGATTACTTTACTTTTAATAACAGTCAGCAGTTTGCAGTTTATATAATTTGCAATTTCGTCTGCTTTTGATTGTGTCCTATTAATAATGCAGACCCTCCCTGCGCCTTCAATAGCTGTTTTTACGGCCAACGTCCTTGCTGTTCCTCCGGCGCCAAGAATACAAACGGCTTTTCCGGCAATGCCAGCTCCGGTCTGCTTTTTGAAGGAACGCATAAAACCGTCTCCATCAGTATTATACCCAATAAGCCTGCCATCCTTGATATCTACAGTGTTAGCAGTCCCAAGAAGCCGGACCTCCTCGCTTGCCTCGTCCAGATACTCAAGAATAGCTTCCTTAAATGGTATAGTAACATTGAAGCCTGAGAATCCGGCTGCTTTTAATCCGGCAACAGTACTGCCAAGTTCTTCTCTGCATGGCTTCATAGGAATATATATCCCATTGATCCCCATCAAAGAAAAAAGTGTATTGTGAAGAACAGGTGAAACCGTGTGCTCCACAGGATTACCCAGCAAACCTGTAATTCTTGTTGTTCCGTTGACTCTTTTATCCAGTTCCATGCTCCTACCTGTTCTTTTCCTGGTATCTCTCTATGATACGCCTCTCAAATACACGCTTAAACCTGACAAGCCTTCCCTCACGATGGTCTATCGGTTTAACAAGGATCGTAAACATACCAGCCCGGTTACCACCATATATATCAGTGAAAATCTGGTCACCTATGACCGCTATGTTAGCTTTGTCAACCCCCATTATCCTGCCGGCTTTATAGAAAGCGGCTGTTGCCGGCTTCATAGCTCTGTGGACAGCGTTTAATCTTATCTTGTCATTAAATCTTATAACTCGTTTTTTAGCGGCATTAGATACTATACACATTTTAAAACCGGATTCTTTCATTTTCTCGATCCATTTAACCGCATTCTCATCGGCATCAGCAACATGGTTTGGAACCAAAGTATTATCGATGTCGAGGATCAGGCCCTTAATATTTTTTTCCTTCAAAATCTCTGCTGTAATTTCATTTATACCGTTAACATATATCCCCGGATATAAAACGCTTTTCATTGTCCCTCCTGCTGCTCCTGTCCTTTAGTTGATATATTTGCTCATTTCTTTAGATGTTTCTATCAATTCCATCACATATTGGTTAGTTTTTTCTGCTTTGTCAAGATTCTGTGACGTCAGTTCACTGGCTTGCTGTGCGCTTGCCGTCACCTCCTGGCTGACTGCAGAAATCTCATTTATACTCTCAACTAGTTTATTATTCGCATTTAGTATTTTAGTAATCTTGTCGTTTACCCTGTCGACATTGTCTTTTACTTCATACATCTTGCTGCTTATTTCACGGAATATTTCAAGAGTCCTTTCTACAAGACCGGTTTGCTCCTTATTTGCCTCCTTGAGCTTTAGCACTGCCTCAACAGATCTATCTGATTGATCATTCAGTTCAGCCGTGATCCTGCTTA
Source organism: uncultured Oscillospiraceae bacterium (assembly GCA_964490975.1). Lineage (GTDB taxonomy): Bacteria > Bacillota > Clostridia > Acetivibrionales > DTU013 > DTU013. The sequence continues at coordinate 25,318 of CAZBEQ010000020.1, read as the reverse complement.
TACTGTTAATAGAATCCTTACTCTGTGCCGCCAGCTTTCTGATTTCCTCGGCAACCACAGCAAAGCCCTTACCGCTCTCTCCTGCTCGTGCGCTTTCAATAGCTGCATTTAATGAAAGCATATTTGTCTGTTCTGATATACTGGATATCAAATCAGAAATTGTGCGTATCTCGATAGTTTTATTTTTCAAATCGATCATTAAGCTATAGGCGCGATCACTGTTATCTTTGACATCAGCAGACTTGCTATTAAGTATTTCTATAATACCACAGCCTTCGTCTACCGCCTTAACCGTATTAACTGATATCTTCTCCATATTATTGGAATCTTTTGATGTATCATCGATCAATCCTTGTATATCATGTGTCAGACTCGATTGAATCTGTATATTCGAAGCTGTATCGGCAGCTCCCTTTTCAATTTCCTGCACTGCATTGGATGCAATATTTGTCAAATCGGTCAGTTCATTTACAATTCTATTTACTTCTTTAGAGTTTTTATCAAGAATAGCTGCAGTTTTTAATACATCCTTTAATATACTTTCCTGCTTCATATGCTCTTTTTCAACATCTTCGAGTTTTTCAGCACTAAATTTATTAGAAAGCCTTGTTGCAAATATTAATGAAAATGAAAACATGAATACACAGGCAAACTGAATTAAGTAATCAGTAGTGTGAGAACTGTCTGTCAAACCAAGAAACGCCATATAATAAATAAGCTTGATAACATTAACCGCAGCGAATGAAATGGTGCTTATAAAAATCAATTTAAAATCAAAATACAATAAATAGCATAGTATTATGGGGAATATATACACAAACACAAGAACCCTATCAGGTGATGCTGTCAACATAACAAAAGTGTATAGGATAAGGTAGCCGATAAGTGTAACATATTTCATTAAGCCGGAGCGATTATCCTTAAGATAAATAAATGAAGCTGCCATCATGGGTATAAGGATTATTGCTATTGTTAAGATAACATACCCCAGTGATTTTGAGTGTTTAAGATATTCAATCAGATATCCTGCTATCAAAAACATGTCTAGTACCCAATTAGATATTAAAACAAAACGGTTTGCTCTTTTTGATGAAACCTTTTTCTCCATAAAAATACAATGTCCCCCATTTATCAACATATTTTCTTATAATCATTATACATTACATGAAGTAAATTACATATTACTTTTTATATATTTTTATTATAAGTCTGGATTTTTAAGAAAAAAAGTTGCATAATAGAAAAAAGTGTTCAGGGTTAAAAATGTTAGGAGGTTGTTTCACAATGACTCAAAAAATAAGCATTCAAAAAACACAAAGCCCAAAAGCTAAACCTGATCAGACAAAGCTCGGCTTTGGTCAATATTTTTCAGATCACATGTTCATTATGGATTATAGTGTTGAAAAAGGTTGGTATGATCCTAGAATAGTACCCTACGGTCCTTTGTCTCTAGACCCTTCAACAATGGTATTCCATTATGGGCAGGCTATTTTTGAAGGACTAAAAGCCTATAAGTCAGCAGAGGGCAAGATATTTCTTTTCAGACCTGACATGAACATGAAGAGAGTTAACAATTCAAATGAGAGAATGTCTATCCCTCAAATAGATGAGGAATTTGCAGTAGAGGCTGTTATAACGCTTGTCGGCATAGACAGGGACTGGATACCGACAGAACCCGGAACCTCCCTTTATGTCAGGCCGTTTATAATTGCAACCGATCCTTACCTTGGTGTAAGAGCATCAAATACTTACAAGTTTATGATCATACTTTCTCCAAGCGGCGCATATTACCCTTCAGGCATAAATCCGGTCAAGATCCTCATTGAAAACGAGTATGTCCGCGCAGTCAGGGGCGGTACAGGCTTCGCAAAGACCCCGGCAAACTATGCAGCAAGCTTGAAGGCTCAGGATATGGCACATGAAAAGGGCTACGTTCAGGTATTATGGCTGGATGGTGTTGAGAGAAAATACATTGAAGAAGTAGGTTCAATGAATGTTTTCTTCAGGATAGGTGACGAAGTAATAACTCCTTCACTTGATGGCAGTATACTCCCTGGGATAACTAGAGACTCCTGCATCAAGCTTCTAAGAAAATGGGGATACAAAGTTACAGAAAGAAAGCTTGGAGTTCAGGAACTATATGATGCTCATGCAGCAGGAAAACTGGTTGAAGCATTCGGTACAGGAACCGCAGCCGTCATTTCCCCAATTGGTGAATTGAACTGGGATGGAAAGATAATCACAGTTGCCGACGGAAAGATCGGAGAGGTCTCTGCCAAGCTTTATGAAGCTATCACCGGCATCCAGAACGGTTTAGTAAAAGACGAATTCAACTGGGTAACAGAAGTAAAATAACGGTAAAATGAAAGCAACAGGGACGGTTCATACAGAACCGTCCTTCTTGTTGTTTGAAAAGCCAAGCATTAGTGGGTTCAGTAGAGTTTTTAGCGGCTATTATTAATACTCATTTTAATATTGCAAGACAGTAGTCCGTCAATTACAGCAATAATTGAAGTATATGTCATACCTCACTTGCCTGAACTATTTGAAGTATTTGAGCACACTACTCGAAATTTCAGCTTTAGAGCAGATCACTTCCATAAATAGGCTTTTTTATAATCAATCAAGACTTTTTCTTCGCAATACTCACACATTTTCGTCCTATAGTTGCAAAAACGAGTAGCGCAGTCCGGTTTGGCTATTATATCTCCTCTGTAAATCACATTCGGCCATCGCCTCCTAGCCAAATCTCCCCAACCGATAGCTGACAATAGAAAGATTACGATAACCCATTCACAGGTGTCAAGAAATTAACAAACCATTAGTATTAGGAATATTTTAATGTTTCATTAATATGATTTTTTATAACGCCAATATTTTATGTAGGTTTTATGATATTCGTACTTATTCTGGTACTAGCAGTATTTTTTTTGTTGTTGCTTGTAATACAGCCGGCAAAAGTAATCTATATAAAACTTCTGTCGACACCTGTATTGTGTCTGGTTTTTATCATATGCCTTGTCATTTTTTCTAAAGCAGTTGTAAAATCCGCGCTGAATGGTTTGATTCTATGGGCATCCATCGTTGTTCCATCCCTATTCCCCTTTTTCGTTGCAGCAGAGATAATGAATTCGACCGGCTTCATGCGGACTGTCGGCATTTTGCTTGAGCCTGTCATGAAACCTCTTTTCAATGTCCCGGGATGCGCTTCCTTCGCTTTGGCATTAGGTGTCACTTCAGGTTATCCTGTTGGTGCTAAAATAACTGCCGATATGAGAAAAAGCGGGTCATTGACAAAGCTTGAGGCTGAAAGACTTCTGGCCTTCACTAACAACTCCGGTCCGCTCTTTATTATTGGAGCGGTAGGGACGGGTATGTTCGGTTCCTCTTCTACAGGCCTGTTCCTTTTTATATGCCATTTTTTATCCTGTATTACAGTAGGAATAATATTCAGGTTCTATAAGAGAAGGGATCCCGGAAGAAAATCCAGAAGCAGCTCCATTTCCTTTAAAGGCTCTGTAAAAGCCTCTGTAAAAGGCTCGGTAAAATGCTCCGCAAAAACAGAAATCAAAAGGCAAATATTTGAGGCTGGCAAAAAAAAATCGAATTTCGGAATAATGCTTGGCGGCGCAATAAAAAGTTCTGTTTCGACTATACTTGCCATAGGCGGATTTATTGTGCTTTTTTCCGTAATTATATGCCTGTTGAATGAAACAGGTTTAATAAGTACAGTCTCAGAATCTGTTTCCAAGCTGCTGCCCGCCATAATACCTGGCAAATCCTCAAAAGACCTGGTATCCGGAGTTTTAAGTGGTTTGCTTGAAATAACAACAGGATCCGGACTTGTCAGCCGGATCACCTCTGTACCTCTTTCACTGAAATTGCCTGCTGTAAGCTTTCTTATCGGTTGGGCAGGCTTATCAGTCCATTTTCAGGTAATGAGTATTGTTGCTGAAACAGATATAAACATCCGCCCTTATCTGCTTGGAAAGTTTTTTCAGGGATTAATCGCCGCGATATATACCCTTGCAGGTATACAACTTCTGGATTTGGAATTGCTGTCATTGGAGCCGGCTTTAGGTGTGCCTGTATTAGATCTTCATGGTTTTCTAACATCAATGGGTAATTCGGTACTATTATTATTGATTCTATCAGTTATATGGTTATTCATCTATTATAGGGGAAGTAAAAGGCATATAAGCAGAAGCTTATAGAAATCCTCAAATGGCGTAGTCCAGCTTCGCCGGACGTACCGCAAAAAAAAGGAGCTTTACTTGAGCTCCTGCCTGTTCGTCTTTATTACCTCTAGCGTATCATTCAAAATTTCTTCCACTTTATTCAATATATTATCTGCGTACTCCTTAGTCCCAAGCCTGATTTCACGTGCATTTTTCTGAGCCGCCCCCACTATCTCATTTGCCTGCTCATAAGCCTTTTGTGTTATTTCATGCTCGTCCACCATAGATGCGATCTTTCCCTCCGCATCCTTGAGCATATTGCCTGCTTCCTTCTGCGCATCCATAAGTATCCTCTGACGCTCTTCCTTGACCCATTTTGCCTGCTTTATATCGTCAGGAAGCTTCAATCTGAGTTCTTTTACTATTTCCAGTATCTCTTCCTTGTCAACAAGGCATTTCCCAGAAAAGGGCACGCCTACGCTTTTTTCTACCAAATCTTCTAAAGTCTCCAGTATTGAAAGTATCTCCATGATTTAACCCCCTAATGATCTATCTGCAGGTCAGCTTTCTAATCATACTTTCCTTGATACAATCCGGAACAAGTCCATCTATATTCCCACCGTTCCGAGCGATTTCCTTTACTGCGCTTGAACTGAGGTATGAATAATTTACGCTTGTCATCATGAATAATGTTTCCATATCCGGTTCAAGGTTTTTATTTAAAAGTGCCATTTGAAACTCATATTCAAAGTCTGACATTGCTCTTAGTCCCTTAATTACAGTCTTTGCTCCCGATTGTTTTACAAAGTCAGCTAAAAGCCCTTTAAATCCAGTAACCTCAATATCAGCTCTGTCACCTGCGGCAGCCTTTATCATCTCTATTCGCTCTTCTACAGTAAACGCCGGTTTCTTACTTTCATTGCTGCCTACTGCCACTATAAGCTTATCGCAGATACGTACCGCTCTGTTTATAATATCAAGATGTCCATTTGTGATCGGATCAAAACTTCCCGGATATACCAAAATCATTGGCCGTTTTTACCATCCTTGTATATCGTAATCATTGTATCACCATATTTTCTGGTGTCAATCGCTTTTAATTCTCCGCAGCTGTCTGGAAGTTCATCCTTTAAGCTGTGTTCAGCAATAATAATGCCATCATCCATAATTATATCATTTATTGTCAGTAATTTTAACGCTTCTTGAATAAAATTTTTGTTATATGGCGGATCCATAATTATTATATCGAATTTGCGTCCCTCATGATACATTTTTTCGATTCCTGCAGCGAAATCTATGATATATACAAAAGCTTTTTCTGTGAGCTTGGTATGCTGAAGATTCTCTTTGATGATCCCACAGCACTGCTGGCTCTTGTCAAAGAAAACTGCAGAGGCTGCTCCCCTGCTCAACGCTTCTATCCCCAGGCTGCCTGTGCCTGCGAACATATCCAGGACTGAACTTTCTTCTGTATACGCTGCAATAATATTAAAGAGTGCCCCTTTTACCTTATCTGATGTAGGTCGGGTCGTATCACCTTTTACTGTTTTCAGTCCGTGCCCCTTTGCTGTTCCCGAAATAACTCTGAGTATGTTACCCACCCCTTTTAAATGCACTTTTTAAATCAATTCATACTTACTGATTTTACGACTCCTGAGAATTTCTCCTTTACTGCCATTCCCAGCAGCCGGTGTTCAGGCGCCTGCAGAGCCCTGTCATTTCCTAAAAGCTTGATAGCCGCTTCCTGAGCCTTTTTTAGTATCTCCACATCTTTATATAGATTTGCTATTTTGAGCTCCGGTATACCATGCTGTCTTGTCCCAAAAAAATCTCCGGGGCCCCTTAGTTCTAGATCTTTTTCCGAAATTACAAAACCATCCGATGTCTTCTCCATTACTCTCATTCTTTCGCTGGCTACCTCTGATTTATTGTCATTGAACAATACACAATAAGACTGGTATTCACTTCTGCCCACTCTGCCTCTTAACTGATGCAGCTGTGACAGGCCGAACCTTTCAGCATTTTCTATGACCATAAGAGTTGCATTGGCTACATTTACACCAACTTCGATTACAGTGGTTGAAACAAGTATGTCTATCTCCCCGTTTACAAACCGCGACATCACATCATCCTTTTCAGAGGGTTTCATTTTTCCATGTATCAAACCTACCTTAAGATCACTGAAGGTTTTTTGGGCAAGCTCTGATGAGAGTTCAGAAGCTGATCTGGCCTCTACTGCATCTGATTCCTCCACAAGCGGACATACTATGTAAACCTGCCTGCCTTCATTAGCTTGCTTTCTGATGAATTTGTTGATCCTCTCACGCATGCTGGAATCGACAGAATACGTCTGCACCTTTTTTCTTCCTGGCGGGAGTTCATCAATGATCGATATATCAAGATCACCATATAGTATCAGTGCCAATGTCCTTGGAATAGGCGTTGCCGTCATGACCAATATGTCAGGGTTATCTCCCTTCCTGCCGATCGCCGCCCTTTGCCTTACTCCGAATCTGTGCTGCTCATCTGTAACAACAAGACCAAGGCTTTTGAAAACTACCTTGTCCTCCAGTAATGCATGTGTGCCGATAACAATATCGATATCCCCTGATTTTATCTCTTCAAGAAGCTTCCTGGATTCTTTCAGAGATGTACTTCCCGTCAGCAGTGCAGTTCTGACTCCCAGCGGTTCCAGCTGTTTGCTGATCGTACTGAAGTGCTGAGCGGCAAGTATTTCGGTAGGCACCATGAAAGCCCCCTGGTAACCGCTTTTTACTGCCTTAATAAGTGCCAGCACGGCAACTATTGTCTTTCCTGAGCCTACATCTCCCTGGACAAGACGGTTCATTACCTTGTTGCTTTCCATATCACGTTCTATCTCTGTAAACACCCTCATTTGGGCGCCTGTCAGCTTATATGGCAGTTGCCCAATAAACTCTTTTACTTCATGGCTTGCACCGAAACATATGCCGGCCTCTGTTTTTTCTGCATTAGATTTTAAACTCATAAGAGCTAACTGCAGTAAAAGCAATTCTTCAAAGACAAGCCTTTCACGTGCTCTCATAAAGGCTTCGTCACTTTCGGGATAATGTATGTTTCTGACCGCATATTGGGCATCTGTAAGCTGATAGCTTTCCTTTACCCACTGGGGAAGTATATCTTCCAGATTACTTCCGGTATAATCCAAAGCATTTCTGATTACTGTTCTTATAACATTCTGAGTCAACCTGCCTGTTGATGGATAAACCGGTATGATCCTGCACGTATTTACAGGACCTGATACATCTATTTTTTCATATACGGGATTGAGCACTTCAAATATCCTTCTCCTTGTGATCTTTCCATAAAACAGATACCTTTCCCCCGGCTTGAAATTATCCTTTATATATGGCTGATTAAACCAGGTTGCGTTTATCAGCCCTGTATCATCCCTGATACTGACCCTGCAGACTGTTAGCCCTCTTCTGGGTCTTGACAATACCACCTTTGATGCAATAGTGCCTTCAAACGAGCACTGGTCACCGTCCTGCAGCTCAATAAGCTTTTTCAGTTTGCTTCGGTCTTCATAATCTCTTGGATAATGTGATATCACATCTCCAACAGTAAAAATGCCAAGCTTATGAAACAGAACAGCCCGTGCTTCACCCACACCCTTCAGGTACTGCAATGGTTTTCCAAGTTGTCCGGTGCATTGTTCCATTTAATATCTCCCGATCAAACAAATTGTAATGCATAATTAATATCATAAATATAATTCTAATATATCATACCTTATTTTGCCACACTCTATTTTCACTCTATATTTTCCTGGTTAATAATTTCAAAAATACCTTGCGGAATTTGGAGGTATTGTGTTAAAATAGGTATTGCTTTGTGGGATTTTAAGCTCCAGCTTAAAGGAGGTGTGATATAGATGGCAAAATGCGAAATTTGCAGCAAAGATACCGTATATGGCAATAATGTCAGCCACTCGGTCAGAAGGACAAACAGATTCTGGAAACCAAATGTGAAAAAAGTCAAAGTTATTGATCAAGGCACACCCAAAACAGTATATGTATGTACCAGATGCCTGCGCTCAAATAAAGTAACTAGATCAGTTTAAAATATCTTTTCTATATCGAAGCGACATAAAAAGTATTTCTGATGCTTTTTATGCCGCTTCGATTTTTGTACATCATATTAGTTCATTTTCAGTACTTTCTTAATCAAATTACCAAAAAACCTTGGCATTTTAACTACCATTATTCTCATACGCGGACTCCCCCTCTAAAGGTCTGATATTATCATCATACTGAAAAAATCGATTTTGGTGCATGTCTTGTTTAAATGAACTAATCATTACGCACCTCCATTCTTCATATAAATATAAAAAAGCATTAAGGATATGGTATTATGAAGGTTATATATATATCAAAAATAAGGAAATGGTTGGTCGTTATATCATTTGTTTCTGTTATTTGCTTGTTCTTATTCCCTGCTACATCAAGAACTGAACAATTCATAAAATATAAATCAGTTGATGGCAAATTCAGTTTTGATTATCCGTCTGCCTTTGTATTAGAGGTACTTGATTTTCAAGGCGGAGAAATACTAAATCACATTGCTTTCAGTGATAGAGAGAATAATGTCCATGGCTTTGTACAAGTATGGTACCTTCAGGAGGATCTGAAGTCCTTTCTTGATAAATCGATAACAGCATCACACAATACATATAAGTATTTTGATGTCATAAATGTGCAATCGGATGGAATGAAAGGCTATCTATGGGATTATTCAGTTGCTACAGAAAACGGATATATAAAAGGTTCTGAGTTTTTTGCTAAATGTGGCAGTAATATGTATCGTCTTAGCTACTTTGTTCCCGAGGAAAAATGGGATCAAAAGCAAATGGTCATATTTGAAAAAATGCTGAAATCATTTAAAATAATATGTCCATAAACATCAATTCTCATATAACTTCTTTGCTGTTATAACGCAATTACGTCCTGCCATCTTAGCATCGTATAATGCATCGTCTGCTGTTCTAATGAGATCATTTTCATTAAATACGCATTCATCAAATGAAGAAATCCCAAAGCTGGCTGTTATAGATGCTGTTATAAGATTATCCTTTATTATATTCTCAGCAACCTTTTTTCTTAATATCTCAACCTTTTCAAAAGCATCGGACAAATTGGTCCTGGGCAAGAGTATGATGAATTCTTCTCCTCCAAACCTGGCGATCATATCATTTTTCCTGAGAGCTCCTTTAACAACCTCAACGGTAGAAATCAACACTTTGTCTCCAAACATATGTCCATAAGTGTCATTGAATCTCTTGAAATGATCGATATCGAAAATAACCAGTGACAAAGGATAATTATCTTTTTTCGCTTCTTTAAATTCAGATTCCAGACGTTCTTGAAAATATTGTCTGTTGTAAATACCCGTTAAGCCATCTCTTCGCGCAACCTCTTTCATTTGATAATATAGTTCGGCATTTTCCATGACTATTCCGACTTGCTGCGCTATTATACTGAGAAACCTTATATTTTCTTCATCAAATGCATTAGCGAATTTATGCTCAACCAGTACAAGACCGAATTTTCTTGAACTTGTAGTCAGTGGAATGCACATAAGGGAATTGATATTCCTTCCGCAAGTAAATGGATACTGAAAATAGTCGACATCATTTTCCAGTATGCTCTGGCCTTTATTCAAGGCTTCGCCCAGCACTCCACTGTTTATGTTATCTGTAATTGTAGCAAGTTCGTTCATATTTGATACATTCGTCGTATGTACTTTCAAACGGTTAGCATTTTCATCATACAGTATAATAGTTGAAAAGCTTACTCCCATTACGCCTAGAATTATATCATTGAGACGCTTAAGCAATTCTTTTGTGTCAAGTATCGAACCGATAGCCTGGCTGATCTGATTGAGAGTATAAAATTCAGCAATACTTTTTGACAATACCTTGTTGGATTCTTCAAGTTTACCTGAATTAGAAAACAACCTGTCATATTTTTGTTTAATTTCATCACTTGATGACTCTAATTTCACATAACGCTCTTCATATTGTTCTATTTTGATATTATTACTTATCTCTTCCTCGATCCTTGATTTGTAAAGCTTATCGAACAGATAAACAGGTACAATGAACATCAGGTAATGCATTATTATCGAAATGAGATCGTCAGAAAGCTTTATACTATCAATTCCATTCTTTAGATAATAAAGCAGCAGGTGATTTAAAAATGAAACAAGAAAAATGGTATATCCACATTTTTTGCCTTTCATAAACGTTGCCATAGAAAGTGGAATCAAGAAACCTGTATAGAACCATGTATCAATTTCTGAATATAAGACAATTACTGACATTATGAGAAGTGAGAATAATTTTTCTATACAATATAGTATATTGTTTTCCAAAAGTGATTTCTTGAAGATAATGTTCCTTAAGTTATGTAATCCAAAAACAATCACACATATAATAACACTAAGAATAAATTTAATTTTCTGAGTTGGATCAAAAACAAAAGAGTTTTCGGTGAAGAAGATATTTTGGGTAAAATAAATGATTGCTGAAATTATAAGAAAAGTAAGCATCGTTCTTATGTAAATCAGCTCATAATACTCATATTTTGTATAATTTTTCCCTTTAATATACTTCAGTGATAATGCCCCCCAAAGACTTCTCACAATATCAAAGATTTGCACAATTCTTTTAAATTATATATTAAGATGCTATTTTTTCCAATATATTTCTACAGAATCACCTCGTTTTATTTTGTCTGTAAATGCTGCCGATTTTCCATTAAGGGTGAGTGAAATAGTTCCTTGAGGCTTTGACAAATCAAAATCAATGAAGTTGAATATATCTACAAATATGTGCTGGGATCTGCTATCCTTTATATATGTTACATTTCCATTTACTGTTATGTCATAATAGCCCTCCGGGGCTGTATTTTCATCAATATTCCTCATAATGCAGTCCTGAGTATTAGTGGTTTCAAAGGCCTCTCCTATAGTTTTTTCTGTGCTTATCCCATAATTGATGTTTTCATGGGTCAGGGTCTTATTATTGTCAGAACTGTTATCCCTGCTCATACAACACACCAGATCCTTATCCTGCAGCAAGTAGTCAAGACTATTCTCACTGTTGCCATTTACACTGATATCATACTCTTCCCCACTGGTAAAGCCTGCTGCTTCCAACAGTTCACCAAGAGTCTTTATACGAGATATCCTCACAATATCCCCATCATTAACTATTGAATCCTTATTGACCTCCATGCCGTTTATCGTAATTAACGTACTTATATCAACAGGATTGCCATTCAATTTTACTAAACCTGTATAATAGTCAGATGTGAGTTCACAGGCCCTAATTACCGCATTTCTCCCATCGCTGGCAGGAACAACAGTTATTTTGTCCCCGAACAATATATGGGCATCAAGACTTGCTATTTTACCATTAAGAAAGATTTCAGCAGCTTTTCCATATTCTCCTCGAACCCTGCGTACATCATCATTTACTGAAAATGTTATACTCTTGCCTGACCTCCCGATAAGGTTTTCTGCATCAAAGCCATATAAAATAAGCGCATCGGCTACCGTTAACTTTTTAGAGTTGAAAAGCTTTATTTTCCTCTCATTGACCGTAACCGAAAGAAAATCCTTGCCGCTGGACATCTGAGCTGTTACAGCGATGCCGTAAGGTGTAATGGATTCAGGCCCGATAAGCTTTTTATCATCAAATCTAATATCTTTGATTACATCCCTGCTCCTTACCACTACTCTTTCCTCGGGTAATCCAAGCTGTTGTGCGATCAACTGCGGCAGCATTGGTATGCGGCTGCCACCTCCAACCATAAATATTGCATTGGGAGCCTTGTGGTTATACTCAAGTATCTTTTGGGTAATAGTGGTTGCCAGCAGCTGAATTGTTTCTTCGATGTCCTTTAGAACTTCCTCGGTATTGATCGTATGCTTGATTTTCATTATATCTGTGAATACTATGCTTTCTTTTTTTGATGATAATGCAATTTTTATTTTTTCAGCTGTAGCAAAATCGACAAGATATCGCTGAGATATCCTTTCGGTTATTTCGTCTCCGGCTATTGAAGCCATTGCATATGCAAAAACGCTTCCATCCTTTGTTAACGCTATGTCTGATGTTCCGGCGCCGATGTCGACCAGTGCGAGATTCAGTAGCCTGATATCCTGCGGGATCGTCACATTTATAGCTGCAATAGGCTCAAGTGTAAGGCTCGACACCTCAAGCCCTATTCTGCCTACAACAGAATAAAGACTGTCTACTACAATAAGAGGCAGAAATGTTGCAAGTATATCAACGCCGGCTGTTTTTCCCTTATGACCTGCCAGTTTTGATATAATATAGCTATTCAAATAATAATTTATTACACTGTAACCAACACAATAGAACTGAGTTTTGTCCTCGTCCGTCAATTCCTCATCCAGCATCATTTGAGCACGCTGTATACCTTCTATCTCAAGGCTGCTGATAAAATCCGCATCTATCTCGATACCCTGTTCCAAATTTTTTTCAACCTTGACCTGGCATGTTCTGAGTACCCTTCCTGCAGCTGCAATTGCAACGCGTTTCAGTTTAAAGCCAATTCTGGCCTCCAGCTTTTTTTTGACCTCCATCGCAGTAGCAGCTACCTGTTCAACATCGTGTACCTGCCCATCTATCATGGCCCTGCTTTTGTGCTCGCATACCTCGGTCGCAAGTATCCTGAAGCACTTATCTTCCTGTTTACCTATAACACCCACAACAGTACGGGTCCCAATGTCCATGGCAAAAATGACATTATCAGCTGTCAGGCCTTTCATATTCAACTGATCCCCTCGCTGAGATTCTGTAAGTTTTATTACGCGGCCCTTATTATTCGATGCGTTTTTATCCTTCTTATTTCGTGATCTGTTTGAGTCGTCTCTTTTCGATTTACTAGCAGCCATTTTTTCAGAACCGTCTGCCATAGTCATCCTCACCTCGTTTAATGCATTGACCAAAGCATCATATCTACATAACATTTCGACTATTTTCTACACTTCTCTTTATTTATTTTATATTAGATGGCAAAAGTTTTAAATAGTAAATCAAGATTTCCTAAAATCTTCTACTTTTTATTCTGATGAATCTTGTTACTATTTAAATAAAAATCGCAGAACTCACTTATATCACATTTTTCGCATAACGGTTTTCTTGCATTACAGATCGCTCTCCCATGGAAAACCAGTTGATGGCAAAAGCTTCCCCACTTATCAGTGGGGATTATATCCATTAGCACATACTCAATTTTTTCGGGATCCTCTTCCTTGACCAGTCCCATTCTGTTGGACAATCTCTTGGCATGGGTATCCACAACTATACCCGGTATCCCGAAATAGTCGCTGAGAAGTAGATTAGCTGTTTTCCTTCCCACTCCCGGCAGCTTTAATAAACTCTCCATATCAGATGGGATATTACCACCATAATCGGACATTATCATCTTGCAGGCAGCAATGATATTTTTCGCCTTATTATGATAAAAACCTGTTGACCTGATACACTGTTCTAATTCCTGCAGATCCGCATTGGCAAAATCTTCGACCGTCCTGTATTTTTTAAACAAATCCCTTGTAACGATATTTACACGCGCGTCGGTGCACTGTGCAGCCAGTTGTGTCGCTATCATAAGCTGCAGCGGATCATTATATTCCAATGAGCAATCGGCCTCAGGATACATTTTCTCCAAGAGTTCAATAATTCTTTCTACTCTTTCTTTTTTTGTCATCCATTCTTCCTCTTGTTTATAGTATGATTATATAATTCTTCATACTTTACAGCAGATGCCTTCCAAGAGAAATCTGATTCCATTCCCCTTATGACCAGCTTATTCCATTCCTCCGGATATTCCGTGTAAACATTGATAGCTCTGTTGATCGCATCGATCATCTCATCAGCTGAGAAATTCCTGAAGGAGAAACCGTTGCCATGTTCCTTATCAGCATTATAGTCAATAATAGTCTCTGCAAGACCTCCGGTAGCTCTGACAACCGGGATCGTACCATATCTGAGGCTTATGAGCTGTCCTAGTCCGCATGGCTCAAATCTTGACGGCATCAGGAACAAATCGCTACCGGCATAGATCTTTTGTGCAAGACTTTGATGATAGCCCAGATGTGCAGCCACTTTATCAGGGTATCTTTCAACTATTCTTCTGAACTGATCATGATAATAATCGTCGCCCGTACCAAGAAGTACAAACTGTATATCCTTCGACATCATTTCATCAATACGGTCGATGATGAGGTTAAGACCCTTTTGTCCCGAAAGTCTTGAAACGATTCCAAATACGGGAACATCCCTGCATGGGAGCCCCATTTCTTTTTGAAGTGCAGTTTTATTAAGCTTTTTATCCTCAATATTTTTCAAGCCATATTTTTTCTCTATTATTGTATCTGTTTCCGGATTAAACTCGTCATAATCAAGGCCGTTGAGTATGCCGAACAAATCGTCGGAACGTTTCTGCAAAAGACCTTCAAGGCGTTCACCATATTGCTGGGTTTTAATCTCCTGAGCATAAACCTGGCTTACAGTACTGATCGCATCAGCATAAACAAGTCCTGTTTTCATAAAGTTGAACATTCCATAGAACTCAGTTTTATCCGGATTAAAAACATCATAGCTGCAATTGAGAAGACTAATAATATGACTTGAAAAATGGCCCTGGTATTCGAGATTGTGGATCGTGTACAAAGTAGAGATCCCCTCGTATGCTTTATCATAGCAATACTGCTCTTTCAAAAGCAGGCATAACGGTCCTGTATGCCAGTCATTACAATGTATTACATCAGGTTTGAAGCCTATTTTAGGCAACATGTTCAAGGCAGCCTTGCAGAAGAATACAAACCGTTCGGCATCATCAAAATGTCCATAAATACCATCTCTGTCGAAAAGTCTGTAGCTGTCTGTAAAATAAACCTTTAGGCCTTTCTTCCTTCCATTTACCTTGTAAGGGACTTCTGTCATTCTGATTATGCATGTCTCAACAGACTGATCAAGCCTTACGGAATAATCAGTAACATATTCAAATTCTCCCTTGATAGAACGGTATTTTGGCATAACCACCCTGACATCATGTCCAAGCTCCGCCAATGCCTTTGGCAAAGACCCTGCTACGTCAGCCAATCCGCCAGTCTTTGCAAAAGGGGACATTTCTGCTGAAACAAATAATATATTAAGCTTCTTTTTGCTCACTTTTTTTACCTCCTACGTTGTAGTTAAAATATTAATACAATTACATTATTTATACCATAAACTGCTTTTAACCAATCAAAGTAATATTATATGTCATAAACATGTTTTAGGCAACAAGTAGCTTATTCGTATAATTTGCAAAAGCAATAATAAAAGCGTCCAATTTTGTGAAAGTGAACGCTCTTATTATTCCATCATTGCATTAAGATATTCTACAGCTGCTGTACTATCCGAAATACTGTACGCCAGCTTCAAACAGAAGCTGATCCTTGTTGCCCGGAACGTTTATGCAAACATTTGAGCCTTTTCTCTCCGAATGTCCCATTTTTCCGAGTATCCTGCCGTCAGGGCTTGATATTCCTTCAATAGCATGCACTGATCCATTTGGATTAAATCTTATGTCATAAGTTGCCTTACCCTCGGTATCGACATATTGTGTGGCTATCTGACCATTTGCAGCCAATGCTCTCACTACCTCTTCAGAAGCAACGAACCTGCCTTCTCCATGCGATACGGCAATGGTGTGCACATCGCCTGTGTGTACATTATTGAACCATGGCGACTTATTAGATGCTATCCTCGTCTGAACCATACAGGATACATGCCTGCCAATCGAGTTGAATGTCAGTGTCGGGCTATCTGCAGCCATCTCCTTTATTTCACCGTAAGGCAGCAGTCCGAGCTTTATCAGCGCCTGGAAGCCATTGCAAATACCCAGCACCAGGCCGTCTCTGTTTTCAAGCAGATCCATAACCGCCTCTTTGATATATGGATTCCTGAAAACAGTAGCAATAAACTTGCCTGATCCCTCAGGTTCATCTCCTGCACTGAAACCACCCGGAAACATAATGATCTGACTGTTTTTGATCTTATCAGCCATAGAAGCTATGGTTTCATTAATACATTCCGGTGTCAGGTTCTTTACTATAAATACATCCGCAGTTCCTCCAGCATTCTCAAATGCCTTTGCTGAATCATACTCACAGTTGGTACCTGGGAAAACAGGTATCAGTATCCTTGGCCGTGCAATTTTACTAACCGCCGACAATTTTTTTGAAGCAGGTTTTACATCATAATTAAAGGTTTCCGCCACCTGATCAACCATAGTCGTTTTAGTCGGGAAAATCTTCTCCAGCGGCTGCATCCAGCCATCCAACAATTTATCCAGTCCAAGGCTCGTTCCATTTACCGAAATCTTCGGTTTGCTTGATGTACAACCAATTATGGTGTAGTCAAGACCTTCGAGTATTTTTTCAATGTCTTCACCAGGCTTAATCTCAAGCATTATTGAACCGTAATTAGGTGCAAACAATTCAGAAGTCTCTATATCATTTAATTCAACACCGATCATATTACCAAAGCACATCGTACTGACAGTTTCTGCTATACCTCCCTGGCGCACCGAGTGTGCCGCAGATATTTTACCTGCTTTAGCCAATTCATGCAATTTTGTATATGTCCTTTCAAGCTGGCCGAAATCAGGCAGTTCATAAGAATCCCTACCAACCTTGACTAACACGATCTGATTTCCGGCATTTTTAAATTCAGTTGATATAACATGACCTGCATCATTTACACTAACTGCAAAAGCAACCAGCGTTGGTGGAACATTTAGATCCCTGAATGTTCCTGACATGCTGTCCTTTCCTCCTATTGCCGGTATCCCGAGCTTGATCTGTGCATAATACGCACCAAGCAAGGCGCTGAAAGGCTTTCCCCATCTCATGGGATCCTTTCCCGGTTTTTCGAAGTATTCCTGCAATGTCAGTCTGGCCTTACGGTAGTCTCCACCCATTGAAACGATTTTTGCTATTGCCTCAACAATTGCATATACAGCTCCATGGAAAGGACTTGATTTTGAAATTTCAGGATCGAAGCCATATGACATTAATGTAGCAGTATCAGTATCTCCATCTATCACAGGCAGTTTTGCGGCCATTCCTTCAGCAGGGCTCAGCTGATACTTACCGCCAAAGGGCATCAGGATCGTTCCTGCTCCTATAGTGCTATCAAAGCGCTCTACCAGCCCTTTCTGGCTGCAGTGCCCAAGCTTCTGCAGATTGAGCATCCATGCTTCTTCCAGATCATCTTCCTTATTTTTTATCTCTTTGTTCAATGTTTCAGACAGCTTGAGCTTCTGTGGCTCTAATACGCTTATATCTATATTTTGTTTTACTCCGTTCGTATTCAGGAATTCTCTGCTGATGTCAACTATAGTTTTGCCGCGCCATTTCATCCTAAGCCTTCCGGTATCTGTTACAACAGCTACCTCAACAGCCTCAAGGTTCTCATCCATAGCAGCCTGTATAAATCTGTTGCTGTCCTCCTTCGCGATCACAACAGCCATTCTCTCCTGTGACTCCGATATTGCAAGCTCGGTGCCATCAAGGCCCTCATATTTCTTTGGAACGCTGTCAAGATCTATATCCAGGCCGTCAGAAAGCTCTCCTATAGCAACGGAAACTCCTCCCGCGCCAAAGTCATTGCACCTTTTTATCATGAGGCTTACACTTTCATTTCTAAATAGTCTTTGGATCTTTCTTTCAGTAGGGGGATTACCCTTCTGTACTTCCGCGCCGCAGGTCATAAGTGATTTTTCATCGTGCTCCTTTGATGAACCGGTAGCACCACCGCAGCCGTCACGTCCTGTCCTTCCGCCAAGCAGTATTATTATGTCGCCCGGCAGAGGTTCCATCCTTATAACATTCCTTTTCGGCGCTGCACCTATAACCGCACCGATCTCCATTCTTTTTGCAACATAGCCCTCATCGTAGATCTCTGCAACCTGTCCTGTTGCCAGACCGATCTGGTTACCGTAGGAGCTGTAGCCTGCCGCAGCCCCTGTTGTGATCTTCCTTTGAGGCAGCTTTCCGGGCAATGTATCCTTTACAGCTGTTCTTGGATCGCCACTTCCTGTGACTCTCATTGCCTGATAAACATATGACCTGCCTGAAAGCGGATCTCTGATAGCACCTCCGAGACATGTTGCCGCACCGCCGAACGGTTCTATTTCTGTAGGATGATTATGGGTTTCATTTTTGAACATAACGAGCCATTCTTCATTTTTGCCATTTACCCTTGCATCAACAACTATGCTGCAGGCATTTATCTCATCAGATACATCCAGATCCTCAAGTTTGCCATTCTTCCTCAGTTCCTTCATGGCTATGGTTGCAAGATCCATCAGGCTGATATCCTTTTCTCTGTCAGCATATACATATTTTCTTGATGAAATATAGCGTTCATATACTGACTTCAGAAAACTGCTGAATGGTCCATCGTCAAAACTTATTTTATTTATTCTGGTAAGGAAAGTGGTATGTCTGCAGTGATCAGACCAATAAGTGTCAATCATTCTGATTTCCGTCAATGTAGGATCCCTGTGTTCAGTATCTGCGAAATAATGTCTGCAGAATTCAAGATCTTCTAATGACATTGCCATTCCCAGTTCACTATGGACTGCTTCCAATTCTTTTACGGACATTGTGCAAAACCCTGCAAGCTGAGCTACGTCATCAGGATAAACTATATCAATATCCAGCGACTCAGGCTTGTCCATACTTGCTTCCCGGCTGTCGATAGGATTAATGCAATAGGCTCTGGCTTTTATAAACTCATTATCTGATATCACGCCTTTTAATACTATTATTCTTGCTGCTTTGCTGCGCGGTCTCACTCCAAGTGTAAGAAACTGTATGCATTGTGAGGCCGAATCAGCCCTTTGGTCATATTGACCTGGCAAATACTCTATAGCGAAGGCTCTTTCATCCGGTGACAATTCAATATTTTCTTCGTATACATAATCAACCGGAGGTTCAGAGAAAATGACATTTTTTGATGCAGCAAATTCATCATCCGTGATATCTGTGATATCATATCTATTTATTACACGGACATTTTCCAGTCCCTTCATATTCAGATTGCTTCTTAGATCCCGATAAATACCCTGGGCCTCGACATCGTATCCCTTTTTTTTCTCCGCAAAAATACGCCTGACCTTATTTCTTTGACTTACCTCGTCTACTTTGTTCTTACTCATAAATCGCACCTCTAAACAGGCCTTCAGCCATTATTTTTGAACTGTTTTAGTATTTCATTCACTTCACAAATCAATTATACAATATTATAATTTATAATTAAAATTAATATATTTAATGATTGGTATTAGGTGATCTTATGGATATTAACTTTGAGCTCTATAAAGTATTTTATACAGTGGCTAAATCGGGAAGCTTTTCCGCAGCTGCGCGAAAGCTATATATATCTCAATCTGCAGTAAGCCAGTCTATCAAGAATCTTGAAGAAAGCACCGGCAGCATGCTTTTCGTAAGAGGTCCCAGAAGTGTCAAGCTCACTGTGGTCGGTGAAATGCTATACAGCCACGTTGACCAGGCATATAGCCTCTTTAAGGCCGCTGAGGGTAAAATGCTTGAAATGCAATCCTTTAACCTTGGTGAGGTTAAAATAGGTGTCGGTGATACAATACTGCGTTACCTTCTCATACCTTTTTTGCAGAATTTTATTCAGGATTATCCGAATATAAAAATAAAAATTATAAACAGGACCTCGAGCGGCATAATAGATTCCATCAAGTCGGGAGATGCTGACCTGGGTATAGTAACAATGCCAGTTGATGACAAGGATATCGAAACAACGTCCTTCTGCACAGTTGAAGACGTTTTTATAGCTTCTTCGCGTTTCGACTATTTAAAATGTAAACAGGTTTCATTAAATGAGCTGTCAGCCTTGCCACTGCTGTTATTGCAAAAAGGCAGCTCCACAAGACGCAACCTTGATCTGTACTGTGCATCAAAAGGCGTTGAGATCACCCCTGAAATAGAGCTTGAAAGCATGGACCTGCTTGTCGAATTATCCAGAATAGGGCTTGGAATAGCATATGTTCTTAGAGAAAGCGCAACTCAATTTGTTTCAAATAACGAGCTATTTGTACTACAGCTGGCGGAGCCCATCCCAAAACGTCACCTGGGTATAGCAGGATTGAGGAATGTCCCTCTTTCCCCTGCGGCAGTATTGTTTAAGGCAAAAATCCAGGAGTGATTTACTATATTTAACTCAACTTTTCCAACCTAATTTTCTCGGCTAAACTGTAAGAGACAATATAGTACAAATAACTTGGAAAAGAAGAATTAGTAGATGGAGATTGACTGGTTGGGTAATAGATGGCGGACTGACAGTGACTGGTTGGGTAATAGATGGCGAAACTAGAGCACACTACTCGTAATTTCAATTTTAGGACGCTATTTCAAGGATAAAGTCTTGTTTTATAGATGTTTGACTATAAAATATGATTTTTCACAGTATGATTTCGTCCTAAAGTTGCAAAAACGAGTAGTGCGGTGTAATTGAAGGGTACAATTGAAGAAGTTGCAAAAGCGAGTAGTGCGGTACGTTTAAAGGTACGTTTATAGTTTTTCAGCGCTTGCCGAAATTCCAGATATGTAGAAGGCAGTCGACTGCAATATCCTCCCGCCGGACTAGCCAGAAACTAATCAATTCGCGTTTGGAATGCTGAGTAATTGAGCACTAAATAAAGGGTGCCTCGAGATTTAAGCAAGACACCCTAATAATTTTTTGATACAATTGCTTAATGAATTTTTTTCGCAAAGTGGTGTCCACTAGCGGACATTTGCACCTTATTATTTCTCTTCCAGTTCAGCAAGTTTTCCCAGGAGCAAATTGCTTCTTTCGATAAACTTCGTCATTGCCTCCGGTTCCAGCTGCTTATGGCTCATCATTGCCAAGTCATATACATGTTGACATATCAACGTCACATCATCCTTTTTCCCGTCATTGTCCGACAGCTTTGCCACCGCTTGTATAAGCATGTTGTTCCTGTTAAGCACAAGCGTCCTTTCATCAGGGAACATCCCGCCGATATCCATCCCCTTCATGCCATACATTCTGCTCATTTCCTGCATTCTTCTCGAATACTCGGAAAGAAGTATGATTCCCGGAGTAGCCGCAGACTTCAAAGCCTCTATATTGATTTTCAGCTTGTCATCACCCAGCGCTTCCCTGAATACCTTCTCCAGCTTCTGAGTCTGTTCAGCATCAGTTTCACCTGCGTTAGTATCCTTCATGCTGTCTGAAAGATCAGAATCGATGCGTGTGAACTTAACGTTGCTTTCCTTCATCTCAAGGAACTGCATAAAGTGATTATCAATCATTGTATTCAAAATAACAGCTTCCATACCCTGATCCTTGAATAGACGGATATATTGTGCCTGCTGTTTTTCGTCGGAAACATAGAATACCTTGTCCTTATGCTTCTCACTATTCCTATCAAGATAATCCTTTAAGACAACATAGTCGTCATTTGTTGTTTTGTAAATAATAATGTCCTTTACGCGATCAAAAAACTTTTCCTCACGTATACAGCCATATTTGACAAACGGGTTTATATCATCCCAATACTTATTGTAGGTTTCTCTCTCGCTCTCATACAGTGATGATAGCTTATCTGCGACCTTCTTTGTAATATGTGTTGAAATTTTCGACACATATCCGTCATTCTGAAGAAAGCTTCTTGAAACATTCAGCGGCAGATCGGGACAGTCAATCACGCCTTTGAGCAGCATCAGGAACTCAGGGATGACCTCCTTGATATTATCGGCGACAAATACCTGGTTGTAATACAGCTTTATCTGACCTTCGATAGTTTCAAACTCATGCTTTAACTTGGGAAAAAACAGTATACCCTTTAAATTGAAGGGGTAATCCATATTCAGATGTATCCAGAAAAGAGGATCATTGAAGTCATGGAATACTTTTTTATAAAACTCCTTATACTCCTCATCAGTACAATCCTTTGGCGCCTTAAGCCAGAGCGGATGAGTGTCGTTGATAGGCTTATCCTTCTGTTCTTCGGAAGCATCAGTATTTTCCGCATCTTCCGTATCAGCATCCTTTGCCGCCTCTTTTTCAGCTTTTTTTTCTGCTTTCTTTGCGGCTTCGCTCTCATCGTACAAAAATATCTCAAACGGCATGAACGAGCAATATTTTTCAAGTACATCCTTCATTTTGTAATACTCAAGGGACTCATAGGAATCCTCAGCAAGGTAAAGAGTGATAGTCGTACCTCTCTCATTGCGATCGGAATCCTCCATCTCAAACTCCATGCCGCCTGTGCTTGTCCACCTGACAGCATCACTTCCCTGCTGCCAGGACAATGTATCGATCGTGACCCTCTCCGACACCATAAACGCAGAATAGAAGCCAAGTCCGAAATGGCCTATGATCTGATTGCCTTCATCTGTCTTATCTTTATATTTTTCAAGGAAATCAACAGCGCCTGAGAAAGCGATCTGATTGATGTATTTCTTGACTTCCTCTGCAGTCATTCCAATACCGTTGTCAACGACCTTTATCGTCTTATCATCCTTATTTATGATCACTTTAATTGAGAATTTCTCAGCTTCATTTAACTGAGCTTCTCCCATTGACACGAGCTTTTTCAGCTTCATTATGGCGTCATTGGCATTGGAAACCAATTCTCTGACATATATGTCCTTTTCTGAATAAAGCCACTTTTTTATTATTGGTAAAATGTTTTCAGTATGTATTGATATATTTCCATTCTCATGTGACATAGCGAAACCTCCTTGAATCAAAAAGTGTTTTATAATGCCAATAAATATATTACAACTGTTAATCTTCCATTGTCAAGACAAAATTAGCACTCCTTTAAGAAGAGTGCTAATAATCTTTTAAAAATTTGTTTATTATTAATTTTGAAGGCCTTGCGACATCCTGAGTATGATATACCTGTCCTGCCTGGCAGAAATATTGTTGAATATCTTTATCAATACCGGCCTCAGCTTAGGTTCCGGCCTCAGAAAGCAGTAACCGTATTCATATTCTTGTACTTCACTGTTACAGTAACCGGCAACATATCCTTGTAGTCTGTATTTTACATTCTCGAACTCAACTGATAATTCAAGGACTACATTTCTGCCGACAGGAAGTTTCAAAAATGATGCAAATTTAACACCGCCACAGCTTATATCAAGCAGTCTTACTCTTGCACATTTTGAAGAAACATGCCTTCCACCGACATGAACGATCCTGATCTCTCCGTATACAGGGCAATCAGGCTTTATTCTGACAAAGTGTCTTGAATAAGTAGTTTGTTTCAATTTATCACCTGCTTAAGGTTATATTCCCTATCTGCAGATAGATATTACCATATTTTTACATGTTCTTCAATATATTTCTCGAGAATAGTATTATACTCGCGCCTAACTGCGTAAATAACAGCGTTTGAAGATGAATTGAGTTCCAGCTGATCTATAGATTTTATCGGCAATACTTTTATTGATGTACCTGATAAAAATGCTCCTTCGATCAAACTGATCTCATCAGCTGCAATAAACTCCTCAACTACCTCACAGCCTGCATTATAGCAGGCTTCAAACACATACTTGCGCGTTATTCCGCGCAGGACGTACTCCCCTGGAGCAGTTAATATTCTACCACCCTTGACAAAAAACAGATTTGACTTGCTGCCTTCTGTTAGCCTCCCCTTGTTGTCAGCCAGGATAACTTCAAAAAAGCCTCCGTCAGCAATCCTTTGCGATACAGCATCTTTGTAGGATTTGTTCAATATTTTGGCATTTGGATTGCTTCTTTCAATCATGAAAATGCCCGTTTTTACTCCAACATCAGCATCTTTCTCTGTCGGATAGTAGCTTTTGCTTATATAGACAAATTGCTGCTGACCCGCTTCTTCATCAAAAATTACAACCTTGACATTGCAGTTGATTTCTCCGCTTTTATCAAGAAGTATGTGAATGTTTTCTCCAAGCTGGGAATACGTCATGTTCAACTGCTTTCCCATAGCATCAAATGTCCCTTTGAGTCTGTTATAATGGTCTTCAAAAAACAAAGGCACTCTATTTATGATCCTGATAACCTCGTAGGCAGCCTTGCCTGAAATACGAGCCAAATCATAACCAATTTCATCCGAATACTCTTTTATCATCCCATTATATACAACATATTTTCCTGCGTTGTCTTCCATTTCTATTATCATTCCTTCGACAGCCGAATTTGTGTTGCTTCTACTAGTAATATATAGTATATCACTGCAATATTCAACAAGTTGAAAAGTTATATTTCTAAGTTAGAGTTTAACTCTAAGTTATAGCTAAACTCTAATTTAGATAATAGCTTTAAGCAGCCCGATCCCAAATTAGTTACTCAACTGCCAGAAGTACTCTTCTGTTGTTTAATACCTTACGAATACTATCCTCTGATAAATGATAAATATCCATAAGCTCCTGAACCGTTGCTCCTTCTTCATATTTAACACATATCTCAGCGTTCCTGTTCCTTATCATCATTCTTGTCCCGTTTACAGCTCCCCAGCCTGCTCTGGTGTTCTCCTGCCTCGGAATGTAGAGGAGCTCTCCCTGTACATAGTGCTGTAGCTGTTCCAACAATGTTTTTGGCAATATATCCTTACCATTTATATACTTCATTTAATTCTGCCTCCTGTTTCATGTACGAAATTATCGATCATAACCTTCAATTTACTATTTATGTTTTGGTGACAAAAAACTCCGTCAGGCAAATACCTTGGCGGAGTTCAAACGGGCATAAAAAAAGCACGATAACCGTACCATGCCATTTACCCGAATATTCTTTATTGACAAAGGTTATTCCCGATCAGTTTCGCTGAACGAATGCAGACAAAAGCCCCAAATATGAAGGCCATTTACGTATACATCCCTCAGCCTATTAAGTTATTTGCCATTCACCTCAAAATACTTTTTAATAACTATCACAATAACAACTCCTTTCATAAAAATAATAAATCTAGTTAATTGCGAAACTCAAAGCCCTTGAATTTCAACGGGTCTAGCAATATTTT
>CAZBEQ010000019.1:0-62076 GCA_964490975.1 uncultured Oscillospiraceae bacterium | reverse complement strand
TGGGGCTATTGCATAGTGAAAATTGGTGAAAATTATATTCATGCTTCAGCTCTGGATACAAAAATGCATCCTTGACAAGGGAATCCACCCATGATATCATTGAACAAATATATTAACAAAAGCAATGACCAGGGAAAGTAAATCAGGTAATACTTGAGAGTCATTATGACACGGATGGAATAGCCAAGTCAACAGGCTGACCGTCCATACCAGCGAACCGGGGGTGGTGAAAGCCCGGTCGTGTATTCTGATCGAAGTTCCCCTTCGAGCTGCAGGCTGAAGTATTAGTAGGCTGTGCCGGAGTCCGCCGTTACAGGGAATGACGTATGATTGTACGTTATTAAGTGGGTCTTTTGACCAATTTGAGTGGTACCGCGTAGAGAACAACTCTTCGTCTCATAGCAGATGAAGAGTTTTTTATTTGCAAAAAAATAAACGTTGCCTTAAGGAGGGCTGCTATCATGATTATAGTAATGAGTAAAAATGCCACCAAACAAGAAATCGACAATGTAGAAAAAAAGCTATTGGATCTCGGTTTCAAAACCCACCCTATAATGGGAGAAATTAAAACTGTCATTGGTGCCATCGGTGACAAGCGAATGCTCAATACCCTCAATATCACTACTATGCCCGGCGTGGAAAGCCTTGTCCCGATCATGAAGCCATTTAAGCTGGCAGGCAGGGAGCTCAAACAGGAACCGACCATTGTCGATGTGGGCGGAGTAAAGTTTGGAGGAACAGAAATCGTAGTGATCGCAGGTCCTTGCGCCATTGAAAGTGAAGACTCTTTCATTGAAACAGCTAAGAAAGTAAAAGAAGCCGGAGCCACGGTTCTGAGAGGCGGCGCCTTCAAACCCCGTTCATCCCCCTACTCCTTCCAGGGGCTTGAAGAAGAAGGCCTTAAAATAATGGCAAAAGCGCGGGAAGCAACCGGTATGAAGATCGTTACAGAGGTAGTGGATACAAGAGATGTGGAAATGGTCTCTTCATATGTTGATATAATCCAGGTAGGCGCAAGAAACATGCAGAATTTCAGACTCCTTCACGAAGTTGGTCTCACATCTAAACCCATACTGCTCAAAAGAGGCCTCGCAGCTACTATTGAAGAGTGGCTGATGGCTGCCGAGTATATTATGGCTGCAGGAAATGAGAATATCATTTTATGTGAAAGAGGAATCCGCACATACGAAACCTCCACAAGAAACACAGTGGATATAAGCGCTATTCCAGTGGTAAAAGAGCTTTCACATCTTCCGATAATAGTTGATCCCAGTCATGCCGCAGGAAACTGGAAATATGTCGGCGCACTGTCTAAAGGTGCAATAGCAACAGGCGCTGATGGCTTGATCATTGAAGTCCATCTGGATCCTCCAAATGCTTTGAGCGATGGTCCACAGTCCTTGAGGCCAGCAAAATTCTCACAGCTGATGGTTGAATTCAAACCAGTTGCAGAAGCTGTAGGAAGAACGATGACAAAAGTTTAAAATATCGAATTTCATCATAAACTAATGATGATTCGAGGTTAAAACTAATGAAAGTACTTGTGATGATCCCGGCATATAATGAAGCTGAAAGCCTTGCATCACTTATAGCAAAGCTAAGGTATGTCTGCCCTGAATATGACATTCTGGTAATCAACGACGGTTCGAGGGATCTGACATCTGAGATCGCCAGAAAATCCGGGGCAGACGTAATAGACCTTCCTGTAAATCTTGGCATAGGAGGAGCAGTCCAGTCCGGCTTCATATATGCCTGCAGCAATAACTACGATGCTGCCGTACAGGTCGATGGAGACGGGCAACATGATCCGGAGTATATCCATGGGTTGATAGATGGACTTGGAAACGGAGTTGACCTGTGCATAGGCTCAAGGTTTATCAATAATAAAGGCTATCAGTCTACATCAGCAAGACGGCTGGGCATAAGACACTTCAGCCGTCTTATCAGAATGGTGACAGGTTTGCAAATAACCGATCCGACCTCAGGTTTCAGAGCATGCAGTAAAAATGCTATCAGACTTTTTGCAGAAGATTATCCAAGGGATTATCCTGAACCTGAGTCAATAGTCATTGCATCCTGCAATGGTCTAAGGATAAGCGAAAAGCCTGTAGTAATGGGGATGAGAAAAGAAGGCAGATCATCCATCACGATCATAAAATCACTTTACTATATTATAAAGGTTAGCATTGCAGTAGTTATCGCATCCTTATATCTGCAAAGAAGGATAAGTGGTCACAAGGTATGAACGCCAGACTGCAAGTGATATTGATCACAGCTTCTCTTTTATTTTTTTTCTATATAGCAGTTATGGTTAGAGGCAGGCGTATCGAGCTAAAATATACTCTTTCATGGCTTCTTGCAGGCTTATTCCTGATGACAGCCGCAGTTTCTCCAAGTCTTATAGACTCCATATCCATAGTTCTAAATATTGTTGAACCAGTAAATACCCTGTTCCTGCTAATTATTTTCTTCCTTATGCTGATCCTCTTCACGATGACAATAGCACTCTCCAGAAGTTCATCACGGGTAAAGACACTGGTCCAGGAAATAGGTATAATAAAACTGGAACTAGAAAAGCTCCGGAAAGATGAATCAAAATGATTACCCCTGATAAGACCCAATATCATTATCTTTCTTGATATCCTCTCTTGTCTTCCCCATCTCATCATAGCAAACAACTATATTCTTTCCAATTTCCTTTGCATGATAAAGTGCCTTATCAGACATTTCAATGACGTCCTTGATATTATTTGAATGTGTCGGAAACTGTGCGACGCCACAGCTAACCGTTACCTTCTGATTTCCAAATTGCTGTCCAAGATGTATATTTTGCTTTTCCAACTGCCGCCGTATCCTGTCGCCCACACTTTTAGCAATGACTATGTCCATATCACGAATAAATACAATGAATTCCTCGCCGCCGTAACGTATCGGGATATCGGATTTTCTCACACATTGCCTGATGATATCTGAGAATAATTTGAGCAGCTTATCACCTGAAATATGGCCATATGTGTCATTGAAGCCCTTGAAATTATCCAGGTCAAATATTAATATATTCAGCACTGTGTTGAAATGATTAGCATATTCTACTTCTTCCATGACTTTCTGATCCAAATAATGGCGGTTCGCAAGACCTGTCAGCTTATCTGTACGAGCTAGCTTGAATTCCTTTTTTCTCTGCTCATCGTATCTCTTAACTTTGCTGGTGACACTTGTTATGGCAAATGAAGCCATAAAAAACAATAAAACTCTGATTACAAGTGTAGAGTAAACAATTGAGTTTGAGTGGAATATATTCGATAATATACATATGATGCAATATAAGACGGAAATGAAACCTGTTAGCTTATAAGTATCTGCCGCATCGTTGCTAATGCCGTACAAACCCAGCAGCATGAACAAGAAAATATATATATCCGAA
Source organism: uncultured Oscillospiraceae bacterium (assembly GCA_964490975.1). Taxonomy (GTDB): domain Bacteria; phylum Bacillota; class Clostridia; order Acetivibrionales; family DTU013; genus DTU013. Next base: position 58,652 of record CAZBEQ010000019.1, on the reverse strand, counting down.
CTGATCCCACTGGAAAAAAATACGATAAGCATCAGGGCGATAATATCGAAATAAACAACGGAGGATGCATATTTCTTGCCATTATTCAGGCAATATGCCGTTATGGCTCCGTTATAAACTCCAACTACAGCCAACGATTCAATGATTGCAAAACCTCGTATGCCAAAGTTGCCATCCGTAATACACAAAATAGCTGAAAATAAAAAAATCAGCCATCTGTAAATAAGCATAATAATGATAGTATTCAGATTATCGGGGCAGTTGTTTTTCCTGACTTTTCTAATTTCAAGCCCGGCAGGCTTATCATCCAAAAGCACCATCACCCTGTCAAAAAATCATATGCTGTGCAAAATAAAAACGATGAGAATTAAAATTCAACAACCTCGCTCATTACCTTGCCATCTGCCATGTAAACCTTATGATAACTGGTTTTACCTGACTCTGATGCATTTTCTGTTGATTTTATATAAATGTCAACATTTTTCTTGATATCAACAAGTATCCTGTCAAAAATATCTGTTTGCATTAACCTAATTATTGAATCGATATATTTCATTGGAGAATGGTTGGATTTATCCTCGATCAAGACCGGCAGCTTGTTCTTGTTATCAGGACTCAGCACCTGGATATGTATACAGCCGGGTTCTATACTGTTTTCCGTCGGGTAGAGCATATCTTTTTCAAAAAGCACGTCACTGTTCATACAAGCCTCCAAAATGGAATAATTTACTTCATAATTAAAATACCATTAAAATTCATTTTCGTAAAGCTTTTTATACATTACGTAGCTATTTTTCACTTTCTTGATATAATTTTCGGTTTCCTTGAATGGAATTTTATCAAGGGTCTCACCATCCAGGCTCATTTCGCTGTCTCCCAGCCACTTTGAGACATTTCCGCTGCCGGCATTATATGCTGCAAGTACCAGCTCAGTATCTCCAAATTCACTGTATAATGTAGAGAGGTACCAGCAGCCAATATGTATATTTAGCTCAGGTTCGAAGAGCTTTTCCGCTGTGTATCCATCAACTCCAAGTTTATCAGCACCCCATTTACCTGTCCCTTCTGTGATCTGCATAAGTCCTCTGGCATTTTTTTTCGATACCGCATTATGTCTGAAGCTGCTTTCGGTCCTAATGACAGCCATGACAAGAAAAGGGTCCAAGTCATACCTTTCTGAATACTCTGCAACTAATTCCTCATATTTCAAAGGATACATCGTTCTGCTTACATTATGCAGTAAAATGGTAAGTAAAATAAGTATTAAAAATATGAAAAATATTGAAATAAGTCTTTTCTTATTATGTTTCAAATAAACACACCCTATCGCTGCCATTCCTGTTTTTTGCTGAGAAACAGCTTTACAACAGCCTGCTCCAGCTCTTCCATGCTGCCCTCATTGTAAATCACTTCATCTGCCAGTTTGAGGTATTCATCATCTCTCAGCTGTGAATCCATTCTATTGTATACTTCCTCGTAAGTAAACCCGCTTCTTTCCATGACACGCTTTATCCTGGTCTCTTTGTCCGCTGTCACTACCCAGATTTCTTCGGCAAGATCTATAAAACCCTTTTCAACTGGGATTGGGACATCCAATACTATAACTTCCCACTTTCCGGCATTTTTCAACAGTTCTACTGTTTCATAAAGCTTTGCCGCTATATGTTTGTGTGTGATACTATTAAGCGCGTGAAGCATGACTTTGTCGCCAAAAGCGGTCTCAGCGAGCTTACGTCTGTCAATTTCTCCATTAGGGCCAACTATATCCTTTCCAAAATAGCCCACAAGTTCGTCAAAAGCCTTACCTCCACTGGATGTTACACTCTTTGCAAGGACATCCGCATCGACGACTGCTGCGCCCAGGTCTCTTAATGTTCTTGAAACCGTACTTTTACCACTGCCTATACCACCGGTTACTCCGATTATTTTCAATGTTACCATCCTTTTTTAATAAAAATCATGTTCTATTTTGTCTCGAACCAGCTTGTTCCCGTCTTGACCTCTGCAATCAGAGGAACCTCTAGTGCAGCCGCATTTTCCATGCACTCCTGGAGTATCCTTTCAACAAGTCCTTTTTCACTCTTATGAGTTTCTATTATCAATTCATCGTGTACTTGAAGTATAAGCCTTGATAACATTTTACGTTCCGTCAGTTCCTTATAGACCTTAACCATGGCTATTTTTATGATATCAGCAGCACTCCCCTGAATAGGCATATTCATAGCTACTCTCTCACCGAAGGAACGCATATTGAAGTTGGAGGATTTCAATTCAGGAAGGTATCTTCTCCTTTTGAACATAGTTTCGACATAACCGTCCCGTTTTCCGTTCTCAACCGTATTGTGCATATATTCCCTGACTCCGGGATATTTATCGAGATAATCGTCGATATATCTTCGTGCTTCCTTCCTGCTGATGCCCAGATCCTTTGCCAGGCTGAAATCTCCTATACCGTATACTATACCAAAATTGACCGCTTTTGCTCTGGAACGCATCAAGGATGTGACCTGGTCCTTTGGTATATTGAAAACACCCGATGCTGTGGCAGTATGAATATCTTCGTTATTTCGGAAGGCCTCCCTCATATTCTCGTCGCCTGTGATATGAGCCAGGACCCTCAGCTCAATTTGTGAATAATCTGCATCTGACAGCATATATTCATCATTTTCAGGTACAAACACTTTTCTGATCTCTCTGCCCATTTCCAATTTAACGGGTATATTCTGTAAATTAGGTTCCGTGCTGCTTATCCTTCCTGTAGCTGTAACTGTCTGATTAAAACTTGAGTGTATTCTTCCGGTCACAGGATTTACAACATGCAGCAGTCCTTCGGCATATGTTGATTTCAGCTTCACCAGCTGTCTGTACTCAAGTATGCTTGAGACTATTTCATTCTGCGCTGCCAACTGTTCTAATACCTCTGCATCAGTTGAATAACCGGTCTTGGTCTTTTTCAGCACCGGAAGGCCAAGTTTTTCAAAAAGTATCGTACCGAGCTGTTTTGGCGAGTTAATGTTGAATACCTCACCTGCTGCCTCGTATATATTGTTAGTGGTTACAAGTATTTTGTCATCAAGCATTGCGGAAAACTGCGCAAGCCCATCCTTGTTGACCCTGAAGCCTCTGTACTCCATGTCTGCCAGCACTTCCACCAGCGGCATTTCGATTTCATAGCAAAGCCTGTCCTGACCATTTTCCAAAACATGTCCGCCTATTGCGCCGGCAAGCTCCATTATCGATCTGCTGTGAAGCACGGCAGCAGGCGCCAGTTGATCTAACGGTATTTTCCCGAATGGAGTGAAATTTTTGCCCTTTCCGCATAATTCTTCAATAGATGCGAAGCTGCGGTCGAGATAGAGTTGTGAAAGTTCAGCCACTGTATAGGTAGTCCTGGATGGATCCAGAATATATGCGCCGATAACCGTATCGAAATCTAAACCGGCAAATTCTGTACCCTTCCATTTAAGATAAACAATGAAGTTCTTCAGGTCATGGCCGCATTTTTTTATGGAGCTGTCGGTAAAAACATGCCCGAATAGCTGTAAAAACTGCGTTTCACTTATTCCGTCACCAATTACCACATATGCGTTTTGATCCGCCCAGGACAGTGCAACGCCTGCCAATCCAGACTCAAACGGGCTTATTCGATCCAGCAGATGGAATAGTGAAATTTCACCGGTCTTCTCTACTAATGCTGCTATCGAAGCAAGGGATATCGGATCATCAATTATTTGAAATTCAGGAATTTCATATCCTGCAGATTCATCCTTTTTCGGGCTTAAACCAAATTTGTCTATTAAGCTTTTAAATTCAAGGCGTTTAAAAAGCTCGTAAAGTTTACTTTCATCAAATCCACATCTCTTAAGCTCGTCCAGCTGACACAATTCCGGCATGTTTCTGTCGATAGTTGCAAGACGCTTGCTCATAAAAGCCAGTTCCTTATTGGCCTCCAGCTTATCCCTTACTCCTTTTTTTTCTACTTTCTCTATGTTTTCATAAACGCCATCAATACTTCCAAATACCTGTATAAGCTCAATAGCTGTTTTCTCGCCTATTCCGGGGACACCAGGTATATTATCCGACTTATCACCCATCAAGCCCTTTACATCTATGAACTGCAACGGTGTTACTCCGTAGCGTTCGACGACTCCCTTGGAATCATACTCCTCTGTCTCGGTCCTGCCCGCTTTTGTAACCGGTATAAGTATTCTGACATTCTCAGAAGCAAGCTGCATGGAATCCCTGTCCCCTGTTACGACCACGACCTGCATTCCCTTGTCCTCGGCACATTTTGAAACCGAGCCAATTATGTCATCGGCCTCAAAGCCCTCCATTTCGAGGCGTTTGATATTCATTGCATCGAGGACATCCTTCATGTAAGGCAGCTGCTCTGCCAGTTCAGGAGGCATGCCCTTTCTTTGGGCCTTGTAACCGGTGAATTCCAGATGCCTGAAGGTGGGCGCCTTCAGGTCAAATGCTACGCAAAGGTATTGTGGATCTTCTTCCGCCAAAAATTTGTTCAATATGTTAATGAACCCATATATCGCATTTGTATGAAGCCCGTCCGAGGCAGCCATCAGCTGCTGACCCTGGAGTCCGTAAAATGCCCTGTTGAGTATACTGTTCCCGTCAATTATCATTAATTTACTCATCAAGCAGGACCTACTTTCTATGAATCTCATAGTATTTTTTACTTAGCATGTGCTAATTCTTCATCCAATATATTCTACACAAAAAAAAGGCCGCCGTAAATGGCTGCCGTTTTTTTAGTACATATCTTATTTATTATTTATATACAGCGTGACTGTGACTGAATCCGAATTCGCTGATGCATCCGCCATATCTTCCGAAACCAATGCACCCCTCTGTACATCAGCCGTCCCAAATTTATCATTGAGCGCTGCAGTAAAAGCACTGTAATCTGCTTGTGAAAACACAAACTGTAATTGTATCTGTGCCCCTGTATCATCTTCAGTATCCGCAGGCGCTTCTGCTATACTTGCAGTATCCTGTAAACCAGAGTAGTTTTGTTTTCTAGTCTGATTAATTTCGTTATGCGCCTTCGCAAGTGAATTGACCGATTCAAGCGCTGCTGTGGGATCTTCCGCCAAAATTGTGATAGTTGAAGATTTGTTATTCAATGTCTCATCATGAGCCTCCATTGTTTCCGGCAGTGCCACCGCAAAGCTCCTGGCAGGTGCTTCCATAGGTTTTTCAAACTCCTCTGCCCCATTGCTCATGCCTGCCGAGCCTCCCGCAGTTTCTGCTGCAGTTTCCGATGACTCCATACCATCATTGTCGGAATTTGCGTCCATGCTGTATAAGGCACCCTCTTCGGCTGATTCTGACGCTAAAGCCGGTGTTTCGGCCGTTGCCTCAGAAGGCGCTTGTGCGGTCATATCATAGCTTTCAGCATTTTTCGCAGAGAATTCTTCGGAAAAAAATGCAAACCTTACGATACTCCCACCAAGGAAGATCAGGAGTATGCCCGCGGCAATGGATGCCAAGGTACGCGCATAACGGACTTTTTTTGGTTTATTCGGAACGACATGTAGGTTTTTCTGCCCGTTTGAAACTGCTGTCAGTTTCTCGTGCAGTTCAGCTTTGAATCCTATAGGCAGCTCTCTCTGAGGTAATTCGTTGCAAGTACTTATGATCCGCAGCATATCCTCAAGCTCCTTTTTACACGCAGGACAATTATTGATATGCTCTTCAAAAGACATCCTTTCATTTATATCCAACTGATTGTCTGCATATGCGCTTAAATTTTCCCTTACATCTTCACAGCTTGTCATCTCCAACCCTCCTTTCAAATTATTTGACGTAATCCTCAAATAAAAGTTCCCGTTCAGAAGACAGCAGATTTTTAAGAGCCAATCTGGCCCTATTGATCCTGGATTTTACTGTCCCACTTGGGCAATCCACTATTTTTGCAATTTCTTCATAACTTATTCCATCTATATCTCTTAATGTTATAACTAAACGCTGGTCTTCCGGAAGCATGCTGATAGCTTTATTAACGATTCTGCATACTTCCTCCCTTTCGGCAGCTTCGTCCGGTCTTAGCTCATCGCTTTCTACCTGGCGCTTCATATCACCATCATCCGTATGGATATCTTCATCAAGCGAAAGAACAGTCCTGTTCTTTCTCCTTCTTATTTCATCCAGACATACATTTGTTGTTATCCTATATACCCATGTTGAAAATGATGACTGCTCCTTGAAATTAGAGATAGCTTTAAAAATCCTGACAAAAGTCTCCTGAGCAAGGTCTGCTGCATCATCGCAGTTGCCTATGATCCTAAATGCCAGGTTGAACACTTTTTTCTGGTATGCATCGATCAGCTCTTCAAAAGCAGTAACATCGCCGGCTTTTGCCTTTGCAAGCAAAAGCTGCTCATTGTGTTCCATAGAATTTTGCTACCCCCTGCAATCCATATACAAATAGCAACATGTATAACATAAATTATATCGTATTTACGCTAATCTTGAAACAATTAATTATTGTAATTGCGTGACATTCCTCGACCCGTTCAGGAATACCTCTTTTAATTTGCGTGACATTCCTCTGTCATTGAGGAATACCCGTTGCAGAGGAGTGTCACCATACCTTATTACCCAAAGTGTTACACACACACCCGGATAGCTAATAGTCACTTTTCCGCATCTGGCCAGCATCGGTCCCATGAAAATTATCGAAGAACGCATTTCTGCAGCCAGTTCTACTGGAATCTGAGTCTCTATTATATCGGATGAATTTATAGTTATGACATCGTTTTCTGCCTTAACACTGCAGCCAATTTTTCGTAGTATCCCGATCATTACCTCCACATCTCTAAGTCCCGGACAATTCTTTATGATACTCTCTCCACCGTTGAGCAGGGATGCAGCCAAGATAGGCAATACGGCATTTTTGGAGCCTTCGACTGCGACTTCCCCCTGTAGTCTGGCGCCTCCCGTAATAACTAATTTGCTCATAAAAACACCTCGCACACATTTTATTTTATGCGAGGCAAATGTAATGTGTTCAGATTCTTTCGTAGTTCGAGTATCGTGAAATGTTCATCAGTATCCCTACTTCTGCCATAAACAGTACAAGTGCCGTACCTCCTGAGCTGAAAAACGGCAATGATATACCAGTGGGTGGAACGGAATTTGTTACAACAGCTACATTGAATAAGCTCTGCACTGCTATCAAAGCTGTCACTCCCGTTGCTATAAGGCAGCCATAGGTATCGGGAGCATGGACAGCAATTTTGATACCTCTCCAGACAAAGACCATAAAAAGCAGTAAAACCGCAACAACGCCTACAAATCCAAGTTCTTCGGCCATTATTGGGAAAATGTAGTCATTGTGAGATTCGGGCAAGTACAAAAATTTCTGCATGCTCTGTCCAAGTCCACGGCCGAACAATCCACCCGAACCTATTGCGTACAGCGACTGTATAGTTTGATAACCGTCTCCGCGGGGATCGCTCCATGGGTTGAGCCAGGAATTGATTCGTGGAGTCATATAATCGGTAAAAGTTATCACTGCCACCAGCAGCGCCACAACAGGCAGCACCAGTACCGCAAAGTGCCTGATCTTTGCGCCTGCCGCAAACAATATGATCATAGCGATTGAAATCATTATTATTGTAGCGCTCAAATGTATCTCCAACAACAATAGAGCCGCAATTACACCTAGTACGAACAAATATGGAAGCAGATCCCCGAAAAATGTATTAAGAGGTTTTTTCCTTTTTGACAGATTGTATGAAAAGGATAGTATCAAGGCCATTTTAGCCAACTCCGAAGGCTGGAAACGGAAGCCTATCTCGATCCATCTCCAGGAACCGTTAGACTCACTGCCTATGCCAGGTATTAAAACCAATATAAGAAGGATAATACTGGCAATCATCAATCCCCATACTGTTTTTCTGCCTATTTTATGATAGTCGTAATTTGCTGCCAGAAGCATCACAACCATACCAAACGCAGCGAACAGCAATTGCTTTCTTATATAATAGTAGATGTTCCCGTATTCCTTCTCGGCCATCGGTGCACTCGCGCTGAAAACCATGATCAGCCCCATCGAGAGCAGTATCAGAACTGTCACGAATAGCAGGAAGTCGAACGGTTTTTTATCCTTCATATATAACCTCCGTTAGCGGTATGGTGACACTACTCTACAAGAGTTATTTCCCTAATAGCAGAGGAATGTCACGCAAAAAAGTTGAGTCTGAGTGTAGCAAATCCAATCAGGCAAAGCACAATAGTTATCAGCCAGAATACGCCCACTACCTTAGTTTCCTTCCAGCCTGACAATTCAAAATGGTGGTGGATCGGCGCCATTTTGAACACCCTTTTTCCGCTGAGCTTGAAGTACGTCACCTGAATAAAAACTGAAAGGCTCTCCACAGCATATATTGCACCGGCCACCAAAAGTATCCATGGCATTTTCATAATAACAGCCGCTGCTCCTACGATCCCTCCAAGTGCCAGCGATCCTGTATCGCCCATTATAACCTTTGCAGGGTATATGTTGAAAACCAGGAACCCCAGACATCCTCCTGCTGTTATGGCACACATGAGCTTGACATTGTCCCACTCCGGCTTAACCATGGCAACGATTGTGAAGAAAACTGCCACTATCAATGTGACTCCCGCAGCCAGCCCATCTACTCCATCAGTCATATTCACCGAATTTGTGATGAGATACATTACGATGATAATCAGCGGTATGAATAACCATACCGGTAATTCTACGACAGCATCGATCCCAAGGAATGGAAGGATCATACCTGTGCCAAGCGAAGGCTCGAAGGCAACATAAAACGCAAAAGCAGCTGATATCAGCAGCTGGCCCAATGACTTCTGCTTAGGGTTGAGGCCATCCTTGTTTTTCTTAACGACCTTTATCATATCATCAATGAAGCCTATGACCGAAAATCCAAGTGATACCAGCAGTATCGGTATCAGATCAGGATGCCTGGGTACTAATATCAATGTCGTAATTATCATCGGAACTATGAAAATCAAGCCTCCGATGGTTGGTATACCCATCTTTTTAAGATGTGTGGCAGGCCCGTCATCTCTTATCGTCTGTCCGAATTTCAGACGTCTTAGCATTGGTATAACTATTGGCCCTGCAATGAGTGCAAGTATAAATGATCCAACAAATGCCGCTACTTCCGTTGATCTGAATATGAACTCCAAATCCATTCCCCCGTATATCCCGATTTTTTCACTCTGTAATAAACATTGTCCAAATAATTTGTCCTGATATCAATCCGTTTACGATCTCTTCCATTTTCATTCCTCTGGAGCCCTTGACAAGTATGGCATCTTTTTGCCTGATAGTATTTAAAAGATAGCTAAGGGCGTCAGCATTGCTACTCAGCGCTTTTACATTCTCAGGAGGATAGCCTGCCTCGACTGCTCCCCTTGCTATATCGGCAGCTGCCGTTCCAATGGTAACGATCATATCCGTCCTGCTAGCCGCAACATAGCGCCCTGTCTCCGTATGGGCTTCAACGCTCCAGTCACCTAGTTCCAGCATGTCTCCGAGCACAGCGATCCTCCTGTCTACATCCAGTTCATCCAGTACATCAATGGCAGCCTTAACAGACTGAGGACTTGCATTATATACATCGTTTATAACAGTCATACCATTTACCTTAATAATATTAAGCCGCATATTGCCAGAACTATATGCTGCAATGCCCTCGATCAGCTTCTGTACATCAATACCCAGTTCACGTCCGGCAGCCAGCGCAGCCAGTGCGTTGTAGACATTATGTACACCGGGTGCCGGAACATGTACAGTATATTCGCTGCCACAAAGCATGATATCAAAATCGATTCCTTTCTCACCCTTGGATCTTACATTATAAGCTTGATAATCAACACCCTCTTCAAGGCCGTATGACAATGTCCGAACATTCAGCAAGCCCCTCACGCCGCTTAGCAAAACATCATCGCCATTCATGATCAGCACCCCATCAGGCTGCAAGCCTTCGAGAAGCTCCAGCTTTGCCTTCAGGATGTTCTGACGTGTACCCAGCTTCTCAATGTGAGATATGCCAATATTGGTTATTATTCCCACTATCGGCCTTACAATACCCGTAAGGGTCCTGATCTCTCCGAAAGCGCTCATTCCCATTTCCACAACAGCAGCCTCGTGACCGGCATCCAGTCTGAATATTGTCAGCGGCACACCGATCTCATTATTGAGGTTTCCCTCATTTTTAAGAACATTGTACCGTGCTCCAAGAGCGCATGCAACCATTTCCTTCGTGCTGGTTTTTCCCACACTCCCTGTAATGCCTACAAATGGTATTGAAAATCTTCTTCTAAAATATGCTGCAATATCCTGAAGAGCTTTTAATGTATCACCGACTTTGATTACTGTCCTGCCATCGGAAGCTGTCAGATCTCTTTGGGTTAGAACAGCTGAGGCTCCTTTTTCAAAGGCACCGGATATAAAGTCATGCCCGTCAAAGTTTTCACCTTTCAGCGGAACAAAAAGATGTCCCGGCCCGGCTTTTCTTGAATCCGTCGTTATCGCCGAAATAACCGTATCAAGACTTCCTCCCGCAAGAACGCCTCCTGTTGCTTCCATTATCTCTGCTATTGTCAACTGGATCATATATTCTCCTTTTTTCTATATTTCTCAACGAGTATATCCCTTACTACTTCCCTCTCGTCAAAGTGTATCGTTCTGTCTCTGAAGGTCTGGTAGGTTTCATGACCTTTGCCCGCAAGCACAACAACATCTCCTGCGGTTGCCTCCAGCAATGCATGCCTTATTGCCTCGCGACGGTCTGTTATGCATGTATAGCTGCCTGTTGTCGTTTTAATACCTTCCTCTATCTGAGATATAATGATTTCAGCGTCCTCCGTCCTTGGATTATCCGAGGTGATCACGGTATAATCGGAAATACGTCCTGCAACTGAACCCATCATAGGCCTTTTCGATCTGTCCCTGTCACCGCCGCAGCCAAATACACATATTACTCTTCCCGCGGCATAATCCCTGACTGTCTGAAGAATATTCTCCAGGCTGTCGGGAGTATGAGCATAATCTATTATAACACTGAAATCAGCTCCTGTATCCACTGACTCCGCCCTGCCTGGAACCTGTACCCTCTCCAGGCCTGCCTCCACCGCTTCTCTCTTTATACCAAGCAAGCCGCATACTCCCGCCGCGGCCAGCGCGTTGTATACACTGAAGCTGCCCGGAATATTAACCCTCAAGCTGCCCTCATACCAGGGCGATATTATGTCGAAATCAACAAAACTTGGCATCTTGCTGATATTGACAGCTTTTATGTCTGAATCACTTTCAAGGCCGTAGGTGCATATCCGGCATTTTGCTTCTCCTATAACCTTTTGAGCATATTCGCTGTCCAGATTTACCAGGCCTCTCTTGCAAATCCTGAATAGAATACATTTTGCCATAAGATACTCTTCCATTGAAGAGTGTTCCATGGCACTTATATGATCCCTGGAAAGATTAGTGAATACCGCAGTGTCGAATTCACAGTAATCGACTCTGTGCAATGCCAGCCCTTGTGAAGATACCTCCATTACCACATCATCCACATTCTCTTCAGCCATCTGCAAGAACAACTGCTGAAGATCAAGCGATTCGGGTGTCGTCCTCTCAGAATAGAGCAAACGGTCTCCGATCCTTGTGCCGAGTGTACCAATCAAGCCTACTTTACGCCCAGCCGCCTCCAATATCGATTTTATCATAAAGCATGTCGTTGTTTTACCCTTTGTACCTGTAATTCCAATCAAATTAAATTTACTTGACATATGTCCATAAAATCTATCTGATACATATGCCAGCGCTGATCTGGAATCCTTTACTATTATCATTGGCATATCTGTTTCAATTGTCAAAGGCTTTTGTGCTATTAAAGCCACAGCTCCATAATCAATTGCCTGCTGCGCAAAGCCATGTCCATCCGTCATCATTCCGTCAATACAGACAAATACGTAACCTTTCCTGACTTTTCTTGAGTCATATGCGATCCCATCTATTTCAATGTTCACGTTTCCTCTTGTGTAAAGGATATCCAATCCTGCGATCAGATCAGCCAATATCATGGCAACTCTCCTTTACGCTATATTATTTTTGACAATTTTCACAGCTCAAATCATTCGACATTATCCATATTTCTAAATTCTACCATCACCACACTACCCTTCTTGACCTCCTCGCCGGTCTGGTACTGCTGTTTGTATACTATACCGTTGCCGGACACTTTTATATTCAGGTCTGCTCTTTTAACTGCATCAATGGCTTCGGACATGGTTTTCCCCGACAAATCAGGCATTTTAACAGTTTGATCACCTTCAGGCTTATAAGTATAAAGTATCACCGTCGAGTTTTCCGGTACGACCGAATCAGACTTGGGGGTCTGTTCGACAATACTACTGTCATTGTTTCCTTCTCCTTCTATGCTATACTTCAAGCCTGTCGTCTTTAAAGCCTTAATAGCTTCAGCCAGTGTCTTGTTCCGGACATCCGGGACATAAACCTCCTCTGTCATAGATCTAAGATCCTCTTCAGAGTATTGACGTTCAACCTGCATATAGTTCAGCACATCCTCAGCTATTTTACCAACTATCGGGGCAGCTATCATACCTCCCATATGAGAGTCACCCTTAGGATCTATGAGAACTATCAGTACTACTATCCTGGGGTCGTCAGCAGGTGCAAAGCCACAGAAGGAGGCTATATAAACATCCTTTTTTGTTGTTTCGGAGGTACCTGTTTTTCCACCTACCCTGTAACCTTTTACATATGCATTATTGCCGGTTGCCTTGGGATCGGAAACGACTCCTTCAAGTATATCTCTAACTGTTTTTGAGGTTTGTTCAGAAATTACTGTTCTTACCACCTGAGGCTCGAATTTTTGCACAACATTACCTTCAGAGTCGGTCAGTTCCTTTATCAGTCGCGGCTTCATAAGCTTACCGCCGTTGACAATCGCTGTATATGCGGTTGCCAGCTGCAGTGGAGTTATGGTGAATCGTTGTCCGAAGGAAGCAACAGCCATGTCGATTTCCTTAGGTTTTGTCTGAAATTGTGATTTTCCCTCACCTTTAAGTTCAATTCCCGTTTTTTCCATAAACCCAAAAGCCTTGACATAGCTGTAGAAACGCTCCACTCCAAGGCTCTGCGACACTTTTACAAAAGCCGGGTTACATGAATTATAAACAGCTTGTCTAAAGGTCTCTACACCATGAGGTCTTCCGACACGCCAGCAGCTTATTGGTTTGGGCCACCCGGTCACCTTGATGGGAAAGTCGTTAGTTATCGTCTCCGGCGTCACTACTCCTTCTTCAATGCCTGCAGCAGTTGTTATACTTTTGAAGGTGGAACCGGGTTCATATGTATCTGATATGGCTTTATTCCTAAAAACTGTAGAGCTTAGTATATTTACCGATTTATTGCTTCTCTCGACCCAGGTAGAGGGGTCGAGTCCTTCAACATTTGTAGGAAATGCAAAAGGTGAGTTTATGTCATAATCAGGCTTTGAAACCATCGAAAGGACATCTCCTGTCTTAGGGTCCATTACAATTCCTATAGCTCCACCCTTGACCTTATTATCCTCTACAGCCTTATCCAGTGATTTGGAAACCAGGTACTGTATCGTTTCATCTACAGTCAAAACTACATTCAATCCGTCCTTGGCATCTATCCTCTTTTCTGTATCTGATGGTACACTGCTTCCTCTTGCATCAACTTCACTTAGAATTTTACCAGGGGTACCTTTGAGATATTTGTCCATAACCTCCTCAACGCCACCCATCAGCCCCTGATTGTCATCTCCGGCAAATCCGATTATATGGGACATTAAATTGCCGTTAGGATAGTACCTTTTGGCATCTTCATCTATGTTTATACCCTTGACACTGTTCTCTGATATCCATGTCCTGATCTGTATCTCTGTTTCTTTTTCGACCTTGCGTTTAATAACGACGCTATTGACCTTCTTTGTGATCAGCCTGTAAACATCGTCTCTGTTTAACGACAAAAACTGTGCTAATCCATCTGCTATCTGGTCAGCATTCAATTTTTTGTTCTTCCCGATTTGATTAGGATTACAGCTTATTGTACCTGCCTGAACACTGATCGCAAGCTTTTTTCCATTCCTGTCATAGATCGTTCCTCTGATTGGGCTTATGACTCTGCCTGCATTTTGCTGAACAAATGCTTTCTTCTGCAATACCTCGCCTTGAACAAACTGAATATATGCAAGCCTTGCGATCAATGCAATAACAATAACCGCAAACACACACAAGAGCACCAATAAACGTCTTTTTACAGCAAGCCCCGGAGCTGCCAATCAGATCTCCCCCTCAGAATTCATCTCTATAATATAAAAAAGACTATAGACCGTGCAAAATAACATTTTACACTATCCACAGTCTATTTTTTCTGTACATGCCGCAATTGCCTAAAATTAACGGCTGCTTTAGCCACTTACTCAAATAACCGCATTAAACCGGCAGCCTTATCAAGTATATTTCCTACAATGCCTTCACTATTACCGGTTTGAGTATCATTGACCATTACAACAGTATAATCATTTCTCGGCACATTGATATATATTATCTGGCTTTTATCCGGCATTTGCATGCCTAGCCTGTTCTCTGCAGCTTCTTTGACCTCATTCAAATCGGTCTTTGTTTCTATCTGAACCTTTAAAACAGAATTCGCATTCCTGATTTCCTGGTATACTACTTCCTGTTTATTAAGTTCATAATTTATCTTAGTAATTATAGCATATCTGCATACCACAGCAAGCCCTGCAAGCAATACGGCAATTATTTCCACTACCATCTTGAGCTTTGCTTTTCTGTTGCTTTTATACCTTTTTTTAGCCTTCAGTACCTGATTTTCTTCATAGACATCGTATTCCAACTGCCTTGCTGCAGAACCATGTACATATTCATAATCCTTTTGTATCAATTTATTCACCTCTATTGTGATTTATGCCATGCTGCATGGTCAGTTTTCCTTTGTATATTGCGGTTTTCTTCTTTAGTGTTTTTTACTTTTTTCTGTAGTGTACCAATACATTCTTCTTAGGTATTTTACTGCTTTCTTTTGTGTTTGTAGCTTGTCTATCCCTGCAGGCGCATTATCAGCGCCAATGATGCATTTAATTGTGCTTTATTGATTTTGTCTTTAGTACATTGCTGCGTTACCTGTACACAAATGTGCTTTGGTTCCGCATTTCATCATTGGTATCTGCATTTTTTGTCCAGCGTTTTTATATGAAATTGATCTTTAGTATCAAAAGTTAAAGTTTTTCAGCCGTCCTGAGCTTTGAGCTTCGTGATCTTGGGTTTTGCTCCACTTCAGCTTCCGACGGCAGTATTGGCTTTCTCGTCAGTACCTTTAATTCCGGCTTTCTGCCGCATATGCAGACCGGAAATGACGGCGGACATGTACATGGTTTTTCGCGTCTGTTGAATTCATTTTTCACTATTCTGTCTTCAAGTGAATGAAAGGTTATTATACTCAGCCTTCCTCCGGTTTTCAACAGCTTTGACGCGCCATCTATTGCTTCCTCCAGCGCTGCCAGTTCATCATTTACTGCGATCCTCAATGCCTGAAAGGTCCTTTTTGCCGGATGCGGTCCATCTCTTCTTGCCTGTGCCGGTATTGCCGCCTTTATGATATCCACAAGCTGTCCTGTTGTTTCGATCCTTTTTTCTTTTCTTGCTTCTGTTATAAATGTCGCTATCCTTGAGGCCCAGTTTTCTTCTCCGTATTCCCGGATTATCTCCTTTATGACATTTTCATCATATGTATTAACTATCTCTGCCGCATCAAGACTTAGGCTTCTGTCCATCCTCATGTCCAACGGAGCATCGTGCTGGTAGCTGAAGCCTCTTTCCACCTCATCGAGCTGATATGACGATACTCCGATGTCGAGCAGTATGCCATCCACTCTATCGATACCTTGCTGTCTTACAAGCTGCTCCATATTGCGGAAATTGCCTTTTATCAAAACCAGTCCCGCATATTTTCTTACACTGTTAAGTCTTTCACCTGCCACCTTGATGGCGTCAGAGTCCTGGTCTATTCCTATGAGCGTGCCCTTTTCAAGCCTTTTGATTATTTCAGAGGAGTGGCCCGCTCCACCAAGTGTCCCGTCTATATATGTTCCATTTTTGTCTATGTTTAGGCTGGCAATACATTCTTCCAGCAAAACCGGCTTGTGATCGAATTCCATCGGTTAATCCTCCGGCAGTTTATTGTTCCCCTAAATGCCAAGCATGGCAAATGTTTCGGACAAGCTTTCAGGGCTGAGGCTTTCACCATTGATGTATTTTTCCCATCTATCCTTGCTCCATACTTCCACCCTGTTGCCGACACCCACTATGGTGATGTCTTTTTCAAGCCTCGCATGACCCCTCAGCTCCTGAGGAACCAATATTCGGGAATGTCCATCCACCTGGCACAAAGCTGCGCTTGAAAAGAAAAACCTGCTGAAATCACGGGCCTTGTTGTTTGAAAGTGGTAATGTTTCGAGTTTTTCCACAAGACTATTCCATCTGGGCATGGAAAATATGAAAAGACATCCTTCCAGCCCTTTGGCTATCATGAATTCCGAACGCAACTCGTCTCTGAAGGCTGCAGGTATGATGACCCTGCCCTTTGGATCTATAGTGTGCTGAAACTCACCATAGAACAATCAATTCACCTCGCATTTTGTTAAATTTAGTCCACTTCCACCCACTTTGTCCCACTTCTCTTTAATTTTATAGCAAAAGTTAGGAATAATCAATACATAATAGGAATATTTTTTAAGATGGGCATAAAGTCCCAGTGGTCTAGACCACGTTACTCGTTTTTTCGATTTTAGGACGCTATTTGAAGGTAAAAGTCTTGTTTTATAGACGAATGGCTATGAAATAGGCCTTCTTACAGTATAATTTTGTTCTAAAACTGAAAAAACGGGTAGTGTGGTACCTAATATTTTTTCAGTGCTTGCCGTTTTATATGACACACTGTTGTCAGGTTTATGATGTTATACTATAAGTAAAAGAATGATTAAGGAGCTTGGAATATGAGCAAAACAGATAATCCCCATGTAATGCGTTTATATGATTCTTTACTCAAGTATACCGATGAGCAGACGGCCAAAAGAATAGCACATAAAATCCCGCTTTCAAAATCCGCGGACATCAAAAAGGAATTTGCATGGGCAGAAAGTATATGTGAAGATCTACAAAATGAGTTTGACGAAAACACAGTCATGAATATTCGAATGGATTGTGCTTGTGGACCTGAGATGGATACAATAAAGAGTTTGAAAAGAATTTATGATTCATCCAATGATTTAGATGATTTTGCAGCAAAACTAAATAATCTTAACCAAGGCTTTACGATAAAGCATGAAAACAATGCATTACTTCTAATATATCCACAATGCTATTGTTCGTGTGTAAATAATATCAATACACCTATATCAAAAACCTGGTGTTATTGTACATTAGGCTATGCAAAAAAGATGTTTGAGCATATACTTGATCGGTGCGTTGAAGTCGAATTATTAGAAAGTGTTAAAACAGGCGGAAGCAAATGTGTAATTAAGATTGTTTAATATATTTGCTATTGCGAACTGTTGAATATGGTTTTCTTTCGCCGCATCGATACACTCAGAAGTATCCCGATATTTAGGTAATTAGCTATCAGCGAGCTGTTGCCCTGGCTAACGAATGGCAGCGGTATTCCGGTGACCGGCAGCACACCGATACACATCCCTATATTTTCAATAAAGTGGAACCCAAGCATCGCAGCCACACACACAGCCATGTATGAGCCGTATGGATCTCTGGCATTCATTGATATATGAATGCATCTGAATAATAGGAAAAATACAATCGCAACAAAAATAACAGAACCTATGAATCCGGTTTCCTCACCTATAACCGAAAAAATGAAGTCCGATTCCTTCTCAGGAACATTGAAAATACTCGAAGTGACCCCTTCCTTCAGTCCGTGAAAAATTCCCTTACCAAAAATCTGTCCTGACCCGATCGTAACTTTTGATCTGTATACCTGAAGGCCATCTCCAAGTAAATCGGATTCAGGAAATATGAAGGTCATTATCCTATCTCTGATGTGCGGGAACTTCTGCGGTATGACAAAAAACCACAAAACAGGTGCGGTCGCCATAAATGTGCCTATAGCTATAAGGAAGTACCTGTATGGGATACCAAATACAAAAAGTATTACCAAAAGTGCAAACACGAATACCATTGCCGTTCCCACATCAGGCTGCAATAAAACAAGGCCTATGGGCAGCAGCGCATATATGATCAGCTTAATAACGTTCTTCCCAATATCCTTACCCTCACTAAGTCTTTCAAAAAACAGAGGAACAATTACGACAAATGCTACTTTCGCGAACTCTGACGGCTGAAAACCTCCAATAAGAGGTACTTCGATCCAGCCCTTTGTTCCATTGCGTTCATCTCCAATTATCAGCACCAATATAAGCAGTGCAATGCTGCCTATATACAGTACTATGCCAAGTGTCCTGAAATCCTTGTAGTCAATGGCGCTGATAGTAAGTGCGGCTATTATGCCTATTCCAAGGCAGATAAGCTGTTTGAGCCAGACCCCGTTAATACCCGGATCTCCCAAGGCGCTCTTAAGTGTTATGATGCCATATGCCGACAGCAATAGAACAGCCGCAAAAAGCGGATAATCAAACTGCTTAAAATAGTCGGTACCCTTAGTTTTTTCTACATAATACATTTAATCCACCCTGGCTGCCAATTGAGCTTATTTCAGACAGACTCATCTCTCATACTGCAAATCTGCCCGCTTTTATCCTATATAATCTCACTAAACTCCTGTCAAGCATCATGCTAAGGCTGTATATCTCATCAAAGCCTGCATTATTGGATATGAGCCCGTTCAGATCGTTCTGTAAAGCTTCTATCTCCATTAAAAGCTCTTTCTCTTCCGACTTACTGCTCCCCTTTGGTATCCGTATCCTCTGTAACTCTGACCGAAGCATTTTCTTCTGCCACATTTTCTTCTGTTGCATTCTTTCCCTCATCCTTCATTTTCATCAAAAGCGATCCATATTGGCTCCCGCCAAGCGCAACCGGTTCTGAATCCTCTGCCCTCCTAATTTTTATCCTTCTATAAATAAAAAGCACAAGCGCCACAAGCAACAATATTACCGAGAGCAGTTGAGATATCCTGAAGCTCCCCAGATAGAGACTGTCGGTCCTTAGACCTTCTATAAAGGCCCTCCCGAAGCCATACAGCATGAAATAAAGGAGTAGTACTTCGCCTTCAACCTTTTTCTTTTTCCTGTAGTACGCCAAAAAGAGAAATATCGCTATATCCCACAATGATTCATATAAAAATGTCGGGTGAACTCCAAATCTGGTTAAATCGATAGCAGGCAACATACTTGTAAGATATTCGTCAGGAACGGTTCCGTTCATCCTCCATGGCAAAGCTGTCATTGTACCGAAGGCTTCCTGGTTCATGAAATTGCCCCAGCGGCCGATGCCCTGTCCCAGCGCCAGATACGGTATTGCAAAGTCGACCAGATGCAGGAAGGTCATATTTTTCTTTTTTGCATAGATCCAGGCTACCAGCAAAGCTCCTATCACGCCGCCGTAGATTGCCAGACCTCCATCTCTTATCCTTACTATATCCAAAAGGTTATCCTTATACTGATCCCAACTGAAAATTACGTAAAAAAGCCTTGCGAATACTATAGCCACAGGAGCCGCAAACAGCACCAGGTCAAGTATGTTATCCGGCACGAGTTTATACTTCCTGCAGCTTTTTATTCCAAGAAGTACAGCCAACAAAAAACCAAATGCAATAATGATCCCATACCAGTATATCTCTATACCAAATATTTCAAAAGCTTGCCTTCTTAATTCAAATTGCAGCCCCAGACCCGGAAAGCTGACATTATTCATATCAAGTGCCCCCCTCTTACCGGTGGCATTATTCAAACAGGCTTGATCACTGACATTGCAAGATTCTCCTGTTTGAAATGCTCATTCAGTATCTCATTAACATATTTAAATGTTATTTTATCATAAACCTGCAAATAGTCAAACATGTTAACACCTTTGAAATATACGGAAATAAAAGAATGCGATATCTTTTCGACAGAGTTGAACTGCCTCATATATCTTCCAAGCATTGATCTTACGAGCCTGTCGTATGCCGACCTGTCAAGGCCCTTTCTTTTTATTTCCTCTACTGTCTGGCAAAATCTATCCTTTACCTTCATGGGATCGGAGGATTCTCCTCCAAGGACTGAAAATGCATAACCTTTTTCAATTGTAAAATCCGTGTCAAAAGAAGAGTTTATAAGGCCCTCGCTATAGAGCTCATCATACAATCCGGAGCTTCTTCCGATTATGAGTCCAAGCAGCAGCTTGACTGCAGTTTCGTACATAAGCAGGTCAATGCCTTTATCCGAGTGGAAGCTATCCTTATAGCCCATCTGGAACATTGGCATAGACACAGCGAGTGACTGCTCCGTATATTCTTTTTTGACTCCTGAAGGTTCATCAGGATATATCCTCTTGATCGCAGGCCTTGTATCCTTTTTACCGATTGCAGCATCCACCCTTTCAAATACACTCTGTGGCTCTACATCTCCTACCACAAGCACGATCATATTTGATGGATGATAAAATGTATTGTAGCATTTGTACAATGTGTCTCTGTTGATCCGGCTTATACTGTCAATTGTTCCTGCAATATCTGTTTTCACAGGCAATCTTTCATAAAACGCTCCAAGGAGATTAAAAAACGACCTCCATCCAGGGTTATCCTGGTACATCATTATTTCCTGGCCAATGATGCCCTTTTCCTTTTCTACGCTCTCCTCCGTAATATAAGGGTTTTGTACGTAATTGAGCAGCAGATCAAAATTTTCCTCAAATCTGTCAGTACATGAAAAAAGATAGACCGTTTGATTGAAGCTGGTATATGCATTGGGATTGGAGCCAAGCGCTGAAAACTTATCCATAACGCTGCCATCCTTCTGCTCAAAAAGCTTGTGCTCAAGGAAGTGTGCTATTCCATCCGGGACACGGGTCATATGCTCTTCTCCCGGAATTATAAACTCATTATCGATTGAACCGTATTGGGTCGCAAAGGTCGCATATTTTTTGGAATAACCCTTTCTTGGTATAACAAAAGCCTTCAGTCCGCTGCTATGCTCATATCGATACAATGCTTCTCCGGCATTATCATATTGTAACTTTTCAATATCCATTATATTATCTCCTCAAATAAAACATTATCCGGCTGCCTGTTGCTGTCCACCCTCAGGAGCAGTTAAAAAATACACCGTATCAAGTCCGATACCTTGCGCGATCCTTATAACGTCCTGTTTTTCAACCTTTTTAACTTTCTCGATGACATCGTTGAAGCTATCTGAAGTACCTGTTACAGTTTGACTCAGGAAGAAATCGACAATATTCATCTGGCTGTCTGCCAAAGATTTAACACCTGTCTCCATGCTTTTAACAGTAGCTTCCATTTCCTGATCAGAAATATTACCATTCTTGATTTCATCAAGTTGTTTACTGATGATATCCAGAGCTTTGTCTTTGTTTTTGATCTCAACGCCACTGCTTATAACCATAAGCCCTTTGAATTTCTCGAGCATGGAATTGGAGTAATACGCCAGACTGGCCTTTTCTCTTACATTCTGGAATAGCTTTGAATGTATCCCTCCGCCAAGTATGCCGCTATAAACCATTAATGTCTGAAAATCGTTGCTTCCCGGATGAATATTGGTCCTGTATCCAAGACATAGCTTTCCCTGAGAGACATTCATAGTTTCTGTCACATATCTGGCTTCTTTCTTTTCTTTTTTTGCAAAGCCATCGCCTAAGGTTTTGATTTCTTTGCGCGGCAATCCCCGGAACATGTTGACAATGCTGTCAGCTTCTGCGTCCGATATGCTTCCCGCCAGATATATCTGCATTGGAAAGGATTCCATAACTGTCCTGTAATGATTTGTCAAATCTACAGCAGAAATTGCAGCTAGGTCCTCAACGAAACCATAGTCATAGATCCCATAAGGCTCATCCTTGCAGACCTCTTCAAGGCACCTGTCTACACTATAGCTCATCTTGTCATTGACTCTGCCTTCTATCAATATCCTAAGCTTGTCTTTTTCCTGCGTCAGATAGTCATCGTTGAATATTCCATTGATAAATGCAGGCTTTGTAACAATATCAAACAGTAGTCTCAGCCCCGCGGCAAATGTATCGGTACCGTCAGGCACATATCGTTTTGACAGGAATTCAGTATAAAAATGTATCAGGTGTCTTTCACCTTTTTTAGTCACACCACAGTCAAAGGTAGCTCCATAAAGGTTTTCAAGCTCCATTGAAATATCCTTGAAAGTTGGGTATGCTTCACTGCCGCGCCTCATGACAGCTGGCATCAATGCGTTTTTTGTTACATTTTCTCTTGTGAGATTATCTTGAAAAAAGATGTGTATACTGCTAGTTTTAAATTTATCGGTATCGATCCTGTAGATGTCTATCCCATTGAATGAGGATATTTTTACCGCCTGTCCGGCATTGAACTCATTTTTCATCCGTTCCTTCCTTTCGCCCACTGCAAATCCATATGCTATAGCTGTTTTGACGGCGAGCATAATTATTGCCCCGATTACTTATAGTATAATAAATCAGACTGATTGTATTCAATATCTGGAAAAATAATTTTACCTCACCAGCAATAATATTTTATATATTAACGGTAATAATAACGAAGCGGTGAGTATATCTCACGCCTCATTTAAGCACTGCTGAGGTAAAAGCTGAAGTGCTGTAAATGAGAAATAATTATGGTCGGAGGTTTATATGAGATATGCAAATACAAGGAAATACCCCATAACACAGATGAAGAAAAACAACCCTCAAAACCACGGCGAACGTGTCATAGATCTAAGTCTGGGAGCAGCAGCTGGGTTGCTCGGTCTTGTATTCCTGGAGGGACTTTGCTGCGGATATATGATAAAAAAAATGCGGTAAACTCAATAATCGTTATTTAATTGGCATTTGTATCCGATATCTTTAGTGAAATATTTTCCAAAATCCGGAGGATCACAAATGCCGATGCATGTTCATGAAACTATCCAATATATTACCGTGATCATATCAGTGTGCTTTTCATTTTGTATACCACTGCTTTCTTTCTGGTTTAAAAAATCGGATGCAAAGCTTAGGCTTTTTGCTTTTGCATTTTTGTCTATATTCATGCTGAATATAACAGCGGCATTATCGTATGACTCAAGAGTAACTGCAGTCTTGTCATGGTATGCTGATGCTTTATTTCTGCTAGTATTTATTGCCATTCTGGTTTCCGGCAGCAGACTTCTCTGCGGAGCATTGACACTGTTTATATCTGCGGCATTGATTATGTTAGCAAATTGCAGTTCCTTCTTCCTTCTGTTCCCTTATCATAATGATATCAGCGCTATATTAGTGACAGTACTATCCCTTGTCGTCATGTATATGCTAAAAAGCAAAAAAGGTATTGACAGCCTGTTGTTCTGGGCTATTCTGCCGCTACTGGCAGCCAGTCTGGCATGCCTTTATCCGGGTTCCTGGATAACCGAGCCGGCCATCCCGATTTTTAAACTGGCTTCTTATACTATGTTCCTTTACTATTTTTATAAAGTCTTTATTGAGGCAATGCAGAAAAAATGCACTGAAAATGAAAAGAAGCTCTCCAGCATAGACCGTTCCGTTGAAACCGAGGTCAAGAAAAGGCTGTTGGAGCTTGAAAATATCAATAAGAAGCTACTGGATATATCAAAAATAGATGCACTCTCAAATGTGCTAAATAAGGCAGCGATACTCAAGGCAATGGAACGGCTGATTATGGATAAGCCCAAATCTGAACTTTCCGTACTGATGTTTGATATAGATAACTTTAAGGCCATAAACGATACACATGGTCATATAGTAGGCGACAAATGTATAAGGCAGCTTTCTTCTACAGCAAGGAGCAACTTTAGAGATATCGATTTAATCGGTAGATATGGAGGCGATGAATTTATTGTAGTACTGCCGGATACCGGCGTTAAACAAGCGATAACCATCGCTGAACGCTTCAGGCGGATAGTCGCCGAGTCTACCTCTCCCACCTTTACTATTTCAATAGGGATATCCTCATTTCCTTCCGATGCCGGTGACGTAAGGGCGCTGATCCAAGAGGCTGATAAAGGCCTGTATGTCTCGAAGAATAAGGGTAAAAACGCTGTTTCACATGGTGAGATTTATTAAGAGGACGAGGCTTGACCTCCGATCCATGCGGGCCTTATATGCCTTACAAAAGTAAAAACTAGCATTAAAGCACCGCATAGAATGAATACATACAAAAAAGAATATCTCGAGGCAATGTAAGCAGTACAGCCCACTCCTATAAGCTTTCCAGCGCTTGAGAGCACATCGTTGACGCTTGTGACCCTTGCTATATACTGGTTGCCGGTAATGATCTGAAAGCGGGCTGCAAGAATGATCCCTGCTATTGCGGCAAAAACACCTTCAACAAACTGCAACAGCAAAATAAAAGCATAGCTTCTGGTAATGGCATACAGTAACCATATCAATGAAACCGCTGTAAGACAGCTGTAAAATAAACGCCCATCTCTGATACCATATCTCTTATCCAGATGCTTTGTCAAAAGCATAGCCAGCAGATTTGTCCCGTAAAATATTGTTATCATAAGGCTCCAGCCCTTGCCGGTAACCTTGATCACATCAAAAGCGAAGGGATAGAATGCCAGATTCACTGATATAGTGCATAAACCAATGACAAAGCCTGCTAACAACAGCTCTATAATTGCAGGCATATCACGGCAGTACTGTATACCATTTTTAAACGCCGAAGATTTTGGTCCATAATAATCAGGCATTACTGCACCTCGGCTTCCACCGCCTGCCAGCAATGAAAGAAATGTAAGCAGCGCTGAAAGCAGGCAGCACAATGAAGCAAGCATTATAGCCGGGGCCGTACCACAGCTGTCCGTGAGAAATCCTGCAAGCAGCGGGCCTGCCAAATAGGCAGCTCCACTGACACCGGTAAGCCTGGAATTTGCCTTAAGCGCATTTTCCCTGCCGGTAGATCCAAGTACATATTTCCTTCTGGACGGGTTATAAAAGACATCGGAGATTGATATCAGTATCAAAAGCAAATATATCTGAGAGATATTATTTACATAAAGATACAAAGACATCATCAGAAACCTGGCAATGTCTATCAGTATCAACAGCCGGCCTTCCTTTGCCTTGTCGCCAAGTACTCCTGCAAATGGCGACGCCAGTATACTCGGAAGTGAAGAAAAAACGACTCCCGCTGCTGTAGAAACACCGGAACCCGTCAAATTGTATATGAGCATTGTTATTGCAATAAGTCTCATGGATTCACCAAGGTTTAGAAAGCCCTGACCGGCCAGAAAAAATCGGAAGTGTTTCTGCATCTGTCTTCCTCATTCCGGAATGTTATCATATTTGATGTTATTCCGGAATGAGAAGTTTATGCATGCCTTTTTAAAGCTACTGATCAGGTCCTTTTTCCACAAGATGCGGCATCGGCTGATACCTGCTCATACCCATATACCTCGTTTCGGAGCTCTTGTCATCGGTAACGGTAATCCAGGATCGAACCACAGCGCCGTCCATCCCCTCAAAAAGCAGCTTTTTCTCATCAGCAGCCATCTGAGGGTTGATCTTGTACATATAAGGTGCTTTTGTAGTCTCAAGTACTTCATGTGTCCAATTCACAACAGGAGCAGGCTTGCTGCCATAAAAGGCAATATAAAGGACATTATCTATTCCCTTTGCCCATATCAATATATCGGAGTCTGAATCATTCTTAAACCGGAAGTCCTTATTTCCGTATGCAACAGTTGCATCCTGCCCGTACGGCACATAAGGAACAGGCATTGTGTGATTATGACGTTCAACTATCTTCATATCAGACAATACTGCTGTATTGTACAGTGTTGATGCGATCTTACATACCCCTCCGCCTATTGTTGTAGTTACTGTTGTGCCAATGTAAGTTGGGCCTTTTCTAAAGCCTTTTACCTCTGTATAAGGACCAATTGCCGAATTCTGAGAAAATATCTCTCCTTTTTTTACAACTGTACCAGCTAGCATGTCCGCAGCCAGATGTACATTGTACTCTTCTCCCGGAAGAGGATCCTTCAATACGGTCTTGTACCCTCCCAACAGCACTTTGGTATTATTTCTTTCTGCAGCATTTATAAAGGCACTTTCATCAACCCAGGGCATTACTCCTTCAGGGCCTGACACCATATCAATGCTTATTCCATCTTCAATTACTTCCTCCTTGTCCCTTATAACTGAAGGAAATATGCGAAAGTGCGGCACAGCGGCAGCCTTACATGGTACCTGGCTGATAGATACGGCGATCATAACAGTTATAACTACAGTATATTTTAGAAAAATATTTTGTCGTCTCATAAAGATATTTTTATCTTGTGTTGCTGAAATTACACATAAAATAAATTCCAGTAATATTGCAATGTAAATTTTCATATTGTCAACTGTGGAAAGGAAAGAGCAAAAATGGCCAAAAGTAACGGAGGTAAAAAAAACATGGTGGTGCTGCTATCACTCTTTGGCATGATATGTTGGGGGATCGCGCCTGTTTTTGCCAAAGCAGCCTTAAAGAATATAGATCCCGTTGCAGGACTCGTACTGCGTACAATTTTTGCCGCTAGTGTAGTCTCCGGGTGGGTCATAATAAGCGGCAATTTTTCAAAGGTCAGCAGCATACCGGCAAGCACATGGTGGCTGATCGGAATTGAAGCGCTGCTTGCAACTCTTGTTGGAGATCTGGCATATTACGCCGCATTGAAAAAGGGCGATGTATCACTTGTAACCATCATCATGTCAAGTTCGCCTCTGATCACCATTCTCTGCTCCGTTCTTTTCCTCGGAGAACAAATTACCCTGCTACGCCTCATAGGTGCTACTCTGGTAGTAGCCGGCATCATACTTATAGTATAAGTGGAACATCGGGTGTGCCCTTTGTTCCACTTTCGATTCTTTAACCGCAAGCAATCTGGCTTGTTATGCTCCTTGCAGCAGGTATCGAGGCATTGAAGCCCAACGTAAGCCCTGCATCACTTCCGGAGCTTTGGTAGGCAATGGTATGACCAGCACCGGCATCGATAGTAAATAGCTGATCCCTTATATCCCAGGCAACAGTAAATTTGATCTTTCCCTTTCCTGTCAGTACTGTGTTTGAATTCATTGCCAAAGCCAGTGTATCAGCAAGTTCGTACCCGTTGTAAATTCCATCAGGTATGTCAACAGCAACAGGTCCGCCAAGATTACTGGTCAGGCTGAGGATATCATTGCTGGAAGCAATCCTGAACCTTCCTATTTCGGCAGTCTGTGTAGTAATATGCACTGACGTTTGCGTGAAAGGCCATTGATTAAAGTAAATGTATGTCAATGACGGAGTGTTGATAAACCCTATTGAATACGGTCCATAATCACCAACCAATTTGATACCTGCCCAATGTCCTTCTCCGTTGCCCCTGTCAGTTGGTTTTGAAACCTTGTAATTTACAAGCTCATTGTTTGAACTGCGAACAAAGGAGACATACATGTAGTCATTGACAGGGTTGTAATAAATATCGAAGGTCAGCGTAAAATCATGCCTCCCGGCCCTTGAAACGACTTCAAAGCGCTTATAATATCTATATTTAAAGTCATTAACCTTTACTTTTGGAATCGACATGTTATCATTCGTATCCACACCACCAAAACTTTTGATGTAAAAATCCTCTGTAATATTGCCATACCAGCGGTTTCTAAAAGTATGGAACCTACTGTTTGGCGCTTGAATAGAATTGCCGATACAAGTATATGAACCGTAACTCATCGATGAGTCATTTCCAATTGTCATAGCACTTGGATTGACAGGCACAGGAGTATTCACTATTATTGTGTTACCGTGTATATCCAAAGCCGCTGCTTTTATTTCATACGTCATATAGTTGATTTCGAGCGACTCAAGATAATTATCTCTGACTTCAACCGACGGAAAGGTTTTTACGCCGGCTGAAGTATAGCCATTCTTGATAAATCCGAATTTTCCGGATTTTATTCTAATATTGTTGCCGCAAATTCTATATACAATATTAGAGTAATCATAGCCTTCAACCAATCTGTAGCAAATCAAAAAATTGCTAAATTTTTCACAGCTTATATCATTATTTATGATCCATGTTTCCTCTATCAACTGTGAGGATGCCTGCCCGATCAGCGAATATACATCTATCGTGTTATCTCTTATCTCCCATCGTCTGCACATTGAAGTAGATTCGTACAGGTTGACTCTCAGATTCTCAGGGTTTTGTCCAAGCCGTTGGGCATACTGTTTCTCGATAACAAATTGGTTATTTGTGTACCTTTTGACGCCTCCGCCTCCTTTAGCCTTCATTAGTGTATTGTTTGACTTGTTGTCATTGAAGCAGATATTATTTTTCCACACATTACTGTCATAGTTGACCTCATTTGCACTAAGGTAAGCATCATATACAGCTTTGTCGGTCAAGCAGTGTATACCTTCAACATGATTATGATGATATGTGGTTTTCTGGCCTTCAAATAATATAAATACATAATATGACCCTGACGATTCTCCACCCCACCAGTTATCGTCACACTTTACATAGTTGTCATGCACATCGAGCAGCTTGCATGCGTTAAATATCTGCTCCGGATAAGAATGATCATTTGATATGCCCAGATTAACAAATGTGTAATCAAAATTATTGATTCTGTTATTAGCTATCAGCCATCTCTCACACGGACAATCAGAGAACACTAAAAAAGACAGCTTGGTATTGCTGACCTGGTTACCGGAAAACTCAAAGCAGCCGACTCCGTACTTTGTCTCTTCGGGATTGAGTGTTATAGGCATATACACCCGCATAAAAGATATCGAGCCGTTTATTACATTGTTTCTGATTAGTATGCTGTTAATAAATTGTTCTTTTGTGCTGGTAATGAAAATAACATAGCTTCTGTCGGCTTCATTGTTTTCAAAGCTGATTCCCTCAATATGAATATTCCTGCACTTAGTACCGATATCAAAAAGATAAGTGGCACCTCTGAGTATAAATGCAGCTTCCGTATTCGCCCCTTCCCAGTTGATATCATTATCGATCATTGGTCTCATACTTTTGGAATTTATATAATAAACATTGTCGACTAGTATTTTGTACCCTGTTTGTGTAGCATTATAGAGCTTAGTAAAGTTATCAGGTCCTACAGTCGCATCATTCGGCAACATACCTAGCTGCGCGCATGTGATCTCTCCAGCATAATTCCGGGTGCTGGTTGTTTCTGTTTCAGTGCTGCGTTCTTCTTTTTCTTCAGATTCCATTGTTTCTGAAGGCGCAAGCTGGATCAATTCGTTATTACCGTCATCCATACAAATTACCTCACACTTTCTGCTTATTGCTTTTTTAACAAAAAAATCAATGTCCGACCGTGATGTCGGCAGGATTGCTTCCAAGTACGCGTATGTAATCCACCTTTGGATCGCATGTGCCTTGCAGCTCACAACGCTCTTCCTTCAACAGCTTGATGTAATCTATCACATCCCTGGTTATTCTTTCTCCAAGACAAATAACCGGAATCCCAGGAGGATAAGCCATAACCATCTCACCGGCTATCTCTCCTGCTGAATCCTCCAGCCTGACGGTCTTTTTTTCATTGTAAAAAGCATCCCTTGGAGTCACTATCATCTCTGGATTTTCAGGTATAACGAATTCGTTGTTCTGTGTTTTTTCATTTCTGACGAGAGACAGCTGTCGCAGCGCATTTACAAGGGCAGTTATTTCCTCTTTTCTGTCACCTATTGAAACTATGGCTAAAATATTATTCAAGTCGGACATTTCTACCTGTATATTGAAATTCTTCCTAAGCATGGCTTCTATCTGATACCCCGTATATCCGGTATTCCTGACATTTACTCCAAGCTTTGTCTCATCAAAATCATAGCATCCCGGCTGGCCTGCCAATTCGTGACCAAAAGCATAAAAGCCCGGTATACGATTTATTTCTTCCCTCGCCCACCTGACAAGCTCAAGTGTCTCCTCCAGCATTTCCGCTCCTTTTGTGGCAAGCTGCTTTCTAGCGATATCAAGTGAACACATAAGCAGATACGAAGCACTGGAGGTAAAGGTCAGACCGAGCGAATGCTTGATTCTGTCTCTGGGTACAAGTTCCCCTCTGGACAGCAGAACTGAACTCTGCGTCAGTGAGCCTGCAGTTTTATGTATACTTGCAGCGCTCATATCAGCACCAACCTCCATAGCTGTAAGAGGAAAATCGTCATGGAACATCATATGAGCGCCATGGGCCTCATCTGCGAGCACTGCCATATCGTGCATATGAGCTGTCCTTACAATGGATTTGAGGTCAGAGGTCATTCCGTAATATGTAGGATTGATAATAAAAACGGCTTTTGCGTGTGGGTTCTTTTTTATAGCCATTCTTATATTTTCTGTGGTTACACCCATTGTAATGCCCAGTTCCTGATTTATCTCAGGCTGGACATATACAGGCATGGCACCGCTGAGTATGATCCCCCCGATAGTTGATTTATGTGCATTCCTTGGCATTATAACCTTGCTTCCCGGTTCACAGGCGCTCAGTATCATTGCCTGTACACCGGAGGTAGTGCCATTCACAAGAAAGAATGCGTTCTCCGCGCCGAAGGCATGCGCCATAAGCTTCTGAGCTTCCATTATCACACCGGTTGGATTATTGGCAAAGTCAAGGTCCTCCATACCATTAACATCCATTCTGAGTGCCTTTTCGCCTATATAATCGACCAGCTCCCGTATCCCTCTTCCCTGCTTATGCCCCGGCACATGGAACGGGATCACATCGTCATCGATATACTTTTTGACCGCATCAAAAAGCGGAGTCCTGTTTTGGTTCATCCGCACAAGTATCACCTGAAATTACCGTAAAATCATTTTCCGTGTTATTATATGGTAGATGTTTCAGACCTGTGCCTGTTTTGACCAGGCGATCGGCAGGCCTGTAAATGCAAAATTCATGCCCTAGTATAGAGCGGTAGGGGGACCTGTGGAGATAAAATTTCATGCCCTTAAGGAATACCTCTGAGGAAAGTGATCGCATGCCCTACCCTGGAGACGTTTACCCCGCGCCATCTTTCCGATGCTTTGAAATTTTATTGAAACAGGGCCCCCTGTCGCGCACAAAGGCATGGATTTTGCAATCATGGGGGTGGGTCAAGATTTGCAGAAGGGATATAGTAGCTAAACCGGAGCGCGCTACTCGTTTTTGCAATTATAGGACGACATTGATGAGTATTATGAAGAAAAAGCTTTATTTTTACCAGGTTATATATAAAAATAGGCCTTTTTTAGTGAAACTCTGTCCTAAAGCTGAAATAGTGAGTAGCGCGCTATCATAATAATTCAGACAAAGAAGGTATCACATATACTTGGAATTAAGTTGTAGTTGGCAGGTCGCAACATGCCAAAAGGAGTTTTTTTTACTTGCCACTGAAAGCTCTACGACAACCCACGTCTAACGAGGTGCTTTCTAAACATAACAAAAGGGACATGAGTGTTGTAAGCTCCTCATGTCCCCGTGTCCTTCTTCTATATGAACTATTCGTATCTGAGTGATTCTATAGGATCAAGGTCGGCTGCCCGTTTCGCGGGATAAACTCCGAAGATCAGCCCCAGCGTTACAGAACCCAGGAATGCAAGTGTTATGACCTTCAGGTCCACAACAGGCGGAATTTTTATCAGTGAAGAAATTACACCGCCGGCTATGACGCCAAGCAAAATACCTATCAAACCGCTTATGCCTGTCATTATTATCGATTCGGTTATAAACTGCATTATAATATCCTTTTTCTGTGCTCCCAGCGCTTTTCTGATACCTATTTCCCTGATCCTCTCGGTAACTGAAACCAGCAGGATATTAACGATACCTATTCCTCCCACTATCAGCGTTATTACTGCTATGACAAGCAATATACTCGATACTATACCGAGAAGATCGCCGAAGGCTTTCTGGATATCGGCAGAATTCTGTGCCATGTAGATGTCTTCTCTGCCATGCTTCTTCTCCAGAAAGTCAATGATCTTTTTACCGACATCCCTCAATTTCTCTTTTTCCACGACAGTAACATCTATTGATGAGAGCCTTTCACTATTCGGATAAAGCTGCTGCACTGTTGTAATAGGCATATATATTATTGCAGGTATCATGTCACTCTCGAGCATACCTTCGAACATGTTCTCACCACTGCTCATCACACCTGCTATTTTCAGCGTGACATTGCTCCCTGATGAAGTCTTAAGAGTAATCGACTCGCCTGTCACATCCTGACCTTCCTCGAAAAACTTCTTCACAAAGAGCTCATCAACTATAACAGTTTTAGCTCTCTTTGATACATCAAATTCATTGATAAAACGTCCGTATTCCATTTCAATGAGTGCAAAATTTTTATACTGGGAAGAAATCCCAAGTATTACAGCATCCTTTGTTTTATCACTTATACGAAGCGTACCGCTTCTTTGGATATATGTTGCAATATTTTTTATCTCAGGCGCGGCATCCTTGACATAATCCATGTCCTTCAAGGTCAGCCAGTCCTGTTTATCTACATTCATGTTTTTGTAGGTTATGCTGATCGTATTTGCGCCAATTTTCTCAAACTGGGCATTCATATAATTTTCAGTAGCGCTGCCCAATGCCATGATCGTTATGATGGAAAACACGCCCATCACTATTCCGAGCATGGTAAGAATAGAACGCAATTTATTCGCTTTTAAACTGTCCAAAGCCTGTTTTAAGCTTTCGGAAAAATTCATGTGCTTACCTCACTTCTTTCCGATCAAGTGTTTGATTATTCGTCATTTTTTACTTTTACACGCATTCCATCTGAGTAGCTCGGCTGTGGATCGAGTACAACAATTTCTCCTTCATTCAGCCCTTCAAGTATCTCAACATTCATATCAGAATTGATTCCTACTGATACCTTACGCTGTGATATCTTATTCTCCGCTTCATCAAGCACGAACACCATCATGTTGTCATCCTTGTCAGGTGTTATCGCTTCCATCGGAGCAAGCAATATACCGTTTTTATCTACAATAGCAATTTCACATGTAACATTTAAACCGGGCTTAAGAACATTTCCAGCGCCTTCTACATTGATCAGCACTTCCACCACTGTTTCATTTCCATTTGCAGTCACGCTAGTCACAGCAACAGGTGCGATACTTTTTATAGTGCCTAAGATTTCAGTATTTTCATCTATCGCATCTCCCGTAACTTTTACTTTCTGTCCCACTGCAACATTTTTAACATCATACTCATTTATTTTTGCTCTGATCTGCAGCTTGTCAGGATCTATTATCTTATAGGCTGACTGCACGCTGCTGGTATATGCTCCTTCCTGAGCTGCTACACTTACTATGATGCCATCCATTGGCGCCAGGCACTGAGCTTTTATATCATTTATCTTCTTTTCAAGATCTGAAATCTGTATATCTGTTACCTTTATACTATCCTCAGTTGTTTTCTTTGAGTTAGTTCTGCTCTCGACAGCTGTATTGTACGCTAATTTCGCATTTTTCAGGCCACTCATGCCCGAATCTGCATCTTTAAATGCTTTTTCAGACATATCAAGCTCCGATTTTGAAATGGCATTGGCTTTATACAAAGCTTTATTATCTTCATAAGTCTTTTTGGCATCATTATAAAATCTTTCTGCCGCCTTCAGGTTGTTCAGTGCCCTTTCCACTTCAGAATCCAGCGTCTTTGAATCTATAGATACCTGCTGGGTGTTCCTGTTTATCTTCAATGTTTCCAACTGGGACTGCAGCGAATCCATATCCAGTTCCAGCAGCTTTTCTCCCTTGCTGACCTTCTGTCCTTCCTCGATCAACACCTTATTTATCTTCAGCGGTGTATCAAAATAGACCTCTGATTTTTCAACTTCTTCTATGACACCATCAGAAGAAATATATGAAGAAAGGTCACCTTTTTCAATTTTAAAAACTTCAACGCTTGCCATGCTCCCACCTGAATTACTCATCGCCTTCGTTACCCCGACAGCTATAAGAGCAACTGCTGCTATTCCCATGATACCGCCAATAATCACTTTTTTATTCATTGTCAAACCTCCATAAAAGTCCTGATCTACTTATTTGTTATAATATGAGCAATTTATCCCTTGCTAAGGATCACATGATCAACTTATCATTTTCAATGATGCAGCCACGGAAAAAGTACCAATGGCCAAGGCTATAACAAAAACAACAGCTGTAGCAATATAAACCTTATTCTTCTTCAATTTGCTGACTGCTGCAAACCCTATGCCCATAACAGCATATCTCCAAATTGTAAATACATCCAGATTTATAAGCAGTGCTAACAGATAATCATTGACATTATCCGGCGTCACCAGCGTTGCAAGGCTTGTAAGCGGTATTGTCTGGTGCAGGTCATTAGTTAAATAAGAAATCGGTATCAAAAGCAGATAATATAAAACAGTAATGATATTGGCATGTACTACCACTGACAGATAAGCCTTGAACTTGCCCTGCCCACCCATCAGTTTTAATATGGCAAAAATCACAAGTGCCATTAATAGGAAGGATATGATTAACACGATAGGTCCCACTACCAATTGTGTTATCATTGCGCTAGGCAGACTTTCTTCAATCATTTCCGATGTCATTACGACGCCGAGAGATTCCATATACTCAGAACTGGCTAACGACGATTCTCGAAGCATATCCTTGAAAAGTGGCAGCCTGACTATAAAGGGAATGTCTATAGCCAATGCCCCAAAAATCATCCAAAACAGTATTCTTGGCTTTTCAGCAAGTTCAGACATTAGTTTTCCCGGTGATAAAAACAGCCAACACAGCCTTTTGAAAAAGCCCGGCCTCTTTAGTGAAACTTCCTCATTTATATTTCTCACTTGCAAATCCGACATAATATCAACCTCTTTCAATACGATTTTTTTAACCGCTACACCGCCTGAGATTTTAATTTCAATATAAGATCCCTCGCGTCTATAGGTTTTGCTACCTTTTCATCACTTGTCAGGAAGCCATCTCTGAACCGTATGATCCTT
This sequence comes from uncultured Oscillospiraceae bacterium, assembly GCA_964490975.1. GTDB lineage: Bacteria > Bacillota > Clostridia > Acetivibrionales > DTU013 > DTU013. Next base: position 23,428 of record CAZBEQ010000019.1, on the reverse strand, counting down.
TTTGTGTGTTCTGCGATATCCGGTTCATGTGTTACCAGCACTACCGTGACGCCTTCTCTGTTGAGCTCCTGGAATACTGCCATAATATCCTCTCCGGATGCCGTATCCAGATTGCCTGTTGGTTCATCGGCAAGAATAATAGCAGGATTGTTCACAAGAGCTCTTGCTATGGCCACCCTCTGCTTTTGTCCTCCTGAGAGCTCATTGGGCTTGTGATCCATCCTTTCTACAAGGCCGACCCTTTCAAGAGCCTCAACAGCCTTTTCTCTTCGTTCTTTTCTACCTGCTCCGGCGTATATCATAGGAAGCTCGATATTCTGTACTGCCGTTATACGGGGGAGCAGATTAAAGGACTGAAATACAAAGCCTATTTTCTTATTGCGAATTTTTGCAAGCTCAATATCATCCAGTCCGGATATATTCACTCCATCCAGTTCGTAATATCCGCAGGTCGATCTGTCAAGACAGCCAACGATATTCATTAGTGTCGATTTACCGGAACCTGAAGGCCCCATTATGGAAACGAATTCTCCTTTGGCAATGCCAAGGTTCACGTTCTTAAGCGCCTCTACCTGTACCTTTCCGGTATCATAAGTCTTGCCTATGCTTTCCATTCTTATGATCATTAACATACCACCTTTTTCGCGAATTATGTAAAGTAATTCAATCAGCTTATCTATAAAGAAAATCATAATTCATATCTTATAATTATACTGTACCACACCTTAATTTGTCTTAGAATTAACAAATTTTAAAGCATATTTGTATTGAAATACTCTCTTGCGCTATTTATATCTCTTGCTATCTGGTTAGATAATTCATCAGCGCTCCTGAACTTTTTTTCATTTCTTATCTTAGTCAGGAAAAATACTTCAATATTGCTTTTATATATATCCTTATCAAAATCGAGTATATGTGTCTCTACGCTAGTTGCAGGCATATCGCCGAAGGTCGGGTTATGTCCAACGTTTGTAAGGCTGTTGTAAAACTCACCGTTATAAAGAGTCTTTGTGACATATACCCCGTTATGCGGCATTATCAGATATTCTTCAGGATGCAGATTTGCGGTCGGAAAACCGATCCTTCTGCCAAGTCTCTTCCCATCCGTAACATCGCCCGTTATGGAATAATGCCTCCCAAGAAGTCTGAAAACGCCTTCCATGTCACCCTTTTCAACATGTCCCCGTATGGCTGTACTGCTTACGATCTCATTGTTTATCATTACAGGTGGGATCATTATTACTCTGAAGTTGTACTTCTTTCCAAGTTCTCTAAGCAGTCCTACATCTCCCTGTCCCATATATCCGAACCTGTAGTTGAAGCCTGCCACAACCAGCCCGGCACCAAGCTTACCGAGTAAAACCTCCCTGACGAAGTCTTCCGGCTTCATTCTGGAATACTCTTCATCAAATTCATCAAAAAAAACATAATTGAGCTGAGTTTCCCCAAGGATCTGGATACGCTTTCCGACAGTAGTCAGCAAAGGCGTGAAAAGCTTCTTTCTGATAATATTTTCAGGATGCTTTGTAAAGGTATATATCATTGATTGCAGTCTATTTATCCTGGCTTCGCTGATAAGCGTATTGACAAGAGCCATATGACCGACATGCAGGCCGTCGAAATTTCCAAGTCCGACTGCTGTTGTACAGCTTTCGAATTTAATTTTTTCAATTCCGAATATAGTTTTCAATTCTTATGACCCCATTCAAGCCATTATGGCAACTAAAAAAATTTTCTTACTCTCAGATAATTCCCTTTTTCACTATCTATAATCATTCCTAACGCAATAAAATCTCCGGTACTGCTGTATACACGCACAGGGGTATCGCCTTTACAAAGTAAAGATGACTGCCATACCGGTACCTTCATCCCGTTTCTGATTTTTTTTTCAGAAGGTTCATCAAGCTTGTAACTATCAAGGCTTCCGAATATACTGTCCACCCCTGTCAAAGCACTACCCGGATCACCGTGTTCTTTTAGGTCGGAAAGCTCTTCCAAAGTATAGGCGTTTGACAGGTCGAAGGTTCCTGCTCTCATCCTCAGCAGGAACGACATACATCCCCCACAGCCGAGTCTTTCTCCGATATCTGCACATATGGTACGTATATATGTTCCCTTGGAGCAATGTATATCTATCAGTACCTTAATACCGTCTGACCTGTCTATATACAACACCTTTGCCGAATATATCACTACTTTCCTATGCTGTCTTTCGATTTCAACGCCTTCCCTTGCAAGCTCATACAGCCTCTTGCCATCCACTCTTATGGCTGAATGCATTGGTGGCATTTGCAGGTATTCCCCCACAAACGAAGATACAGCATCAACTATTTCGGTATCGCCGAACCGGGGTTCAGTCCTTGAAATCACTGTTCCTGTAGTGTCCTGTGTATCAGTTGAAATACCAAGTGTCAACTCTGTTCTGTACACCTTGTCCTTATCCATCAAAAACTCAATGGCTTTTGTCGCTCTGCCTATACAAACAGGTAATACCCCCACAGCCATAGGATCAAGAGTACCTGCATGACCGATCCTGCGGACCCCCGTTAGGCCCCGTAATACAGCAACCACATCAAAGGATGTCATCCCAGGAGGTTTCAATACATTAATTATACCATCCATATCAAAGCATTCCTTTTAAATCTTCAAGGAGCAATTTTTCTGTTTCATAAAGCTCTCCGCCACTCACCGTAAACCCTGCAGCCCTTTTATGTCCGCCTCCCGAATACTTACCTGCTACCGAGGATACATCCACGTAATAGTTGGAACGTAGGTTTACCTTGATATCACCGTTAACCATTTGCCTTAACATAACGGCCACCTCAACGCCTCTTATGTTTCGTGCAGTATTTATGATACCATCGCTATCCTCTTCTCCCGCTCCGGATCGTTTTATTGCTTCCTGAGTAAGTGTCAAAACGGCCACCTTTCCATCTAAGAATAATCCGAGCGAATTGATAGCCTCCCCGGTTAACCTTACCTTTTCATATGATGCCGTATCAAATACACGTTTTGATATGTCTGCAATATCTATTCCTTTTTTTAGGAGTTCAGCACATATTGTATGAGTTGTTGGCGCAGTATTGCTATATCTGAAGCTGCCTGTATCAGTACTTATCGCTGTATACAGACAGACGGCAGCATCCTTTCCAGGCTCTGTACCGATTTCCTTGAGCAAACTGAAAATTATTTCGCCCGTCGCTGAGGATAAAGGATCTACGTGATCATAATCGGCAAATCCTCGATTTGTCGTATGGTGGTCAATATTCACAGTAACCGGAGCACCTTCAAATACTTCTTTTCTTTTTCCGAGCCTGTCAATATCACCACAGTCAAGAGCAATTACCAGATCATAACCTTTTTTCCCTGCCGGATAGACATAAGTCAAATGGATACCTGGCAAAAATCGATATATTTGTGGTACGCTCTCCTCAAGTATCACTGAAACCTCCTTGCCTTTGGCTGAAAGCTCGATTGCCAGGGCAAGAGATGAACCAATGGCATCACCATCCGCCGCGATATGCGGGAGTATTGCTACAGTGTTTGCATTTTTTATTACTTCAGCTATTGTTTTAAGCATCCGGAGTTCTCCTATTTCCCATGAAGTGTATCATTTATGAGTTTGTTAAGATACACACCGCGCTCTATAGAATTATCCAGTTCAAACAGTATCTCCGGTGTATAACGAAGCTTCAGCCGCTGCCCTATTTCACGCCTGATGAAGCCCGCAGCGCTTTTTAGCCCCTGTATGGCATTATTCTTGTCATTCTCATCGCCAAGAACACTTATATAAACCTTTGCATACCTCAGATCCCTGGTGACCTCCGCAGTCGTAACACTTATCATTTTAGTCAGTCTCGGGTCTTTCAGCTCATTTTGGATAATTGCGCTTACCTCTTTTTTCATTTCTTCTGATATTCTGTCCGTCCTGTCCATAAAATCACTCCTTCCGGAACATATTGTGTAAATGTCGGGCTAAAGCGTCTTTCAGTAAAAAAAGGCCGGGCAGACAGTATTACCGCCCGTCCAGCCTCATTGTCCCCTCAGGGGTGTTTATTGACGCTTAACCTCTTCCATCGTATATGATTCAATAATGTCATTCTCCTTGATGTCGTTGAATCTTTCTACAGAAAGACCGCATTCAAAGCCTTGCAGTACTTCCTTCGCGTCATCCTTGAAACGTTTAAGTGAAGCCAAGCTTCCCTCGTGTACTACGATACCGTCCCTGATAATCCTGATATCGTTGTTCCTGTTTATCTTTCCGTCCAGAACATAGCATCCTGCTATCGTTCCAACTCCTGATACCTTGAATATCTGCCTTACTTCAGTATGCCCCAGTACAACTTCTTTAAACGTAGGCTCAAGCATGCCCTTCATGGCAGCCTGGACATCTTCTATAGCATTATAGATGACTCTGTACAAACGCATGTCAACGCCTGTGTTCTGAGCAGCTTCTGCTACATTGGTACCAGGTCTTACATTAAAGCCGATTATTATCGCATTCGAAATACCAGCAAGTGTTACATCCGATTCTGTTATAGCACCAACTCCTCCGTGGATCACATTGACCCTTACTTCGTTGTTGGACAGCTTTTCAAGGGATTGCTTCACTGCTTCGACAGAACCCTGTACATCTGCTTTGATAATAATATTGAGATCCTTGACCTTTCCCTCCTGTATCTGTTTGAAAAGGTCGTCAAGGGAAACTCTGGAGGTTGTACTCTGCTGCTCTGCCTTCTGTTTCATCCTGCGTTTTTCAACAAGCTGTCTGGCGATCCTTTCATCCTGTATTACATAAAACAGCTCGCCTGCTTCCGGAACTTCAGGGAGTCCAAGTATCTCTACCGGTATTGATGGTCCCGCGCTTTTTACTGCATTTCCTTTATCATCCACCATCGCTCTTATTCTGCCGACAGTAGTACCTGAAACGATCGAATCTCCAACATTGAGAGTACCTCTTTGTACAAGCACTGTTGCAAGTGGTCCTCTATTTTTGTCCAGCTTTGCTTCTATTACAGTTCCCTTTGCCTGCCTGTTCGGATCAGCCTTCAATTCCAGCACATCCGCTGTCAGCAATACCATTTCAAGCAGTTGGTCTATATTCTCGCGCTTCTTTGCAGATACGTTGACACAGATGACATCGCCGCCCCATTCCTCTGATACGAGGCCATACTTTGTCAGTTCCTGCTTTACTTTATCAGGATTTGCGCCAGGTTTATCAATTTTATTGATTGCAACTATAATTGAAACGTTTGCTGCCTTCGCATGGTTTATTGCTTCTATGGTCTGAGGCATAACGCCGTCGTCAGCTGCAACTACAAGTATAGCGACATCCGTGACCTGCGCGCCTCTTGCTCTCATCGCTGTGAAGGCTTCATGGCCCGGTGTATCGAGGAATGTTATATTCCTGTCGTTTATCTTAACTGTGTATGCACCGATATGTTGGGTAATGCCTCCGGCTTCATTATCAATGACATGTGTGGATCTGATTGCATCGAGCAACGAGGTCTTCCCATGGTCAACATGCCCCATAACTACAACTACCGGTGGCCTTGGTTCCAGTTTTTCCGGATCTATCTGTTCATTATCGTCAAACAGTATATCCTCTTCATTTATGACAACTGCTTTTTCTGTCTTTACTCCGAATTCTTCAGCAACTACTGTAGCAGTATCAAAGTCAACCTCTTGGTTTAAGGTAGCCATCATCCCATAAACCATAAGCCTTTTGATTACTTCCGTCGAAGTCTTCTTCAGCGCTTCAGCCAGATCCTTGACAGTGATGCTTTCAGGTATGGTTATGGATGTTAGTACAGCACGCTTTGGTATATGCTTTAACTGCTCCTTTTCCCTCTTCTGCCTGTTAAGCTTCTTCTTCTTTGCTTCATTATCTTCATAAAACTCATTGAGAATAAAGTCTTCGGAAAGTATCTCAGATACGCCCTTCTTTTCATGAAGCCCGATATTTGCAGGCTTTACCCTCTTATTAGGCTTGGTTGGCAATACCTTTGGAGCTTCCTTCCTCTGCTCTCTTTTTACATCCTTATCATTATCTTTCCCTATAAATTCACGTCTGGTCTCACTCTTCTGTCCGAGCTCTTCCTTCTGGGCAATAGTAAGATCCGGCTTTGGTATATCAAGCTGTTTTCCTGCTGGTCTGAATCCCGTCCCCTGAGATCTGTCACCCTGCGGTCTGTTGCCTTGATATGACGGTCTGTCACCCTGTGGCCTATTTCCCTGATATGGCGGCCTGTCGCCCTGCGGCCTGCTGCCCTGGTATGGCGGCCTGTCACCCTGCGGCCTGCTGCCTTGGTATGGCGGCCTGTCGCCCTGCGGCCTGCTGCCCTGGTATGACGGCCTGTCGCCCTGCGGTCTGTTGCCCTGGTATGGCGGCCTGTCGCCCTGTGGCCTGCCCTGGTATGGAGGCCTGTCACCCTGCTGTCTGTCACCTTGGTATGGTGGTCTGTCACCCTGTGGCCTGCTGCCCTGGTATGGAGGCCTGTCACCCTGTGGCCTGTTTCCCTGATATGGCGGTCTGTCACCCTGCGGCCTGTTTCCCTGATATGGAGGCCTGTCACCCTGTGGCCTGTTTCCCTGATATGGAGGCCTGTCACCCTGCGGCCTGCTACCCTGGTATGGCGGTCTGTCACCCTGCGGCCTGTTGCCCTGGTATTGTGGTCTGTCGCCCTGCTGCCTGTCGTATTGCGGCCTATCGTACTGAGGCCTGTCGTATTGCGGCCTATCGTACTGAGGTTTGTCACCCTGCGGTCTGGATGGCTGCACATGGTTTCTGTCTGTCTGCGATTTATCAGCAATTCTTACTGTATCGGCTTGTTGATCATTCTGCATACTTCTTGCTGTATCAGCTTCCTTACCTGTCTGGGCTGTTTTGGATTCATCCGGACGGCTTTTTGCTTCAACAGGTGCTACAGGTTCCTGTTTGACATTTTCATGTTTGATATCATCTACAGTCCTTGTCATTTCATCCTGCCCTTTTGCCTTTTCTTCCTTTGCGGTCATTTCATTCATATTTATTTTCATATCCTTTGCAGGTTCGGTCATTTTAGTTTCAATAAGCTCAGCCGCCATATCCTTTTTTACCGTCTTTATATCAGTATTTGTACTTATCTGCGTTTTTACTATTTCATCTGCGCGGACGGCATCTCTGGCATTAGAGCCATGTATAGCTCTGCCGGATTCCTGCTTATGAACCGTATTTGCATTATTTGCATAATCTGGCCTGCTTCTTCTTACAAATCCAGAAAGCAAACCCGAATTTGCGTCTGCAGACCTGATGAAATCATTTCTTTTGTCATCGTTCCTGCCGCCTTTGGAGTCACCTTTATTGAAGCTGTTCCTGGCTGCTTCCCTCTCATCATTCCTGCTGTTGATTACTATTTCAGTAGTCCTAATAATACGGGGGGCGCTTTTATTATCCTTTTTGATCTCAGGCTTCGGTTGTACAGGCGCTGCAGGAGGAGCTTTCCTTTCATCTGTCTCGTTACTTTTCCCATCATGCTTGATTATACCGATATGCTTGTATAGAGAATCCAGTTCATGGTCTTCAAGAAGACTCATGTGGTTTTTTACATTGATATCGATTTCCGCAAGCTTTTCCATCAGCCTCTTGCTTGTCGTATTCAATTCCTTAGCCAGTTCATATACTCTAACCTTTTCCAAATCTATACACCCCCATGTTCTATACCACGATTATCGATCATTTCCATAAGATGCCCTGCGAAGTTTGTTTCCATTATTGCGATGACAGAACGTATACTTTTTCCGGAAAATCTGCCAAGCAGTTCTTTTTCGCCAAATTCCCGAAGCTCTATACTTCTGTAACTGCACATATCCCTGAATTTCTTCTTGGTATTGTCCGAGGCATCTTCAGATACAATAACCAGGTGTACCTTTCCGCTTTTTATAGCTCTTTCACAGGTCTCATCACCCGATAAAAGCTTTCCTGCCTTGGCTGCCAGTCCCATAAAGGAATATATCCTATCAGCCATCATTTCCCTCCAGTTGCAGTTTCAGTGTGTCATAAACAGTATCCTCGATGCGGGCTTCGAAAGCTTTTTCGAGCTTCTTGCCCTTTCTGACCTTTTCCAGGCACTCGACACTTCTGCATATATAAGCGCCCCTGCCGGCTTTTTTACCGGTGAAGTCTACACTGGTTACACCTTCTTTGTCCCTGACGATCCTGATAAGTTCCTTTTTGGGCTTCATCTCATGACAGCCGAGGCACATACGTAAAGGTATTTTTTTTTGCTTCAAGCATGTCACTCCTATTCCTGATCATTATCCGGGGTTACATCCGCAGCATCCGTTTCTGTATCCGTATTGTCGGTACTTTCATACTCACCATTATACTCTTCTTCGAATTCTTCGTACCCATCTTCATTATTATTGTAACTATCCATATTGAACATCTGCTGTTCAATGACAGCTCTGAGCTGCGACTCACTCTTGATATCTATCTTCCAGCCTGTCAGTCTGGCTGCAAGTCTTGCATTCTGGCCTTCCTTGCCGATAGCCAGCGAAAGCTGGAAATCAGGTACGATGACTCTGGCAGTTTTTGCATCTTCATTGGCATCAACACGTACTACCTTTGCAGGGCTAAGGCTGCTGGAAATATACTCCTCAGGATCATTGCTCCATCTGATGATATCGATTTTTTCACCCCTGAGTTCATCTACTATAGCCTGCACTCTGATGCCCTTCTGTCCGACACATGCGCCTACCGGATCCACGTTGGGATCCCTTGAATAGACAGCGATCTTTGTCCTGGAGCCGGCTTCCCTTGAAATGCTTTTAATTTCAACTGTTCCGTCATGGATTTCAGGGACCTCGAGCTCAAACAGCCTTTTTACAAGTCCCGGGTGCGTCCTTGACACAAGTATCTGAGGCCCTTTTGTAGTCTTTTTGACTTCAACTATATATGTCTTTATTCTGTCATTGAATCTGTATTCCTCTCCGACAGTCTGTTCAGACGGACTCATTACCGCTTCGGTTTTGCCAAGATCGATCACGATATTTTTTCTTTCATTTCTCTGAATAATCCCTGTTACTATGTCGCCTTCCTTATTATAAAACTCATCAAAAATGATACCACGCTCTGCTTCTCGTATTCTCTGCATAACGACCTGCTTTGCAGTCTGTGCGGCAATCCTTCCGAATTTACGAGGTGTGACTTCTACTTCAGCTATATCATCCTCAACATATGAAGCATCAAGCTTATGTGCCTCATCAAGTCCAATATCTCCATTTTCATCCTCAGGCCTGGATGTTACTCTCTTGAGTGCAAAGACCCTCACATCACCGGTCTGTCGATCTATATAGATCTTCACATTCTGTGTTGATCCAAAGTTCCTTTTGTAAGCTGAAATAAGGGCAGCTTCAATCGCCTCGATCAGAACTTCCTTATTTATTCCTTTTTCCTTTTCCAGTTGATCCAATGCCTGAATCAATTCCGCACTCATTTTCCTACCTCCTGTAATACCCCGATATCCGGGAATTCATCATCAGCAGCCTTATTTTATATTCTTCGGCCATTATGCATATTTTACTAAAACCGTATGATCCGTCTCACAAGGGCTGTGTCTTTTCTGTCAAAGCCCATGGTGACTCCTTCTTCAGTCTTTATTTCCACAATATCTCCGTTTAATCCAAGCAGTTCGCCATCATATATCTTTTTACCATTCAATGGCTGGTAAAGCTTGACTTCGACAAATTCACCCTTGAAGCGTTCATAGTCGCGATCCTTTTTCAGAGGCCTTTCTCCCGGAGATGAAACCTCCAGTATGTAACTCTGCTTGATAGGATCCTTTTCGTCGAGCAGATCACTCAATTGTTCGCTCATAGCCTGACAATCATCGATCATGATGCCGCCCGGCTTGTCGATATATACTCTCAGGTACCAGTTGGCGCCTTCCTTTAGATATTCAACATCCACAAGTTCAAAGGCCAGTGCTTCAGCTACCGGTTGGGCAAGCTCTTCTACTATATCCTCAACCTTTTTCTTCGCCATTGTGCATCTCCAATCCTTTCGGCTGGACTCAAAGCCTATATCTAAACACAAAGAGTGGGTTCGGCCCACTCTTTTCCAAGAAAAAACGATATGCTTAGTCCAAAAAGTATTATAGCACTATTATCCGCAATTATCAATCATTTATTTACGACAATTTGTTTTTTCAAAAGTTTAAGCCGACTTTTTGTTAGACCGCCGGCACTGTTTATTCCGTTTGTGTTTCCAAGCACCTACTGTTATACTCCCCATGAAGAAGCATTAACTTTGGAGTAAGAGGTCACGTCTTACGGGTATTGCAAACGCTCCCTCTCTACTGTATATGAGGCAGCAGGGCTCTGGAGCAGGAAACACAACCTCCACAAACAGCGCCACCGGTCTTTTCAACCAGCTAGCGAGAATCGGCAGGGCTTGCTTGTGGAAATTGAACCTTGAATATTAGTTTCTAGAACAGGCACATCTGGCTGCTTTCAGGTATGCCATTGAGGCAACCGTTCTGCTGCAGTATCTCAATTACAGTCTTGCTGACCTTCGCCCTGATCTTCAGATCCTCAATGGAAATAAATTCGCCCTGTGCTCTGGCCTCAACTATTGCCCTGGCTGCATTTGCCCCCAGGCCCTGAAGGGAATTCAGCGGAGGTCTGAGACCATTACAGTGGATCTTGAATTTGGTAGCATCAGATTCATAAAGATTTACCTTCATAAAATCGATACCTCTGGAGTACATTTCATTTGTCACCTCAAGAATAGTCAAAACACTTTTATCCTTAGCAGTCATATTATTGCCCATTTTTTCCAGCTCTGCAATTCTCCTTCGAACATTCTCCCTGCCGCAGGCCATCGTTGAAGCATCAAATTCATCTGCCCTGACTGTAAAATATGTTGCATAAAAGGCAAGCGGATGATAAACCTTGAACCAGCCTATCCTCATTGCAGTTAGCACATAAGCTGCCGCATGGGCTTTGGGGAACATGTACTTGATCTTTTTGCAGGATTCAATATACCAATCCGGCACATCATGGGCCTTCATTTCCTCTTCGTATTCAGGCTTCAGGCCCTTACCCTTCCTGACATCCTCCATGATCTTGAAGGAGCTCTTCGATGGCAGGTTTTTGTACATAAGGTATACCATGATATTATCTCTGGTACCTATAACCTCCGAAATCGTACATACATCATTTCTGACAAGGTCCTGCGCATTATTGAGCCACACGTCCGTTCCATGGGAAAGACCACTTATCTGGAGCAGGTCTGAAAACGTTTTCGGTTTTGTATCCAGAAGCATCTGTCTGACAAATTTAGTACCGAATTCAGGCAGTGCAAATGTGCCTACTTCACTGTTGATATCCTCCGGCTTGAGTCCCAGCGGCTCAGTTGTCAGATAAAGCTGCATCACTTTTTCATCGTTGACAGGTACATCGTAAATGTCTATCCCTGTCAGATCACACAGCATCTTGATCATAGTAGGGTCATCATGTCCCAGTATATCAAGCTTCAATATCGTATCATGCAGCGAGTGGAAATCAAAATGCGTTGTGATAATGTCGGAGCCGATGTCATCAGCAGGCCTCTGTATCGGCGAAAAATCATGTACATCATTTTCACTGGGTATTACTATTATACCTCCGGGGTGCTGACCAGTTGTTCTTTTAATGCCGGTACAGCCCTTTACGAGCCTGTTTATTTCTGCATTGGTAGTAACTATGCCTTTTTCATCAAGGTACTTTTTGACAAAGCCGTATGCCGTCTTGTCTGCGACAGAAGCTATGGTACCGGCCTTGAACACGTGTCCCTTTCCAAAAAGCACTTCTGTATATTTATGGGCCTGTGCCTGATACTCGCCTGAAAAATTCAGGTCGATATCAGGAGCCTTGTCTCCGTCAAAGCCAAGGAAGGTTTCAAACGGAATATTATGGCCGTCGCCCTTCATAAGCTCGCCGCATTCCGGGCAGTACTTTTTCGGCAAATCAAAGCCTGAGCCTACAGAGCCGTCTGTGATAAACTCCGAATGCTTGCACTTTTTGCAGATATAATGAGGTGGCAAAGGGTTGACTTCGGTAATACCTGTCATCGTAGCCGCAAAAGACGAACCGACAGAACCCCTCGAGCCTACGATATAGCCGTCGTCGTTGGACTTCTTGACCAGCTTCTGAGCAATAATATACATAACAGCAAAACCATTTTTAATAATTGAAGTGAGTTCCCTCTCCAATCTTTTGGAAACCATCTCCGGCAGCGGGTCGCCATATACCGAATAAGCCTTTTCATATGCAAGCTTCTCTATTTCCTGCTCGGCGCCTTCGATTTTTGGAGGATATGTTCCCATGGGTATTGGTAAGATTTCATCCACCATATCGGCTATCATATTAGTGTTTGTGACCACGACCTCAAATGCTTTTTCATTTCCAAGATAATCGAACTCCCCGAGCATTTCTTCAGTGGTCCTGAAATACAGCGGAGCCTGTCTGTCTGCATCTGAATACCCCTGGCCGTGCATGAGTATTCTCCTGAATATCTCGTCCCTTGGCTCCATGAAATGTACATCACAGGTCGCAACAACAGGTTTTTTCAGCTTTTCTCCCAGCTGCACGACCCTTCTGTTTAACTCCTTCAGCTGTTCATGATCCGAAACCTTTCCACTCGCCACCAGAAATTCGTTGTTGCCAAGTGGCTGTATTTCAAGATAATCATAAAAGGCTGCGATTTTTTCGATCTCGCTGCTGCTCTTGCCGTCCACGATAGCTCTGAACAGCTCCCCCGCTTCACAGGCACTCCCCAAAATAAGCCCTTCCCTATATTGCATCAGCAGACTTTTCGGCACTCTCGGCTTTTTGTAGAAATAATTGAGATGTGACTCCGATATTATTTTATAAAGGTTCTTGAGGCCTGTTAGGTTTTTGACCAGCAGTATCGCATGGTAGGACTCGGCCTTTTTAAAATCAAACTGGCCCGAAAATAACCCGTCGATATCCTCAACAGTACTTGCGCCTTTTTCTGCGACCAATTCAAGGCACTTTACAAAAATCTCGGCGGTAGCCTGCGCATCGTCTACTGCCCTGTGATGATTTTCAAGCTTGACCCCCAGATGCTTTGCCACAATATCCAGCTTGTGCCTGTTAAGCTCAGGGAAAAGATGCCGGCTGAGCTGCAGCGTGTCCAATATGGCATTGTTAAAAATCTTTTCGTTGAGCTTTGCGTTATGTCTTATAAAGCCTGTATCAAATGAGGCATTGTGCGCAACAACAGGAAGCCCTCCTGTAAACTCGAGGAAGCTGTCAAGCGCCATGCCTATATCCGGTGCATCTGCTACCATAGCATCAGTAATGCTTGTCAGCTTTGTAATCATTTCCGGTATAGGAATACCTGGATTAACAAAAGTGTTGAACCTTTCGGTGATCTTGCCGTTTTCGACCTTGACTGCACCTATCTCGGTGATCCTGTCCTTTGCCTGGTACAAGCCGGTGGTCTCAATATCAAAAACCACAAAACCGCCGTCAAGAGGATGCCCGCCGTTCCCATTCCCGCTGCTCAGGAGCACCGGGGACTCATTGTCGAGTAAATAGCACTCCACTCCGTATATTATCTTTATCTTGTTCTTTTTACCGGCACTGTAAGCTTCCGGGTAAGACTGGACCACACCATGGTCCGTGATAGCTATAGCCTTATGTCCCCACTGTGCCGCACGCTCCACCAGCTTGGCCGCCGGCGTTACTGCATCCATTGCACTCATTTGCGTATGCAGGTGCAGCTCGACCCTCTTTATCTCCGCATTATCGATCTTGTTTTCTCTCTCGAGCTCGATAATATCGGTAGCCATAATAGCCAATTCTTTTGAATATTTGTCAAACTGGGCCTCTCCCCTTACCTTCATGAAGAGGCCTTCCTTTATCTGTTCCGCTCTAAGGTCATAGTCATCCTTGGGCACAAAAAGCTTAATCGAGAGCGAGCTGGTATAATCCGTTACGTCAAAGGCACAAATAAAACGATTTCCACGAATCTCCTTAAACGTAACATTTGACACATCGCCACAAATGGAGACCTTGCCCGAGTCCTGCGTTACCTCGCTCATTCTCATGATACTGTCGCTGAAATTCTTTCCGAGAATTATTTCCAGGACCTTGGAGTCGCTGTTGTCAGTCTCCTTCTTTCTTTTGCGTTTGGTTGTCCCATTGGCTTGAATCTTCTCCTCTGCGTCGAGTTTATCGTTTATACGGGCCTCTTCATTCTCCTTGAATTCATTGTATTTCTCTTTGAACTGCTCATCGAGCTGCCGGTCACAGAATACAACCCTTATCCTTTCTCCGAAGGAACATTCCACGATTTCTTCTATAAGCTTGTCGCAGCCCTTTGCCTTCATGATCGCCTCGCCCTTTGTTGACAGCAGGATATTAAGAACATCTCCATCCAGCTTTAAGGTACAGCCGTTTAAAATACCTTTGCTCAATGCTATTTTTGAATTGACAATATATATAATACTTTCACCGTATTCCTCAATGAGTTCGTTTAGTGGCGCCTTTACCGAGAAACTGAGTCTAATCTCAACATCCATGAAAAAAGCCTGTGATAAAGCCGACTGCACACGCTCGACTGCCTCTGCGGGTATCAGTTCTGCTGCATTGGCCTTAACTACAAGCTTCCCGGTTTTTTTGAAAGCCCTTAGATTTATGATCCTGACTTCATTAAAAAACTCCCGTATATCCGCGTCAAGTTCCACGTCCGGAAATATCTCAACAAAGCTTTTGTTGACTGCCGGTTCCAACATAGTGATTTGATCCCCTTTTGTAAATATATCTCCGTTTTATCTGGCCTCGTTATATCTCCATCTTATCTATTTCAGCCAATAGCTCGTCTACTATCCTGTCCTGCGGTATTTTACGGACGATTTCGCCTTTTTTGAACAACAGTGCTTCGCCATCGCCTCCGGCAATGCCTATATCAGCCTCTCTTGCTTCGCCGGGTCCATTTACCGCACACCCCATCATCGCTACCTTTATATGCTTGTTGCAGCCTTGCAACCGCTTTTCCACTTCATTTGCTATCTTGATCAAATCTATCCTGGTTCTGCCGCAGGTTGGGCATGATACAAATTCTACTCCGGTTTTTCGAAGCCCCATTGCTTTAACCAGTTCAAGCCCGACTCTGACCTCTTCCACCGGATCACCCGTCAATGACACTCTCAGAGTATCGCCTATCCCCTCTGCAAGCAGGCAGCCAATCCCTGCAGCTGATTTGATGGTTCCGGCAAAAAGTGTCCCTGCCTCGGTCACACCTATGTGAAGAGGATAGTCAGTTTTCTGAGACATCTGCCTGTAAGCCTCAATAGTCATAGGCACATTTGAGGCCTTCAGAGATATCGCAATATCATTGAAGCCAAGATCCTCAAGTATCCTGGCATGTCCCAATGCGCTTTCTACCATACCCTCCGGAGTTACTCCTCCGTATCTTGCAAGGATCGGCTTTTCGATCGAACCTGAATTAACACCTATCCTTATCGGTATTTCCCTGGGTCTGGCCATTTCAACGACCTTTTTTACCTTATCGTAACCCCCTATATTTCCGGGGTTAAGCCGTATCTTGTCAATGCCGTTTTCCATACAGGCCAGAGCAAGTCTGTAGTCAAAGTGTATATCAGCTACCAGAGGTAGCTTTATAGCCTTTTTTATCTCTTTTACCGCATCTGCGGCTTCCTGATCAGGCACAGCCACCCTGATGATTTCGCAGCCTGCCTCTTCAAGTCTCTTGATCTGCCCGATCGTGGCTTTTACGTCCCTTGTATCGGTATTAGTCATCGACTGTACCGTCACAGGAGCATTGCCCCCGATATAGACATCGCCTATGCGTATCTTCCTGGTATTTTTTCTTTGCAGATATTGCTCCAAAATACTCAACTCCCTTGTTGCCTATAATAAGGTGCTATCCGGTCACTATTTTAAGTATATCATTGTAGGCTATATAAATCCCTAACAAAATTATCAGAACAAATCCGACTATGGATATATATGACTCCTTCTCCTGACTCAGAGGCTTCCCTCTGACTGCCTCGATCGCTATCAGCAGCAGCCTGCCACCATCAAGCGCCGGGAACGGTATCATGTTCGTAGCTCCTACCGCAACGCTCAGCAAGCCTGTTATATACATCAGGTAAGCCAGCATCTGGCCGACATCCGGCGCCTGCTTTACCGTTGTAGTAATAGTGCTGACCATACCGATCGGCCCCATCATATCGGACACCTTGGCCTTGCCTGTAAAAAGCCATTCGGGGCTGTAAAAAACGCTTCTGATTATTGAGTAGGTAAAAGCTGCCGCCTGGCCGAAGGATTCAATAACATTGCCTTTGACAGCAATAAACTTCAGTCCCGTATCATATGATTCATCAGACTTAACTTCAACCGGCTCAAGCGTTACATTTACAACAGCGCCATCTCTTATTGCTTTTATTTCAAGCTCCTTCAAGCCATTCATTTTTACAAGCTCGACAAGTTTAGTACCGCTGTCAACCTGGGTCCCATTGATCTCAACTATTTTGTCTCCAACACGCAGACCTACCTGTTCAGCAGGCATGCCCGGCGATAATGCCTTTATGATATTGGAATTGTCTTCGGTCTCAGCTGCAAGCGTCACACCTATTTTAGGTTCCATAGCCTGCGGATGTACGACCGGTACCAGTTCTCTGGTCAGCGTTTCTCCGTCTCTCTCTATTTCGACCTTAGCCGGCACACCCTTTGAAATATAAAGGAATTGTATTATATCTTCAAGGATATACGTTCTTTTTCCATCATAGGAAACGATTTTGTCGCCCTCCTGTAATCCGGCTTCAGCCGCAGGTGAGTTTTGAGTGATCTGTCCTATTTCCACAGTATAGTAGCCCTGTATCGAGAAATACGCAGTCAGCAGGACAGCGGCAAGCAGAATATTAGCAGCAGGGCCACCTAAAGCAGTTAATGCGCGGGCATACTTGGGCTTGTTATTAAAAGCCGCCTCGTTGTCTGATGCCTCTTCCTCGCCGAGCATCTTTACATATGCCATTATCGGGAACAACCTGAGGGAGTATGTTATGCCGCCTCTGTCGATGCTGAATATCTTGGGCCCTATAAAAAGAGAGAACTCCAGGACTTTTATGCCCATTTTCCTTGCTATAATAAAATGGCCCATTTCATGTACAATTACTATAATGTTAAAAGCCAGGATGGCCAGGATTAGATTCATACGTTACCTCCAACCAACTTTCTTGCCCATTTGTCTACTTCTATTATATCATCAAGGCAAGGCTTAGTATTCACATTATGAGCAAACATCGTTTTTTCTATCAGCTTCGGTATATCGCAAAATCCTATCCTTCCATCAATAAAGAGCGATACCGCAGCTTCATTTGCTCCATTCATGGCTGCAGGCATGGTACCTCCCGCAGCCAGCGCTTCGAATGCAAGCCCCAGGCATCTGAATGTATCCATGTCAGGCTCTTCGAAGGTCAGGCTGCCACACTTGAGCAGGTCCAGCTTCGAAAAGCCGTTTGCTTCCCTTTCCGGCCAGGTCAGCGCCAGCTGTATCGGGATCCTCATATCCGGTGAACCAAGCTGTCCTATCACAGAACCATCCCTGTATTCCACCATCGAATGTATGATACTCTGTGGATGAACGACGACCTTGATCCTGTCAGGCATAAAGCCGAACAGCCAACGGGCCTCTATCACCTCAAGCCCTTTGTTCATAAGTGTCGCCGAGTCTATGGTTATCTTGCTTCCCATGCTCCAGTTAGGGTGTTTCAGAGCCTGCGAAACAGTTACATCTTTGAGTTCATCATACTTTTTTCCTCTGAAGGGTCCTCCTGATGCGGTGAGTATCAGGCGCTCCACATCCTGCCTTCTGTTGCCGGCGAGGCACTGGTAAATAGCGGAATGCTCGCTGTCTACCGGGAAAACTGTTACACCGCACCGTGCCGCTTCCGACATTACGATATCTCCGGCAGTGACAAGCGTTTCCTTATTTGCAAGGGCGATATTCCTGCCTTTTCGTATAGCTTCAACGGTAGGTATAAGTCCGGCAATGCCGACTATCGACGTAACTACTGTATCGATGCCTTCTATTGAAACAGCAGCCTTCATTCCGTCCAACCCGCTGTATACCTCTATCCCTGTTCCATCGAGCTTTCTTTCCAGCTCTGTTGCAAGGGTGGGGTCTCCTATTGAAACCATCAGCGGTCTAAAGGCTTTTGCCTGCTCGACAAGCAAATCAATATTCTTATTCGCGGTAAGAGCACTGACTCTTATGCCCAGGTTTTGGGCAGCTTCAAGTGTCTGTACGCCGATTGAGCCTGTGGAGCCCAGTATTGCAATATTATTTGCCATCTATCTCTCCTTCTGATGTTCCTGCATTTTACGGCAATTAGCATTTCTTATCATATACCATCCCGATGCAAAACATCATGTCAGAAAAAAACATTAATGTAAAAAAATACGACTGGCGCAGTGAAAAGTATGCTGTCCACCCTGTCAAGCACTCCCCCGTGTCCTGGCATTATGTTACCGTAATCCTTTATACCTACAGCCCTCTTCACAGCTGATGCCGACCAGTCGCCAAGCTGTGAAATCACTCCGCAAAGCAGGCCCAATATGGCAAAATGTATAACCGGCACACCTATCACATTGTTAAAATATACACCAAAAGCGGCCATAACGATAACACATCCAACCACACCGCCTATACAGCCTTCAAGAGATTTTTTAGGGCTTATCTTCGGCACAATTTTTATCTTTCCGATAGTGACACCTGTAAAATACGCAAAAGTATCAGTAGCCCAGGCACCTATAAAAATAAACCATATATAAAGATAGCCATTATCCATATGCCTTGTAAGAGTCACAAAGGAAAAGAGAAATACTACATAAATAATACCGAAAAGAGTAACTGCTGCATCCTTAATATCATACTTGCCATCAGAGAACATAATAGCACAAAATAGCACAACAAGCATAACAAAAACGTATATTGCTGCCGCAAGAAGAACATCCGCAGCTACCAGACGGAACCCGCCGGGCAGTATGTCAGAAAGCGCAATGTACAAAAGCGGCAGGCATGATATGTAGCCCAAGGCTTTTATGGGCTTGTAGCCTCCTATGGATAGCGCTTTGTAAAATTCATAAATGCCAACAAAGGCTAGTATAGCAATGGCAATGCCAATGGCGATCCCGCCCAGATAAACCACAGCCCCCAGCAGCACTAAAGCTACCGCTGCGCTTATTACCCTGGTCTTCATCCTCACAAACCTCCATAACGTCTGTTTCTCTTCTGATACTCGCTTATTGCTTCAAGCAGGTCTTTCTTAGAAAAATCAGGCCATAATATATTTGAATACCAGAACTCGGAATACGATGACTGCCACAATAGGAAATTGCTTAACCTATTTTCCCCGCTGGGCCTGATCACTAGATCCGGATCCGGTATGTCCTTCGTATATAGATAGTCAGAAAACAGCTTTTCGTCTATATCCTCAGCGTTAATCCTTCCATCCTTCACATCTCTCGCTATATGTGCCGCTGCAGAAGTAATCTCACAACGGCTGCCATAATTGAGGGCCATTACCAGATTAAGGCCTGTATTAGTTGATGTATTATTTACCACTCTGATAATTTCATTTTGTATATCCTCAGGAAGCCTCTCCCTATCCCCGATCACCAGTATCCTGATGTTTTCGCCGGCCAGTTCCTTATCCGCATTCCTGAGAAACTCAAGCAAAAGCGTCATCAGCGCATCAACCTCTTCCTTGGGCCGAATCCAGTTCTCTGTTGAAAAGGCGTACGCTGTAAGATATTTTATGCCTATTGCATCACATTCTTTAACTATTCTTTTAAGGTTATTAGCTCCCTCCCTGTGCCCCATTTTTCTAGGCAGGCCTCTCTTGCTCGCCCACCGGCCGTTTCCGTCCATAATGACGGCTATATGCACAGGGATCCTGTCCTTATCAACCAAAACATTTTCGCTTTTCTTTTTTTGCAAAAAAAACATCAAATATCCTCCCGGCGTTCATAGCACCTCTGCAGAAAAAACATAAAGATAGCAAACAAGGCTGTATTCACAGCCTTGTACGTCAGCTATCCAGATTACAAACTAATAACTCAACTGTGTTTTGATTAGACAATGTCTGTCTGATAACTCTGGAATCCGCGTTATAGCCTCTGTCTCTCAGTCTGGGAGAAGCAGTCAGCCTGACCTCTATCTTCTCGATGCCCTGAGAATTTAATAAACTTATTGCATCCTCCAACCTTCGGCCGGAGACATCCACCATCTGCACTAGACCTCCATTATTTCCTTTTCCTTGATCTCCAATACCTTATCGATTTCGGCTATGTACTTGTCCGTCATCTTTTGCATATCATTTTCTGCATCTTTCAGATCATCTTCAGTGATCTCACTGTTCTTTTTCTTGACTTTAAAATGCTCAATAGCGTCTCTTCTGATTGACCGGACAGCTACCTTTGTATCTTCGCCATGCTTTTTGACGCCCTTTGTCAGATCTTTTCTTCTTTCTTCCGTAAGTACCGGGAAGATGAGCCTGATCACTTTGCCGTCATTATTCGGGTTTATACCGATATCGGACTTTTGAATGGCTTTTTCGATTTCTTTGAGTACCTTTGCTTCCCAAGGCTGTATAACTATAACCCTGGCTTCAGGTACCGCGATGCTGCCAAGCTGGTTTATAGGTGTTGGCGTTCCATAATAGTCAACTGTGATCTTGTCGAGGATGGCCGGGTTCGCTCTTCCTGCCCTAAGGCCTGCTAATTCTTCCTTCAGCACGCTTATAGCTTTCGTCATCTTGTCTTCATATTCCTTGTAAAAAGCCTTTTCCATATTAAACCCTCCTTTTGTTATTTGTATCAGGTTAAAATTGTACCAACATTTTCACCTTTCAATACTCTCAGGATGTTCTCCGGATCACTGAGGTCAAACACTATCAGTGGGATCTTATTGTCCATGCAAAGTGACATAGCTGTAGAATCCATCACACCAAGCCTTCTGCCCAGCGCATCTGAAAACGAGATGCTTTCGAAACGTAATGCATCAGGATTCTTTTTTGGGTCTTTATCATAGACGCCGTCCACCATTGTCGCCTTGAGGATCACATCAGCATCGATCTCAGCCGCTCTGAGCGCTGCGGTGGTATCCGTTGAAAAATAGGGGTTACCTGTGCCACATGCAAATATCACTATTCTCTTTTTCTCCAGATGTCTGACTGCCTTTCTTCTGATGTACGGCTCTGCTATCTGCCGCATCTCTATGGCAGACTGTACCCTGGTCGGAATGCCCCTTGATTCGAGTGCATCCTGCAGCGCAAGAGAATTAATGACTGTCGCCAGCATTCCCATATGATCGGCCGTAGTCCTGTCCATACCGACGCCGCTCCTGCCTCTCCAGAAATTGCCTCCGCCTACAACGATGGAAATCTCCGTTCCCATTTCGTATGCCTCTTTGATTTTGTCCGAAACAGAGCTGAGCGTATCAGTATCAATGCCAGCTTTCATGTTTCCTGCAAGAGCCTCTCCGCTCAACTTCAGCAATACTCTCTTATACTTTGGCATCATAAATGTCACAACCCCCGCTTCATATTATTTGTTCTACATAAACATCAAAATTCCTGCCGCTGCACTAAAAAGGGAACATATTTTATATGCTCCCTCATTATTTAACCACCGATTTGCTTTGCTACTTCATCAGCAAAATTCTCTTCTTTCTTTTCCAGTCCTTCGCCTCTTTCAAACCGGGCAAATCTTCTGATGCTGATATTTTCGCCTATCGTTGCGATCTTCTCCGTTACGAGCTGTTTGATCGTCTTGTCTGGATCCTTGATCCAAGGCTGTTCGAGGAGGCATATCTCCTTGTAGAATTTCTCGATTCTGCCTTCAACCATCTTCTCAATTATCTTTTCAGGCTTGCCTTCGTTTCTTGCCTGTGCTCTGAGAATGTTCATTTCTTTTTCAAGTATATCTGTGGGAACCTCTTCCTTCTTAACGTACTCAGGTCTGGCAGCTGCTATCTGCATTGCTATATCCTTGACCAGCTGCTTGAATTCTTCATTTGCAGCTGCAAAGTCAGTCTCGATATTAACTTCAACAAGTACGCCTATTCTGCCGTTGCCGTGTATGTATGATTCAACAAGTCCTTCTGCAGCGATCCTGCCAGCCTTTTTAGCTGCAGCTGCAAGTCCCTTTTCCCTTAAAAGCTCTATTGCCTTGTCCATATTGCCATCCGCTTCAGTCAGAGCCTTTTTGCAATCCATCATGCCCGCACCGGTTCTCTCACGGAGTTGTTTTACCATTTCTGCTGTAATCATCCAAATTCCTCCAAACAATAATAATCATATTATTAGCCATAAAATCGGCCATTATTCTCAAACTGTTTTAGGATTTAAGCCCGATCCCTGTTGGGGACCGGGCATATCAATTCTTATTCCTGTGCTGTTTCTGCCATGGAAAGATCTTCGGTCTCGTTGATTTTATCTTCAGCGTCCGAGTTTTCTGTGGAAAGCGACTCACCCTGACGGCCTTCTATAATAGCATCAGCAATTTTAGCTGCGATGAGCTTGACAGCTCTGATAGCATCGTCATTGCCAGGGATTACGTAATCAACTTCGTCAGGATCGCAGTTGGTATCAACTATAGCAACTACAGGTATACCAAGCTTCCTTGCTTCGAGTATGGCATTTCTTTCTTTTCTAGGGTCAACGATGAATAATGCGCCAGGGAGCTTCTTCATGTTCTGTATACCGCCAAGGTATTTTGTGAGCTTTTCCATCTCGCCTTTGAGCTTGATGACTTCCTTCTTCGGAAGAACTTCGAACATTCCGTTCTTCTCCATGTTTTCAAGCTGATTCAGCCTGTTGATCCTCTTCTGGATCGTTTTG
Organism: uncultured Oscillospiraceae bacterium; assembly: GCA_964490975.1. Lineage (GTDB taxonomy): Bacteria > Bacillota > Clostridia > Acetivibrionales > DTU013 > DTU013. Next base: position 512 of record CAZBEQ010000019.1, on the reverse strand, counting down.
AAGTTGGTGAGCATGCCGCCGAGCCATCTTGCGTTTACAAAATACTGGCTGCTTCTTTCAGCTTCTTCCTTGATGGAATCCTGAGCCTGTTTCTTTGTTCCTACAAAAAGGACATCGTCGCCGTTCATTGCGACTTCTCTTACAAAGAAATAAGCTTCTTCAACTTTTTTTACTGTTTTCTGCAGGTCGATGATGTAGATGCCGTTTCTCTCCGTAAAGATGTATTCGGCCATTTTCGGGTTCCATCTCCTGGTCTGATGTCCGAAATGGACGCCTGCTTCCAGAAGCTGTTTCATTGAAATAACTGACATAGATATATCCTCCTTAAGTTTATACCACCATGGCCGTCATTCGGGCGGATGACCAATTGGCACTTATCCGCGCGTCAAACCATGTGCGTATTTTATCGATAGATAGTATAACACACAGAAAATAAATTATCAATCATTTTAAAAAGATTACAGAGATGAAGCATGAATATAATTTTCACCAATTTTCACTATACAATAGCC